>NZ_JBFUDW010000007.1:0-389824 GCF_056404515.1 Mesorhizobium sp. P2_C7 | reverse complement strand
GCACGAGGCGGTCATGGGCACGCGCCACAGCGAGTTGGACAATGCACGGAAGTTTTCGAACGGGATCACCGCTGTGCTCTATGCATTCAACAGCGGCGCGTCGACTGTCGTCATATCGGGCATCAATCCCGGCTCGACCGGCCATGTCTACAACGAACTCGGCTTGAGGAGGCTTCATAGCGACATGGACAGCTCGATCTTGCTGAAGCTACGCGGCCGTGGCGCCAATCTCTTCACGGCCGATCCTGAAGTCGCGGTATCGACCGGGCTGCCGCTGTGGCAGGCATCCCCAGTTCCACTGCCAGTCTGCGGTGCTCTCTCAGATGGCGATACGACAGCTGCTCCCGCGGCTACCTTGGCGTTGGTGAGCCCGAGGCCTGCTCACGTCGCCGCTCGAGGCAGCTAAGTATTACTGGTTAACACCGCCCGATGCTCTGTAATTGCAATAGTGTTAGCTGCAGCTAGGCTGATGTGGCAACGAAGTATTCGCACGTGTGAAGCGGCCGGCCATCCTGTTGCTCAACGAGTAGACGCCCCGCGGGTTTCTGGCCAGCGGGGCGCTAAACTGAACCCTGAGCGAAGCTCAGCTCTGCACTCATTCAAGGTTCCCAAAACGGAGAAGGTTAGTCTCCAGCACCCTTCCCGCTACCACCTTCAAAGTCCAAACAATTCTCCGGTCCCCTCATGGCTTCCCGGTAGCCCAGCGTTTGCAGGGTGTGTGGCCAAAGGCTGGGGAGTGCCGCAGCGCCCCAAGCGTGCAAATTGCTCTCTGAACGCCGATCATTCTCCGAAGCTGGGGAGTAGCGCTAAAAATCCCTAGGTTTTGACGACAGCAATATCAATGGTCTAGCGCCGGCCTTGCTGCCGCCAGTTTTGCGGTTCGCTCGCCTGTCCAAACAAGACCACAACTATGCCATCTCTTGCCAGGTCCGGCTTGCACCAGCTCCGGACATCGCCAAGCCACTACTCGGACGTCGCGTTTGGGGCCGGAAGTGGACGGGCAGCTTTTCGGGAAGACAATGTTAAGAGCAGCCGTTCCGTTGGCACCTCATAGCGGCCATCCAAGCTTATTGCTCCCTTAAATCTGATGTAACGAACGCGTGCGAGTCACTCCGGCGAGAGCAGTTCAAAAGTCGATGGTGCTTCTGACTCCAACAACGAGGGCGTTGGGGATTGCCTGGCCGGTCGCATCATCCGCAGCTCCTCCGCCGGGATGGACAATGTACTGGAAATCCGGCTGAATATTCCACCATGGTGCCGCGACGAAGTCGTAATTCACCTCGAATATGGTCTCGCCGGAACGTATCGGATACGCTGTGCCTGTTTCGGTTGCGGTGTCTCTATCAAGATTCGATGCCGCATGGCTGATAGCTGAATGACTAACGCCAACGGTCAACGTATCGTCTTTGCGCGTTGGCGATAGGCCCGTAAAGGCCAGGCCTACGTCGACACCCCACGCGACCAGATTCCTGTCAGAAGGCGCCAACTGCCCGCGCAAGAAGCCACCGACTTTGGTGCCGCTTCCCTCAAACAGCGTCTGGTCGACCAGCGCGTAGACACCCCAGTTCCCCGAATGCATGACCGAACCCACCGCTTGAGGCGACGCGAGCGGCACCACACTGCCCGAACCGCTCAGGCCATATCGCTCATCGGCAAACGTGCTGGTGTGATACCAGCCGCCGAGCTTGTAAGAAACCGATGGCCCGTCCGCAGCACCGTCCGGATTGAGTTCGTACGCCAGTTCGGCCATCAGCAGGGCGCCACCGGCCGAACTGAAGGTGGTGCCGTGTAGGTTGCAAACCTGCGGATCGTTTTGGCAATCTCGTCCGGCCGGGTCGCCGCTGAAAAGCCCACTGCGCACGACAAGTTTCGGCTTGAGGTAAACGGCTGAAACCACACCGAGCGTCGCAAGCGGATAGGCCGGTCCGCCGCTCGGCAAATCCGAGGCATTCAGCACAGGCCATCCAAACGCACCGTTTAGCAATTTCCCGGCTGAATTGCTCGTTGCGAAATCCTCGTCCGCCGCAACCTGCCCCAACCTGACAAAACTGCCGTCTGCAAACGTTTGCTGGACCCAGGCGGTGAAGAGCCGCGTCGTCGGAACCGCATCGATGTTACTCGGATCGCCGAGGCTGGCAACCTCAGCGGCGACATTGCGATCATTGAGATCGTGTATTTGATACACCGTCACATGGGCAGATCCACCCTGCCACCGACCCATCTTCTCAAAATCGAGGTCCAAGTTGACGTCGAATCGTCCTTCGTAGGTCGCGCCCTGGCGGATGCCGCCACCCGCCACATCCATGACCTCGCTCACGTAATCGAGGGTGAACTTAATGCCTTTGTCCTCAAGCGCCGTCCGGTCGCCATTCCAGTCCCCAGTGAGGTGATCCCACTGCCAGATTGAGCTACCTGCTTGGCCGGACGCGTCGGCGGCGCCGGCCGGAGCCGCGAGCAAGATTAAATCCGCCAAAAAAATGAATGACAGCGACCGTTGCAACCGACCGCATCGGGACTTCACTTGGCATCCTCCACAATAGGCAAAACCTCGACCACAGACATCATCCCACGACCTCGTGCTCAAGGATGTGGCAGTGCATCACAAATCTCCCGACGTGCACCGGCTCGAGTTCGTTTTCTGCGTTCCGATCAAAATCCCGGCGGCCGGCCCAGCGAATTTGGTGCCGCTGCCGTTGGCTGTCAATGACGCGGAATCGGACCTCGTATTTTCGCGCAAAAGGGACCCCGGCTTTCGGTTGTGGGAGGCACGCCGGTAAGCGCCCGATCAGGCGGAGCTGGTCGGGGTTGCACAGCCTGATCGGGCGCGGCTGATTAGCTTTTCGGCTTTAGCTTTGAGATCGGCTTTTGAAGCGCCAGGACTCGTTTCCGGTCTCGACGATCTCGCAGTGGTGAGTGAGGCGGTCGAGCAGCGCGGTGGTCATCTTGGCATCGCCAGCGAAGACGCTCGGCCATTCCCCGAAGGCAAGATTGGTGGTGATGATGATCGAGGTGCGTTCATAGAGCTTCGAGATCAGGTGGAAGAGCAACTGCCCGCCGGCCCGGCGCTATCATAAGCAACCGGCGTAACGCCCTTGTGGCTCCACCGAAGATTTGCGTAGTTGGAATCCCCCGACTGAAAAGCGTAGACGCCTTCCATAGGGCCATTCGTGCGGTTAAGCGCCTCCAAGAGATACTGCACTGGAGGCCGCGCCTGTTGGAAAGCTCCTGCGATTGCTACGCGACCGTTAAGGCATATTACCACAACTCCTGCTAAGCCGCTAAACCTGCTGAAGGCAGCGCAGAAGCTACCAAGTCGGCATCGCTTAACCGCTATCCCCAGGTTCCCACCCGGTTGGACCGTGCCGAAAAGAATAACTGGCTGAGATTTCGAACCCGGACTGCGAAGGCTGCCAGGCCCGACATTCGACCGTGATCCGTGGGTGCTCGATGCGAATGATGTTAAACGAATTTGCAGCTTGGCGAAGCCGCGATGAAACCGCCGTTCCCGCTTGAATGAGCAGCGCGGCGTAGCCGTCGACAAGGTAGCGCCGTGCGCTCGGCACGAAGCGCATAGTCGGTCGTGTCACGGCCTCGCAGATGGCTTCTGCGTCTGCAGCATCATTCTTCTGCCGCTTCAGATAGGGCTTCACATACTGTGCCGGCAGTAGTCGCACATCGTGGCCACGTGCGATCAGCTCGCGAGCCCAGTAATGCGATGAACTGCACGCCTCGATCCCCACCAAGCATCGCGGCAAGCTCTCGAAGAACGCCAGTACGCGCCTACGAGTCAGCTTCCTGCGAACGGAAACCTCACCAACCGCATCCACGCCGTGCACTGGAAACACGGACTTCGCAATATCCAGACCGACCGTCATAACGTTGCTCATCATAGCGCTCCTCCATCTCTGATCCCCCGAACATACCGCAGGGAGGGAGGAGAGCCGTCCACCGCATCAGAAGCGGACTGGCAGCTTCACGGTGCGGACCGTGAAAACCGGACGTTCAGGTGGACGTGGGCATGGTCGTTATCTAACCCCGGTGGGGACAGCCGGCTTGGCCGCATCAGGGGCACGGACAGCACCGATCCTGCTCAGCCTACAATTTCGTCGCGGGTTAGACGCCCCGTATTTTTTGAAGCACAGGAAGGAGACCCGAGACGATGTCTTTCTGCAAGACAGACAGCTCGATTCCAATTTGCATTTAAGCCGGGAGGCCAACTTTGCTGAGGCCCTCGGACAGATGGTCAACGTCGGCTTGATCGCGGAAGGGGAGCCGTCCAACATGCTCGGCAAAGGAGTATTTCGGATTGATCTCCATCAGTTCGCGCCAGACCCGGCCGGCTTCCTCGGCCTTGTCCAAATGGCCGAGCGCGACAGCAAGAAAGGCGCGAGAGAGGTCGGTCTTCGGGGCGAGCTGTATACGCTCCCTGAACAGCGCCGTGGCAGCTTCGAATTTGCCGGCGACAAGATAGGCGGAGCCGAGAAAGTGGATGTACAGCTGCTTCAACGCGGGATCGAGCCGGATGGCTTGTTCGATATGGGGAATAGCCGCGAGGGGCTGGCCGCCATAGATGTTGACGATGCCGCGCGAGTTGTGCGCCTGAGCGTAGTTCGGATTGAGATTCAGCGCCGCGTCCGCTTCAGCCGCGGATCGGTCGAGATCCTTTTTCCATAAGTAGAAGACCGAGGCGACATAGTGCACGAAGGCAACCTGCGGACTCTTCTGCAGGGCTAACTCGACATCGCGCTCAGCCTTTTCAAGCGACTCGCTCCAGCCATCCGTCCAATGGAACTGCCAGTTGAGCACCTCGGCCATTGCGAGGCCGGCATAGGGTTCGCCATAGCTCGAATCCTGGGCGATCGCTTGCGCGAACAGGTCGATCGAGCGCTCGAACACGTCGCGGTTCCTGATGGCCCCCCACAGCGCCTCGCGCCCGAGCAGGAAAAAGTCGTGTGCCTTGCTGCTGGTTGTTTTGACAGCACCAAGCATCGCGGCTTCGCTCGGGCTCAGTTTGATCATCAGCGCGTCGACGATCCGCCGGGTGACCTCGTCCTGGACCTCGAAGACGTCGCTGAGTTCGCGATCGAAGCGGTCGGCCCAAAGGTGTCCGCCGGTTTCCGCATCGATCAGCTGTGCGGTGATCCTTACACGGTTGCCGGCGCGGCGGATGCTCCCTTCGAGCACTGAGCGGACACCGAGTTCACGGGCCACCTGCCGCACGTCGACAGCCTTGCCCTTATAGGTGAAGCTGGAGTTGCGCGCGATCACCAGCAGGCCGCTGACCTTAGAGAGGTCGGCAATCACATCCTCGGTTATCCCGTCGGCGAAATATTCCTGCTCAGGATCGCCGCTCATGTTCTGGAACGCCAACACGGCAATTGAAGGCTTGTCGGGCGGCGCGAGCTGTGGCGAAGGCTTCTCCGGCACAGCGGGCTCCGCAGGTGTCGCGGGCTTCGCCTGAGCGGGGACTCCGACTTGCAGCGAATAAACTCGGACCGGATCGGCGATATTTTTGAGTTGCACCGCGCCGCGATCGTTGATTGCGAGATCGAGCCTCGCCTTGACCTGCCAGTATGCTTGCTCGGAGAGACAGATGCTGCCAGGCTCGCAAATGCCTTCGAGCCGCGCGGCGATATTGACGCCGTCGCCCATCAGATCGCCGTCGCGCTCCTCCACGACATCGCCCAGATGGATGCCGATGCGAAAGTCGATGCGGCGGTCCGGCGGCAGCCCGGCATTGCGCTCAACCATGCCATTCTGCACCTCGATGGCGCAGCGCACGGCCTCCACGACGCTGCGGAACTCGACGAGGGCTCCGTCCCCGGTGCGCTTGACCACGCGACCATGATGCACGGCGATCGTCGGATCGATCAGATCGCTCCGCAGCGCCCGCAGCCGCGCCAGGATGCGATCCTCGTCCGCGCCGGCGAGCCGGCTGTAGCCGACCACATCCGAGACCAGGATCGCTGCTATTTTCCGGGTCTCACTCACGTCGTGCTCCCTCTATCCAGCCTACTGCAGCCAGATCAGTGCCGTCCTTCTCAACATAGAGCCGTTAAGCACAGGGAAGATAGCCCCGAGCCATTGGTCGGATGGTCCGCATAGGATCGACCCGAGTCGTTCGAGACAGGTCGGCGAAGCGCCAGACCTGGCGCAATCAAGACGTCCAGCCCTGTCAGCCGCGTCTGCTTTGAGGCAGCGGCTAAGCAAATCTCTAGGGCCGACATGCGGCGCATAGCAGACATTCAGTCGCTGACCGACCGCGCCTCGGTCGCTTCATCCCCTCCACGTCGCAGAGCGGAGAACGGCCTGCATATGCTCTGCCAAGTCGAGCTCACACCTCCCCTCGATTTCTAAAAGATACCGAGCCTTGGCTAGGCAGTCCGCCTCCCCAACTGCAGGGTAGCCGCAGATGGCGAGCAACGCCCTCTCCTCCTCCCGGCTCGCTCTGTCGGACTGGCTGCGGCCACCGCCCTTGTGATGCAGGGCTTCAGCGAACGCAGCATAGCTTATGCGCCTCCATCAGCGCTTGCAGACTATCGGACGGTCCTCGGTCTTGACCTGGCGGTTCGGTACAGAGCGCCGTTGCCGCAACTGTTGAGGCGACGACTGCGCTGCCAGAATGGAGGAGCAAGGCGCGGCGGTTGATCCTAGACGTGGCGGACTCTCCATTTGCTTTGAAGCCTATTAAGCCAGTGACCTAAGCCGGCTAGACCGTAACACGATGGTTTACGCGTTCCTGTCAGGATGGAGAGGCTACTGGCAGACGACAGTCAGGACAGCCAGGCGATGCGCAGCGCCGGCGGATGGCGGCCCGACGAACCCTCCGGTGGACGCTTGGATTTGGTGGCGGACGTATCGCCTGCGCTCTTTCCATCGGGACCGTGAAGCCTACGCATCCGCAGTACGGAAGATGGCGCCAGCCGGCAAGCCAGCGCTCGGCCGCTATCTTACGGCCGACGCTGGCGATGTCGGCAATCGGGTCCGTAGTAAGCCTCTCTCCCGGCAGCCGAACCGGCCGCCCATCGCTAGCCACCGCAGGCCAGGTCGACGCGGTTCGACTTTGACTATCCACCACCTCGTTGTGTGCCGGCGAGAGGCTGCCTCAGCGCCGTCCCTGACTACGCCCCTTTCCCGGCCTCATCCTCATCAAAGTGCGGAAACGGCTCCCGCACATTGCACTAACTCACGGGGATAGCTGAGAAATCGACATTCTCGCAAGGTGCAGTAAACATGCGTACATTGCGAAATCACTATCTAACGCATTGAAAAACAAAGACCCGTCCGCCGCGCAATGTGCGGCCTTTTATCCTGCCATCTTAATCGGTTGTTTTTGGCGATACTTTGTAACCATCGTCTTTCCTCCTTCAGGATGCGATAATATACGAATCTATGCTCTGCGCTACGATTCCGCGTTCTGGCGTTGAGTTCCGATGCGCCGTGCAATCTTCCGCGCTCTGCGACGGGCTGTTTTGGCTGCATGAGTGCAGCGCTCGAACCATCGTGGCGCACTTTTCCATCGGACTGACGGAGCATCGTCACAGGCAATCGAGCGCGGTCCGGCCGTCTGTCGATCGGCGCGGCCGCAGGCAGGATAACGTGCGTTCCGTCGTTCCTGGTCTGCATCGGTCCTCATCCGCCGGAGCGGATCTCCCTTGTTCAGATGGCGTCGGTCAGCGGGCCGGCGCCATGCGTTTCAAATGCCGCCGCACTGCTCATCGATGCGCTCCCAGCAGCTTGCGGTCCTTGACATGGGCGCGCCGCTCGGCGGCGTCCTCACTCGCGGCCGGATCGCCGACGTAGAACGTTCCATCGCTCCACATGGCGTGCATGATCACCGCCAGCTTGCGTGCCACCGCGACACAGGCTTTGCGGTGGCAGGAGCGTTTGGCGATGTCCCGGCCCCAGCTCTTGACCCTGTCCTTGCCCTTGAAGCGCGTCATCAAACCTGACGCCGCTTCGTAGAGTGCGCGCCGCACGTCCGCGTCGCCGGCCTTGGAGATGCGGCCCTGAACGTCGATCGAGGTGCCTGACTGCCAGCGCCGCGAGGTCAGGCCAAAATAGGCCGCGACGTCGCGCGAGCGGTGGAAGCGGGTGGGATCGTCGATCGCCGTCATGAACGAAAGCGCCGTCACCGGACCGACGCCGGGGATGGCCATGAAGCGCCGGCACGGTTCGCTGCGCGCCACCGTTTTGACGACGAGATCGTGCAGGCGGCAGTACTGTTTCCACAGTGCCGCGCGCGCCGACAGCATCGCGTCCATCAGCTCGCTCGACAGCGGATCGTTCGCCACTGCCACCCGCACCGCCAGATCGAAGGCTCCGCGTCCGACCTTGCCCAGACGGATGCCAAACGACTTCAGCGAATGGCGGATGGCGTTCTCCAGGTCGAGGAACTTAGCCTTCAGATTGCGCCGGTGGGTCAGCAGAAGCCGCGTTCGATAGCAGCTTTCCGACTTGATATAAGCCTGGCGGAACCAGCCGGTGCGCATGATGTGGGCGATGCCGAGTGCATCAGCCTTGTCGGTTTTGTTGCGCTGCGCCGACATCGCGGCGCGCACGTGTTGCGTCTCCAGGCAGATGGCCGGCAGGCCAAGTTTCTTGAGTTCCGGATGCAGCCAGGGCGACAGCGAGCCTGCCTCGTGGCCGACGCGGCGAAGTCGCCCGAGAAAGGGCTTGAGGATTCCGAAGATCGCTTCCGGATCGGTCACCACCGCCGCCTCCAGATGCACCGCGCCCTCGTCGTCGACGACGCAAACCGCTGTCTCGTCCATCGCCACGTCCAGTCCACAAAAGAATTCCATCGTCCGCCTCCTGCGCTGTTTGACAGGTGCAGAATGTGCCGCCGAACTGCCGACCATCGCCAGCGGAGCCGCGGCTGACACACAGCTTTGCAGCCCTTCCATGCGACCGCCCCGATTACGGGCGGCAATCTTAATCGGTTGTATGTAAGCGTCCGGTCTCTGCACCCAGATTGAGTAGTGCATTTGCGCGACATGTCGGGCTCCTTCGTAGCATGGAGGATCTCCGGTGAATTTGAGACATTTCGAGAACAAGGCGCGGCAATCCTATTGGGTGGTTCACGTCGAGGCGTGGCAGCGCAGCGGTCTGACCCGGACGGAATATTGCCGCGTGCATCGCCTGACGAAGGACACGCTTGATCGCTGGCTGAAGTACTTTGCGGGCAACGACGCGGCCCGTAAGCAGGCGGAATTGCGCCGTCAGAAGCGCCTGGAAGAGCGAGCGAAGCGGCAGAAAAAGGGAACTCGGCGGCGCTTTGCGATAAGCGCGGATGTTCGCAACCGTGGTGTCCAGGCGTTCTGGGCCATGCATGTTGAAGCCATGAACTGGAGCGGCATGGCGTTCGCGAATACACCGCTGCGCTGCATCTTTCGCCGTATTCGCTGCGCATATGGCGTGACCGATTGGACGAGGGCGAGGTCGAAATCGACTGGCGGGCGCATCTTCATCCCTCCGCCAAGTCCAGGAGATTCTGGCTGATGCGAGGCCTGGGCTCGCGGTTACATACGTCGAGCAGGCTTCAGTCTTGCTGGCGGGGCCGGTTGAATGCCTGCGGGGCGGATTGATTGTTGGTGCCCCAGCGGCTGCTCAACGGCGCCAAGGAACGCGGATCAGCCTCGACTGATCCTTGCGCCGCGACCGCGACCGTCAAGCCTCGTCGCCGGCAATGTCTTCTGTGGATGGCTCCCGCGATGCAAGGGGTGATTTGACGTTTTGACGATTGGGTCAGGTGCGGTCTTCTGTCCGGCCTGTTGATGCAGTCGTTCATGTTGACCGCTGGCCTTGATGGTATCCGCGAGTCAGGTCCCACTCTGCTTTGCGGGCAATGACGCCCACGACATTCGCACGGGTTATCCCAGCTCCCGGTATGACCGGTTCGCCATCACATCTCATCGCCCTTGCAACTGGTGAACTTCCTTTTCCTTCTTGGGTCAATGTGGTTGGCGCCTAGGGGGTATCTGCAATCCGCCGCGAACATTGAGGGTGAAGGCATCGCCGCTGTCGTAGCCGGCCTCGGCTCCGAGGAAGAAACTACAGCCGCTATCAGCTTGGTAGGCCATGTCGGCTCCGACGCACCCAAATCCTTGCGAAACCTGTATTAAAACGTTCACGCCGCCGGCTAAATCAGCAGCGCGCGCTGATAATTCGCCAGGCGAGCTAAATCCTGTGTAAGCTGGGAGTCTGGTTTTTCGCAGGGTGGACTATGCACGTTTCGCCGGGGCTAGGGCTTTGATGAGGAGCGGCGAAGCGTACGGTCGAGATTTCGCCAAGCGTTTCGGGGCAAAAGAAGCCCCAGCACTGGTATCGAAAACCCTTCGCAAATCGGAGGTAGCCGCAACTTACTTGCGGCAATATTCACCAACCAATGAATTGTCGGACCCCCAGCCGGTGGTAGACGCCTATTTTGCAAGCTACGTCATGCTGGACAATCCAAGCTTCCGCCTCTGGGAGGACGGCAAAGCTGTTCGGGAGGCGCCAGTGCTGGCCGGACAAACGACGTTCATCGACCTGAGGCTTGCCCCTGTTATGCTCGTCAACAATCCAATGGACGCGCTGCATTTCTATATCCCGCGCGCGGCGTTTAACGCAGTTGCGGATAATGCCGGCGTGGCGCGTATCGGAGATCTCGTCCATGAGCATGGCCGCGGCGCAGACGATCCCGTTATGCAGGCGCTAAGCGCTGCTTTGATGCCAGCATTCAGTGCACCGGATCAGGCAAGCCGGCTATTCATCGACTATGTCACGTTGGCCGTCGTGGCGCATGTCGCGCACCGCTACGGATCGATGAAAGCCCTGCCGGCCCGTGGCGGACTAGCACCTTGGCAGCTGAGACGTGCCATGGAAATTCTCGATGCGCATATCGAGGGCGATATTTCCCCCGAGTGGCTGGCGTATGAATGCGGGCTGTCGCCCAGCCATTTTGCCCGCGCCTTTCGGGCTTCGACCGGCCTGCCGCCACACCGTTGGCTACTGCAACGGCGCGTCGACCGAGCCAAGAATGCGCTCACTAACACCGGGATGTCGCTTGTAGCGATTGCGCTGTCCTGCGGCTTTGCTGACCAGAGCCACTTCACCCGCGTCTTCAGCCGCCTTGTCGGCATATCTCCAGGCGCTTGGCGGCGTAGGAAGCATGACTCGACAGATCGCCTCGTCTAAGCAGAGCTTCGTGCGCAAATTCGCCAAGTGCAACGAAAACGGGCAATACGGCTGAAAACGGAGGAACGAGGATTGCCCCGATTGCGTGCGCTCAGCACGGTCAGGGAGGATTTTCGTGCAAAAGAAAACCAAAATTGGTAGGCGCCTCACTAGGTGGCTTGGAGCCGCCGCACTGGTAGTGGCCGCGGTGAGCAGAACCACGTTAGCGGCGGAAGCCCCTGCGGCACCGCCAATTCCGCCAAATCAATCAGCGCAGGATCTGGTCAACGCCCTGCATTCAGCATTTGGCGAGCATCATGCTCGCGCCGTCCACGCCAAGGGGATCCTGCTGGAAGGCACTTTCACCGCATCTGCGGAAGCCGAGACGCTCAGCCAGGCATTGATCTTCTCCGGAAAAAGTCTGCCGGTGGTCGCCCGGTTTTCCGACTTCACAGGCATACCCGAGATTCCCGACACGATTGGCGCAGCCAATCCGCGCGGCTTCGCGTTCAAGATCAAAGCAGAAGACGGCGACGAGGTCGATGTCGTGTCCCACAGCTTCAATGGGTTTCCGGTCGCCACCAGCGATGAGTTCGCGGTATTCCTGCGCGACATCGGCGCAAGCGGCCCGGGAGTGGCTCACCCAAACCCGATCGAACAGTTCCTAGAGACACATCCGATCGCCAAGACTTTCGTGTCGACGCAAAAGCCGCCGCCAGCATCTTACGCCACTACGGCATTTTTTGGCGTCAACGCTTTCACCTATAAAAATGCCGCCGGCAAGGCCGTGCACGTGCGCTACCGGCTCATTCCGCAGGCCGGCGAACTTTACCTAACAGCCGCGGATCTCGCGACCAAAGGACCCAATTATCTCCGCGAGGAGATTCTCGAGCGCATCGCTGCGCAGCCGATAGGCTTCGACTGGTATGCACAGATTGCCGAGGACGGTGACAAGATAGAAGATCCATCAATCGCCTGGCCTGAGCAGCGCAGGCTGGTAAAACTCGGTTCGATTACAATCACGAAGATCGTCGCCGATCAGGCGGCTGCAGACAAAGGTACGCTGTTCCTGCCCGGCCAGCCACATTCTGGGATCGATCCTGCCGATCCGATGCTGACGCTGCGCAACGAGGCCTATCCGATCTCGTTCCAGGAACGGCAATAGTCCGATGGACGAGGATAGGTCATCGCCGCCATCCGCCTATATGCCAACTATGAAGGCCTGCCGCGTCCACAGGTTTGGTCCACCCGAAGTCATAACGCTGGAGATAATTGCCCGCCCACGGCCCGGCCCGGGAGAAGTTCTCGTAAAGGTGGCAGCCGCCGGTGTTGGACCGTGGGACGGTTGGATACGTGCCGGCAAGAGTGCATTGCCGCAGCCCCTGCCATTGACGCTTGGATCGGATTTATCCGGGCTCGTCGAGGCGGTTGGACAGGGCGTCGAGGCATTCCGGGTCGGCGACTCTGTGTTTGGCGTCACAAACAGGCAGTTCACGGGAGCATATGCCGAGTTCGCCGTCGCATCGGCTAGCATGCTTGCGCGGAAGCCCGGCAGCGTGACGGACGTCACGGCTGCGGCGGTGCCAGTGATCGCCGTTACCGCATGGCAGGCGCTTTTCGACCACGCCCAGCTGCAACGCGGTCACACCGTGCTGGTTCATGGCGCGGCAGGCAACGTTGGTTCGTTCGCTGTTCAGTTCGCACGGCAGGCCGGATTGCGGATTATCGCGACAGGCGGTGCCAGAGACCTCGCCTACCTCGGCGAACTCGGTGCAGACGAGGTGATCGACTTCCAGTCCCGTCAATTCGAAACAAAGGTTAGCGGCGTTGATGCGGTTGTCGATCTGGTGGGCGGAGATACTCAGCGTCGCTCATTCCAGGTTCTCAAGCCAGGCGGCTGTCTGATCTCCGCCGTTTCGGTTCCCGACCAGGCCGATGCAGCCCGCTACAGGGTCCGCGCGTCGTTCTTCCTGGTCGATGTGACGACGCAATGTCTGGATATGATCGCCGGCCTCATCGACAGCGGTTCGATCAGATCACGCGTGGGCACAGTCCTCTCCCTTGGCGAGGCGGAGTTGGCCCATGAAATGCTCGAGGGAACGCGACCTCGCGCAGACGGCAAGATTGTCCTCAACATTAGCAACTGATGGAGATCCGATGCGCCTTAAAAGAAAACTTACGATCGTCGCGGCAAGTGTGACCCTTTGCCTAGGGTACACCCTTACTGTCCACGCAGACGACGACAAAGTCTCTCCAGTCTTTGCAGGAAAATTGCCAAACCTTCCCGGACAGACACTGACCGTCCTGCGCGTCGACTACCCGCCAGGCGGCAAATCCGGCAAGCATCACCACGCGGGATCGGTGCTAGCGTACGTGTTGTCGGGAACGATCCGTTCTGAAAACTCTGCGACCGGCCCCTCAAAAACCTACAAAGCAGGCGAGACCTTTTTTGAGCCTGCCGGCAGTGAACATCTAGTCAGCGAGAATGCCAGTAGCACCGAAAGCGCGAGCCTAATTGCAATCTTCGTCGCTGGAGACGGTGCGATTCTGAAGACTAGCGATTGAACCTTGAGCGGCGCGCATGACCCGCAATAAACTGGAAATGTCTGGTTTGGAGATAGCACTGAGAGGCCCTGAAAGACTGCATTGAGGCGCATCGCTGACCGACAGCTTTGGGCCGCTGGCAGACTCGCAGCTTCTGGATGCAAATCTTCGCGAGCGGACATTAATGAGCGGCGTGGGCAACGTCAGGATCTGACCGGATCCTGACGTTCGCTTCATGACTGTCTACGGACTGAAACCAGCCTTTCTGATTCCATATCGTCGGGTTGGAAGGTCATTCATCGCGCCAGTATGGGTGGGAACAGCTGAATTGGCGCGAGCCAATCAGACGGCGTTTGGTCTCCGATATCGTAGTATTTTCGCCCTGATGCAAGGTCATCGGGTTCTGGCCCCGAAGCGTGGCTACGAACTGGCCAAGCGAGCGGTCCGGCTGAATGGCCATCCACGACGTCTGCTTCTGGGGCGGAGACGAGTTCACCTAGAGGCGCATTTCGGACGTCCAGAGCTAGGTCTTGAACTGTACCAATGGTGCCCATTGATCACACAGATTCAGAGAAGGTTTGTTTCGGGTTCGTTTCCCTCTACCAACTGTGTTCGGCAAACGACCGTTTTCCGCATAGTCCGCGAATGCCACCTGGCCAAACGGCATTCTCCGGTGTTGGTGTATGGAAACTGCGTGCGGATTTCTATTGTTCGGATAACGCTCCACTAGCGGTACTGCACCTTTTCCAACAGTGCGAGAATATCTAGTTTAGAGCCAACGCAGTGAGCTGAACTCTAGGTCCGGTATGGAAGCAAAGCCGCCGACAAAAAACGTAGCACGCTGGCAGTTCGTGCTCACGCGCTATCTGGCGCACGTGCTAGAAGTCGATGCCATCAATGCTATCCAAATACCGAATCTAGTATCCCGCTTTGTCCATAAGCAACCGCAATTCGGGCTGAGGCGCGACCCAGAAAGTTCGAAAAGCTTCCAGGAACCCCAGTCGATCGCGAATTGTAGAACTATCTGACGACCGGTTTGGGCCGAAAGCAGGCGGTCCGGTTCCAGAATTAACTAGCGGGAAAGGCGCCATTTTGCTGGCGACCCCATCTCAGCCGCAACGACGTTGCTGACGCGTCGCGCCATAATCGGACCTCGGTGCGACTGCATAGGAACAACAGTGGGCCTCATGGCAGATTGAAACCAGCGTAGGGTTTCAGCGGGACGATTTCGAAGTCAAGCGTCCCCGCCCTCGCCAGCGGCAACGTCGCCAGCATCTCGCGAACCTCGATCTCGTCCCTCGCCTCGACGATCTGGCACGCACCGGGCATATCACCGCGATGCCAGATCTGGCGCGTGAAGCCGATGCTATAGAGATGGCGGGCCTGTGCCCCCTCGCTGGGTACCAGCTGTTCGAAATCAGCGTCGCTGAATTGGTCCGTTCGGCGTCGAGACAAAACAAGAAATTGCATCGGCCTGGTCTCCGAAGACTTACGCAACGGCTGCGATCATGTGGCGGGCATGCGCAGACCGGACGCCCTTGATCAGATCGGCGCCCTTTTCGCCGATCATCATCGTCGGCCCATTCGTGTTGCCGCTGATCAGGACTGGCATGATCGAGGAGTCGATCACCCGCAACCCGTCGAGTCCGCGCACACGCAGTTCGGGATCGACGACTGCGGTTTCGTCGACGCCCATCTTGCAGGTGCCAACAGGGTGATAGTCGCAGCAGGCATACTGCCTGATGTAGGCCATCAGTTCCTCGTCGGTCTTCGCAGCCGGCCCAGGCAGCCGTTCGACCTTGACGAACTTCGCGATTTCACTTTGCGCCAGCACCTCCCGGATGATCCGTACTGATTTCAGTGCCATGCCGCGATCGTAGGGATCGGATAGATAGTTGGGGTCGACCAGCGGCTCGCCGGCGGGGTTCGACGAGCGCAGCTTCACCGAGCCGATGCTACGTGGCCGAAGGAATGTCGAGTTGATGGTAAAACCATACCCGTCGAGCCGCGTCTGGCCGCCGCGCACCACCATCGCTGGCGCGATGTGAATCTGAAGGTCGGGCCGCTTCGCTCCCTCACTCTGGAAGAAGCCGCCGCCCTCAACGATCACCGAGGCGGCAGGGCCATTGCGATAGAGCAGCCAGCGAATGCCGTGCAGGAGCGCCTTGGGATAGCGATCCTGGCCGTCATAGCTGATCGGGTCCTTGAGCGTCAGATGGACGTTGGTGCAGAGATGATCCTGGAGGTTCCGCCCGACACCGCTGAGATCGGCGATCGTCGCGATCCCGAGAGCTTTCAACTCGTCGGCCGGTCCGATACCGGACAGCATCAGCAGGCGCGGCGAATTGATGGCTCCTGCCGATACGATCACCTCGTTTTCGGCCCGCAACACTTTCCGCGATTTGCCCTCGGACAGTTCGACGCCGACGGCGCGGCCGTTCTCGACAACGATCCTTGTGACCCGGGCATGGGTCCTGACTGTCAGATTGGGCCGCCTGCTGACGGGATGCAGATAGGAAACAGCGGACGAGCGGCGGCGGCCATCGCGACAGGTGACCTGGTAGAAGCCGGCGCCATACATGGTGTCGCCGTTGAAGTCGGGATTGAACGGCAGGCCATATTGTTGCACGGCGCGGACAAAGGCCCGGGTCAATGGGTGCGGGCCGACCTGATCCGAAACTGCAAGTGGACCGCCCTGCCCGTGATAGCGATTGGCGAGCCGATCATTGTCCTCGGATTTACGGAAATAGGGCAAGACATCCTCATAAGCCCAACCGTCATTTCCGAGTGCTGCCCAATTGTCGTAGTCCTCCTTTTGGCATCGGATGTAGATCATCGCGTTGATCGAGCTTGAGCCGCCAAGGGTCTTGCCTTGTGGATACCAGATGGAGCGGTTGTCGAGGTTCTTCTGCGGCACCGTGTGGAACCGCCAGTTGACGCCCGGCCCAAACAGCTTACCGATGCCGCCAGGAATATGGATCATCGGGTTCCAATCCCGGCTGCCAGCCTCCAGCAGCAGGACCTTGACGTCAGGATCCTCGGACAGGCGGTTTGCCAGCACGCAACCGGCCGAGCCCGCGCCGACAATGATGTAATCCCACATAGTCTGCCTCCACTCGCCCGAAGGCGCCTTCCCGTCAGCGCGACGAAACCCGACCGCGGACATTGCTCCTAAATCCTATTTGCCCCTGAAGGCCGGCGCCCGTTTCTCGGCAAAGGCTCGCAGCCCTTCAATCCGGTCCTCCTTGCCGAATGCCTCGACAGTCAGCCGATGCTCGATCTCGAGCCCGCTTTGCAGTTCTGTTTCGAATGCTGCCAGAACGGCCTTCTTGGCATAGGGCGTGATGGCAACCGACTTGGCGGCGATCGCAGCGGCGATCTCCAGCGCCCGTGGCAGGAGCCTGTCGGCCTCCACGACTTCGCTGACCAATCCTTTGCGCTCGGCGAGGCTCGCATCGACCATGTCGCCGGTCAGGACCATCTGCATGGCAAAGGATTTGCCGACGAGGCGTGGCAGACGCTGCGTGCCGCCATCGCCGGGAAACGAGCCGATCTTGATTTCAGGAGTCGCGAATTGAGCTGCTTGCGAGGCAATGACGATGTCGCACAGCAGCGCAAGCTCCAGCCCCCCGCCCAGCGCATAGCCATTCACGGCGGCGATAATCGGCTTGGTGAAGCCCTCAATGGCGCGCCAGCATGCCAGCCGTTCCGGGTCGGCATAGGAGGCGACCCCGCGTTCCAGCATGTCAGAGATGTCGGCGCCTGCCGCAAAGGCGCGACCGGCACCCGTCAGCACCACGCAGCCGACCTCCGTGTCGGCGTCGTAGCCAGAGAGCAGGTGGCTCAATTCGGCCAGCAGCGCTTTGGACAACGCGTTCAGCTTGTCCGGCCGGTTGAGCGTCAGCAGTCGGATGCCGGGCGCCGGTTCCACTGCCTGAACGAGGCGGTCCATCATCGATCAGGCGACCTTCCTGTAAAGCGTCTCCGCGCTCAATCCGGCAGCATTCAGCAGTCCCCGGATCTTCTCGATCTCGGCGGGGTTTGGCTTCATCAGTGGGGGCCGGACGTGAGCTTCGTCCAGTCGCCCGAGCACCACCAGCGCCTCTTTCATGCGATTGTGCATATCGAGAAGCGGCGCGTCATAAAAGGCCCGCACCGTCGGATAGATGCGGTCATTGATCGCCTTGGCAGTCTTGAGATCGTTCGCCTGCACGGCGCGAAACAGCGCAACCTGAAGGCTGGCGATGACGCTGCCGGCGCCCGACAAGAGCCCGTCGCAGCCAAGCGCCAGCGAGCCGAGCAGCCAGGCGCTGTGGGTGGTGAGGGTGTTGACCGGACGGTCGAGCGCTTTCAATTCGCGGATCTGGCGTTCATGCAAATTGCCATCGCCGCACTGGTCCTTGATCGCGACGATCGAGGGAAAACGACGGCAGAGGTCGAGCAATGTCTGCAGCGGGTAGGCAAGGTTCGATGCCAGCGGATACTGGAACAGGATGATAGGAAGGTTCGAAGCATCGGTGATGCGCTTCAGATGCTCGACGATCATCTCTGGGCGCAGATGCCCACCGAGCGTCATGAAGTCCGGCGGGAAAACCAGCAGCGCGTCGGCACCCGCCCGATCAGCATAAGCGGCGATGCGCGCGGCCTCGAGGCTGGAGTTTGTGTAGACACCGACAATGGTCGGAACCTGATCCTGCAACACATCCTTGGTTACCACTATCGCGCGGTATTGCTCGTCGATGGTGAGCGCGTGCACTTCGGCCGCATGACCGTTGATGGTGATGCCGGAAATGCCTTCGACCGAGGAGACGTCAGCGAGGTGCTTGCGGTATGCGCTCTCATCGACAGCCAGATCGGTGGTGAACGGCATCAGGCACGCGGGAATGACGCCGTGGGCAGCAAACGGTTTCTTGTCGCTCATCATTCAGATCCTATTTGAAATTCGGGACGCCGCGTCAGTGCGGCGTCCCGTTGCCCAGGGAGGACTTAGAAGCCCTTGCCGATCATGTCGGCGATGTTGTCCGGGGTCACTGAAACCGTCGGCAAGGTGATCGTCTCCGGGACCTCTTCACCCTTGGCCACCTTGTAAGCGGTCTCGATGCCTTCCGGCGCCACGAACGGATAAACGAAGGTTGCGGCGAGCTTGCCCTGTTTGACCGCCTCGAAAGCCGTCTCCTGGCCGTCGATACCGACCACCGCCACTTCATTGAGCCGGCCGGCGGCCTCCAGCACCTGGATTGCGCCGAGTGCCATTTCGTCATTGTGCGCGTATACCGCCTGGATCTGGCCTGGACCAAACCGCTGCACCATGTCTTCCATGAACTTCACCGCCTTGTCGCGGGTGTAGTCACAGTTCTGCGATGCGACCACCTTCATGTCCGGGTGCTTTGCGATCGCTTCCGCAAACCCCTTGTTGCGATCGATGGTGGCCGATGCCCCAGCCGTCCCCTGCAACTCGATGATGTTGCCCTTGCCATTCAGTTTCTTGGCAAGGAATTCGCCCGCGCCAACGCCGAGCGGCAGGTTCTCGCCGCCGACATGAACAGTCACAGGCGTGTTGACCTTGCGGTCGAGAGTCACAACCTTGATCCCGGCATCCATTGCTTCCTTGACGACCGGGGTCAGTGCCTGCTCGGTCAGCGGCGAGATCATCAGCACCTTGATGCCTTGTGCTATCAGGCTTTCGACGTCTGCCACCTGCTTGGAAGCATCGTTGTTGCCGTCGGTAACGATGAGATCGACATCCGGATAATGCTCAGCGGCGTACTTCTTGTTGCCCTCCACCATGGCGACGCGCCAAGGATGGTTCATGGTGCCTTGGCTGAAGCCGATCTTGATCTTGTCCTGAGCCAGGACCGCGCCCGGCATCATGGCGCCAAGTACCAGGGTGGCGGCAAGTGCTGTGGTGCGTAGGAAATGTCTGCGACTGGTCATTTTTTCACTCCTCCATTGTTTTTCGTTTCAGGCTCCAAAGCGCGACGGCCGGCCCGTCTGGCAAGTGCTGCCGCGCATGGATGTCAGGACCGTCTTTTGTGACGGTAGACCTCGAACATCACCGCGGCGATGATGATGGCGCCCTTCACGATCTGCTGCGTGAATGGCGATATGCCTAGTAAATTCAATATATTAGCCATGACAGCAATGATTGCGGCGCCGATCACGGTGCCGATGACGCCGCCTTCGCCGCCAAACAGGCTGGTGCCGCCGATGACGACAATCGAGATGGCCTCGAGTTCGAGATTGGTGCCGGCGGTGGGCTCACCAACGGTCAGCCGCGAGACGAAAACCAGGGCGGTCAGCGCCGACAACACGCCGGAGATGGCATAGACCGACATCAGCACGCGCGGCACGTTGATGCCGGCAAGCCGCGCCGCCTCGGTGTTTGAACCGACCGCGTAGATCTGGCGACCGAAAGGCGTGTGTCGCAGGACAACGAAAGCCGCGGCGGCTATGGCAACGAAGATCCAGATCGGTACGGGAATGCCGAAGAGAAAACCGCTGCCCAGATAGGAGAAGGCATCCGAAGCATCGCCAAGCGTCTTCGGCTCGCCGTTGGCAATGGTCATGGCAATGCCGCGCCCCATCACCAGCGTGCCGAGGGTCATGATGAAGGGCGGCATGCCAAAGAAAACGACGCCAGCTCCGTTGATGGCGCCGAACAGGGCTCCCATCCCCAGCGCCGCAATCATCGCCAGCGGGATTGGAACGCCAGATGAGAGCATCAGCGCGGTGGCAACCGCGACGACACCGACGATGGAACCGACGGAAAGATCGATGCCGCGTGTCAGAATGACGAAGGTCATGCCGACGCTGACGATGCCAAACAGCGCGACCTGGCGGCCGACATTCAACATGTTGCCGGTCTGGATGAAGCTCGGCGACAGATACACCGCGAAGGCGCACAACACGATCAGGACCCAGAGCAGGCCAAGGCTTTGCGCCCAGCCTCGCAACCGACCCACCGACCCCGGCCGGATCGACGCCAATCCCTGTCCCGTTGTCATCTCAGCCATTCCTTCCTCCCGATTCGTGCGCCATTGCGAGGGTCGATTGCTGTTGCAGCAGCCAGGCCACCGCATCGGCCAGCCCGCCCTCGTCGCAGTATGGTCCAACGAAATGCGCGAGCCGCTTGGCTTCCGGGACCGCGTTTTCGACCGTGACCGCCGTTCCGGCCCAGGCCAGCATCTCGAGATCATTCTCGGCGTCGCCGGCCGCGGCGCAGTCCTGCGCCGCCATTCCGAGTTCGGCCGCAACGGTCGCGATGGCAGTCTTCTTGGAGATGCCGAGCGGACCGATCTCGAGCAGACGTGGATGCGAACCCGATACCGACAGGCACCCGCCAAGCTGCACGCGCAGAGCTCCAAAGGCTTCACGGTCTGTGGGCAGCGCGGCGACACACATGATCTTGCCCGGTTCCCCCGGTAGGTCTTCGAGCGCCTTCGCCACGATCAAAGGCTCTGCGGTCACGCCGGCTTCGCGTGCGATGATCGGGTCTTCGGCAAGTGCGTGAATGGCTTGGCCGGTGAACCACATCGGTCGAACGCCCGCCGCTTGCGCCGTGGCCATGGTGTACAGCGCATCGGTGCGACCGATCCGCTGCTCGGACAGCGCAACGCCGGTCGAGACATTACCGATCCAGCCACCGTTAAAGCAGATGGCGAGGCCTGCAATCCCAAGCTTCTCCGCATAGGGCTTTACCCCGAGCGGCGAGCGCGCCGTTGCCAGAACAATCGTGATGCCAGCCTCTCGCGCCTCGCGAAGCGCGTCTGCCACACGCTGCGGCAACGCATGGTCATGCGTCAGCAAGGTGCGGTCGACATCGGTGACGATGAGGCGCGGAATGGTCATCACCCGCCTCAGACCGGAAACACCGGAGCGCGCGGCCCGGTCTGAATGAGAAGCGTCTTGAGTTGGGTGAACTCTTCAAAGCCCGCCTGGCCCATCTCGTAGCCGAAGCCGGATCCCTTCACCCCGGTGAGCGGCAGCTGCGGCGCACCGTCAATGATTGTGTTGGCCTGCACCCAGCCGCTTTTCAGCCGCTTGGCGACGGTCAGGACTGTGTCGATATTCTTCGACCAGATGTAGTTGGACAGACCATAGGCAGTGTCATTGGCCAACCGCACCGCGTCATCCACCGTATCGAACCGTGTGATGCTGAGCACCGGGCCAAAGATCTCTTCGCGGAAGATGGTCATATGCGGTTCGACCCGGTCGAAAATGGTCGCCTCGTGAAAATGACCGACCGCCCCTGCCGCTGCGTTTCCGCCGAGCACCAGTTGGGCGCCTTCCTCGATCCCGCTTTTGACGAAGCCGGTCACCTTGGCCAGATGGTTGCGATCAATCAGCGCGCCGACATCCGTGTCGTCGTCGAACGGATCGCCGACCTTCATCTTGCGGGAGCGCGCGACCACCTTGGCGATGAAGTCGTCGGCGATGGCGGACTGCACGAACAGCCGAGAACCCGAAACGCAGCACTCACCATTGTTGAAGAACACGCCCATCAGCGCGCCGTCCGCCGCGGCGTCCAGATCCGCATCGGCAAAGACGATATTGGCCGATTTGCCGCCCAGTTCGACCGAGGATTTGACCAGATGACGGGACGTGTTGCCGACCACACGGCTGCCGGTGCGCGTCGAACCGGTGAAGGAAACGAAGTCGATGCCCGCATGCCCGGTCAGGTGGTCGCCGGCGGTTGCGCCATAACCGCTGACGACATTGAAGGCGCCGGCCGGCACGCCGGCCTCGCTCGCCAGCGCGGCGATCTCGAAGGCTGAGCCTGACGTGAACTCCGATGGCTTCAGCACCACAGTGCAGCCGGCAGCCAGAGCGAACGGGACTTTCTGCGCCAGGATCAGCGCCGGGAAATTCCATGGCGTGACCAGCGCCACGACGCCCACTGCCTCGCGGCTGATCAGCGCCGTCTTGCCATCGCCGATGTTCGTGTAGGTCAGGCCCGCCATCTGCATGGCCAGCGAAGCTGCATAGCGTGTCAGGCCGGCTGCACCATCAATATCGCCGCGCGCAAAACGAACTGGCTTGCCGACCTCCTCGACCTCAATCCTGACCAGCCGGTCGCGGTTGGTGCGGATCAGATCGGCAAGACGGTTCAGGACCTCGGCGCGCTCCATGCCGCTCATACGCGGCCACGGCCCTTCCTCAAAGGCGATGCGCGCCGCCTCGACGGCAAGATCGACATCTTCGGGCGTGCCATCGGCATAGCGGGCGACCACGTCACCTGTGGCCGGCGACCGGCGCTCGATCGAACCGGAACCCGAACCATCGACAAACCGCCCGCCGATAAATTGGTGATAGCTGCGCGTGCTCATGTCGTTCCTCACTGCCAAACCGCATGGGCCATGATTGTTTCCTCGGTTGCGTCCTCGCCTTCTAGAACCGCCGAGATGGCGCCCTCGCGCATGACGATGATGCGATTGCAGAGGCCAAGGATTTCCGGCAATTCCGACGAGACCATCACGACGCTTGCGCCGCGCTTGGATGTCAGTTCGGCGAGCAGGTCGTAGATTTCGCGCTTGGCTGCCACGTCGACGCCGCGCGTCGGTTCGTCGACCAGCAGGATTTCCGTTCCCGCATGCAGTTGACGGGCGATGCCGCATTTCTGCTGATTGCCGCCCGACAAGGTGCGGACCTTGGTGCTGGGGCTCGGCGTCTTGATGCGCATCTGCTGGATGAACAGGGAGACAGCCTCGTGCTCGCGCCAGCCACTGATCAGGCCACTGCGGGTCAACGGCGCCATCTGGGAAACGGTGACGTTAAATGCCACCGACTGGTCGAGGAACAGCCCCTCTGTCTTGCGATCCTCGGGCAGCAGGCCGACGCCATGCGCAAGTGCCCGACGCGGCCCGTCGATAGCGACCACTTGGCCGTCGATCCTGATCTCGCCGCCGTCGATCGGATCGGCGCCGGCGATAGCGCGCAGCACCTCGGTCCGGCCCGCTCCGGCAAGACCGCAGATGCCGACGATTTCGCCGCGCCTGACATTGAAGGAGATATCCTTCAGCACGCCGTTCCGCGATAGGTTGCGTACGTCTAAGCGGATCTCGTCGCCGGGCTGCGAGCGCGGTGGAAATACGTCCTTGAATTCGCGCCCGACCATATGGCGGATGAGATCGGCCGTGGTCGTCTGGCCAAGCGGCATCGAGGCAACGACCTGGCCATCCCGAAGCACGGTGACCTCGTCGCAAATCTCATAGAGCTCCTTGAGGCGATGGGTGATGTAGATGAACGAGACGCCGTGTTCGCTGCTCAGCCGCCGGATCGTCTTGAAAAGATGTTCAAGCTCGGAGTCGCCGAGAACAGCGGACGGCTCATCGAGCACCACGATGCGAGCCTCGCGGGCAATCGCCTTGGCTATCTCGACCATCTGGCGCTGCGCGACACTGATCGTGTCGATGCGCGCTGCCGGATCGACACGGAAGCCAAGCCTGTCGAGCACATCCTGAGCTGCGGCTTTCGCCCGGCGCCAGTCGATCGTGCCCAGACGCGTTTTCGGCAGGCGACCGAGAAAAATATTTTCAGCCACCGTAAGATGCGGAGCCTGGGCAAGCTCCTGATAGATGACCGCGATTCCGAGCTCGAGCATCCGCTCAGGCGTCGGCGCCGCCACCACATCTCCGTCGATGGCCACTTCACCTTCGTTGGCCAAGAACGCGCCAGACAGGACGCGCATCAATGTCGACTTGCCGGCCCCGTTTTCACCGATGACGCCGTGCACGCTTCCCTTGCTGACGGCGAAGCTGACATTGTTCAGCGCATACACACCCGGAAAGCGCTTGTGGATGCCGCGCATTTCGAGAACTGCGTCCTTCATCACGTCGTCTCCCAATTCGAGAAATCGTTTTCTCGATCCCTCAAAAAAAGCTCACAGGCGATGCATCTGCATGCCGCCGCCGATGTGGTAGATGTCCCCGGTGCTGAAGGGCATGCCGCCAATGGCCAACGTCGCCACGCCGCGGGCGATGTCTTCGGGCTGCCCCCACCGCCTGATTGCCGAGAGTTGTCCGGCCTCGACCTGCCCCGAATACTTATCGTAGACATCGGCGGTCATATCGGTCTGGATCAGGCCTGGGCGAATCTCGTGCACTCGGATGCCTGCGTCCGCCAGACGAATGGCGAACTGCTGGGAAGCCATCGACAGTCCGGCCTTGGATATGCAGTACGGCCCCTTTTCCGGCGAGACCAAGCCTGCGTTAGCAGAGGTGATCGTCACCACCGAGCGTTCGAGCCGGGCTTGCGGCTGGGAAATCATCGCGCGCGCTACGGCCTGGGTGAAGAAGAACGTGCCGCGCAGATTGATGCCGACCAGCCGGTCGAAGCTCTCCTCGGTAACATCGAGAAGATCGCCGCGCACGGAAACCTGGACGCCGGCGTTGTTGACCAGGCACGTGGTTGCCCCCAGATCGGCTTCAATGCGCTCTATCAACGCCGCATTGTCCGAGGTCTCGGATATGTCCTTGCGATAAAAGGCGGCATTTCGTCCGTGCGTGCGGGCAAGGTTGACTGTCTCGCTGGCATTCTCATCGTCGACTATGTCGACCACAGCGATATCGAAACCCGCCTGCGCGAGTTCACAACAGATGGCTCGGCCGATGCCGCGACGGCCACCCGTCACAATGGCAAGTCCGCGGTTGATGGAGGCTGCGTGCTCGGGCACAGCAACACCGATTGCAGCCGGGGAGACCTGTTCCAGCATCACGAAGCCTTCCTTGCCACTGCATCGTCCTTTTCGCGGGATGCGATCACGGCCTTCGACGCCAGCAGCCGCTGAACCTCGTCATCGGCATAGCCAAGCTCATCCAGGATCTCGCGCGTGTGCTCGCCGATCTCCAAAGCGAGGTATCGCAGCGCGGGCACCTCGCCGTCGTAGCGGTTGGGATGGTTGACCAGGTGGATCGTTCGGCCACGCACGTTCACCTGCCGGAACACTTGCGCGTGGCTGAGCTGCGCGTCGGCCAGCAGATCGTCATAGTAATTGATGGGCGCCCACCAGATGCCATGGCGGTCAAAGCGCTCGGCGAGTTCGGCCACCGCGAACCGGGCCGTGGCACTGGCGAGCCGGCGAGCATAGTCATCGCGTTCGACGTAGCGGTCGACACCGACTACCTCGCGCAGACCGTCGCTGTCGAGCGCTTCGGCCAGCACGGAAGAATCGCAAAGCGACACCACCACATGGCCATCGGAGGCAGGATAGACACCGTAGGGCGCGGCATGGAACCACGTCGCCAGATTCGCCTCGCGGTTGAGCACCTCGCGGGTCATGCCGCCGGCGAAGTAATTGACCAGCGCCTCGCCCTGCAGGTCGATCGCCGAGTTGATCAGGCTTGCCTCGACACGAGTCCCCTTGCCATCCCGCAAGCGGCGCACCAGCGCACCCAGAATGCCCATCGCCAGCAATGCCCCGCCATGTTGGTCGACGATCGCCGCACCGACCGGCGTGGGGCCACGTTCCGGAGTTCCGGTGACGCTCATTAGGCCGGAACGCGCCTGGGCGAGAAGATCCTGGCCGGGCTTCGTCGCCATCGGGCCTGTTGCGCCAAAACCGCTCGCCGAGGCGAAAATCAGATTGGGATTGATGTCCCGGAGTGCATCATCGTCAAAGCCGAGCTTGGCGAACACGCCCGGCCGGAAATTCTCCATCACCACATCGGCGCCGGCGATCAGACGTCGGGCGACTTGCTTGCCCTCGGTGCTCTTCAGATCAATGCCGATGGAGCGCTTGTTGCGGTTGGCGCAGAGATAGAAGCCGCTGACTCCTTCCACGTAAACGTCAGCACCCGACCAGCGGCGTTCATGGGCGCCATCGATAGGTTCGACCTTGACGACATCCGCTCCCATGTCGGCGAGATATTGGGCGCCTGCAGGACCCTGCAGAAAATGGCAGAAGCTGACGACTTTGATGCCGCTGAGCATTTCTCTTCCCTTGGTTCTGCGCTATAAGTTGCGCATTTGTGAAATCGTTTTCACGCCTTTTCTTATAGCTGTCAAGCCTAATTTGAAACGCTTTCTCAAAGAAAGATGGTGTAGCCTTCAGAAAAGAAGTGTGTCATCAGGAAAACGGTTTCTCGAAAACCGTCGGATTCGAGGCTCAATGGATATCGAGGATGGCGGCGCAAAGCTGATTGATGTGGCCAGGCTTGCGAACTGTTCGCCGGCTACCGTCTCCCGCGTGCTCAATGGCAACCCCAACGTGAACGAGGTCGTGCGGGACCGTGTTGTCCGGGCGGCGCGCGATCTCGGCTACGTGCCCAATGGTTCCGCCAGAGCTCTGCGGTCGACCCGGACAAGGTTGGTCGGCGCGATCATCCCCACATTGGACCACGCCATCTATGCCACGATGGTCGATGGACTTCAGGCGCGGCTCTCCGAAAAAGACGTTTCGCTCATCATCAACACCTCGGGCTACGACATCGATCTTGAATACGAGCAGGCACGTCTGCTGGTCGAGCGCGGCGTCGAATCTGTGGTTCTTGTCGGGTCAACGCATCGGCCAGCCACTCTGGCCATGTTCGAACAGAAGCGCATCAACTATGTGTACACTTACACGTCAAAGGCGACAGAGGCGGGTGCGGCCGTGGGGTTCGACAACGAAAAGGCCGGACGGACAGCCGCCCGTTACCTGCTCGACCTCGGCCACACCAAATTCGGGATGATCGCCGGCATCACCCAGGACAATGATCGCGCTGCAGGACGCCGCGACGGTTTCTTGAATGAACTCGAACGGTCAGGCATCGATCGAGGCTTGGTTCCGGTCGTGGAGGGAGCCTACAGACTGGATGACGGCCGCACCTGCATGCAGCGGCTGATGGACGGCGCCAGAAGACCGACCGCGGTATTCTGCGGCAGTGATATCTTGGCCGCCGGCGCCATCAAATACTGCCGCGCCGAAGGCATCGCAGTCCCGGAGGAGGTCTCGGTTGTCGGGTTCGACAATCTGGAGATTGCGGAACTGACCTCGCCGGAACTGACTACACTGGAGGTGCCCGCGCGCGACATGGGTCGGATTGCCGCCGACTATATCTTGGCATCGCCGTCGCAGCGACTGCATCTGAGACATCGCGAACTCGCCATCAGGCTGATTGTTAGGGGAAGTACGGCTGTCGTCAGACGTTGAAACATGGCGGCCGTGCCCATCCCGAGGCAAGAATTGATCTTGCTTGGATCGAATGACCGCTAGGGGTCGCCAGGCGCAGGTGATCAGGCCTTCGTGCTCCCCACAACCACCACCTGAGCGAGCTCAACAGTGGTTGCTAGGCACGAAATCGGGCGGATCTTCGAAAAACCGCAGGGGCAGGCAGGTCTTCAAAGACCCCCGCATGCTCTGGCGCCTCAAGCTCCATTATGTCGCACTGACCCGCCGACCCACTTGCTGTCTCTGGCGATGCGCAAGGATACATTCGGCGAGGGGAGGTCGAGACACTTGCGGCTCGCGGCTGGACGATTATCGAGTGCTGCGCTCCCGCCCAAGCGTAGCAACATTGGCTTAGGGGGGACACAGTGCCTGATCGGCTCTTCGTTATAAGAAGTCTAACGGAGAAGTAGCCTGGGGTGCTCGGTCTGAGCTATTCTATCCTCAACTTTATGGGCGACACCGGAATTCCGCCAAACCTTGCGCTCCATACGTCCCCTGCCCTGACCGGCATTGCTTCGGTCAGCGTTCCTGTGGAGATAAGTTCTCCTGGTTGCAGCGGTTCGTTCGCCTCCAAAATTAGCACGAGCGGTCCTATAAGAAACTGCTAATATTATGCCAGCCGGCAGTGACAGAGCCGGTGAGGCCAGGCAGCTAGTAGGTCACCCCGAGAGACTGTCGGGCCGCTATTCACCTATCGGGTTTCAGTCATGGGGAGGGCGGCGGAATATGCGAACAATCGATCTGTGTGCAGCCGTTGCTCTGTGCATCGTGCCATCCAGCCTACTGGCGGCAGACGAGGCTTCCATCGAACGCGGTTTGTATATTTCGATCATAGGCGGCTGCCATTTCTGCCACACGGAAGGATACCGTGAAGCCGATGGGAAAATCGACCCGGAGAAAGCATTGAAAGGCTCTTCCATTGGCTGGCAGGGTCCATGGGGGACGACCTACGCAGCAAACCTCAGGGACTCGGCGATGGGCTTTAACGAGGACAAATGGGTCGACCACCTCAAGAACAAGGTCAATCTGCCTCCGATGCCCTGGTACCAAGTCAAAGCCATGAGCGAAAGCGACTTGCGTTCCATCTATCTCTACATCAAGTCGCTCGGACCACCCGGCGAGCTGGCCCCGTTTTACCGGGAGCCCGGCAAGGAGCCGAGGACACCTTATGTCACGCTATCGCCACCCCAGACGCCGAAGAAATAAACGACCCCTTCCAACTTTTCGGGAAAAGCCCGCGCCTCTGGCGGATGGGGAACAATCGTTTAGGGCCGGCGTTCCTTGGGCCGCTGCGGGCCGCGTCAACCGGGCTTCAGCTAGCCTGCCGAGGGAGCGTTTTCGCAATGGCCTACACGGTGATTTGGTACGGGAAACAGGGCATCTTTGAAAAGGCGGCCTTCGACGCCGAGAAGGCTGCTGGCTGGTATTGGCGGCGCCGCTGCCTAGGATGTGGTTAGCCTGAACAGGAGACCGTAATCAAGGAGTATGTGCACGAGATGTTTGCCCAATTCGTCAGTGAAGGCAGAACAATCACGAAGATCGAATTCGTCGACAGTCATCCAGAGGATGACGATTGGGTAGACATCACGTTCGGTCCCAGAGATGCCGCCATTTCGCCACTTGAGTTCCCTGGAGCCAGAAGAAAGACCTGAGCCAGGGGGGCGTGAAACATGGTAGGATTTCCAGAGGGACATGATCGGCTTTGCGCAATTGAATGGCTGGTCAGGCGTCTGGCTGTAGATCGCTGCTTTTTGGAGGCTGACCCATTGGCTGCAGCGGAAAGGCTCAAGGCCGAAAGCGAAGAATATGGCATGCTGCTTGTCAAACATGCCGCCGACAGCAATGTGACCGAACAAGCCATGGTCGCGATCGAAATCAGTGCTGCGATTTCCATGTTGGTCGAGGATATTCCGGGCGACGTGGAAGGAGCCCTAAGTCTCGGCCGCTCGGTGCTTTAAAACGGCCACCAAGCTAGGACGACGCCAGCGGACGCGGCGAAGGCGACGTGACTGCTGTCTGAGCGTCCGCTTTTAGGAAACTGTACCACTAGTCGGAACGACTACCATTGGGCGCAAAGTTGCCGTTCAGACCGCAGAGAACTCAGGAAGTCGATGCCTTCCGCACTATCAAAAGCCGAATCTAGTATCCTACTTTGTCCATAAGCACCCGCAACTCGGGCTGAGGCGCGACCCAGAAAGTTCGAAAAGCTTCCAGGAACCCCAGCCATATTTTTCCGGGTCCATGCTGGAACATCATCATCTCTCGGATAGGGCCGCAGCGATTTATGATCTGTCTGGTCAATGACCAGGGCCAGTTCACACGTGTGGCATGACAGCCGCCGAAGCGGGCTGCCCTCATTAATCCAGGTGATTTTCCGAACGCGCGACCTGCGCTAAAATATCACCTTACCGAAGTTGAGACCCGTCGTGGCTAGGACCGACAAGCGCCCATTCAACGTCAACGTCTTCCTCAATACGGTCGACGGCGGGAGGACTGTGGCGACGTATCGCAAGAATCAGACTGTCTATTCGCAGGGCGACCCGGCGGATGCCGTCTTCTACATCCAGAAGGGCAAGGTCAAAGTCTGCATCGTATCGGAGCAGGGCAAGGAAGCGATCGTCGCTCTCCATGAGAGCGGGGACTTCTTCGGCGAAGGCTGCTTGTCCGGCCAGCCGCTGCGCTTGGCTACAGTTTCCGCGATGTTGGACAGCGTCATTACGCGGCTTGATAAAGCATCAATCACGCGGGTGCTTCGGGAGGAGCCGAAGTTCTCAGAGATGTTCATGTCCTATTTGCTGGCGAGGAACGCCCGCGTCGAAGAGGACCTGGTAGACCAGCTTTTCAATTCGAGTGAGAAGCGTCTGGCGAGGTTGCTCCTTCTGATGGCAAACTTTGGCAGGGAGGGGAACCCTCAGCCTGTCATCCCGAAGATAAGCCAGGAGACGCTCGCGGAGATGGTCGGCACCACCAGGTCGCGCGTTAGCACGTTCATGAACAAGTTCCGCAAGCTCGGGTTCATCCATTACAATGGAAATCTGGAGGTTCATAACTCCCTCCTGAACGTGGTCCTGCACGACAATCCTCACCTGAGGGACAGGGACCGTTGAAGACTGTTCTGTGTGGAACAGCCAAGTCACCTGCGCGGATGTTATGTTTTCGCGGCGGTCCCACCCTCCGGACCGGACCTACAACCTAAGACCATCTCGGCGAGGCAACGGCATGACTGCCGGCGTACCGACCGCGGTCGTGCGAGTCAGAAAGATGGCTCGGCGTTGTTGGTGACGTCGGCGCGTCCGTCCCGCACCCCCCCGCAAGCGGACGCGCCGGCCTTGTTGCGCTAGGGTCAATCGTTGCGGACAAGCCAACCGTAGGAAACGCCGAGCGCCGAGAGATTCCGATTTGGCGTCCGATCGTGTTCTTCGGCTTTTTGATCGTACGTTGGCCGCAATCACCTGTTTCATGGTCATGCACAGAGGGCTTGTGCATTGTCCGCCACTCGGCACTGCCTTTCCAGCGACCATGGTGCGTGGCGGCCATGTGATGGCTCACGCGAACTCGGACGATCTCTTCAAGCTGGCCGTTCGAAAGCATGGACATGGCCTCAACAGTATAGCCTTGAACATCTCCCCCTTTTCCATACAAGGTCATCGAAGATTCCACCAAGACGGGTGGCGGTCAAAATGGAACTTCAATGAACCTTCCCATCTTCGCCATCAACCTCGATCGCGAGACCGGTCGCTGGAGCGAATTGCTCGCCAGCTCCGAAGCGGCCGGCCTGACCTTGCAGCGCATTGCGGCTATCGACGGCCGCGCGCTTGCCAAGGCGGACTGGACGGAGATCGATCTTCCAACCGCGCGCAAGTTGAGCGGGCGCGACATTCTGCCCGGCGAATATGCCTGTTACCGCAGCCACATCCAGGCGCTGGAAACGTTCCTGGCCGGTGGCAGCGCCTATGGCCTGATTGTCGAGGACGACGTCCTCTTCAGCGAAAACACCATGCGGCGCATCCAGGCCATCATCGCCGCGGTGCCGGATTTCGACGTCATCAAGCTAAACAACCATCGCATGAGCTTCTTCATGCGCGCCGTCGAGACGACGGAAGGCGACGAGATCGGTCGCGCGCTGCATGGCCCGCAGGGCTCGGCCGCGGCCTATCTGGTGACGCGGGAGGGCGCGCAAGGGCTGTTGTCGGCGCTCGCGGTGATGAAAATGCCGTGGGACGTCGCACTCGAACGATTTTGGGATACCGGCCTGAAAGTCTATTCGGTCCGCAAAAACGTGCTCGGCTTCGCCGCCAGCAGCAAGATTTCCGGCATAGCCGGCCCCTCGGGCAGCTACAAATTCGCGCGGCTTGCCTGGCCGAGCCGGCTGGACGCCGGGGCGTTCCGGGCCAAGGACGAGTTGAGCCGCCTGCATCACGTCCTGCTGCGGCCGCCCTTGCCGCGCGAAATTCCGGATTATGCCAGGGCCGACGCGCCGCGCTACACAGTGCTTCTGGTCCTTGCGGCATTCGCCATTCTCGCCATGGCCTCCGCGGTCTGGCGCGAGGCTGACACTTACCGCTTCGCGGGGATAGCGCTCGCCGCGGTCGCAGCCATCCGCTGGTTCAGGCAGGACCTGTGGACCTACAGCAAGCCACTGATCGGATGGGTCGGCGGTCTCTGCCTGGGTTGGTCGCTCTATGTCTTCATCCGACTGGCGATCGTCTATTTCGGCACCCACCAGCTGGGTGCCGCCGAAGGCATCTACCTGTTTCCGCTGTTTTATGCGACGACCGGCTTCGCCCTCTTGCTGTTTGTCAGGCGGCCTGGGCAGCTCGTCCTCTGGTTCATGGTCCTCAGTCTTGTCTTCCTGGCGGCGGACACCGGCTATTCGGACATCCTTCACGGAACCAGACCGGAGCCTTGGCTCTTCAACAATCCCATTCACGCGTCGGTGGCGGCTGGTTTCATCTTCCTTTGCACGCTGCAATTCATGGCATACACGGCCCAAAGAACGGACCTGAACAAGGTATCCAGGATCCTGCACTGGGCGCTGTCGACAGCCGTCCTGCTGTTTGCCTTCGCCAACATCGTTGCGCTGCGGTCGAAGGGCGTCTGGCTTGCGCTCGCGCTCGTCCTGCTCCTGCTGGCGATCATGACGCTGGCGAGAGGTCATCGCCGCGAGCTGATGATCGGAGGCGGCGTGCTGGCAATCGTTGCAGCCAGCGTTGTCGCCATGCACAACATCTTCTGGTCCACCGCCGGCGACACCATGATCTTCGTCAAGAACCTGGTTTCGGATGCATTGAGCCATGGCGTCCTCCCGGCCTTCGACCGCGCCATCGCCAGCAATACGGTTCCCTTAGCGGCCAGGGAACGGCTGATGCTGTGGGCCGATGCGATCGAGGTCTGGAAACGCCACCCGATCTTCGGAGCCAGTTCCAGCTGGCTCACCGAATGGCAGAACAGAACCTACCACCCCATGATCTTCAACGTCTTCCACAACGGCTATCTGGAGATAGCCGTGCGCTACGGCGTGGTCGGGCTGGCGTTCTTCGGCTTTCTCTACGCCTGGTCGTCCAGGCAGGTCGTGCTGGCCGTGCGGGCCAAGCTTGTCGCTCCGGCCGTATGGTCCTGCTACATCTCAACGTTGGTCTTCTTCGCCCTCACCGTCCTCAGCAATTCGAACAATCGGCTGGCGATCGGCGAGGCCTTCATGTGGCTCGCTGCTGCATTCGGCTTCTATTGTTTCTACCTTCGCCAGCAGAAGAACCTTGTCGAGCCGAGAACCTATTTTTGATGCATGTCGCCCAAAAGCGGCCCCGAGCTTGGGGCAACGACATGCATAAAACAAAGGCTTAAAGCGCGTCGCCTCAATCCGCTTCAACGCGACGCGCTATAGATCGCCGGCGCGTCGCGTGACGGCTCAGCTCGCTTCGCGCATCGCTTCGGCGGCCTGCAAGTCGACCGAGACCAGCTGGCTGACACCCTGCTCGGCCATCGTGACGCCGAACAGCCGGTTCATGCGCGCCATGGTGATCGGGTTGTGGGTGATGATGACGAAACGCGTCTCGGTGGTCGCGGCCATCTCGTCCATCAGATTGCAGAAACGCTCGACATTGTGATCGTCGAGCGGTGCGTCGACTTCGTCGAGCACGCAGATCGGCGCCGGATTGGTCAGGAACACGGCAAAGATCAGCGACATCGCCGTCAACGCCTGCTCGCCACCGGACAGCAGCGTCATGGTCTGTGGCTTCTTGCCGGGCGGGCGGGCCAGGATTTCAAGCCCGGCCTCGAGCGGATCGTCGGATTCGATCAGCTGCAATTCCGCCGTGCCGCCGCCGAACAGATGCGAGAACAGTCGCTGGAAATGGCTGTTAACCACGTCGAAGGCGGCAAGCAACCGCTCGCGGCCTTCGCGGTTCAGGCTCTGGATCGCTTGCCGGAGCTTCCGGATCGCCTCAATGATGTCCTCGCGTTCCGACACGATCGTCTCCAGCCGGTCGGAAAGCTCCTTCTGCTCTTCCTCGGCACGCAGATTGACGGCGCCGAGCCGTTCGCGCTCGATCTTCAGCCGGTCGAGCTGGCGCTCGATCTCGGCCATTTCGGGCATCGGGCTGTCGGCCTCCAGACCGGTATGGCGGATGACCAGATGCGGCGGCGTGTTCAGCGTTTCCTGGATGCGCGCTTCCACCTCCAGCCGGCGTTCGTCGGCTGCCGTCAGCCGTTCTTCGGCGCGGACGCGGGTCTCGCGCGCCTCGGCCAGCGACTGGATGGCGCCGGTGGCCGCCTTGTCCATTTCGGATTGCCGGTTTTCCGCTTCCTGCAGACGGTCGGCGGCCGCCTTGCGCAAGGTCTCGGCCTCCGTCAACTGTGAGAGCAAGGCGCGCCGCTTGGCGTCGATTTCATCGGGCGCATCGGCCAGTCGCTCGCGTTCGGCCTCGGCCTCGGCCTTGCGTTCGCCAAGCGATGCGATCTGCGTCGAGGCGTTTTCGGCCCGCTCCAGCCAGTTGCTACGCTCGGCGCCAATGGCATTGAGCCGGCGCGTGCGCGCCTCGGCTTCGCGGCGCAGCCCCTCATGCACGGCACGCGCATCGGCAAGCGTGGCGCGGTCGCGGGCGACATTGGCCGCGGACTGTTCGAGCTGCAATTGCAAATCACCGAGATCGGGCGCGTCCTGCAGCAGCATTTCGGCCTCGGCGAAGGCCGCCGAAGTCTCCTCATGGCTGTCGACGATACGGGCGCGCGCCTCATCGAGGGCCGCGCGCCGGCTCGCCAATTCGCCGCCGGCCTTTTCAGCCTCGGCCAGCGCGTTGCGGGCGGCGTCCAGCCGATGCTGGGCGTCACGCCCGGCCTGGCGCGCGTTGCGCTCGGTCTCGCTCGCAAGGCGAAGCGCCTGTTCGGCCTGGGCCAGTGCCTCCTCGGCCTGGCGCAGGACGAGCGTCGCCTGCACCGCTTCGGCATCGAGTTCGGCCAGCCGGTTCTTCTGCGCCAGCCTTTGCGCGGCCGCGGTGGGCGCATCGGCACTGGCGGTAAAGCCGTCCCAGCGCCAGAGCGCGCCCTCACGGCTGACCAGCCGCTGGCCGGGAGCAAGAAGCGCCTGCAGCCGGCGGCCATCGCCTGATACAACGATACCGATCTGCGCCAGGCGGCGGGCAAGCTGTGCCGGCGCGTGAACGACGCTGGCAAGGCTCCTGACGCCTTCAGGCAGAGCCGCGTCGCCGGGCTGGATCTCGCTTTCGCCCCAATGCACCGGTGCGCTGCGGTCGAGCGGCACGTCGAGGTCTTCGCCAAGCGCAGCACCCAGCGCCGTCTCGAAGCCACGCTCGACGCTGATCTGCTCCAGCACAGCCGGGAACAGATCGCCACTGGCGGCATTCAGGATCTTGGTCAGCGTGCGTGCCTCGGTCTCGATGCGCGCCAGCTCGGCCCTGGCGTCCTGCAGCGGCGGGCGGGCCGCGCTTTCGGCGGCGCGGGCATCGATGACCGATTGCTCGGCCTCGGCTACGGCAGCCTCTGCCTCATCCAGCAGCGCCATCGCCTGTTCCACCAGCATGCGCTTCTCGGCCGGATCCGGCAGGCCGGCGACCTTGGAGAGGATATCCGACAGTTCCCGGTCGACATCGGCAAGCTGACGGCCGAAACGATCGCGGCGCTCGGCGGTGTCGCGCAGCGTCCGTTCGATCTGGTTGCGCGAGGCGGCAGCCTCGGCCCGCTCGGCGGTCAGCGCGGCGAGTTGGGCTTCGCTTGCCGAAAGCGTCGATGCTGCGTGTTCGAAAGCCGCGCGGGTGCTGGCTTCGCGCTCGGCGGCACCGGCATTTTCGGAATTGAGCGCGGCTTCTTCGGTGCGAAGGCGCTCAAGAATATCCGCATTGTCGCGGACCATGCGTTCCTCGCGCGCAATGTCGCCGTCGAGCTGCTGCAGCCGACGCTCGAGTTCGCCCTGACGGGCGCGGATGCGGCCGGCTTCCTCCTCGATCTGCGACTTGGCGATCGACAGGCGCTGGAAGGCGGCGGCAGCGGCGGCTTCCGCGTCGCGCAGCTCCGGCAGGCGGTGGGCGCCAATGCCTTGCTCCCTTGCGGCGGCCATCTGGGCTGCGGCGCGGTCACCGACCAGGGCGGTGGCAACAGCCAGCGCCGAGCGCGCCTCGCCTTCCTGTGTCTTGGCCAGTGTCCAGCGCAGATGCAGCAGCGTCGCTTCCGCCTTGCGGATATCGGCCGACAGGTTCTTGAAGCGTGACGCCTGGCGCGCCTGGCGCTTCAGACTTTCGATCTGGCTTTCCAGCTCGCCGACGACGTCGTCCAGGCGCTCCAGGTTCTGCTCGGCCGCCTTCAGCCGCAACTCGGCCTCGTGGCGACGGGTGTGCAGGCCGGAAATGCCGGCGGCCTCTTCGAGCAAGGCGCGGCGCGCCTGCGGCTTGGCCTGGATCAGCTCGCCGATGCGGCCCTGCCCGACCATCGATGGCGAGCGCGCGCCGGTCGACTGGTCGGCGAACAGGAGCTGCACATCCTTGGCGCGCGCCTCCTTGCCGTTGATGCGGTAGAGCGAGCCCGCCTCACGTTCGATCCGGCGCGACACCTGCAACTCGTCGGCATCGTTGAAGGCAGCGGGCGCCGAGCGGTCGCTGTTGTCGAGGAAAAGCGTGACTTCGGCGGTGTTACGTGCCGGGCGTGTGCCCGAACCGGAAAAGATGACGTCGTCCATGCCGGACGCGCGCATGTTCTTGTAGGAGCTTTCGCCCATTACCCAGCGCAGCGCCTCGACCAGGTTCGACTTGCCGCAGCCATTCGGCCCGACAATGCCCGTCAGGCCGCGTTCGATGACGAACTCGCCGGGCTCGACGAAGGACTTGAAACCAAGGAGGCGAAGGCGCGAAAACTTCATTCGCGCCGCCCGCTAAGCGGATTCAGCAAAGATGTGCCGCGGTTTCCACGGCAAGGCAAATGGGCGACCGGCGCCGGGCGCGGCCGCTTCGATGCTGCCTGAGCGTCAGAGCAGAGGGTCGATGATGGCCGACATTTCCGCAATCGACATCGCCCCCTTGTAGGTCTTACCGTTGATGAAGAAGGTCGGTGTCGAGTCGACCTTGAATTCATTGGCGCCGCGCTTCTGGACCGATCTCACATCGTCCAGAAGTTTCTGGTCCGTCAAGCAGGCCTCGAAGGACTCCTGTGTAAAACCGGCGAGCTTGGAGATTTGCAGCAGCGCATCCTTGGTATTGGGCACTCCAACCCAGTTCGCCTGCTGCCTGAACAGCACGTCCACCATCGGGAAATAGTTATCCTTGGCGCAGCGCGCCAGCATGAATCCGGCTTCGGCGCTCGGATCGAACGGGAATTCGCGCAGGATGTAGCGGGCCTTGCCGGTGTCGATGTACTTGGTCTTCAGGTCCGGAAAAGTGGTCTCGGCGAAATGCGCGCAATGCGGGCAGGTCATCGAGGCGTATTCGACGATGGTCACCTTGGCGTCGTCCTTGCCAAGCTGCTTGTCGGGCAGCGCACCCGGCTTCAGCAGTTCCGCCATATCCACGGTGCCCTGGGCTTCCGGTGCAGTCGCGGCGGCCGGCGTGGCCGGCTTCGCAGGCGCGGCCGGGTCCGCGGGCTTTACATCCGCCGCCTTGGCTTGCTCGTCAGAGTCGCTGCAGGCGGCGAGCAGGGCGACCGCCGGAATGGCGGCCAGCGAAGTCAGGACGTTTCTGCGAGACAAGCTTTGGCCAAACGGGGGACGGTTCATACGAATCACCTGACAAGAGTTGAATTTTGCAATGCAAAGGCACGAAAAGGCGAGAGTTGGCGCGAATTAAGGCATCTCCATCCCCAATCCAATCGCCAAACCTGACAGGGGCGATCACGAATGCGAGATATTGACGACAAATCTATGACTTCCTTTCGCCCAGAATGGTGGCGCCGAGCCTTTCCAGCGAGGCGCGCAGCCCATCATCGTCGACCAGGCCGACGGTCGAGGACAATTTCGACTTCTCGGCCGCGGTCAGCGGCCTGAAGGTCGGTTTGCGCTTTCCTTGGTCCGCTGTCACCGGCTTCTGCAGGATCCTGATCCGGCTGATGGCGGTGAAACCGAGGAAGGCGTTGACCCGGTTGATGATCTCGCCGGTTTCGTGCTGCAGATGCAGCGCCGCCATGCCTTCGCAGGCGATGACCAGCACCGCCGGCTCGAACGGATCGTCTTCATGCATGCGGCGCGGCCACTGGATCTTTTCGGGACGCGAGCGGCTGGCAAGGCGTGGTCCGGCGATCTCTTCCCACGACTGGACGAGGCCGATCGAAATGCCGGCCCGCTTGCGCAGCACCGGGTCGAGGATTTTGGTCGCAAGATCGCTGACCGGGACGGGATTGCCGTAGGGCGTTCTCCCTGCCATGTACGTTCTCCAGCCTCACCAGCATCGGCCAAGGCCAATTCCCGATCAATGGCACCAGCAGACCAGACCCGCAAGACCACACCCCCATTCGGTGCCGACATCGCGACGCGCCTGCTCGGCTGGTACGATGTGCATCATCGCGAGTTGCCGTGGCGCATCACGCCGCGCGAGCACGCGCGCGGCGTGATGCCCGATCCCTACCGCATCTGGCTGTCCGAAGTCATGCTGCAGCAAACGACTGTCGAAGCGGTGAAGGCCTATTTTCGCGTCTTCGTCGAGAAATGGCCTGATGTCGGGGCGCTTGCCGCGGCGCCGACCGAGGACGTGATGAAGGCTTGGGCCGGGCTCGGCTACTATTCCCGCGCGCGCAATCTCAAGGCCTGCGCCGATCTTGTGGCCCAGCGCGGCGGCCGGTTTCCCGACACGGAGGCCGGCCTCAGGGAACTGCCCGGCATCGGCGCCTATACATCGGCGGCGATCACGGCGATCGCCTTCGACCGCCCCGCCGCCGTCGTCGACGGCAATGTCGAACGCGTCATCTCCCGGCTGTTTTCGATCACAACGCCGCTGAGCGAAGCCAAGGCCGAGATACGCGCCCATGTCGAGTGCATGGTGCCAGGGACAAGACCGGGCGATTTCGCCCAAGCGATGATGGATCTCGGCGCCACGATCTGCACGCCACGCCGGCCGCGCTGCATGCTGTGCCCGCTGCGCGAGGATTGCAGCGCGGTCGTTTCAGGTGACCCCGAACATTTCCCGGTGCGGCTGCCCAAGGCCGACAAGCCGCTGCGGCGCGGTGCGGCCTTCGTCGCCGTGCGGGGCGACGGTGCCATTCTGCTGCGCAAACGGGCGGAGAAAGGCCTGCTTGGCGGCATGACCGAAGTGCCGACGACCGCCTGGACAGCGCGGATCGACGGCGCCACCACGCAAGCGGCGGCACCCTTTCCCGGCAACTGGAAGCCCACGGGGCGGATCGCCCATGTCTTCACCCATTTCTCGCTCGAGCTCGACGTGTTCCTTGCCCATACGAACGGCGAGACGCCGGCCGGCCATTTCTGGTCGCTGCCTTCGGACATTTCAGGCGAAGCACTGCCCACTGTCATGAAAAAGGCAATCGAGGCTGCGATACCCGGCGCGACGAAAAAACCGTCGCCACACAGTGCAAAGAGGCCCCATGACTGAAATCCGCCACATCGTTTTCGACATCGGCAGAGTGCTGATCCACTACGATCCGAATATTCCGTTCAGCCGCCTCATTCCGGATGCCGAAGAGAGAAAGTGGTTCTTCGACAATGTCTGCACGCATGACTGGAACATCGAGCAGGATCGCGGCCGGACATGGCAAGAGGCCGAGGCGCTGCTGATTGCGGAGCATCCCGATCACGCGGAAAACATCCGCAATTTTCGTCGCTACTGGCACGACATGGTGCCGCACGCCTATGACGACAGTGTCGCCATCATGGTCGGCCTTATCGAGAGCGGCCACGACGTGACCATGCTGACCAATTTCGCCACCGACACGCTGGCCGAGGCGCGCAAACGCTTCGATTTTCTCGAACGGCCACGCGGCGTCACCATCTCCGGCGAAGTCAGGATGATCAAGCCGGATCGCGGCATCTACGATCATCACGTCGCCGCGTTCGGGCTCGAGCCGTCGGCCACGCTGTTCATCGACGACAGCCAGAAGAACGTCGACGGCGCCAAGGCGGCCGGCTGGCAAGCGGTGCTGTTCACCGATGCCAAGACGCTTCAGGCAGACCTTGAACGCCTCGGAATCATGGCGTGATTTGAATCGCTTCCGGCGATCCGTTGATACCTTGAGTCAGCGACAATGGTGGCAATTGGCAGGGGTTCAGGCCCCTGCCCGCTCCATGCCGAGCCGGGCAATGCGGCGAAGCTCGTCGATCGGGGTCAGGCCGCCGCTGCGCTCATAGTGCCAGAAGGTCCAGCCGTTGCAGGCATCCAGGCCCTGCACTTCGGCGCCGATCTTGTGGATCGAGCCGGCGCTGTCGCCGATCGCCACGGTGCCGTCGGCGCGCACCTTGGCCGCCCAGCGCTTCTTGGCGTCGTAGAGCGTGGCACCTGGCGCCACCAGCCCGGTATCGATGAGGCTGACGAAGGCGACGCGCGGCTCGGCGCGCTTGCCGGTGAGTACGGTCAGGTCGGCGCCGTCCAGCGGCCGCACCGCGTCGATGCGCTCGTTGGCGGCATCGATATAGGCCTGCTCGCGCTCGATGCCGACGAAATGGCGGCCAAGCCTTTTGGCCACTGCGCCGGTGGTGCCTGAGCCGAAGAAGGGGTCGAGCACGATGTCGCCGGGTTTGGTCGAGGCCATCATGATGCGCGCGAGCAGCGCTTCCGGCTTCTGCGTCGGATGCAGCTTGTCGCCATTGTCGTTCTTCAGCCGCTCGCCGCCGGTGCAGATCGGAAACAGCCAGTCGGAGCGCATCTGGATGTCGTCGTTCGAGGCCTTCATGGCTTCGTAGTTGAAGGTGTAGCCCTTGCCCTTCTGGTCACGCGACGCCCAGATCATCGTCTCATGCGCATTCTGGAAACGGCGGCCACGGAAATTCGGCATCGGATTGGTCTTGCGCCAGACGACGTCGTTGAGGATCCAGAAGCCCAGGTCCTGCATCTTGGCGCCGACCCGGAAGATGTTGTGATAGGAGCCGATGACCCAGATGGTACCATTGGGCTTCAGCACCCGCCGCGCCGCCAGCAGCCAGGCGCGGGTGAAGGCGTCGTAGGCCTCGAAGCTCTCGAACTGGTCCCAATCGTCGTCGACGGCATCGACCTTCGACTGGTCGGGCCGGTGCAGGTCACCATCGAGCTGAAGATTGTAGGGCGGATCGGCGAAAATGACGTCGATCGACTTTTCCGGCAGCCGATCGAGCGCGGCAACGCAGTCACCCTTGAGGATCGTGTCCAGCCATTCGGATTGCTGGGGGGCGTGGGATAGCTCGTCGAGAAGACGCACGGCAGACATTCTGACACCCAAGGCACGCGTTACAGTTTTACTCTCTGTTATGGTTACCGATCAGCGTAAATATTCGGTGAAGGCCACCGCGGATCTCCAAATTTGCGAAGGCGGCCCTGTTGGTGTATGCCGCGCCGCCTGAGCCTTCCCTGGCCCTTCCTTCTCCCAACCGTCCGGATCACCATGCCCCAGCCAGACCTTGTCATCTTCGATTGCGACGGCGTCCTCGTCGATTCCGAAATCGTCGCCGCGCGGGTCGAGGCGGAACTGCTGACCTTGGCCGGCTACGAAATATCGCCTGAGGAACTCGCCGAGACCTACGCCGGACTGACCTTCAAGGACATCATGATGCGGGTCGAGGAGAAATCCAGCATCCCGTTCCAGGCCTCGCTGATCGACCGCGCCGAAGACCTCGTTGATCGCAAGTTGCGCAGCGACGTCCGCGCCATCGACGGCGCGCGCGAGGCGGTCGCCGCGGTCACCGTGCCGCACTGCGTCTGTTCGAATTCGCGTTCCGAGCGGATCGAATTCATGCTGGAGAAAGTGCAGCTGCTGCCGTATTTCGCCGGCCGGATCTTTTCGGCCCTGGAGATACCAAGCAAGAAGACCAAACCGGCGCCCGACGTGTTCCTGTTCGCTGCGGAGAAACTCAACGCCAACCCGGCGAACACATTCGTCATCGAGGATTCTGTGCACGGCGTCCACGGCGCCAGGACGGCCGGCATGCGCGTGATCGGCTTCACCGGCGCCGGCCACAGCTACCCCGGCCATGCCGACGCCTTGACGGAAGCCGGCGCCGAGACGGTCATTCGCCGCTGGGCAGAGCTGAAAAGCGTGATCGCCGCGCTGTCGGAGTGGTCGGCTGACGCCTGAGAGACGTGCGTGGCAACGCGAGACTAGTTCGTCTCGACAGCCTTCTTCTTGCGATTCTTCTTCGGCTTGTCCGTCGTCCCCTTCGGCGCGTTTTCATCATATCCGGCAAAGGCCTGATAGTCCTGCGCCGACGGTTCGGGTACGACGACATTGGAATCTGTGAAGACAAACTGCGTCGCGACCGACGGGTCGGTGACCTGGATCTGATACGGATGGATCTGCGAGTAGAGAACATCCGTGCCATGCATCACCGCGATACGGATCGGCATGGTGATGGTGCCGGGGGAAAATTTCGGTCCGGGCACAACCTTGCCGGCGACCGCGATCTTCATCGTCAACTGCCCGTTGGCGCGCAGACAATCGCGGGTCACGTCGCTGATCGACGCCTGGTAGATGATGTTCGCAGACTCATCGGGCGCGGTCGCGGCCGCGTCGGCCGCGGCCTGCGCCTCCTGCGCCTGCTGCTCGGCCTCGGCCTGGTTCCTCGGCTTGCGCATGGGCTTCGACTTGGGCTTCTGCACGCCCTTGGCATAGGTGTTGAAGAAGGCCGTGCCGTCGCGCACCGTCACTCTGGGGCAATAGGCCTGCAACTGGCTGGACAGGACCTTGGGATCCTGTGGCGGCGGCGGCGCTGTCGGATCCTTCTTGCCGAAGCCGAGGTCCAGGATGCCATTGTCGCTCGATTGGCAGCCGGCGGCGGCGAGCATAAAGCCGGTAAGCGCAAGACCCGCCAGAAAGCGGCCACTGAATGTACGAAACGCCATGAAACTGCACTTCCCTCTCGCAAAGCTGGTGACGTATATCAACCGCGCGGCAAAAATGCGACTGAGCCAGCGCAGAAATTAACCACCTTGTGGTGAACGGAAAACCCAGCGGTAACGGATTTGTGACATGCACTATGTGAGTACCCGCGGCGAAGCGCCCGTGCTTGGATTTTCCGACGCCGTGCTGGCCGGACTGGCGCGCGACGGCGGGCTTTACGTGCCGCGCGAGTGGCCGCAGTTTTCCGCTGCCGAGATCCGCGCCATGCGCGGCCTTGCCTATCCTGATCTTGCGATCCGCGTGCTGTCGCCCTTCCTTGGCGACGAAATCCCGGCGCCCGTCTTCGAGCGCCTGGTCCGCGAAGCCTATGCCACCTTCCGCCACGAGGCCGTTTGCCCGCTGGTGCAGATCGGCCCCAACACCTTCATACTGGAACTCTTCCACGGGCCGACGCTCGCCTTCAAGGACGTGGCGATGCAGCTTCTGGCCCGGCTGATGGACCATGTGCTCGCCGAACGCGACCAGCACGCCACCATTGTCGGCGCCACCTCGGGCGATACCGGCGGGGCCGCCATCGATGCCTTTGCCGGGCGCAGCCGCACCGACATCTTCATCCTCTTCCCGCATGGCCGCGTCTCGCCGGTGCAGCAGCGGCAGATGACGACGTCGACCGCGCAAAATGTTCATGCGCTGGCCATCGAAGGCAATTTCGACGATTGCCAGGGCCTGCTCAAGGACATGTTCAACGATCACGGCTTTCGCGACCGGGTTGCGCTGTCGGGCGTCAATTCGATCAACTGGGCCCGCATCATGGCCCAGATCGTCTATTATTTCTCCTCGGCGCTGTCGCTGGGCGCGCCGGACAGGCCGGTCTCCTTCACGGTGCCGACAGGTAATTTCGGCGATATCTTCGCCGGCTACGCCGCCAAGAAGATGGGCCTGCCGATCGAGCGGCTGGTCATCGCCACCAACGACAACGACATCCTGGCGCGCACTTTCGCAACCGGCGAATACCGCACCAAAGGCGTCTTTGCGACCACTTCGCCGTCGATGGACATCCAGGTGTCGTCGAATTTCGAACGCCTGCTGTTCGAGGCTTCCAACCGTGACGCCGCGACAGTGCGGCGCTACATGGACAGTCTCAAGCAGTCGGGCGCTTTCACCATCGAAACCCAGCAAATCGCTGGGATGCGGTCGGAATTCGACGCCGGCCGCGCAACCATGGACGAAGTCGCCGCCACCATCCGTTCGACGCTCGCCGGCAGCAACTACCTGCTCGATCCGCACACCGCGGCAGCCGTGCATGTGGCGGCGGGCAAGGCTTCAGGCGCGGTGCCGATGGTGGTGCTGGGTACCGCCCATCCGGCAAAGTTCCCGGCCGCCGTCGAAGCCGCCAGCGGCGTCTCGCCCGCACTGCCCGCATGGCTAGGTGGGTTGATGACATCGGAGGAAAAATACACGGTACTTCCATCCGACCTGAAAATGGTGGAAGATTACGTCGGCCGCCGCGCGCGGGCGGCGCGTTAGGGAGTAGTAGCCATATGGGTGTTGAGGTAAGCCGTCTGTCGAACGGCCTGACAGTCGCCACCGAAACCCTTCAAAGCATCGAATCGGTTGCCCTTGGTGCCTGGGTCAAGTCAGGTGCCCGCAATGAACGTGACGAAGAGCATGGCATGGCCCATCTGCTCGAGCACATGGCGTTCAAGGGCACGAAAAGGCGAAGCGCTTTCGAAATCGCCTCGGAGATCGAGGACGTCGGCGGCGAGATCAACGCTGCCACCAGCGTCGAGACCACCTCCTACTATGCCAGGGTGCTCTCCGACGACGTGCCGCTGGCCGTCGACATTCTTGCCGACATCCTGCAGGAGTCCGAGTTCGACCCGCAGGAGCTCGAACGCGAGCAGCATGTGATCCTGCAGGAGATCGGCGCCGCACACGACACGCCCGACGACATCGTCTTCGACCGTTTCACCGAGACAGCCTTCCGCCACCAGACGATCGGCCGCTCGATCCTGGGCACGCCGGAAACCGTCAAATCCTTCACCTCGAAGCAGTTGCACGATTTCATCGAGCGGCAATACGGCGCCGAGCGCATGGTGATCGTCGCTGCCGGCGACATCAAGCACGACAATTTCGTGCGCGAGGTCGAAAAGCAACTCGGCGGCTTCCGCAGCAAGGCCGACAGCACCATCCCGCAATATGCGCAATATGTTGGCGGCGACTTCCGTGAGGACCGCGACCTGATGGACGCGCAGATCGTGCTGGGCTTCGAGGGCCGCGCCTATCATGTGCGCGACTTCTATGCCTCGCAGGTGCTGTCGATGATCCTCGGCGGCGGCATGTCGTCGCGTCTTTTCCAGGAAGTCCGCGAAAAGCGTGGCCTGTGCTATTCGGTCTATGCCTTCCACTGGGGCTTTTCCGACACCGGCGTTTTCGGCGTCCATGCCGCGACCGGCCAGAGCGACATCGCCGAACTGGTGCCGGTCATCATCGACGAACTGCAGAAGGCCGGCGAGAAGATCCTGCAGGAAGAACTCGACCGGGCGCGCGCCCAATATCGCGCCGGGCTGATCATGTCCGCCGAAAGCCCGGCCAGCCGCGCCTCGCAGATCGCGCGGCAGCTGCTTCTGTTCGGCCGGCCGATCGCGAAGGAGGAACTGATGGAACGGCTGTCGGCGCTCACGATCGAGCGGCTGACCGACCTGTCGTCGCGGCTGTTCTCGACCAAGCCGACGCTTACAGCTGTCGGGCCTGTGGGTACGCTGGCGCCATACGAGGCGATCCTCGATTCGCTTGCAGGCACGCAGACCGCGACCCGCAAGCTCGCCGTCTAAGCCCCTCAAAGCGTCGTGTTCGCGCTCCCTTTCTTTCGCCGTGACCTGCCGGCGCTGAAGGGTGACCACGTCATGCTGCGCGTGCCCTTCACGAATGACTATCGCGAATGGGCGGCGGTGCGTGGCGAAAGCCGTGCCTTTCTCGAGCCATGGGAGCCACGCTGGACTCCCGACGAACTCGACCGCACCGCCTGGCGGCTGCGCATCAGCCGCTACCGCGAAGACTATGCGCAGGGAACAGCGATCGCCTTCTTCATCTTCGAAAAGAGCAGCGGCAAGCTGGCGGGCGGCATCACGCTCGGCAACATACGCCATGGCGTCTCGCAAAGCGGCCATGTCGGCTATTGGATCGGCGAACGCTTTGGCGGTCGTGGCCTGATGACCGACGCGGTCAAGGTGGTGACGCGCTTCGCCTTCGATACGCTGAGGTTGCACCGGATCGAAGCGGCCTGTATTCCCGACAACGCCCGGTCGATCCGCGTGCTTGAAAAAGCCGGATTCCGGCGCGAAGGACTTCTGCGATCCTATCTCAGGATCAACGGCATCTGGCAGGACCACTACCTCTACGCCCGGATCTCGGACGATCCGCCGGGCGCTGGAACGAAGGACTGATTTTGACGAATTTCCTGCGAAACGGGCCGCTGTTCGCCTTTGTCCTCGCGACAATCCTGACGCTGTGCGCGGCATCGTCGGCCTTCGCCGTCGAACCGATCAAGATTGCCCGCGACGACGTCGCGCTCGACCTTTCGGGCGCCGTCGAGATCTACCGGAACCAGGGTGAGAATTTCCAGGTGTCGACCGCTCCCGGACCGGACGGCATCGTGCGGCGCATCGAGGTCGAGGCCAATGATGCGCGCTCGACCGGCGACTGGGCCGTCTTCGCGCTGGCCAACACCACCGACCAGCAGCTCGACCGGCTGATCGTTGCGCCGCATTTCCGGCTGGTGAATTCCGGCATCTTCTGGCCCGATCTCGGCTCGACGCGCATCGCCGCGATCACCCCCAGCGAGGGCTTCGCTCTCGACCGCCAGACCAGCCCCGACGCCGACGTGTTCCGGGTGACGCTGAATCCGGGCACGGTGATCACCTTCATCGCCGAACTGGCTTCGCCGAAACTGCCGCAGGTCTATTTGTGGGACCCGGAATCCTACAAGGACTCGGTCAATTCCTATACGCTGTTTCGCGGCATCGTCATCGGCATCGCCGGCCTGCTGGCTCTGTTCCTGACCATCCTTTTCGTGGTCAAGGGAACCTCGATGTTCCCGGCGACCGCGGCACTCGCCTGGGCGGTGCTGGCCTATATCTGCGTCGATTTCGGCTTCCTCAACAAGATCATCGAGATCTCGCCCGGCAACGAGCAGATGTGGCGAGCGGGAACGGAGGTGGCGCTGGCGGGAACCTTCGTGGTGTTCCTGTTCGCCTATCTCAACCTCAACCGATGGCACGGCCATTTCAGCTATGGCGCGCTGGTCTGGATCCTTGGACTGCTGCTGATCGCCGGCGTCGCCATCGTCGACCCGGCGGTCGCCGCCGGCATCGCAAGGCTGTCCTTCGCCGCAACCGCGCTGACCGGGCTCGGCCTGATCATCTTCCTCGGCATACGCGGCTACGACCGCGCCATCATGCTGGTGCCCAGTTGGGTCATGGTGCTGTTGTGGCTGTGCGGGTCGTGGATGGCGATCACCGGCATGCTCGACAACGACATCGCCCAGCCGGCATTGGGTGGCGGGCTGATCCTGATCATCCTTCTGATCGGCTTCACCGTCATGCAGCACGCCTTTGCCGGCGGCGCGCTGCACCAGGGCCTGTTCTCCGACCTCGAGCGGCAGGCGCTGGCAGTGGCCGGATCGGGCGATACGGTGTGGGACTGGGACGTGCTGCGCGACCGCGTCGTCACCAAGCCCGATGTCAGCATCCAGCTCGGCCTGGCGCCAAACAGCCTTGGCGGTGCCGCACGCAACTGGCTGCCGGTGCTGCATGCCGACGACCGCGACACCTTCCGCACGACGCTCGACGTGGTGCTGGAACACCGGCGCGGCCGGGTGTCGCAGAACTTCCGCCTGCGCGGCGCCGACGGCCACTATCACTGGTTCTCGCTGCGCGCGCGGCCGGTGATCGGGTCGGACGGTGAAGTAATTCGCTGCGTCGGCACCATGGTCGACGTCACCGAGCAGAAGAAATCCGAGGAGCGTCTGCTGCACGACGCCGTGCACGACAATTTGACCGGGCTGCCGAACCGCGAACTGTTGATGAACCGGCTGGAAGCGGTCATCTCGATCGCCCGCACCGAAGAAAAAGTGCGCCCGACCGTCTTCGTCATCGACATCGACCGTTTCAAGCAGGTCAATGACGGGCTCGGCATCTCGGCTGGCGACACCATCCTTTTGACCATTGCGCGCCGGCTGCACCGGCTGCTCAAGCCGAAGGATTCGCTGTCGCGTTTTGCCGGCGATCAGTTCGCACTAATGCTGTTGTCCGAGCAGGATCCGTCCCGCATCGCCGCCGTCGCTGACGCCATCAAGCATGCCATCAACAACCCGATCACCTTTGCCAAGCGCGAGATCGTGCTGACCGCATCGATCGGACTGATCACCTGGAACTCGACGCAGATGTCGGCCGAGGACATGGTCAAGGACGCCGAGCTTGCCATGCATCAGGCCAAGCGCTTCGGCGGCGACAGGATCGAGCCGTTCCGCCCGGCCTTCCGCACCGTCGGCACCGACAGGCTGCAGTTCGAATCCGACCTGCGCCGCGCCATCGAGCGGCGCGAATTCACGCTCGCCTATCAGCCGATCGTGCGGCTGGAGGATGGCAGCGTCGCCGGCTTCGAGGCCTTGCTGCGCTGGGACCATCCGCGTCGCGGCATGATCCCGCCGGCAGATTTCATCCCGGTCGCCGAAAGCTGCGGGCTGATCGTGCAGCTCGGCCTGTTCGCCATGCAGCAGGCGGCCGAGGACCTTGCCGGATGGCAAAAGCAGATCGGCGACGCGCCGCTGTCGGTCTCGGTCAACCTGTCCAGCCGCCAGCTCATCCGCCGCGACCTGGTCAGCGACGTCCGCTCGGTCATCGCACGCGCCAATCTGAAGCCGCGCTGCTTCCGGCTCGAGCTCACCGAATCGCTGGTGATGGATAATCCCGAGCAGACGGCCCATGTGCTGACCAAGCTGAAACAGCTCGGCATCGGCCTGTCGCTGGATGATTTCGGCACCGGCTATTCCTCACTGGCCTATCTGACGCGTTTCCCCTTCGACACGATCAAGATCGACAAGAGCTTTGTCGACGACAACACCCCCAAACGCGCGGTGCTGCTCAAATCCATGGTCAACATGGCGCATGAACTCGGACTGTCCGTGGTCGCCGAGGGCATTTCGGACGAACGCGACGCGCTGGAGCTGCGCCAGATGGGCTGCGAATATGTGCAAAGCTTCATGTTCGGCGCGCCGATGCCGGGCGACCAGGTGCTGAAGACGCTGAAGGAACAGTATCCGCTGACGCAAGCCTGAGACCTCTGTGATGAGGCTCAGGCGTGTCCGGCGGCGAGGCTGAGATGGGCGAGGTCGATGCCGATCGAGGCGAGGATGCGGTCGTACTTGCGCTCAATGTCGGTGTCGAACAGAAGCTCGGCGTTGGCCGGGCAAGTCAGCCAGCCATTCTCGGCGATCTCGGTCTCCAACTGGCCGGCGCCCCAACCCGAATAGCCGAGCGCCATGAGCGCGTGACGGGGTCCACGGCCAGACGAAATTGCGCGCAATATGTCGACGGTCGCGGTCAGGCAGATGTCGTCCGAAACGGTCAGCGACGATTCCACCCGGTAGTCGCCCGAATGCAGGACAAAGCCCCGGCTGCGATCGACGGGCCCGCCATTGCGCACGACGAAATCGCGAGCCTGCGCCGGCAAGCGGATCGCTTCCTGTTCGTTCATGATGCCCAGTTGCACGAGCAGATCCGGAAACAGCATCTGCTGTGTCTGGTTGATGATCAGCCCCATCGCGCCTTCATCGCTGTGCGCGCAGACGTAGATGACCGAGCGCGTGAAACGATCGTCCTTCATGCCGGGCATGGCAATCAGGAACTGATCGTCGAGGAAACCGCGGCTGGCGGCTGTCTTCTTGTGGCGCAACAAGTCCATGACAGCAAAGGTAACGCGTTTCCAAAGCGCCGAAAAGATGCACCGTGCGGGATTCGACCAAAGCCTATGTGACCAGGCAGAGCATTCTTCCCTCGAGGTCACGCAAATATGATACCGGCAAGGTCATGAAGACATTGCGCGGCCACGAACGGACGATCAAATCACCGCCATGCAAAGCTTGAAAATCCTGCTGCTCGCCGCTGCCATCGGATCGGCAACCGTTCTTCCCGCCGCCGCCTCTTCATCGTCCTGGTACAACAGCGAAGGCGGCAAGGTCCGGCTGGTGACGAGCGGCAAGGCCGATGCCGCCGGCCGCATCCAGGGCGCTCTCGACATAGCGCTCAAGCCCGGCTGGAAGACCTACTGGCGTGACCCGGGCGACGCGGGCGTGCCGCCGCAGCTCGACATTTCAGCCAGCACGAACATCGCCGACGCCCAGCTTTCCTTCCCGGCGCCGCAGCGTCATGATGAAGGCTATGGCAAATGGGCAGGCTACGACTATCCGGTTTCGCTGCCGGTCGTGTTCACCCTGTCGGCGGCCAAAGATCCAGCCGTCATCGACGCCGACATCTTTCTCGGCATTTGCGAAACGATCTGCATTCCGGTGCAGACGCGGCTGACGGTCGACCCCGGCTCCGACCCGGACAACGCCGAAGACACGGCGCTGGTGAAGGCGAGCTTCGCGGCGCTGCCCACACCCGCAAGGTCCGATTTCGGCATCAACGTGCTGCCGGGTGACCACGAGACGCTGGTTGTCGAGGCGAGCTTTCCCGGCGATCCGGAGGCGGCGGATTTCTTTGTCGCCGGCGAGCGGGATTATATGTTCGGCACCCCTGCCCGCAGCGAAAAGGACGGCAAGCTTATCTTCACCGTGCCGATCCTCGACCGCCCGTCGACAACGCCGACGGATGGCGGGCTTCATTATACGCTGACGAGTTCGACCGGCGCCGTCGAAGGGCTCTTGCCGTTTCCTTAAAGCGCTTCGCATTGAACGGATCATGCGACGCACTTGGCCCTCTCTTTGTCCATGTCGTAGTGCCAAAACCGCTGCTCACTTTTTGGGCGACATGGACTGAGGCCGCTCCTTGACGGTTGCAGAGGGCCGTCGAGTTCGCTACGCAATCACACGACCTCCCCCATTTTCCCAGACGAGGAACTCATGACCATTTCCGTTGGCGACAAGCTGCCTGATGTGACCTTCAAGACGATGACCGCCGACGGCGCGAAGCCGATCACGTCGGCCGAGATTTTCACAGGCAAGAAGGTTGTGCTTTTCGGTGTTCCGGGCGCTTTCACGCCGACCTGCAGCAACAACCATTTGCCCGGCTATCTCGAGAACCATGACGCCATCCTGGCACGCGGCGTCGATACCATCGCCGTCGTTTCGGTCAACGACGTCCACGTCATGGGCGCCTGGGCGCGCTTCACCGGCGGCGAAGGCAAGATCCTGTTCATCGCCGATGGCAGCGGTGACTTCGCCAAGGCGGTCGGCCTCGACAACGACCTTTCCGCAGCCGGCATGGGACTGCGCTCGAAGCGGTTTTCGATGATCGTCGATGACGGCAAGGTCACGGCGCTCAATGTCGAGACCAAGCCCGGCGTCGACGAGTCCGGCGCGGCTCATATTCTGGGACAGCTCTAACAATATTGGCGACAGCGTTAGGCCAGGGACCGCAAAGTCCCCTCGCCCGACAGCTTTGGGGGGACCGCGACGATGTCTGACATCTTCTGGCGCAGTATCGCGATCGGCATCGGCGCCACGGCACTGATGGACATCTGGGCGATTTTCCTGAACACGGTGTTTGCCCAGCCACGACCGAACTGGGGCCTGGTCGGCCGCTGGGTGTGGCATCTCAGGGAAGGCAAGGTCTTCCACGACGATATCGGCGATGCAAAGCCGTACGCGCAGGAAGTGGCGCTGGGCTGGGCATTTCATTATCTTGTCGGCATCGTCTACGGCATCATGCTGGTCGCGCTGGCGGGAACGGCATGGCTGGCGGCGCCGACCTTCCTGCCGGCCTTCATCCTCGGCATCGTCACCGTCGGTGCCGGCTGGTTCCTGTTGGCGCCTGGCATGGGTGCCGGCTGGGCCGCCTCGAAACGGCCCAAACCGATGCAGATCCGCGCCCTCAACCTGGTGTCGCACACTTTGTTCGCGCTCGGGCTTTACGGCACGGCGCTGCTGATCCGCTGAAGCGAAGTTAGTCGTCGCGACGCTGCGCCGGTGCGTCGATCGGCTGCCATCCGTGGACAAGGCGGCGTGCGCCGAGGTCGTACGCGAAGTAATTACCGCCGCCCGCCGGCTGATCCGCTTCGCGGCCGATTTGCCGACCGCTAAGGGCGAGCAGAAGCAGCGTTCCGACGCCGCCATGACCCACGAAGGCAATGTCGCCCGCGTCGGCGGCGCCAAGCACGGCGTCGACCTCGCTCACGATGCGATGCTGGGCATCGATGGCCCGCTCCCATCCGCGAATGCTGTCATGAGGGTTGGCGAAGAACTGGTCCGCGACCGCTTCGAACTCCGGCGGCGGTAAAAACCCCGTCGCCGATCGGTCGTTCTCATGCATCCTTTCCCTCACCTCGATGGCAAGGCCGAGATGTGTTGCGAGGATTTCGGCGGTTTCCAGCGCCTTGCGTTCAGCCGACGACACGATGCGCCGGATCGAGCCGATCCAGGGCTGGTCGAGCATTGCAACCGCTCTCGCTCGTCCGATGTCGGACAACCCCCATTCCGGCACGGGAATGTTGGCATCGACCTGAACCTGGGGATGGGTGACATAATACAGGATCGGCATGATCGAAGATCCCTGCCTGAGAGTGCTGACCTGCTCCTGAGTTTAATAACTCTGGGTCGAGCGCCGCGCCTTCGCTGCTACCGGCTGTTTTGCCTGCGCAACTAGCTTCGGCGCAGCAGCGGGCTTGACCGGGCCTTTCTTGAACGGCGCCATGCCCTCGCGCGCGAGTTCGTCGGCGCGCTCGTTCTCGGCATGGCCGGCGTGGCCCTTGACCCAGTTCCAGGTCACCTTGTGACGCCTGTTGGCCTCATCCAGCGCCTGCCAGAGCTCACCGTTCTTGACCGGCTTCTTGTCGGCCGTCTTCCAGCCGTTCTTCTTCCAGCCGTGGATCCACTTGGAAATGCCGTCCATGACGTATTTGCTGTCGGTGTGAAGGTCGACCGTGCAGGGTTCCTTCAACGCATTCAGCGCCGAGATGGCGGCGAGAAGCTCCATGCGGTTGTTGGTGGTCTCCGCCTCGCCGCCGGAAAGCTCCCTGGTGGTGCCGTTGAAGCGCAGGATCGCGCCCCAGCCGCCAGGGCCGGGATTGCCCGAACAGGCGCCGTCGGTGAAGATCTCAACGTGTTTGCTCATGATACCCCATATCAGGCCAATCCATATTCCGAAGGAGACCTGATCGCCCGATGGAATCGCATCCTGCGGATATATTCGGTCGGATCGCGTTTCATCACCAGCCCGCCATTGGGAACGGTCAACCAGTCGTAGAGCCGGGTCAGCATGAAGCGCAGCGCCGAGCCGCGCGCCAACATCGGCAGCGCCGCCTTTTCCTGGTCGCTCAGGGGACGCACGCTCTGATAGCCGGCCAGCAATGCCTTGCCCTTGGTCAGGTTGAAGGAAAAATCCTTCTCGAAGCACCAAGCGTTGAGGCAGGTGGCGACATCGTAGGCGTAGAGGTCGTCGCAGGCGAAATAGAAGTCGATCAGGCCGGAAAGCTTCTCGCCGAGAAAGAAGACATTGTCCGGGAAAAGATCGGCATGGATGATGCCTTGGGGAAGGTCCTTCGGCCAGTTCCGCTCGAAGTCGCCAAAGTCGGCATCGACCTCGGCCGCAAGGCCCGGCTCAACCTCGTTGGCGCGGTCGCGGGCGGCGTTCCAAAGCTTGCGCCAGCCGTCGATGGCGAGCGCGTTCGGGCGCGTCATCGAGAAATCGGCTCCGGCCAGATGCAGGGCCGCCAGGGCCTTGCCGACCTCGCCGCAATGCGTCGATGTCGGCCGCCGGAGTGAAAGCCCTTCGAGGAATGTGATGATGACCGCCGGCCGGCCGGCGAGCGTGCCGATGACGCTGCCGTCATGCGCGGTCACCGGCAGCGGGCAGGAAACGCCTTTTTTGGCGAGATGGCCCATCAACCCGAGGAAAAACGGCAGATCCGCCTTCTCGACGCGCTTTTCATAGAGCGTCAGGATGTACGAGCCGCTGGAGGTGTGCAGCAGGAAGTTCGAGTTCTCGGTGCCTTCGGCGATGCCCTTGTAGGACAGGAGATTACCGACCGGATATTGCTTCAGGAATGCGCCGAGTTCGCCTTCGGCAACGTCGGTATAGACCGCCATGTGCCTTACGCGGCTCCATTGACGAAAGCCATGTCGGCTCGCGTCAGTTCGACATCGCGCAGTACCCGCATGACCGGAAAATCCTCCGTTTCCGTGGCCGTGACGGCCAGGTCGATGGTGACGTCGAAGCGCTGGCGGAACGCGTCGATGATCTCGTCGACGATGATCTCCGGCGCCGACGCTCCAGCCGACAGGCCAAGCGTCGAGATGCCGGCGATGTCATTCCACGGAATCTCGGCAGCGCGCTGTACGAGAAGCGACATCGAGGCGCCGGCACGCTCCGCCACTTCGACAAGTCGCCGCGAATTGGAGGAATTGGGTGCGCCGACGATCAGGTAGAGATCAGCGCCGGCAGCGGTCTCCTTAACCGCCTCCTGGCGGTTGGTGGTGGCGTAGCAGATCGATTCCGCCGCCGGAGCATGCAATTGCGGAAAACGATCCTGCAAGGCGCGGATGATGCCGGCGGTGTCCTCGACCGACAGCGTGGTCTGGGTAACGAAGCCGAGCGCCTGCGGATCGGCAGGCGAAAGCTTCGCGGCATCAGCCTCGGTCTCGATCAGCGTCACCGCGCCGTCCGGCAGTTGGCCCATGGTGCCGATCACCTCGGGATGTCCGGCATGGCCGATCAGCAGCACATGGCGGCCAAGCCGCTGGTGGCGCATCGCCTGCTTGTGGACCTTCGAGACCAGCGGGCAAGTGGCGTCGAGATAGAAGAGGTTGCGGGCCTGCGCGTCCGCCGGCACCGATTTTGGCACGCCGTGGGCCGAGAACACGACCGGCGACTGCCGATGTTCGGCGGGAATCTCGGAGAGTTCTTCGATGAAGACGGCGCCAAGGCTTTGCAGTCCCTCGACGACGTAGCGATTGTGCACGATCTCATGGCGAACATAGACCGGCGCGCCATATTTCTTCAGCGCCAGCACGACGATCTGGATGGCGCGGTCGACGCCGGCGCAAAAGCCGCGCGGCTGGCAGAGCCGGATCGTCAGGGGGGGCTTGGTGGTTGTCTGAAGCATTAAATCCTGGCCGGTTGATCAAAGCCGAAATGAGGTGCCTACCCCTGCCCTGTCAAGTGCAAGGGGGCGGCGGTCGCCTTCATTCCTCTTTCAAGGGGCGGCGAAGCCGCAGGATGAGCACGGCGGCGAGTGCGGCGGCGAGGCCATACCAGGTCATCGCATATTGCAGATGGCTGTTCGGCAGGTCGATGATGGTGACGCCGCCGACCGGCAAGCCGCCCGGATTCGGCGTCTTGTCGGCGTCGATGAAGATCGGCACCAGCGTGGCGCCCGCCGGCAGCCCGGCGCTCGCCGCCATCGCGTCGCGGTCCTTCCAGTAGAAGATGTTCTTCGCCACGTCGTTGTCGGGAAGCATCATCGACGGCTTTGCCGGCAGCGGATTGCGGGCGAGGCCGGTGACCGTCACCTTGCCCGTCACCTGCCCGTTGGCGCGCTTGGTGGCATCCTTGAGATCGTAGGGCACGAAGCCGCGATTGATCAGCACGAAGCGGCCATCGTCGAGGGCCAGCGGCGTGTAGACGTTGAAGCCGGCTTCGCCTTCCCAGGTGGCGTAGAAATGCCGTTCGCCGGAATGCAGGAAGGTGCCGCTGACGGTCACCGGCGTATAGTCGACGTCCCCGGTCGAGGCGAATTCCCTTTCGACCTCGGCGAGCGGCTGCGGCGCCGAGTGCGTACGCTGATCGATGGTCTGCAGCAGACCTTCCTTCCAGTGCAGACGCTGGACCTGCCAGGTGCCGAGCGCCAGCAGGATCAAAAACAGCACCAAGCCAAGGCCAAGCAGCAATGCCGTCCTTGGCCGCGAGCGGCCGCCAGCTCCAACGGATGCCTCGCTCATTCGCCGCGATCCAGCCGGCCTTCGGCCGCCTTGTTGCGGTATTGCAGTGTGAGCAGCACGCCCTTGATCAGCCGAAGCGCCGTCAGGCACAGCGCAACAGCCAGAGGAATCCAGAGCAGCAGATGCAGCCAGAGCGGCGGGCTGAGCGTCACTTCGACCCAGAGCGCCAGGCCGACGATGATGAAACCGATGATCAGGATGACAAAGACCGCCGGTCCGTCGCCGGCATCGGCGTAGGAATAGTCGAGCCCGCAATTGGTGCAGCGCTTGCCAACGGTGAGGAAGCCGGAAAACAGCTGCCCCTCGCCGCAGCGAGGGCAGCGGCCGTGCAAGCCGGCCGAGATTGGATCGATCGGCGGCCAGATCGCCTTGTCGTCGCTCATTGCTTACCGCTCGATCTCGATCGGCGTCCCATCGGCCACCATTGCCCAGATTTCGTCCATGTCGGAGTCCGTAACCGCAATGCAGCCGTCGGTCCAGTCGACCAATTGAAGCAGCCAGCCCCACCAGCCGAAACCGTTTGGCTGGCCGTGGATCATGATCATGCCTCCCGCATCGACATGGCGTGTCGTCGCGGCGGCCAGATCGTCGGCATTGGGATAGGAGATATGGATCGACTTGTGGGCGATGCTGTTCGGGTTGCGCCAGTCGAGGACATAGCGCCCCTGCGGTGTGCGTTGATCGCCCTCCTGGTGCTTGTGCCCAAGCGGATCGCCGCCGAGCGCGATGCTGTAGCTTCGCAGGACCTTGCCTCCGCCAATCAACTCCAGCCGCCGGTCCGACTTGTCGACACGCACCAGATCGACTTTCTCGCCAGCAAGGGCCGGCGCTGTGGCAATCATGCACGCGTAAATGGCACAGAGAAGAGTTAGCCGCATCGGCCATCGATCGGCGATCATTGCGCCGAAATGAAGAAGGCGGCCACGTCGCCGCGGCCGCCTTCTCGAAATCCCTGGAGCCTGTCCCATCCCGATGAATTGGGATGGGGCTCCATCCCTGCGGGTCGAAATCAGTGGGCTTCGATCACCGCGCCGGCCGATCCCCAGACATAGATCGCTGAGAACAGGAACAGCCAGACAACGTCGACGAAGTGCCAATACCAGGCGGCCGCCTCGAAACCGAAATGCTGCTTGGGGGTGAAATCACCCTTCATCGCCCTGATCAGGCAGACCAAGAGGAAGATGGTGCCGATGATGACGTGGAAGCCATGGAAGCCGGTCGCCATGAAGAAGGTGGCGCCGTAGATGGAATCCTTGAAAGCGAACGGAGCATGAATGTACTCGTAGGCCTGCACCATGGTGAACAGCATGCCGAGGCCGACGGTCAGCACCAGGCCGTTGATCAGCCCCTTGCGATCGCCATGGATGAGCGAATGGTGCGCCCAGGTGACCGTGGTGCCCGACAGCAGCAGGATGATGGTGTTGTAGAGCGGCAGGTGGAAGGGATCGAGAACCTCCATGCCCTTCGGCGGCCAGACACCGCCGGTAAACGCGGTGCGCGCGTATTGCTGCACCTCGCCCGGAAACAGGCTGGCGTCGAAGTAGGCCCAGAACCAGGCGACGAAGAACATCACCTCGGAGGCGATGAACATGATCATGCCGTAGCGCAGGTGCAGCGACACGACACGCGTGTGATGGCCCTCATGCGCTTCCTTGATCGTGTCCGACCACCAGGCGAACATGGTGTAGAGAACGATCGCCAGGCCGATGAAGAACAGCCACGGATTGGCGATGTTGAAGCCGAAGATCGGGAAGTCGCCGGCCTTGAGATACTGCATCAGGGCGACACCGCCGATTGCGGTCACCAGCGCACCGATGGACCCCAGGAACGGCCATGGGCTCGGGTCGACGAGATGGTAGTCATGGTGTGGTTTTGCGTGCGCGTCTGCCATATCAACCCCCGAGATTTGCTTCGGTATTCGAAATTGTCTTGCTGCTGCCTTGGACCGGCACTGATGACGCGACCGGCTTGCTCTTCTCGACCGGGAACATCGTATAGGACAGGGTGATTGTCTTCACGTCCTTCAGTTCCGGTATATTCACGATATCGGGATCCACATAGAACACGACCGGCATGTCCAGCGTCTCGCCGGGCTTCAAAGTCGTATCGGTGAAGCAGAAACACTCGACCTTGTTGAAGTAGGGGCCCGCCAGTTCCGGCTGCACATTGAAGGTGGCGCGGCCGGTAACGGGGCGATCGAACTTGTTGGTGGCCTGATAGTGCGCCTGCACGGTCTCGCCGATCTTCATCGTCATCGAACGATCGACCGGCTGGAAATCCCAGGGCACGCCGGCGATGTTGGCGTCGAAACGGACAACGATGTCGCGGTCGAGCACCCGGTTCGCGTATTGCTGCGTGGCGCGTCGCGTGGTGCCGCCATAGCCCGTCGCCTGGCAGAACATCTTGTAGAGCGGCACTGCGGCATAGGCCATGCCGATCATGCCGCCGAAGAAGGCAAGGCAGACAAACGCGACGACGCGGTTGGTGTTCTTCCAGCTGGCGGTCACCTGGCTCATCGTGTTCTCACATCGAGCCGGGGTGATGACCGAATTTCACGATCGTCGCGATGTAGAAAATGATCACCAGCACCGCTAGCGCCAGGCCTATGGCGACAGAACGATTGCGTCTGGCTTTCCTCTGCCGCTCGGTCAGCGTGACCAGCTCGAGCTTTTCTTCGATCATGGTCATGCTCCACCCATGGCAAGCGCGCGCTCGACGACGCTGTCGGCGAGATAGGCAGCGAAGATGGCGAAGAGATAGAGCAACGAATAGGCAAACAAGGCCTTGGCCGGCTTCATCACGCGGTCATCGTCGGTCATGCCAAGCACTTTCCACGCGTACCAGACAAAACCCAACCCAAGCAGCACGGCGGCCACGCCATAGACCGGCGTGGTGTAGCCCAGGATCCATGGCAGCACGCCGACCGGCGCCAGAAGCAGCGCATAGGCGAAGATCTGGCGGCGGGTCGAAGCCTGGCCGGCGACGTTCGGCATCATCGGAATGCCGGCGCGGGCATAATCTTCGGACTTGAACAGCGCCAGCGCCCAGAAATGCGGCGGCGTCCACAGGAAGATGATCAGGAACAGGACAAAGCTTTCCAGGCTGACGCTCCCGGTTACCGCGGCCCAGCCGATAACAGGCGGAATGGCACCGGCGGCGCCGCCGATGACGATGTTCTGCGGCGTCCAGCGCTTGAGCCACATCGTATAGACGACCGCATAGAAGAAGATGGTGAAGGCCAAAAGCGTCGCCGACAGCCAGTTGACCAGCACGCCCAGCGTCATCACCGACAGCACCGACAGCACCAGCCCGAAACTAAGCGCTTCGCCCGGCCGGATACGGCCGGCCGGCACCGGACGAGAGGCGGTGCGCGTCATCACCGCGTCGATGTCGGCATCGTACCACATGTTGAGCGCGCCGGAGGCCCCGGCGCCAATGGCGATCGACAGGATGGCGATCACCGCCAGCAACGGATTGATGGTCACCGGAGCCGCGACCAATCCGACGAAGGCGGTGAACACCACCAGCGACATGACGCGCGGCTTCAGCAGGGCGAAGAAATCGCCCGCCGTCGCTTCCGACATGCGGAAGCCCGCTTCGTCAATGCTGGTTTCGTCGACTAGGGCCATGCGTACTCAAGTCCATCGTTCCGTTTGGCCAAAACCGCCGGCAGGCCGGCGGTTTCGATTCCATGGAGCCTGCCGCCTTACTTGATCTTCGGCAGCTGCTCCCACTGGTGGAAGGGCGGCGGCGAAGGCAGCTGCCATTCCAGTGTCGTGGCGCCTTCGCCCCACGGATTGGCACCGGCGACCCGCTTCTTCTGGAATGCCTCGAACACGCCGTAGAGGAAGATCGCCACGCCGACGGCCGAGATATACGAACCGTAGGACGACACCATGTTCCAGCCGGCAAACGCGTCGGGATAGTCGATGGTGCGGCGCGGCATGCCGGCAAGACCGAGGAAATGCTGCGGGAAGAAGATCAGGTTGACGCCGACGAAGGTGACCCAGAAATGGGTGTTGGCGATGGCGAAGGAATACATGTAGCCGGTCATCTTCGGGAACCAGTAGTACCAGCCGGCGAAGATGGCGAAGACCGCGCCCAGCGACAGCACGTAGTGGAAGTGCGCGATCACGAAATAGGTGTCGTGCAGCGAGCGGTCGAGACCCGCATTGGCCAGCTGGACGCCGGTGACGCCGCCGATAGTGAACAGGAAGATGAAGCCCAGGGCCCACAGCATCGGCGGCTTCAGCGAAATCGATCCGCCCCACATCGTGGCGATCCAGGAAAAGATCTTCACGCCGGTCGGCACCGCGATGACCATCGTGGCGAAGACGAAATAGCGCTGCGTGTCGAGCGACAGGCCGGTCGTGTACATGTGGTGGGCCCAGACGATGAAGCCGACCGCGCCGATGGCGACCATCGCGTAAGCCATGCCGAGGTAACCGAACACCGGCTTCTTCGAGAAGGTCGACACGATGTGGCTGATGATACCGAAGCCCGGCAGGATCAGGATGTAGACCTCAGGGTGACCGAAGAACCAGAACAGGTGCTGGAACAGGATCGGATCGCCGCCGCCGTCGGGCGCGAAGAAGGTCGTGCCGAAGTTGCGGTCGGTCAGGAGCATGGTGATGCCGCCGGCAAGCACCGGGAGTGACAACAGCAGCAGGAAAGCGGTGACCAGCACCGACCAGGCGAACAGCGGCATCTTGTGCATCGTCATGCCGGGCGCACGCATGTTGAAGATGGTGGTGATGAAGTTGATGGCGCCAAGGATCGACGAGGCACCGGCAATGTGGATCGACAGGATCGCCAGATCCATCGCCGGCCCGGGCTGGCCCGAAGTCGACAGCGGCGGATAAAGCGTCCAGCCGCCACCGACGCCAAAGGCGCCAGGCGCGCTCGGCATGAAGGCCGAGGCGATCAGAAGCAGGAAGGCCGGCGGCAGCAGCCAGAACGAGATGTTGTTCATGCGCGGGAAGGCCATGTCAGGCGCACCGATCATGATCGGCACCATCCAGTTGGCAAAACCGCCGATCAGGGCCGGCATGACCATGAAGAAGATCATGATCAGCGCGTGCGCGGTGGCGAAGGCGTTGTACATGCTCTTGCCGCCGTCGATCGCGGCGTCACCGTTCATGCCGTAGACCATTTGCGCGAGGCCGCTGAAAATCTGGATCCCCGGCTCCTGCAGCTCCATGCGGATGGCGACCGACAAGGCACCGCCGACGATGCCGGCGAAGATCGCGAAGATCAGATAGAGCGTGCCGATGTCCTTGTGGTTGGTGGAATACACCCACCGGACCCAGCCGTGATACGGCTTGTGGTCGTGGTCGTCGTGAGCTGCAGCGTCTGCCATGTTCCGCTCCGTTCCCTGATCTTTTATTGGCCGCGGCATCAGTTGCCGGCGGCCGCTACCTTGTTCTGGCCGTCGACCTCAGCCATCAGCGCCTTGTTGGCCCCGGGCAGGTTGGTCTTGGCTTCCGCCAGCCAGCTTTTGAATTGCGCATCGGAGACGACGCGGATGGCGATCGGCATGAAAGCATGATCCTTGCCGCAGAGCTGCGAGCACTGGCCATAGTAGAGGCCTTCCTTGTCGGCCTTGAACCAGGTCTCGTTGGTGCGACCGGGAACCGCGTCCATCTTGATGCCGAACGACGGCATGGCGAAGGAGTGGATCACGTCTGTTGCGGTCACCAGGACGCGGGTCATGGTGTTGACCGGCACAACCATCTCGTTGTCGACGGCGAGCAGGCGCGGATAGATCTTGCGATCTTCCTTGCCCGCAGCTGCCCGGTCGGCTTCCTGCAGGATCGCGGAGTTGAAGGAAATCGTGTTCTCGGTTTGGTATTCGTAGTCCCAGTTCCACTGGTTGCCGGTCGCCTTGACGGTCAGCTTTGCGTCTTCCGGCGGCGTGTATTGCGCCGTCAGCAGCTGGAACGAAGGAATGGCGATGCAGAGCAGGATGACGACCGGGCCGACGGTCCAGATCACCTCGATCAGCGTGTTGTGGCTGGTCTTGGAGGGAACAGGGTTCACGCTCGCGCGGAATTTGAGGATGCAATACGCAAGCAGGCACAGCACCAGTATGGTGATCGGGACGATGAACCACATCGTGTAGTTCCCGAACCACTCGATCTGCCGCATCATATCGGTCGCCGGCGCCTGGAAGCCGGTCTCCCAGTCCCTGGGCTGATCGGCATGGGCGGATGCGCCGGCGAAAAACGTGGCAGCGGCACTTGCGCCTGCTAGGAATTTTCTCATCGCCCTCATCGTCTCCCAGTTCCTCGAGGCTGTGCCCACGAGAATATCGAACAATGCCAGGACGGGAATCCCGACAGTCTCAAGGTGGTTCAAACCATACTCTTTTTCCCTCCGCAAGAAAGGAGCGGGCGAAACCGTGCGGCATTTTTGCGCGCAAGCCCGGATGTGCCTTTCAAGGCAACGGCAACGGTCCCGAATCGCATATGATCGACCATGGCCACATTCCTGCGGGCCGGGCGTGCCGACCGTCGCAATTCGGGCGAAATTGGCTAGGAAAAGCGCCGTATTGGCTGTTTCGGGACAGACCGGTTGCGGTCTCGTCCTTTACTTGGCTTTGGCGCGGCTTAAAGTGCCGTGATTCGCAATGGAGCCGTCATGAACTCTTGGCTTTCGAGACTTGCGCTTTTGGGAATCTTGGCGCTTTCGAGAATCTTGGCGCTTTCGAGAATCTTGGCAAAGGTCATCTTTCTCGCCGCGTTGTCCGCAATCGGCCCGTCCGTTATCGGCCAGCCCGTTGTCGGCTTGTCCAGCCAGGCCAATGCCGCGCAGCCGAGCGGCACCGTCCGCTCGACGCATGGCGCGTGGTCGATCATCTGCGACACGCCGGCCGGCGCCACCTCCGAGCAATGCGTGATGATGCAGAACGTCGTCGCCGAGGACCGTCCAGAGATGGGGCTGTCGGTGGTCGTGCTGCGCACAGCCGACAACAAGGCGGAGATCCTGCGCGTGCTGGCGCCGCTCGGCGTGCTTTTGCCCAACGGTCTTGGCCTCAACGTCGACGGCAAGGACATCGGCCGCGCCTATTTCGTGCGCTGCTTCCAGGATGGCTGCTATGCCGAAGTCATTCTCGAAAAGCCGCTGCTCGACACGCTGAAGACCGGCACATCGGCCACCTTCATCGTCTTCCAGACCCCGGAAGAAGGCATCGGCATCCCCGTCGACCTCAAGGGTTTCGCCGACGGTTTCGCCGCCCTGCCCTGAGACCTCGGCGCTTGCGACGGATCCAACGTCGACGTCACATTTGGTTGATGAAGTCGTCGATGTCACTGGCCATTGAACCCCAGTTCGAGAACTGTTCCTCAAGGTTGGCCGTGGTGATGCCGCCAAGAAGCTGACATCCATCCTGACGGGCTGTCGACAATCGCATTTGTCTTCACAATGCGGCCGGGCGATTGTCTCGGCGCCTCTTCGCGCCTACATCGTGGCAAAGAAGCATTCCTCCTGTGAACGGACGCGCCATGAACAGCCTGATCGGCCAATTCGACATTTCAGACGATCGCATCAAGCAGATCGTCACTGAGACCATCAATGGCGCCGACGACGGCGAACTGTTTCTCGAATACAGCGAGAGCGAAGCGCTGATGTTCGACAACGGCCGGCTGAAGACCGCCAACTTCAACACCGACCAAGGGTTTGGCCTGCGCGCCGTTGCTGGCGAAGCCAGCGGCTATGCCCATTCCAGCGACCTTTCCGAGGCCTCGCTGCTGCGCGCCGCCGACGCTGTTTCAACCGTCAAGGGCGGCTATTCCGGCACGCTGGCCGCGGCGCCGGCCCGCACCAACCGCCATCTCTATGGCGAAGAGAATCCGATCCCCTCCCCCTCCTTCGAGGTCAAGGCAAAGCTGCTGCAGGAAATCGACGCCTGGCTGCGCGCCGAGGATCCTCGCGTGCGCCAGGTTTCTGCCTCGCTGTCCTCATCCTGGCAGCATGTCGAGATCGTGCGCGCCGATGGCCAGGTTGTGCGCGACATCCGCCCGCAGGTCCGCGTCCACGTTTCTGTCGTCGTCGGCGATGGCGACCGCCAGGAGAGCGGCTCCTACGGCATGGGCGGACGCAAGGCCTTCGGCGACTTCCTTGTCGAGGACAGCTGGAAGCACGCCGCCAAGGAGGCGCTGAGGCAAGCGCTGGTCAATCTCGAGGCCATACCGGCGCCGGCTGGCACCTTCGACATCGTGCTGTCCAGCGGCTGGCCGGGCGTCATGCTGCACGAGGCCGTCGGCCATGGGCTCGAAGGTGACTTCAACCGCAAGAAGACCTCAGCCTTCGCCGGCCTGATGGGCCAGCAGGTCGCCGCCAAGGGGGTGACCGTCGTCGACGACGGCACCATGCCGGAGCGGCGCGGGTCGCTCACCGTCGACGATGAAGGAACCCCGACGGCCCGCAACGTGCTGATCGAGGACGGCAGACTGGTTGGCTACATGCAGGATCGCCAGAACGCACGGCTGATGGGCATGACTGCGACAGGCAACGGCCGGCGCGAAGGCTACGCCCACCAGCCGATGCCGCGCATGACCAACACCTTCATGACGGCGGGCGACAGGGAGCCGGGCGAAATCATCGCCTCGGTCAAGAACGGTATCTATGCCGTCTCCTTCGGCGGCGGTCAGGTCGACATCACCTCGGGCAAGTTCGTGTTCGGCTGCACCGAGGCCTACATGATCGAGAACGGCAAGGTGACGCAGCCGATCAAGGGCGCGATGCTGATCGGCAATGGGCCGGACGCCATGCACCGTGTTTCCATGATCGGCAACGACATGCAGCTCGATACCGGCATCGGCATGTGCGGCAAGGGCGGACAGGGCGTCCCGGTCGGCGTCGGCCAACCGCATCTCCGAATGAACCAGATGACGGTGGGCGGCACGCGGGTTTGAATGATCGGCATATCCCAGAAACATCGCCATCCAAGCGGTGTTTTCCGGGGTGCAGCCGACCATGCCCCAGAGCCAAGATCTTCATCCTGACAGGCGCCGGCATTTCGGCGGAATCGGGTGCCGCAATGTTGCTCGACTCTGTGGAGGTCTGGGCCAAAGACGGCGCATTCCAGCCGAATCCATGTCGGCACCTTGAAGCGAACACAATCCACGTTAAGAAATTATTAAGTCTCTAACTGCCTGGGCTGCCTTTTGCGCACGAACGCAGCACCAGCTTCCTGGTTGCGGCGGTGTTTTGGCAATGCGGCATGTCCCCGGCGTTCTCACTTCCTCTTTCCTACTTGGCTTCGTTTCATTGATTGGTGCGACATCGCTGCAGGCCAGTCCGGCGGAAGCACAGTCGACATTGTTCAAGTCGCGATCGACGCAATCTTCCCTGCAAGGGCTGCGCTCTGCCACCGTCGGTGCAAGCACCAGCGTCCCCTACGGTTGGGTCGATTTCTGCCATCGCCGACCAAAAGAGTGCAAGGTGCCCGCTCTGCCTGCCGCGAATGTCAAGCTGACCGCGCAGAACCTGCGCATCCTCAAGCGGATAAATCAGAAGGCGAACAGCTTCATCAAACCGGTCAGCAATTTCGACCACTGGGGCACGATGGTGGACCATTGGGATTACCCCGTGGACGGCAAGGGCGACTGCAAGATCTACGCCCTCTACAAGCGCAAGCTTCTTCTGGAGGCGGGATTCCCCCGGCAGGCGCTGCTGATGACCGTGGTGCGCGACCTGGACAATGAAGGCCACACCATCCTGACGGTGAAAACCGACAAGGGCGATCTTGTCCTGGACAATCTGGTGGATGAGATCAGACCTTGGAATGCGACGGGCTATTACTTCCTCAAACGCCAGTCCCAACAGAACCCAAACACATGGGTGTCGATCAACCAACGGGGCGGCACGTCGAAAACCCTTACGAATGTTTCCAAGCTGGTAGACTGAGCGGCCTGCCAGACCAGAGCGCTTCAGCTTTTTGAAGGTTCGGTGCCCGGCGACCGGCGGGCAATCCCTGCCTCACTCCTGCCTACTGCTTGCATGGAGGCTTGCCCGGGTGTCCGCAGGCAGGCTTCTTGTTGCCTCGCGGCGGCTGCTGATTGGGCTGCTGTTGCGGCGGACGCCGCTCCTGGACCTGGGGCCTGGGCTGAGCATGGAACTCCGGCTTCTGCGGCTTGGAGAACACCCTCACGTTCGGCTTCTCCTGCAGCTTGAGTTGGCGCTGCGGATTCTCGTTCGGCTTGTTGACCTTGAAATTCCGCTGGACGTTGACTTGCGGGCCGGCGGAACCTCCACCGCCGTTCTGCGGCTTGCGGAACTTCTTGTTCCCGTTTCCCGGAGCCTGATCGCTCGGTCCGACAACGGCCTGGCCGGCGGACAGATCCTTGCGCGTCAACTTCTTCGGCTTGCCGCCACCCTGGTCGGAGAAGACAGCTGGATTGTTCTTCTTGATCCTCTCCTGCACGTTCGGGCGCTGCCCGGCCGGTGCACCGTTGACGGTCGGCAGCTTGTTGAGCTTGCCGTTCTTGCCCTGCCCATTGCCGGCTCCGTTCTGCCGGCCATTGCCCTGTCCGGTAACGGCAGCGCCGGCATTTCCCGTAGCCTGCTGGTTGCCGCCCGAGGTGCCTTGCTTGCCAAGCAGCTTCTTGGACTTGTTGTTGGGCAAATTTTTGTTGTTTGGCAAATTCTGGCCTTTGAGCACCGGCGGTTTGCCGTTGACGAGTGGCAGCGTCTTGCCGTTCGCTCCCGGCAGGGTGTGATCAGTTGAGAGCGTCTTCGAGACCGGCTTTGCGCCGGGAGGCTGCCGGCCTTGCGTCACACCCTGGCCGAGTTTGCCCGGAGCGGCAGGGTTCTGGTTAGAGAGCACGGCCTTCTTATGCAGCAGCGGCGGCAGCGCCACCTTGGTCGCGAGCGCTGCGGCGCCCAGTCCAACAGCGGCGCCGGTCAGCTTCTGGCCGGTGGTGAGGCCGCCGCCCTGCCCTGCCTGATTGTTCTCGGTATTGATCGTCGTGTTGTTGATGACGGTCGTGTTGTGGATGTTGTTGAAGATGACGTTGTCGGGCGGCGGCGCAATGTTGTGCGGCGGGTTGACCCACACCGGCACCGGCACGAAGACCGGCACCGGCAGGACAAAGACATCGACTGCCGGCCGCGGCGGCGCCAACACGACAAAATCCGGCGGAGGCGGCGGCAGGAAGATCACCGCGACAGGCGGTGGTGGCTCGAAGTCGAAATCGGGATCGTCGAAATAGAGCACGGGCCGGTCGACATAGATGATCTCTTCCGGTGGCGGCGGCGGTATGTCGTAGTCATAGACGGCAAAATCCTCCGGCGGCTCCAGCGCTGCGTCGAAATGCTCCAGACGGCGGCGGGCATCCCAGGCATGCGGGCCGTGCGGATAGCGATCGAGGTAGGACCAGTAGGCTTCCGGGGTGTCCCGGAGCCAGGTTTCGCGCCAAGTGATTGCTTCGCGCCGAGCAGCGATGATGGCACGCACGCGCTTGGCCATTGGATCGCGCGGGTAGGCGCCGACGAAATCCTCGTAACCGCTGAGCGTGTCGCGGTCGAGGGCCGCGACATAGGCGTCGCGGGCGTCGAAGTCGCGGATCTCTCTGGTCCGGTTGGCTTGGGACTCAGCCTCCGAGACCCTGGGCGCGGGCGCGTCCGGAGCCCGGTCGAAGAAGACGAAGGGCGCCGTGATCTTTGAGGCGCTCCACGGAACTTCCGCGCCCTGGGTCACCTCGTTGACGCGCAGGCGCGTGCGATCGAAGACATCGTCAAGCGGCAGGCCGCCTTCGCGCATCATCTCCGCCAGCGCCTGGGCAAAGGCACCGTATGGACCTTTGCCTTCAGGCGCGACCGTACCCGGGGCGGCATTGAACGCAACAAGCATGTTCGGATCGGGATCGACCAGTGCGAGACCTCCGGCCAGCGGCCGGTTCGTCTGCGGGAATGCATTCGGCCGCGCCGCATCGAGCACGACGATATTGACCTTCGTCGGCAGTCCAGCCAGCGACTTGGTGACATCGGAGAGCCGCATCCCCTGAAGCGGGACGTCGGTTGGATTGGCGATCTGGGCATCGACAGGCAAGAAGTAATTCTCGCCTTCGAACTGTACGCCATGGCCGGCGAGATAGATGAAGACGACCGCGTCGGGACCGGCAGCAGAAACCTTGCCAAGGAAATCGCGCAGCGCGCCGCGCAGCGATTCCTGGTCGACGTCGCGGGCACCGACAACATCGAACCCTGCTGCCTGCAAGGTCTGGCCGATCAGCCCGGCATCATTGGCGGGCGTCGCTAGCGCACTAGACGGATAGGCCGCATTGCCGATGACGAAAGCGAGGCGTTTTTCGCCCTGCGCGAGGGCACCGGTCACCGAAGCGGCCACGAAAATGAAGAGGAGGAAGAAGCCTAGGAATTTCTGGAGCGTCCGCATTTCTGGCCACCAAGTATGGAAACGGTGATGGAGCAGGATGGTTCCTTCCTCCAGTGATTTCCAAAATAGACGGGCGCAAAGAGGCGGCTTCGCGGCGCGATTTCGGCAAACCCGCCCGACGCGGAAACCTCAAGAAAATGTGATCATTTTGGTTCGCGCTTGAGCCGAGGGAAATGCCAACAGCGCTACCGCCTTCGTTTGGGCTTCTCCAGTAGCGCCACGGCCTCGACGTGAGGCGACCACAGGAACTGGTCGATCGGCGTCACGCTTTTCAAGGTGTAGCCGCCGTCGAGCAGGATTCGCAGGTCGCGAGCCAGCGTGACCGGATTGCAGGATACGGCCGCGACAAACGGAACGTCCGAGCGTGCGATCTGCTTCGACTGGTCCTCGGCGCCGGCGCGGGGCGGGTCGAACACCAGGCCGTCGAAGCCATTCAATTCCTTGAAGGTCAGCGGCCGGCGGAACAGGTCGCGGCGCTCGCCTGTCACCCGCTTCAGGCCGGTCGCGAAGCGCGAGCCCCGGTCGAGCGCCGAAAGGGCTGGCGCATCGCCTTCGACCGCATGGACTTCCGACTTCTCTGCCAGCCGCAAGGCAAAGCTGCCGCAGCCGGCGAACAGATCGGCGACCTTCTTGGCGCGCTTCAGATGTCCGCCGACGATATCGGCCATGGTCTGTTCGGCGGCCTCGGTCGCTTGCAGGAAGGCGCCCGGCGGCACGGCGACCGCGACATTGCCGAACATGACCACAGGCTTCCTTGGCTCGATGATGATCTCGTCATCGATGGACAGCCTGGCAAATCCCTGAGCCAATACGAAGTTGGAGGCGATCCGACGCTGGTGTTCGCCCAGTTTGCCGGACTCGTAGACTGCGACGTCAAGGCCCGACCCGGTCACGGTGACCGCCAGCCGGAACGATTTGGTGGTGGCGCACACCAGTTCGGCGAGCGCCTTCAGCCGATCGAACGCGCTGACGATCTCGGGCAGCGAGATCGGGCATTCCGATATCGAGATGATTTCCGGCGACAGATGGCGATTGAAGCCGAGCAGCATGCCTGTGTCGGTGCGTCGCGCGGCGAGCACGACGCGGCGGCGCGTGTGCGGCGCGCAGGCGACCAGTTCGCCGATGTCGCAATCGATGCCCTTGCCCTTCAGCGCGTGCACCACCTTTTCGCGTTTCCATTGGCGATAGGCTGCGGCTTCGAAATGCTGGAGCGCGCAACCGCCGCATTCGGTGAAATGGCGGCAGGCGGGATCGATGCGCAGCGGCGAAGCCTCTAGCACCGCCATCAGCGTGGCACGGTCTTTTTCGCGCGCGGCGGTGACGACCTCCCCGGGTAGTGTGAAGGGAATGAACAGATCGCCGCTCTCGGTCTCGGCGATGCCGTCGCCCTGGGCGCCAAGTTTCCTGATGCTGAATCGCGCGCTCATCGATCCTTGATCCCACCGAGTAGGAATTCGCGATTACCGTCGCCGCCTTCGATCGGCGACAAATGCAGGCCCAGCGAACGCCAGCCTGGAACAGCGTCCAGCCAATCCTGCAGCAGGCCGGCGACACGGGCGGCGTCGTAGGGATCCTTCAACAGGCCGCCCTTGCCGATTGCTTCGCGGCCGGCCTCGAATTGCGGCTTGACCAGAAACATGGCACCGGCACCAGCCTTCGCAAGGCCAAGCGCCGGCGGCAGCGCCAGTTTCAGCGAAATGAAACTGACGTCGGAAACGACGAAATCCGGGATCCGGCCGGCCAGATCATCGGCTGTGAGATCGCGCGCGTTCAGGCCCTCGATGACAGTTACGCGCGGATCGCCGCCGATATCGGCATGCATCTGGCCATGCCCGACATCGATGGCGGTGACGTGGGCCGCGCCGCGCTCGAGCAGCACCTGGGTGAAGCCGCCGGTCGAGGCGCCGATGTCGAGCGCCTCGCGGCCGGCGGGATCGAGGCCGAAATGGTCGAGCCCACCGATCAGTTTCAGCGCCGCACGCGACACATAGCCCTGCGCCGGATCATCGATGGCGATCAGGCATTGCGGCGAAACGTTCTGGCCGGGCTTGCGGGCTATGACGCCGTCCACCATCACCGTGCCACGCTCGACCGCGTCGCGGGCGCGCGAACGGCTGGCAAAAAGGCCCCGCTGGACGAGCAGGTCGTCGAGCCGCTGGCGGGGGCTGGCTGGCAGAGGCGAGTTCATTGGCCTTCATGGCGAAAGCCGGTCGCGAAGGCAAGGATATTGGGGCGGGACAAGGAACATCGTTCGAAAGCATGCGAACACTTCAAGCCGCTGCGCCGCTTGCGAGCATCGCATCGGCCCGGCACAATACCAAGCAGGAGCGCCGTACTGTCCGAACGAGGAAGGACGAATGCTGACAGGAACCTGCCACTGTGGTGCGACCCACTGGACCCTGGAGGGTGATCCCGGTCCGGTCACCGCGTGCAGTTGCCGTCGCTATGGCGCGCTCTGGGCTTACGACTATGTCGACGAACGCATCCGCGTCGCGGGACCGATGAAAAGCTACACGCGCCCCGGAAAGGACACGCCCTCGCTTGAGATCCTGTTCTGTCCCACTTGCGCTTGCGTGCTCGCCTGGCGTGGCTTGGGCTCCAGCGCCACTGGCCGCACTCGAATCGCCGTCAATGTAAGGCTTGCGCCGCCGGAGGCCGTCGCCGACTTGCCGATCGACCATTTCGATGGCCTCGACACTTACGACGACCTGCCGCGCGATGGCCGCTGCGTGCGCGACATGTGGTTCTAAAGCGCGCCGCGCTTGGACGGCGGCATGCTCTTGAAAATGGTTCGCGAAACCCGGCGATCGACGGCTGGAGACAAACCGTCATCCCGATTTCCCGAAGCCTGCTCGCCCGGATGCTCGGTCGCAGGCGCCGGCGCTGGCACAGGGTCCGGCAGGACAACCAGTTGCGGCACCTGCTTGTAGGAAAAGCCGCCGCGAATATCGCCCATCTTGCCGGCGATGATGCCCATGGCCGCCTTTTCGAGACTGCGATCATAGCGCGTTTCGGCGGCGGCCGGCGCGACGATGACCGCTGAAAGCGCCACGCCGCACAGAAGCGTTCTCATTGTTTTTGTCTCCCTGCCTGGTCACGATCTAGCAGGGCGCCGTTGAAAAACGTCCAAGAGACACGGTAAGCAAAGCGCCAAACGGCAGCGTTAACAATGCGTTAAAGCATCAAGCCGGCAAACTGATTCAAGCCCTTGAGATATTGATTCAGGCGCGCTGGGCGCGGGCTGTATGGCCAAGCGCGACGAACACCGTGCGCACGATGCCGGCGGCATCAAGCCCGGCATCGGCATACATCTTTTCCGGCTTGGCGTGGTCGGTGAACGCGTCGGGCAGCACCAGCGGGCGTACCTTCAGGCCACTTTCAAGCAAGCCCTCATGGGCGAGGAACTGCAACACATGGCTGGCGAAGCCGCCGACGGCGCCCTCTTCCACCGTCACCAGAACCTCGTGCGAGCGGGCCAGCCGGCGGATCAGATCCTCATCGAGCGGCTTGGCGAAACGGGCATCGGCGACCGTGGTGGAAAGCCCGGCCGCGCCAAGCTCCTCGGCGGCGATCAGGCAATCCTGCAGCCGCGTGCCGAAGGACAGGAGTGCCACCTTGGTGCCTTCCCTGACGATACGGCCCTTGCCGATTTCGAGCACCGCGCCGCGCTCCGGCATGTCGACGCCGACGCCGTTGCCACGCGGATAGCGGAAGGCGATCGGGCCGTCATCATAGCTTGCCGCGGTGCGCACCATGTGGCGCAGTTCCGCCTCGTCTGCTGCTGCCATCACCACGAAACCGGGCAAGGTTGCCAGGAAGGTGGTGTCAAAGGCGCCGCAATGGGTGGCGCCATCGGCGCCGACGAAGCCGGCGCGGTCGATGGGAAAGCGCACCGGTAGTTTCTGGATCGCGACGTCGTGGACGACCTGGTCGTAGGCGCGCTGCAGGAAGGTCGAATAGATCGCGGCGAACGGCTTGTAACCTTCGGTGGCGAGGCCGGCGGCGAAGGTCACCGCGTGCTGTTCGGCGATGCCGACATCGAAGATCCGCGAGGGAAATGCTTCACCGAACAGGTCGAGGCCGGTGCCGCTCGGCATGGCTGCGGTGACGGCGACGATGCGGTCGTCCTCGCGGCCTTCCCTAACCAGGCTTTCGGCGAAGACCTTGGTGTAGGCCGGCGCGTTGGCCGGCGCCTTCGCCTGCGCTCCGGTGATGACATCGAACTTGTTGACGCCGTGATACTTGTCTGCGGCGGCTTCAGCCGGCGCGTAGCCCTTGCCCTTCTGGGTGACGACATGGATCAGCACCGGGCCTTCGCCATTGTCGCGGACGTTCTTCAGGACCGGGATCAGATGCTCGAGGTTGTGACCGTCGATCGGGCCGATGTGATAGAAGCCGAGTTCCTCGAAGAGCGTGCCGCCGGTGACGTAGCCGCGTGCATGCTCGACCGCCCGGGTGATCGCACGGTCGGCGCGCTTGCCGAGATAAGAGGTCAGTTTCTTACCGAAGTCGCGCAGGCCGACATAGGTCTTGCCCGAGGCCAGACGCGCCAGATAGGCGCTCATCGCGCCGGTCGGCGGCGCAATCGACATGTCGTTGTCGTTGAGGATGACGATCAGCCGGGCATCGAGCGCGCCGGCATTGTTCATCGCCTCGTATGCCATGCCGGCCGACATGGCACCATCGCCGATGACGGCGATGACGTTGTTGCGGCCGCCGGAGAGATCGCGGGCGGCGGCCATGCCGAGGCCGGCCGATATCGATGTCGAGGAGTGAGCGGCACCGAAGGGATCGTATTCGCTCTCGGCGCGGCGGGTGAAGCCGGACAGGCCCCCTTCCTGGCGCAAGGTGCGGATACGGTCGCGACGGCCGGTCAGGATCTTGTGCGGATAGGCCTGGTGGCCGACATCCCAGATCAGCCGGTCATCCGGGGTGTTGAAGACATAATGCAGCGCGACTGTCAGCTCGACCACGCCAAGGCCGGCGCCAAGATGGCCGCCGGTGTGGGACACCGCGTCGATCAGTTCGGCACGAAGCTCGGATGCCAGTTGCGGCAATTCGCTCTCGGCAAGCGTGCGCAGGTCGGCCGGGATGCGGACCTTGTCGAGAAGGGGCGTATGCGGCGTTGCGTTCAAGGGTAGGCCTACTCAGGCTTTCTGTTCATGGGCGAGATAGGCCGCCGGCCGGCGAAAGTAAATGCGTGTCAGTGACGCGGATCAGGCTTTAGGTCTTTGCCTTATGTATGTCGTTCTCCCAAAACCGGGTCACTTTTGGGCGACATGCATCAGCTTTCCGGCAGCGGGATGAATTCTTCCTCATCGCCAGGAACGATATCGAAGCGGCCCGTCTTCCATTCTTGCTTGGCCTGTTCGATGCGCTCCTTGGAGGACGAGACGAAATTCCACCAGATGTAACGCTTCGAGCCGAGCGAGGCGCCGCCGAACAGCATGAAATGGGCGCCGCCTTCCGACGATACGACGATCTCGTCGCCTGGCCGGAACACCAGCAGTCGCTCGGCTGGAAAAACATCGCCTGAAATCGAAACGTCGCCCTCCAGCGTGTAGATGGCGCGCTCTTCCGCATCGGCCGGGATTTTCACGCTGGCGCCCGGCGCCAGCCTGAGGTCGGCATAAAGCGTCTCGGAGTGAGCCCTCACCGGCGACCGCAGTCCCTGGAAGTCGCCGATGACGACGCGCCCGGTGACGCCTTCGGCATCGATCTCGGGGAGGCGCAAGGCAGCGGTGTTCTCGAAAACCGGTGCCACTTCCTCCTTGCCGTCCGGCAGTGCCAGCCATGTCTGCAGGCCGGAGACCGACATCGGCGCGCCACGCAATTCCTCCGGCGTGCGCTCGGAATGGACGATGCCGCGGCCAGCGGTCATCAAATTCACGTCGCCGGGCTGGATGACCATTTCGGTGCCGAGTGAATCGCGATGCCTGATCTTGCCGTCGAACAGATAGGTCACCGTCGACAGCCCGATATGCGGATGCGGACGGACATCGAGCGCCTGGCCCGCGCGCAGGATCGCCGGGCCCATGCGGTCGAAGAAGATGAAAGGCCCGACGAGCCGTCTTTTGGCGGTCGGCAATGCGCGGCGTACCTGGAAACCACCGATGTCCTTGGCGTTCGGAATGACCATCAGCTCGATCTGGTCGCTGGCAAAGGCGTCGCCGACTTCAGGGTCTTTCCCGGGGAAGAAGCTCATGGACTCTCCTTGTCAGCGGCCGTGCCTGCTTGTCGCATCAGGCAAAACGGATCGCTGATTTCGCGCGCGCCTTGGCGGCCACCTCTTCGCGATTGCGAGGATGCTGATGGGTTTCGAGGGAATCGAGAAGCTCACGCGCCGATGCCGCGATGGCTTCGACCGCATGATCGAAGGCGTGCTGGTTCTGCTTCGAAGGTCGCGTCGTTCCGCTCAATTTGCGGACAAACTGAAGTGCGGCGTCGCGCACCTCGTCATTGGTTGCCGGCGGATCAAAATTGAACAGGGTCTTGATGTTTCTGCACATCGTTTCCGAACCTCCTCTTGTCCTGAAGCCGTTTCAATCGGGACGGCTGCTATCCTCGACTATGATCATGTCCAAAAGCCGGTGAGGCAAGACCATCGTTCGGGAAGCATGACTCAGTCGGCGTCGAGCGGCTCGGCTCCAACCGGCTTGCCGTCGCGCGACAGCCTGATCTTCTCGACCTTGTCCTCGGCGGCCTTCAGCAGCCGGTCGCAATGCGCCTTCAGCGCCTCGCCGCGCTCATAGATCCTGATCGACTGGTCGAGCGGCACGTCGCCACGCTCCAGATCATCGACGATCTTTTCCAGCGCGTCGAGTGCCTGCTCGAAGCTCATCGCCTTGACGTCTTCGTTGGTCTCTCCAGCCATCATTCACCCTTTCATCAGTCGCCCGACATGGGCGGCGACCGAAAATGCCAGTCCCTGCAGATCGTAGCCACCCTCGAGCAGGCTGACGAGCCGGTTGCCGCTGTGGCGTGTGGCGCGCTGCATCAGCTGGCCGGTCGCCCAGTCGAAATCATCCTCGGTCAGATTGATCTCGGCCAGCGGATCGCGATGGTGCGCGTCGAACCCCGCCGAAATGATGATCAGGTCGGGCGCGAAATTGTCGAGCGCCGGCAGGATACGCGACAGCAAGGCATCGCGAAAAACCTCGCTGCCGGTCTGCGGCGCCAGCGGCGCGTTGACGATGTTGCCGGCGCCGGTCTCGCTCTTCGCCCCGGTGCCGGGATAAAGCGGCATCTGGTGCGTCGAGCAATAGAGCACCGACGGATCGTCCCAGAAAATGTCCTGCGTGCCGTTGCCGTGATGGACGTCCCAGTCGACGACCGCAACGCGCTCGACGCCATGTTTCTTCTGCGCATAGCGCGCGGCGATCGCCGCCGTGTTGAAGAGGCAGAAGCCCATGGCCGTGGTTTTTTCGGCATGGTGGCCGGGCGGCCGCGCGGCGACGAAGACGTTGTCGGCGCGGCCGGCAAAGACATCGTCTACGGCGGCGTTGGCGGCGCCGATCGCGGTTATCGCCGCTTGCCAGCTCTTCGGGCTGACTGACGTGTCGGCGTCGATGCGGGCGATGCCCTCGTCGGGAATGGCGGCGCGGACGCGGGCGACGAAATCGGCGGGATGCGCGTAGAGAATGGTGGCCTCGTCGCCTTCCGGCGCCTTGATGCGATCGAGCGCGACAAAAGCTTCATCGTCAAGCACCCGCTCGATGGCGCGCAAGCGATCCGGCCGCTCAGGGTGACCGGGGGGCGTGATGTGCTCAAGGAAGATCGGATGGGTATAGAGACGTGTGGTCATCTTCCCTATCTAGTGCCCCGACGTCGCGATGGCCATGCGTTGTGGCCTGATGGCTGGGGAAAATCACACATGCGTCCATTGGTGTCGCTGCAGGCATTGGCGTCGTCAGCGCTTCGGCGTAAGGTCGCCGCCACTGCCTGGTGCCCGCCGCAAGCGGGAGAATCGGGAACACGGTTGAACTCCGTGGCGTGCCCAACGCTGTAAGGGGGACCGCGCCGGTAAATGCCACTGTCGATGACGGGAAGGCACCGGACGCGGGTTGATCCCAAGCCAGAAGACCGGCCTGGCAGGCATCGTCATCCGCATGGTCAGGCGGAAGACATCCACAGCAATCGCAAGGGGACACGCGATGCCAACACACATGACCGCCTCTGTTGGCGACGGATTTGACCAGAGTGCGCGCGATGCGGTCTATCGCGCCATGTTCACGCGGCGCGACGTGCGCGGCCATTTCCTGCCAGCCCCGCTCGACGATGAGGTGCTGGCGCGGCTGCTGCTTGCCGCGCACCATGCGCCGTCGGTCGGCTTCATGCAGCCTTGGAATTTCATCGTCATTCGCGATGCCGAGCGACGGGAAAAAGTGCGTGACCTGTTCCTGGCGGCGCGAGAGCAGGAACTGCCGGCCATCGCGGAAGAACGACAGGCGCTCTACCGCAAGCTCAAGCTGGAAGGCATCTGCGAAAGCGCGCTCAACATCTGCATCACCTGCGACCGGCAGCGTTCGAAGGGTTCGCCGCTGGGGCGCTGGCACAATCCGGAGATGGACCTCTACAGCACGGTTTGCGCGGTGCAGAACTTCTGGCTGGCGGCGCGCGCCGAGGGTGTCGGGGTCGGCTGGGTCAGCATCATCGAGGCGCAGGCATTGAAAAGCCTGCTGTCAATTCCCGAGCATGTTACGCCGGTCGCCTATCTCTGCGTCGGCCGTGTTTCCGAGTTCGCGCCAAAGCCGGACCTCGAAGCGCATGGCTGGGGCCGCCGCTTGCCGCTGCCGGAACTGATCATGAGCGAGACCTTTTGCGGGCAAGGTGAAGCGTTGCTCAAATCGACCGTGGCGCGCCTCAACGGGGTCGATGCCGCGCCGGCGACCACTGCCGATCAGCGCGTCGCGCCGGCCGTGCCCCAGCGCGAACCGCCGAAGGAGGCCAGCGCCTTGTCCTTGAGTTCCCTGAACTTCGACGACGCCTCGGCCAGCCGGGCGTCCCAGGCGGGATCGGGCACCTGGCCCTCGATGGTCCTGAAGTAGACCTGCATCAGGCAGGCGATGGCAAATGGTTCGATGAACGCCGCCTTGAAGGCCCAGGCGAAGACGATGGCGAGCACGAAGGCCCAGCCGGCAAGCTGCCCGGGCATGAAGAAAAGAATCGCGCCGGCGGGCGCCAGCATCAGCAGGAAAATGACAAACGAGACGCCCCACATGATGACCGCCAGCCAAACGGCGTTCTTGACCATGATCTTGCCGTTCTGGGCATAGAGCACGACGCCTTGGCGGGCAGTCTCGAACGGCGAGGATGAATTGATGCGGATGTTGTAGCCGAGGATGATCTCGTCGACATAGGTCAACGACAGGCGGATCACCGTGTTGACGAAGCTGACCAGGCCGTTCAAGCCCGGGATCGGCAGGAAGGCGGCGATGCCGCCGAGCAGCCCTGTGATGGCGCGAATGGCGCCCTTGACCAGTTGGCCGACGACGAAAAGGATGTTGGCCTCGGCAAAACGCTGGGTCACGATGTCCTTGGCATAGGCAATCTGGTCCTGGCCGTCGGGAATGTCGCGGCCGTCGACCAGATGGACCATGACGGCGATATGGCCGGCCTTGACGACATAGAGGATGTATTCCCGGATCCAGTAGACGGCGATCGAGACGACGCCGAAGCCGACCACGCCGCCCCACAAGGCAAAGGACAGCGGCCCGTCGGGATCGGCGGAAATATGGCCAACGCCGTAGCCAACGGAGGCGCCCGTGCCGGTCGCCACGATATAGGCCAGCGTGATGCCGAAATAGACGATCATGCGAAAGACAATGAAGGGCCAGGTCCGCATCATGATGGACACCGACCTGCTGATATCGAAATCCCACATGCCCCGAATCTCCCCTCAGAGATGGCGCGAGAGGATGCGCTGAAACCGGCTGTTGTCAATCGTGGGAGTGGCGCGCCAGACCAGCAAGGGGATTTCAGACCGGCTGGGAACCCTGCTTCTTGAGCAAGCCTTCGAGCAACTGCTTGAAGGCCGCCACCACCTTCTTCGACGTCGCTTCGGGGTCGCTCGAATTGGCGATCCGCTGCGCTGCCTGGCTGCTCGCCCCGTTGATCAGCCGCGAGGCAGTCTCGGGGTCGAGGCTGGGAACGACCACGCCCTCCTCCTGCAGCCTGGTCAGATGATCGGTCATTGAACCGACACATGCATTGGCATTCGGCCATTGTGCAGGATCCCCCAGCACGGCCGGGCCATCCCGGAACATGATGCGCTGGATTTCCGGCTCCAACGCCATTTCGATATAGGTCGTGCATTCGTCGACGAAATGCTGCCAGCGGGTCGGTGCTCTCGACGCCACTTCGTTCACGCGCGCCGCCATCTCACCGTCGATTTCGGCGATGACCGCCTGCAGCAAGCCCTTCTTGTCGCCGAAGTGATGATAGAGTGCACCACGTGTCAGCCCGGCCGAAGCGGTGAAATCATCCATCGACGCCTGGGCATAGCCGATCGTGCCGAAGGCATGCCGGGCGGCCGCGATCAACTTGGCGCGCGTCTCTGCGATCATCTCCTTGCGAGGTTTGTGCATGGCTCCTGGACCTACCAACATACGCTTCGTATGCCAATTGACATACGCCGCGTATGATCTATCTAACAATCATACGCATCGTATGTAATTGTCGAATCCGTCCTTGTCGAGGAACCGGACCATGCAAAATCCCTATTCGGAGATCTTTCGCGCCCCTGGCGCCAAGGGCTTTGCAGCAGCGGGCTTCATGGCGCGGCTGCCGATCGCGATGGCGCCAATCGGCATCGTGGCGATGCTGTCGCAGACGCGTGGCGAATACTGGCTGGCCGGCGCGGTCTCCGCGACATTCGCGCTGGCCAACGCTTTCGTGGCGCCGCAAATATCAAGGCTTGTCGATCGCCTTGGCCAGACGCGGATCGTCGTGCCCGCCACGATCATCTCGGTGCTCGCTTTCGCGGTCCTGATTGCGGCGGCCAATCAGGACTGGCCTGTATGGACGCTGTTCGTGTCGGCGCTGCTGGCGGCGGCGATGCCCAGCATCCCGGCAATGGTGCGCGCACGCTGGACCGAGATTTTTCGCGGACGGCCGGAGATGAACACCGCGTTCGCCTTCGAGTCGGCTGCTGACGAACTGGTCTACATTGCCGGCGCATCGCTGTCGGTCGGCCTGAGTGCCGCCCTGTTCCCGGAAGCGGGAATGCTGGCGAGCACGCTGTTTCTCGCTTTCGGTTCGACGGCGTTCATCTTGCAGCGCTCAACCGAGCCGCAAGTGCGGCCGGTGGAACATGGGTCGCGCGGCTCGGCAATCCGCCTGCGGCCGGTGCAGATCATCACCTTTGCCCTGATCTTCATCGGCGCGACCTTCGCGACGACGGAAGTGAGCACCGTGGCGATCACCAAGGAACTTGGCCAGCCAGGCGCCGCAAGCCTAGTCATTGGTGTCTACGCGCTGGGATCGTTCGTGCTCGGCATCATCGTCGGCGCGCTCAACCTGAAAGCACCGCTGCAACGCCAGCTTGCCATCGCAATCGCCATCATCGCGCTGAGCACCTTGCTGCCGCTCACCGCCGGCACGGTGCCGCTGCTGGCGTTGACCGTCTTCGTCAGCGGCGTGGCGATCTCGCCGACCTTCATCACGGCGTTCGGCCTGATCGAACGGCATGTGCCGGAGGCGATGCTGACCGAGGGCATCACCTGGGTGACCACCGGGATCGGCATCGGCATGGCCCTGGGCTCGTTCGCGGCCGGCTCAGTGGTGGATGCGTTCGGCGCCCAGAACGGATTCTGGGTGTCGGTTGCGGCCGGCACGATCGCGCTGGTCACCGTGTTGCTTGGTCAGCGCAGCCTGGCCACGCCTGAATGCGCCTTGGAAGGATGTGAAGCAGGCGCCGTTCCCGCCGAATGATCCCCCGAAGGGCCCGGTTTCAAACAGACTGGGCTCTATCCCCAGCAGTTGCCCTTCAGAGAATCTCGGTCTTGGCGATATGGATGCCGAAGCCCTCGAGACCGACATAGTGGCGTTCGCGCGAAGCGATCAGATTGATCGAGGAAATGCCGAGATCCTTGAGGATCTGCGCACCGAGGCCGATTTCGCGCCATTCGTTCTCACGGCGGCGCGCCTCTTCGTGATCCTCGCGGTCGCCGCTCGCAGGCCGCTTGCGCTCCTGATGGGCGACGCCGACCGAGCCCTCGCGCAGGTAGACGATGACGCCACGCCTGCGCTCGCCCATCGCCTTCATGATGCCGTCGAGCCGGTGGCTGGTGCCGAACACGTCGGTCACCACATCCTCGGAATGGAGGCGCACCGGCACCTCCTCGCCGTCGCGGATGTCGCCGAAGACAATGGCGACGTGATGCATGGGGTCCCAGGGCAGCGTGTAGGTGAAGACCTGCGCCTTGCCGCCGAGCGTGTCGATTTCCGAGCAAGCCACGCGTTCGACCAGCGTTTCCTTGCGTTGCCGGTAGGCAATGAGGTCGGCGACCGAAACCTGTTTGAGACCATGCTCTTCAGCAAAGGCCGAGACCTGCGGGCCACGCTTGACGGTGCCGTCGTCATTGACCAGTTCCGAAATGACGCCGACCGGTGCCAGACCGGCGAGCTTGCACAGATCGACCGCGGCTTCGGTATGACCCGAGCGCATCAGCACGCCGCCTTCGCGCGCGATCAGCGGGAAAATGTGGCCGGGGCGGACGAAATCCGAGCCGCCGACATTGCCGTTGGCGAGATTGCGCACGGTCAGCGTGCGGTCCTCGGCCGAAATGCCTGTTGTCGTGCCGTGCTTGAAATCGACGCTGACGGTGAAGGCAGTGGTGTGGGCGGAATCATTGTCGGCCACCATCGGCGCCAGGTTGAGCCGCTTGGCCTCCTCGCGCGGCATCGGCGTGCAGACGATGCCGGAGGTGTGACGGATGATGAACGCCATCTTCTCCGGCGTGCAATGGACGGCGGCGACGATCAGGTCACCCTCGTTCTCGCGTCCATCATCGTCCATGACAACGACGATCTCGCCGCGCTCGAAAGCGCGCAAGGCTTCGACGATTTTCTTCTGATCGTAAGGCATAGGCGCTCGTTTCACTCGCAGGGGAATAAGGGAGTAGGGCAGTATGGGAGTAGGGAAAAGGAAAAAATGGCTGTCTCGGGCGGGTAGCGTGACATATTCCCCTACTCCCCTACTCCCCTACCTGTCTGTCCCCGATGACGCAGATAATGATCGGCAATGGCGCAGGCAACCATCGCCTCGCCGATCGGCACGGCGCGGATACCGACGCAGGGATCGTGACGGCCCTTGGTCATGATCTCGACGTCGTTGCCGTCCCTGTCGATCGACTTTCGCGGCGTCAGGATCGACGAGGTCGGCTTGACGGCGAAACGGGCGATGATCGCCTGGCCGGTCGAGATGCCGCCGAGGATACCGCCGGCATTGTTGGACAGGAACACCGGCTTGCCGTCATTGCCCATGCGCATCTCGTCGGCATTCTGCTCGCCGGTGATGCGGGCGGCCTCGAAACCGTTGCCGATCTCGACGCCCTTGACCGCGTTGATCGACATCAGGCCGGAGGCAATGTCCTGGTCGAGCTTGGCGTAGATCGGCGCGCCGAGGCCGGCGGGAACGCCATCGGCAACAATCTCGATCACCGCGCCGACCGAGGACCCCGCCTTGCGGATGCCATCGAGATACTCGGTAAAGACGGGAACGGACGCCGGATCGGGAGTGAAGAACGGATTTTCCGCGTCACCGATGAAGTTCCAGTTCCAGTTGGCGCGGTCGATGGACTTTTCGCCCATCGACACCAGCGCGCCGCGCACCACCATGCCGGGCACCACCTTGCGGGCGAGGGCCCCGGCCGCGACGCGTGCCGCCGTCTCGCGGGCCGAGGAGCGGCCGCCGCCGCGATAATCGCGCAGGCCGTATTTGACGTCATAGGTGTAGTCGGCATGGCCCGGCCTGTATTGGCGGGCTATCTCGCCATAGTCCTTCGAGCGCTGGTCGACGTTCTCGATCAGCATCGAGACCGGCGTGCCGGTGGTGATCATCGTCTCGCCGTCCTCGTCGAGGATGAAGCCCGACAGCACTTTCACTTCGTCGGGTTCGCGGCGCTGGGTCACGAAGCGTGACTGGCCCGGCCGGCGCTTGTCGAGCTCGGCCTGGATGTCTCGCAGAGTGAAGCGGATGCCGGGCGGACAGCCGTCGACCACACAGCCGAGTGCGGCGCCGTGGCTTTCGCCCCAGGTGGTGACGCGGAAAAGGTGGCCGAACGTGTTGTGAGACATGAAATGACCCTGCCCGGCATCGGAGCCAGCTTAGCACATGACCCGAAAAACGAAGCCGTTCTCGCAAGGGATCATGCGCAAATCAAAAAGTGCCACGGCGTCCTTCGCGCTCCAGGAGGACGCTCGGCGCCGTGGCCCGCCTTCTATTGGCGTTTTTCACAGTGGTCAAACTGTGATCTGGCGGATTTAGTTTTGACACATTCGGTTGGTTTCTGCTCTCTTCCATCGCCTGCCGCCGCCCATGCCGGTGCAATGATAACGAGGAACGATTATGCGTACCCTGATTGGCGCCGTAGCCGCCACGCTGCTGCTTTCCACCGCCGCTTTCGCCGGACAGACCGAAGGCCTGATCAAGAAGATCGACAAGGACACGGCGACGCTGACGCTGGATGACGGAAAGTCCTACAAGCTGAATGCCGAGACAGACCTCGACTCGCTGAAGCCGGGCATGGATGTCGTCATCGCTTACGATGAGACCAATGGCGAAAACATCGTCACCGACATGCAATTGCCCGACACCGAATAAGCGCCTTCCGGCCCCGCACGGCGCGCTTGCCAACGCAGTCCGTTGGTAGCAATCTCTGCGCGCAGATCCAGCCATCAAGTGGAAGATGCGAGCGGGGACCGAACAATGTGCAGCGACTGCGAAGGCGAAGGGGTCGACCGGAGGGATTTCCTCAAGGTCGGCGCGGCGGGGCTCGTTGCGATCGGTCTTGGTGGAGCTTCGTGGTCCGCGCGTGCGGCAGAGAGTGCTGCGCCGGCATTGTCCCCTGATGCAGCGCTCGCCGCGCTGAAATCCGGCAACGAGCGCTATGTCAGCCACCCGGAACTGTGCTCGATCGACCTTGCCGCGCAGCGGAAGGCTGTCGCCGGGCATCAGGCGCCTTGGGCTACCATCATCAGTTGCGCCGACAGTCGCGTTCCGCCCGAGTTGATCTTCGGCGGCCAAGGCGTTGGAGAGCTATTCGTCGCCCGGAATGCCGGCAACCTCGCCGACACCGCGACGCTCGGCACGGTCGAATACGGCGCGGCGGTGCTCGGCTCGCCATTGATCGTCGTCCTCGCGCACACCAGCTGCGGTGCCGTCAAGGCGGCTTGCGACGTGGTCACCAAGAACGCGACCTATCCGGGCGCGATCGGCCCGATGATCGAACCGATCCTGCCTGCGGCGATCGCGGCGCGGAGCGAGGCAGGCGATTTCGTCGACAACACCGCCAGGGAGAGCGCGCGCAGGACTGTGCGGCGCCTGGCTGCTTCAAGCAAGCTCCTGGCCGATCTCACCGGGGCCGGGAAGCTGAAGATCGTCGCGGCAATCTATAATCTTGAAACGGGTGTGGTGACCTTCATCGAATGACACGTTCATCGGAACGACCGGGTCAAGAGTTGGGAGCCTTCCAAACCCTGGGATGAACAAGCGTCCTGGCTAGGCAAGCGTCCTGGCTAGGACTGCGACAGCCACTCCAGGCGGTCACCCTGCAGCCTGAGCACGCGGTCCTGCGGTATCTCCAGGTTCGCTGCCTCGTCCTCCGCCACTCCAAGCACGAAGCGAAACAGAGCCCGCATGACCCCGCCATGCGTCACGCAGATCGTCTGGCGTTGGATCGCGTCGAACCAGGGTTTCACCCGTTCGAGCAGCATCTGGTAACTCTCAGCGCCCTCGCCGGGCGGCTGAAAGTTCCATTTGTCCAGCGCGCGTGTCCGGCGCGCGCCTGGATACCGCGTCTTGAGCTCGGCATAGGTAAAACCCTGCCAATCGCCGAAATTGACTTCGACCAGGCGAGGATCGGTTCGGTAGGCATCCGGATCGAGCTTCATCGCGGCGCGGATGCGCTGCATCGTCTCGCGCGTCCGCTTCATTGGGCTGGCGACGAAATCGAAATCCGCGGGATTTTGCACCACCTCGGCCAACCGATGACCGTTTCCGGTCGCCTGCTCGCGGCCAAGCGCATTGAGGTCGGTGTCGGCCTGCCCCTGAAGCCGGGATTCGGCGTTCCACGCGGTCTGGCCGTGGCGCACGATATAAACCAGCGGGTACATCAGGTCTTCCGGTACGGGGTCGGGACGGACGACGGTTGGTGGACGTTAATCCTTGACCGTCGAAATATCCGGCGCGTCGACGGCCTTCATGCCGACCACGTGGTAGCCTGAATCGACGTGATGCACTTCACCGGTGACGCCACGCGACAGATCGGACAGGAAATAGACGCCGGAATCGCCGACTTCCTCCTGCGTCACCGTCTGCTTCAGCGGCGAATTGTATTCGTTCCACTTCAGGATGTAGCGGAAGTCGCCGATGCCTGATGCGGCAAGCGTCTTGATCGGGCCCGCAGAAATGGCGTTGACGCGGATCTTCTTGGCGCCGAGGTCGACCGCGAGATAACGCACGCTGGCCTCGAGCGCCGCCTTGGCGACACCCATGACGTTGTAGTGCGGCATGACCTTTTCGGCGCCGTAATAGGTCAGCGTCAGCAGCGAGCCACCATTGCTCATCAATGCTTCGGCACGCTTGGCGATGGTGGTGAAGGAATAGACTGAAATGTCCATGGTGCGCAGGAAATTGTCGCGCGTCGTCTCGACGTAGCGGCCGGTCAACTCGTCCTTGTCGGAAAAAGCGATGGCGTGGACGAGGAAATCAAGCTTGCCCCAATGCTTGGCAACACTGGCGAAAACCTCGTCCAGGCTGGCCGGATCGGTGACGTCGCAATGGCCGGCGACAAACGCGCCGAGTTCGGCCGCCAGCGGCTCGACACGCTTCTTGAACGCCTCGCCCTGGTAGGTGAGCGCGATCTCGGCGCCATGGTCGACACACGCCTTGGCGATGCCATAGGCGATCGATCTGTTGTTGGCGACGCCAAGAATAAGGCCGCGCTTGCCGGCCATAAGGCCCTGTCCACCCGCCATGTCAGCGCTCTCCGCAAGATTTTTCAGCTTTGTGGAGTGCCCTATCGCACAGGCACACTGCCCCTTCAAGCGTTCAAACCGGACAGTTCGGGGGACAAAAGCCGCCAATCAGCCTTTTTGGCTGCGCAGCAGCGCTTCGAGCGCGCTATCGCCGCCTTCCGGCAGCATGATCCGCACATGGGCGTAGAGATCGCCATGGCCGCCGGCTTTCTCCGGCAGGCCCCTGCCCTTCAGCCGCAGCACCTTGTCCGAGTTCGACCAGGCGGGAACGTTGACCGCGAGCTTGCCGGTCGGCGTCTCGACCGGCACCTTGGCGCCGAGCACCGCATCCGCCAGCGTCACCGGCAGATCTGCATGCAGGTCGCGGCCCTCGATGCGGTAGCGCGGGTGCCGGCGCAGATGGACCTTGACCAGAGCATCGCCCGGCTGGCCCGGCCCTTGCTCGCCTTGCCCCTTCAGCCGGATGGTCTGGCCATCCTCGACATACGCCGGCAGCTTAACCGCCACCTTGCGGCCGTCGGGGAACATCGCCGTCACCTTCTCGGCGGTTGCCGCCTCCTCGATGGTGACGTCGAGCGTCACATTCAGGTCGGCAGCGGTCGCCGGCTGGCGGCGGTCGCCCGCGCCGGGGCCGCGCGCGCCCGAAAATGCGTCGCCGAAAATCTGGCTGAAAATATCGCTGTTGCCATCGAACGGATCACCGCCCGGACGGCCGGAGCGGAATTCGAAGCGTGAACCACCGGCCCCTTGCTGCCGGCGAAACCCGCCGAACGGATCACCGCCACCGGCGGCGCCCTCAAAGCCCTGGAAACGCGGCTTGCCGTCGGCATCAATCTCGCCGCGATCGAATGCGGCCCGATTCTTTTCGTCGCCGACGATCTCGTAGGCCTGGTTGGCCGCAGCAAAACGGTCCTTCGCCTTGGGATCATTCGGATTCTGGTCCGGATGATGCTTCTTGGCGAGTTTCCGGTAGGCCGATTTTATGTCCTTGGCCGATGCGTTCTTGGCAACGCCCAGCACCTCATAGGGGTCGCGCATGCTTACTGCCCTGGAAAAGGAGTGAGTCTCTGGTTGCCCCCTATATGCGCTCGCATAGGAAGAAATTCCAGTGGCCGAGCAGCATATCAAAAACGGAAAATCAGAGCGCCTTGAAGTCCTGCATGTGCCAGCCGCCGGCGCTGGCCAGGCAAAGTTCGCCTTCGAACATGGCAACGCCATCAAAGCTCTCGCGCGAGGCCCTGAAACGGCGGCATGTCTGGCCCTTGTCCTTTGATTCCGCCAGTTCGGTGATGGAGCCTCGCGACCCGGTGCCTGCATTCGCCCACGGCACGGCCTGTCCGCCGAGCTGCTCGATATCGGCCGAGGACACTGCATTGCCGATCGTCGTCTGGTCGGAGTCGCGATCCGAACTCACCGGCGCGGAGGGGACGGACGTGCTGCTGGTCAGGATCGAGCGGTCGACTTCTGCTTTTTCCAGGCTGAAGCCACCAGCGCCGCAGGCGGCAAGCGGCAGAGCGATCATCATGATCGCGGCTTTGGCGCTGGCTGAAGCAATTAGGCCGCTTTGCCTGCTGTCAAAAGCTTGCGCGATACGCGACAATCTGCAACCTCCCCCGCCTCGTAACGATTTGAGAAAAACTATGAGTGACACAGAGTTAACAAGCAGTGACTTTACCGAGGCGGCGGAGCCGTTTCGGCTCTTTGCCGCATGGCTGGAGGACGCCACCAAGAGCGAAATGAACGACCCAAACGGCGTGGCGCTGGCGACCGTCGATGCCGACGGCATGCCGGATGTGCGAATGGTTCTACTCAAGGGGTTCGATGAAGGCGGGTTTGTGTTCTACACGAATTTCGAGAGCGCCAAAGGCCAGGAGATTCTTGGCAACATGAAGGCGGCGATGTGCTTCCATTGGAAGTCGCTGCGCCGCCAGGTGCGCATTCGCGGCCCGGTAGAGATCGTCAGCGACGCCGAAGCCGACGCCTACTACGCGACGCGGCCACGCGGCAGCCGTATCGGCGCCTGGGCCTCGAAACAGTCGCGGCCGCTGGAAAGCCGCTTTGCGCTGGAAAAGGCGGTGGCCGAATACACAGCGCGCTATCCGATCGGCGAAATTCCACGGCCAAAGCATTGGTCGGGCTTCCGCATCGTGCCCACGACCATCGAGTTCTGGCATGACCGGCCGTTTCGGCTACATGACCGGGTGGTCTTTTCGCGTGATGCAAAAGGCGGTTGGGACAAGACGAGGCTTTATCCCTAAAGGGAGGTTCAGGCCCTCTTCCTGGTCATGAACGCCGTGAGCGCGGCGCGCGCCTCGTCTGATTTCAGCCGTTCGCGAAAATGTTCGCTTTCCTCGCCTATGCGGGCGAGGAGGTCGTCGCGCGAGCCGCGCATCAGGTCGCGCGCGATCTTCAAGGCCTGAGGTGGCTTGGCCGCGATCTGGCCGGCCGCCGCCAGCACCGAGGCCTCCAGCGCGTCTTCCTCGACCACATCGTAGATCAGGCCGGCGGTTTTCGCCCGTTCGGCCGAAAAGCCCTCGCCGAGGCCGAGCAGTGCGAAAGCACCCTGCTGCCCCAGGATGCGCGGCGCCAACAGGCTGGAGCCCGCCTCGGGCACCAGTCCGAGATCGACAAAAGGCGTCCTGAACACGGTGCGCGGCGTGGCGAAGGTCAAGTCGCAATGCAGGTTGAGCGTCGTGCCGATGCCCACCGCGATGCCGTCGACACCGGAGACAATGGGTTTCTCGACCTTGGCCAGCGCCATCAGGAAGTCCCAGACCTCGGTGCCGCCGTCGCCACCGGTGGCGACGACCATGAAATCGGCAAGATCGTTGCCGGAGGAGAAGGCGCCGGGCACGCCCAGGAAGACATGGACGCGGATCGCCGGGTCGGCGTCACCTTCGGCCAGAGCGGCCGACATTTTCGCATACATGGCGCGCGTCAAGGCGTTCTTCTTGTCCGGGCGGTTCATGCGGATGATCTGGATGGCGCCCTGGCGCTCGACGAGGATATGGTCTGTCACGGGTTTTTCCTTGTGAACGTCAGGCAGAGATGAGCGCCTTGCCGGCAGCGGCGAGGCTTTCGGCGCCATCGACAACGCGGTCCTTCAGGGCACTGACCTCACCGAGCAGGTTTTCGGCGAAGAAGCGGCAAAGCGCGATACGGCCCTGATCGGCAAGCGCGCCCTGCGCCAGATAGGCCCCGCCGGCAGCCAGCGAGATCAGCTTGAGATAGGGCGTAGCACCCGCCAGCGCCTCGTCCGACCGGCCATCGACGGACCGTTTTTGCAGGAAGCGGGTCGCTTCGCTGAGCTCACCGAGGGCCTTGTCGAGAGCATCGGCGGTGCGGCCGAAACCCTCGAGATTCGATGTCCGCACGGCATTGGCGACCGCCGCCAGTTCGTCGATGAAGCCATGCACGTGTTCGCCGCCGCCGAGCGGCAGCTTGCGCATGACCAGATCAATCGCCTGGATGCCGTTGGTGCCCTCATAGATCGGTGCGATGCGCGCATCGCGGTAGAATGCCGCCGCGCCGGTCTCCTCGATGAAGCCCATGCCGCCATGCACCTGGAGGCCGAGCGAGGCAACCTCGACGCCGACATCGGTCGAGAAAGCCTTGGCCAGCGGCGTCAGCAGATTGGCACGGTCGCGCCAATGCGCCGCCTCATCGCCGGCCGATACGCGCGCCAGGTCGATGGCATGGGCGCAGCAGTAGCTGATGGCGCGGGCCGTCTGCGTCAGCGCCTTCATGGTCAGGAGCGTGCGCTGCACATCGGGATGATGGACGATCGGCGCCATGCCGGCGCCGGCGTAGCTTGCCGCCTTGCCTTGCCGGCGCTCATTGGCATAAGCGATCGCCTTCTGCGTGGCGGCTTCCGCGACCGCGACACCCTGCATGCCGACGGAAAGGCGGGCGTTGTTCATCATGGTGAACATGCAGGCCAGGCCCTTGTTCTCCTCGCCGATCAGCCAGCCGATGGCGCCAGGCGCAGCGCCCCCGAAGCCATCGCCATAGATCATGGTGCAGGTCGGCGAGGCGTGGATGCCGAGCTTGTGCTCCAGGCCGGAGCAGAAGACGTCGTTGCGCGTGCCCAGCGATCCATCGTCGCCGACCAGAAATTTCGGCACCAGGAACAGCGATATGCCGCGCGTGCCGGCCGGCGCATCGGGCAGCCGCGCCAAAACCAGATGGATGATGTTGTCGGTAAAGTCGTGCTCGCCATAGGTGATGAAGATCTTCTGGCCGAAGATGCGATAGGTGCCATCACCCACCGGCTCGGCGCGGGCGCGCAAGGCAGCGAGATCCGAGCCGGCCTGCGGCTCGGTCAGGTTCATCGTGCCCATCCATTCGCCGGAGACGAGCTTTTCAAGATATTTCGATTTGAGTGCCTCAGAGGCGTGCTTGTCGAGCGCCTCGACAGCGCCCATGCTCAGCGTTGGGCCGATGCCGAAGGCCATGGCGGCTGAGTTCCACATTTCGAGCGCTGCAACGCCAAGCATGGTCGGCAACGCCTGGCCGCCATACTCCTCGGGCCCGGACAGCGCATTCCAGCCGCCGTCGATCCAGCGGCGATAGAGTTCCTTCCAGCCGCGCGGCGTGGTGACGATAGCGTCCTTCAGCACCGCACCTTGCTCATCGCCGATCTTGTAGAGTGGCGCGACTTCGTCGGTGGCGAAGCGGCCGGCCTCGCCAAGAACGGCATCGACCAGATCCTCGCCGAGATCGCCGAACGTGCCGGCATCAAGGGCGGACTTGAGACCAGCCACGTGCTTGAGCGTGAAAGCGATATCCTCGACCGGTGCCCGATACATGCCGCTCCCTCCTCCTGATATAGGCCCACCGATCCTAGGACCCGCACTGCCGCAAAACCATCCGCCTTTCAGCGGCGGCCTACCATCTTCTTTTTACGTAAACGTCGTGTGAACACTTATTCCTGAACACACTCAATATGTTAAAGAAATGGGGTTCTGGGTCACCCCACAACGCGCCCCTGTACGAATGCACAACATCTAGCACGAGCCGCTACGCCAGCCACTAGCTACCCCAGCGGAACGCCCCGATCACCAATTGTTTCAGACTATTTCAAACCAACCATCCGGCCCGCAGGTCGAGTGTTCACCTGTGTTCACCAATGTCTCCACATGTTCGGAGCTGTTCAAGCCAAAATCTTGATTTGTTTCAATGGCTTAGCTCAAATACCCTGCCTTTGCGAATGACAACCAAGCAAGGAGAATTGAAATGGTGAAGAAAACACGTGGCCGAAACTTCAAAGCCTCGAAGAAGGCGAAGCTTCTGAATGATAAATGGCGCGAAGCGCTCAAGCCGCAAGTCGCCGAGATCCACGGTCTACTCGGGCGTGAGTCAGGGAGCCGGGTCAGGATCGGCAGGATCCTACTCGACATCAAGGCTGACCTAAACGAGCACGTGTGGCTTGAATGGGTCAGAGAAGAGCTTCGCGTTCTGTCTATTCCCACTGTCGGAAATTACATGCGCATAGCCCTTTTTTGCGAAGGCAGGGGAATCGTAGATTTTACGAATCTGCCTCTCTCCTCGCTCATCGACCTATCGCGCCAGCAGAACACGCCTGAGCAGGTAGAGAAGGCATTGAAGGAAGCAGAAGCGGGTCCCGTGTCGCACAAACGGATGAAGGAGATACTCAAGCAACCGCCGAAACCAAAACCCGTGCCTGACAAAAAGCCACAACCCGACCCCATACCCAAGCCTTCCAATAAGCCGGTGATGACCAAGGACGACATCAGCGTGCTTCGCGATCTGCTGCGACAACACCTAAAGGACGATCCCCAACTCTACGACAAGTTGATAAGCGCCGTTAAAGAGCGCGGCGTACGCTTGCAGATCATCGGCAAATCAGGCCCTTTGAATATCCTTGAGGTCGATGAACCGCTTGAGCCTTTCGATCCGAATGCTCCCCCAGTTCCCCAGTGGGTGAATGAACAGGACCAATGGGTCAAAGATCAGGAGCCTCAGAGGCAGCCGATTCCTGAGTACGCCCTTTAACTGACTAACGCGAGGGGTGGCGCTTGTTGCCCCTCGCACCTCTACCTATAAGGCGTTTCCTGCGACCTGATCACCCAAGCTCGCCCGTTCCACATCCCGTAGAGCGATGGATCAAGTTCGTCGATCTTCTGCTGGAAGGCGTTGAACGGACGCGGCTTGGGCGAAGCGTCTGATGCAAGAGCGTTCAGCATGTCCTCTGCAGAAGCACTCTCGCGCCTCTGTATGTGAGTGCCCTTGCGACGCCAGTCGAAGGTGCCGTCCGCGACCTGGACCATTTCCCAGTTGTCGGAATCGTCGTGCTCGCCAAGCATCAGTTCGGTCAGCGCCCATACGAGCGCGTCCACACGGTCGGGCGATCCATCACCTTCAAAGCCGTTGCTGGTCATTTGGGTGCATTGATCTTCAAGCTCGTTGAACGTGCCGACGTGCGACACGCGGCCTTGCTCGTACAGGGCGGATACCGGTTCGGCGCGAGCTACCTTACCGCGCGATGCCCGCAACTCCTTGTATGGCACTTTCTCGTCAACAGTCGCGATGACGTGGCGGACCATTTCACCGCCGAAATTGACCTCGGCAACGATGCAGTCGGCCATGAACTCGGAATAGGTGGTGACTGCCCGCCTGCCCCACCCGTTCGGAGGCAGAGCGCACGTTCGATCAGCAAGGACATATCCGCGACCATCAACGCCAAGGCCTGCCGCAATGATTCCCTTCAAGTCGCCACCGCCTGATGGATCGACCGCGACTACAACCCGCTGCAAATCCGGGACCTGCGCAAGCGTCACGCGGTGCTTGTCGAAGACGTTGGAATCCCAAAGCGCGCCCTCGAATTCCTCAAGAATCTCGCCATCGATTTCCTGCCTACCCAGTCGTGTTCCGACGCGCGGGGCGATGACCTCTTTGAAGTACACGCCGGACAGGTTTTCCTTGTTGTCCCACGTCGAGCCTTTGGTGACGATGGTCGATGATTTGGCAATCAACGCCCTGAGTAGCGCGAGTGGTTTCGGTGTCGTCGTGACGATGCCGCGCGGATTGCTTTCGCGCATACCGTACATGAGGTTTTCCCACCCGAGCGCGGCGTAGCGTGATTTCGCTAGCTCGTCCCACCAGAAGAATGACCCCGAGGCACCGCGCAACGATTCTGGATCCTCAGCGGAATACAGTACGGCCTTTGCGCCATTCGCCCACGTCAATGTCGATTTGGATGGCTCGTACAGCGGGCGGTATGCAGCAGGGCCGACGTTGAGAAACCCGCTAGGCCCTTCAATCGAGTACTCGCGCATGTCCTTTGGCGAGTCTGCGATGATGGTCAGGAACTTCGGCGCGCCCTTTGGAGCCATGTGAGGCGTCGGTCCGCGAAGCATCTGCGATATGTTCTCGACCGCAGTACGGGTTTTGCCCCAACCGCGGCCCGAGATGATCAACCAGATGAACCAGCCCCGTATCGTCGGCATCTGCTGATCGGGACGGCCCCAAAACGACCAGTCATGCTCAAGGTACTCGGTTTCATCCGGGGTCAAGCTGTCGAGGAATTTCTTCTGCTGCTCGATGCTCCATGATGCGAGCAAACTTGCCTTCGATTGCTTTTCGGGTGTCATCTCGATTTACGTTCATGTTGAAGTTCGTGGACTGGATTTCGGTCTTGTCCTTGTACTCATCCGGATCGATGTTTTTCAGCATCCACTGCGCTCCTGTGGACGGTTTGCCGGCCTTGGTACAGGCGATGATTTGATCTTCCCAATAGGCAGCACGCGCGGCATGCGCCCGTTCCAATGCATCGCTGAACTCGGGATGCTCTTTCGCCCATACGTTGATGATCTTCTTCGTCACGCCGATCTCGCGGGCGAAGGACAGGATGCCGACGCCTGTTGCCAAGTGGTCAATGACCTTCCTGCAAAACTTGGCGTCATACTCGACCGGCCCAGCGGGCATATCAATCAAGATACAGGCATTAAAGACCATAGGGAATGGCACGGGATCGCCCCTGTACGTAAGTGCTACCCGTGTGTAACATAGTATAAATGTTGCCCGCAACGCGGTCTTACTGTATTTTTGCGGATGGCAACGAGAATCTACATTGACATAATGGCAGTTATACTGTCATTGTCACGTTGCACTGCACCCATCGTCCCCGGGACGCCGCGTTGCTGACGGAAATGCGGCGTCCCACCCCGACAAGGTGCACTGCGGGGCAAGGTGATCAGATGCAAACAAATCCAATAACACCCATCCCACCATTCGCAGGCATGATCCTGTTCGGTGCCCCGATTCCGATCGCTCGCATGAGCGACAAGACCGCGCTCCGGGTGCTCGGGTCTCCTACCGTCGAGCGCGACAAACGGGGCCTGCCAAACTCTTGTAGCGCGGCAGGCCCCGCCAATTTCCATGAGGACAAAAATGGCCCGATTGACCAGTGAACAAGTACGCGTCGAACTCGCACGCCTAAAGAGTGACGGTGCAGGTGGCCCGCCCGACAGTGACCCCGACATGATCAAGGCGAACGCGCTCCGTATGCAGCGCGACCTCGACCGGGCCAAGGCTGATATCTACGACCCCTCCGAGAAATTCGACGGCAGGGCACATGCGAGGCAGGTCAAGGATGCCATTCGCCGAGGTTTGGCCTAAATGATCCGCCTCGCTGGATGGGCATCAACCCCGGCAATCGACCAAGAAGATTGCGCCTTCCAGCACAAGTCAATTGTCATCCCCAAGGCCATGCCGCCCCTATTTGCTTCGCACCGTGATGGCGAACTCGGGCGGGCCTACGAACCAGCGGGGCGCATCTTGAATCTCGAATGGCGCCCGCAAGGTATGTGGGCCGAGGTCGTAGTCGAGGATAGGTATGCTGAGTACAAGGCGTTCAGCGTCGGCTGTAAGCTCGAAGCATATGAGATCATCGGCAAAGGCAAAACCGCCTATGCGCAGGTGACGCGCGCTAGTCTGACCGAACTCAGCATCACCAACAACCCTTGCAACGTCGAGACCGTGGTGGTGACCCGCGCGCCGTACAACCCAATCGATCTCACCCCGTTCATCAAGGCGCAAGCTGCATACACCGACACCATCGTCCAAAAGTTCGCAGCCATCCAGCGTCACATCAGGCTGCTCGAGGCCTTGCTATGATCAAGATTCACTTAGTCACGCCTTCACCCCACAGCGACATCAGGCCGGCGGACAGCACGTTCGCACAGAACCCCAACACCTGCGGCATCGAACCCAAGTGCCCGGAGCCCGTCGCGCCACTGTATGAGGCCGACACCCAACCCCTTCCCGAAGAGGAACCCAAATGACCCAGATACAAGGCACCATCGAGAAGCCGTTGGGCGCAAGTCGCCTTGGCCAAGGTGCCAACCGAATCCGCGCAACGCTGAACGTGGAGGGTTATCCTGTTCCTATGATAGTCGAGGCGACGAAGATTTCGCCCGTGATCATCGAACGTTTCAAGGCCGGCGGCGCGATCACCGACGAACAGCTGGACATGATCGCTGGCTTCCTGCGGGGCGAATATTCGCTTAGCGGCATTGACAATAATTGGCGACGCATTCGTCCCGCTGCGCCCGAGGTCAAATCCCTGCCGCTGGCGTGTACCGATCTGCCTGTCGGCCCGGTACACCCGCACCCACTAGGTGACTATGCGCCCGAACGCGTTCCGCAGGACGCGCTGCCGACGCTCGTTGACCCACGCCTTGCAACGCCGACCCCTGCACGTGTCGAACCCGGCGGCATGTTCGGTATTCGGAGGCGCGCATGACCTGGGTGGGCCCAACCATGGTGCATCTGGCGATCAAAGAAGCTGGTTGGCCCGCCGACGTGCTTGCCAAGGCACTCAAGGCCGATGTCGCGGATGTGACCGACTACCTCGACAAAGGCACCCCATTGCCGTCGCACCCTAACGAGGCGCTCAATGCGTGGTTGTCGCATCATATCGGACGCGGTTCAGACGGGCTCATGTACGTTGATCCCTTCCGGCCGACCGTCACCATGCTGCCGATCATCGCAGCGGAGATAGGCTGCTAGAGGACCCGTGAGACAGAAGGAAGTGCCTAGCTCGGTTGCAACCTATCCGCTCATCCTGACGTCTTAGTGTCGCCAACGTCGCACCAAAATCCAAACATTACGTGATATATTATTAATAGTTTTGCGTATCGAAACCTTTTGGTGTCTTTTTATTATACTAATCGATAAGACCGTGCACAGGTATAGCGTAAGAGCGTTCAAGGCGAGGGCACACAGAGTTGCTATTGCAATGTAATCTTTTTGGTAACTTGCGAATGGTTGCGATTCTTTCAACTGCCATTTCAATACCCCGATTGGGGATATCTCGTAACCAAAAATAACTGCTCCCAATTTGAAAACCGACGGGTACATTGCGTAGACTAACGCCGTTGCTATCGCCGGCGTAAAAGCCCACAGATACGAAACGGCCACCCCAATCAAATCATCTGTATCTAGCGGCGCCCATGTTTGATCGTCTAGGCTCTGCGCTTGCAATGCTCGAAGTTGACGCCAATAATAATAAGATACTAGAAACATCCATACCGGAACGATCCTTAAAAAATCGAGAGAACTGAATTCTATCCCACCAAGAGAGGTTCTGATGTGATCTTTATCGTACATATTGATCAATGATTTAGACAGTTCATCTACAGAATAATATTTACCGTCAATCTTTCCAAGCATATCTATAGATATAAGCTCAATCGCCCGAATGTCTAATACATATAAATCTTCATCATAGGGAAAACCTTTCTTAACTCTATCCGGTAGCAACTTTTCCTTATCTTCCTTGGCTAAATATAATTTGGCCCCTTCTACCAAACGAAAAATTCCGGGAAATATGGACAATGCTGATCGCGGCAGCGCCAAACTCGTCGTACCACTGCTGGACGGAACAATTAGTGCAAAGAATCTCTTATACCCATGCTCTTGGCAATAATTGTTGAAGATCAGGTATCTCACGTTGCGACTATATATTTCACCCAAATCGGAAAAATACGAAAAATTTACGTTGTAGAAAAAGAAATATGTATCTGGTTGTATTAAAAGTGCGTCACACTTTCTTAATCTCGAGTATGGCAACGGTATATCGCGTATGATTACTCCCAAATCGTTCTTAGCAGCTCCGAAACTTTTCATAATCTCGGTTAATTCAGGAATCTCCCCTGTCTTCGCGGCCCTTTTTTTCAAAGCAGTTATATAGAGCTTTCGGTATTGATCTCCTAACTCGTCAGAAAAATTGGAAATATCTTTATCCGTGGCCGGTTGTGTTTTATACATACCGGCAGCAATATCGCGAGCAGCCAAAATAAGTGACAGCTGCAATTTAGTTTCGTAATCTACGTTTCTTTGTATCTCTCCAATTGCCAGATAAATGAAGGCCGCAGCTGCAAGCACCAGCGCAATGAAGGCATGTTTAGCAGCCGTGAGATGTCCATCCACTGCGGTAAGCCACCTTGTTAGAGTTGGCCTTCAGCCCAAAATATCCTTGAAGTCGTTGTTGGGATCAGGCTTTCGCCGCCGGGCCAAAAGGTTGACTAGGGCCTTGTCGCCTTTTGCAGTGATGCGCCAATAACTTCCCCTGTCGTTCACCCCTCGTTTTTTGATTCCTTGATCAATCAAACCGAGCGCCCGAAATTGAACTATCACCTCATTCCACGATTCTAGTTCTATGGACGCGCGGCCGAACAATTCCCACCCCTCTGGTTCGGGGTCGTAACCGTTGAACCGGGCTAGTAGGCTTTGAAGATCTCCCTCCGTTGTCTCGTTTATCAGCGCGGGGCCAATGTCGCGAAATATGTCATTCCACGATACTTTCGCCGTCCATTTCGTAGACTTGGTATCAAATCCGGAGATCTGGCTCCTTATTGTTCGAGAGCCCCTGATTTCGATTTGATCAGTCCCCGACTCAAGGGTTTCGTCTTCATCACTTGAGTCTTGACTTCCGACGGCTTCTCTTAATTGCCGGTTCTCGTCGGTCAATTTGCTTATTTGTTCCAAAAGCGCAATTGGTGACGACCCGTCATTTCTAATCCAACCTGGACGCGGATTGACCCTGATTTCGCGAACCAGCGACCGCGAAACGAGGCCACCTAGCTCGGATGCGCTGGCCCATTTCCTGATCGGATGACCAGTCATTACCTCAGTTCGGAAGGCTTCCAACTGCCGGCGCGATTTCTCATCCTTTTCGGTTTTTCCAACTGGAATCTCATCCGGCTTACCGTGAACGAAAGCCAACACAGGAAGCCCAATTTTCTTGGCATATCTGTACTCTTTCTCGGTATAGCTTATTCCCTCGTCGGCAACTGAACCGTAGCGGCCGCCTATTATTAGCACGTAGTAGTCACATTCATCGATCACTCGCTTGATCACATCCCACTGGCTCTCATTGGAGGCCACGAATGCTTCCATTCCGGTTGGGATACAGTCGAGCTCCCAGATCGCTTGAATGACTTCGGCTCGTTCACTGACTAAGTCGGTAAACGTCGAACTGACAAATATTTGGTGACGAACTGAATAGGACAACTTTGTCTCTCCCCCACGCCGTTGGAACAGTTACCGGAATCGGCAACTATTGACCAGAGCGCCTAGAGCCCTGTCGTCCGTCGCCCACAGCGAGCGAGCATGTTGGGGGGCGCGCCCGCATGTCGCGCGACACAGGGAGGTCGACTGTGGGACGCTGTATGCGTCGGCGCGGGCGCGGTCGGCGTGAGGGTTAGCAACGCATGGGGGTACGATTGTACGTCGCGACATCGAAACACGGTCAAGGGGTTCCCTGTGAGTGGTACGCAACGCAAAACCCGACCGCAGGGTGATGCGATCGGGTTTGAGGTCGAGGGTCGAAGAGTCAGTCAGGAATGCGCCCAGAGACAATGTACAGCACGCCGCACAGAACCAAACCAATCAACAGCAGCAGGATGTCGCCGTGGATATACCCGCCCATCGCGCCTTTGATGTCGAATGAAAAGACGTGTTGGTAGGCGTGCCACATAGTCAGAATGGCACAAATTGCGATCCCAAGAATTGGGGCGAATATTGAAGCACGGGTCATGGGTTAGGTTCCTGCTTTCGGGGTTTCACTGAGGCGGCATCGAAGGTTATGCCCCCTGTACGAAGTTGCCAGACACCGTCGATGCATTCGTAGAGTGCCGAACGCTTATCGTTCTTTGCGCGCGCCTTGGCCAGCATGACGCCGAACTGTTCGTCGGTTCGCTCATAACGGTCTCGACCGTTGGCCGCCGTACCGGCGCTGCGAATGCGCTTGGAGGCAAACAGGATGCGGTGCACCTGCACCGGATCGCCCGTGATCTTGTCGAGGTCGAGGATCAGACGATACGTTTCGTCTGACCAGTTGCCCTGCCCCGGACCGTCGAGCAACTTACGACCCAAGCTGTTGAGCGTCTCAATGCATTGAGCGTCGGTGAGATCGAGACGCCTACCATTTCCCTCACGTACAGGGGCGTCATTGCCATCGCTTCCGACTATCGGCCTTATCAGATCGCGGGAAAGCGCAAAGGCGATCAGCTCGTCCAGCGCGGGTTGAGCATGTGGGATTATCGATGCCGATTGCGGATGCAGATCGCCGGTCATGTGGACGTGGCCGACGCGATAGATGTGCCCGACAAGACCAATCGCGTACTTAGCTTCCGGTGCTGGGCCGAAGACCAGAATGTGCCAACCCTTCCCTGAATTGGAACGCTCGATCCACGCACCGGCAGCGATTGCCCAAATCAGTATGCGCCGGATCCATTCGTTCGCCGCATCGATCAAGAACTGCCTGCGCTCGGGTGTGATGTCGAGGTCATCGCGGGCATAGGCGCGCTCGGGGTCATCGAGGTCGATCACTGTTAGATTAAGGGCGTCAGTCAGGACGAAGGTCGGGCCTACTACGCCATCCGGCAAGCGCGCTGTGCGCAGGGTGTCATACGCCGCCCAGGACGCCGGGTCGTTGATTGAGAACTTGATGCCTGTCGCGGATCGCGGGGCCTTGTCAGCACGATAGAACCCCCAGTGTGGGAAGGCCCGCAGTTGCGCCGGCATGCTGTCGATGCGCGCCTGTACGAATGCGTCCCGTGCGAGCGCGTCACGGACTGCCTGCTCGGCGAGGGCGACTGGATCGCTGCTGTGTGGGCGGTCGATCACTGACAAGGCACCGCCACTGACATGCGGAAAGGCCTGTGAAGGATTTCGTTCTGATGCTGCATCGTGCGCAAGTTGACGCCTGCGGCGAGATGCAAATCAAGCAGGTTTTGCAGCATGGCGGGCCTGACATGCGGCGCGCAATCGCTGAGACGGAACTGAACCCACACCGAGTTGCCGGCGCAAAGTCCCTGCACGCCGCAATCGCCCTGCAAGATGTCGATGTAGACGTCGAGGTGGCCGAGTCTATCGAGGTTGATCTCGCTGACCTGCGCCATCACCTCGCGTTCACAGCGGGCGTATTGGATGACGTGCTCGGCCTCGAAAGGCAGGTCCTTCCTGACGCCGTATGCTGACAGGGGCAGCGGGTATACGTGAAAGAATGGTGGGTCGAGGATTTGGGCGAAGACGGTCATGGTGTGGGTCCTCACTGCACTGTGCCTTTGCCGAACGCGATCTGCTTCTTCCATCCCCTTAGCCAACGCACATCACTATTTGGCAGTGGAGGGTAGGTGTCGCACTTTTGAGTCCATGCCCATGAGTTGTCCGTCTCTCGAATTGGACTGATCGAGAAGCTCTTATCGTCCACATGGAAAGCAATGAGCACGTCCTGACAATTCTCAAACCGAATGAAGGCCGACGCGTGCTCGTGATCGGCAGGTTTCAGTGCAACGGGAAACTTTCGATCAAACATCAGCATGATCCCGAATATCGGGCAAGCGATACTCTCAGGCATTTTATCGCGCAGGTGATGGCGTTTAGGAGATGTCGAGGCGCCATTTTCAGCAGGTCTTCATACTTTTTGCGCTTGGTTGACATTGGCAGTATTTCCCTTCGATTTATCAGCAATTTTACACTATATTACGGCGATACATTGCAGTATATTAACAATTCATGTTGACGTTCGCAAGGGCATACCCTATGATCGATTAAATAAATCGTAAGCACGACGAAAGGTTTAAACCAATGCTTCCATGCATTGACCGAAATACACCATCATATCTTTCTGACGCCGCGAATAAGGATGATCTTGTTGCCCGCTTGCGCAAGATCTTTACGGACATGGATCAGCGTTGTTTCCGCGAAGTTGGCCTAGTGATGGATATAGCATCCGCGACGCTGTATCAGTTTGTCCGTGGCGGCCTTAAGGAACCGAGTATCAGCACGCTCGACAAGATGGTTCGATATCTCGCGCCGGGGTACGAGATCGCTCTTGTGCCGCGCGACGACGCGCCATCATTGTGTGCGATACCGACAGCGCCAACGATCAGCGAACATACCATTGACGGTGTGGTGTGGTGCGTGCCGATGCTGGGCACCGAGGTAGCAGGCAAGCCGTATCGTAAAGTTGCCCTCGCGACAGCCGCTGAGTAGAATCCGTCGGCGCGGTCGGCCGTTATGGCGCTTGCGAACTGACCGCTATCAAAATCCTTCAACGCCACAAGAAAAACCCCGCCCGACGTTAGCAGCGTCATGTGGACGGGGTAGTTCAAGGCTTTGATATGTATATACATAATGCCCTCGCATGTCAAGGGTGACCCATGTCAGGTGACCCCTACGAACTGGCACGGCAGGCGGCTTTGGCCGCCGATACAATCCCGCCACCACCCCCGCCGATTTACGAAGCACCGCAGTCCGTCGAGGATGCAGACGCCGAGCACCTAAGGCGCGCTTACGATACCACGCCAGCATTCGTCATGACCTGGCCTCCGGGTGTCACTGGGCGTCTGGCATACGAGACTTATCTGATGATGCCATACCCAAATCAGACGCTCGCGATTGCGTCGGCGATTGCTGAGGTCGCTGGCTATGCGCAGCGCAGCTACCACGTCAACGGAATGGGCGTGAATATTTACATCATGACGCCTCTCGAAACCGGTGGCAGTAAGGAATCATTGGTTAAGGCGACGAACCGACTTGAGACACAACTATCGGCGCACTTGGGGATGAACGTCGCGGTGGCGGCAGGTATTCACGGCCCGACATCGTTCGCATCGGAACCGGCCATCTACAAGCATATGAGTAATGCCCCGCGGCAGAAGTGCATCTTTAACGAGGCCTCCTTCCTGTTCGAAGACATGTCGCAAAGCGACTCGCATGGATCGGGGAAGAAGAAAGCCCTCCTTGATATGCGCTTCAAGAGCGGCGTCGATGGCAGAATTCAACCGCACGTCCACTCAAAGAAAGAGGACAGCAGTGGGTTCTGCATAATGCCATCGCTCACGGTCATCGCCGAAGGGCAGCCGGAGCGCTTCTACGGCGCCATTGACGAGGTAGCATCGGAAGATGGCCTTCTCTCACGCTTCAACGTCTGGGACAGCACACGTAATTGGCGCGGACCGTTCAACGAGAAGATGGCCCGAGAATTCAGTGTCGAATTGGTCACGGCTCTTTCGCCGCTGGTGAAGCATGCAGCAACGCATAACGGTTTTGCGGCTACTGAACCGACGTTGACGGAGGTATGCATTTCACCTGAAGCTCACGGGCGTTTACGGGCCTACCGTACCGAAGTGATGGAGCGCCTTTCACGGTATGCCGATCGCCTTCGGTATAACTTGTTTAATCGGTCAGATGCGCAGGCGTGGACCATCGCAGCGACACTCGCGATTGCCGATAACCATGCGAAGCCGATCATTGGTGACGAGCATATGAAGTGGGCGCTCGTGACGGTTTTCGCCGAACGCTCAATGCTCCACCACAAGTTCGTAGCTGGCGAGATCGGCCGTGGCGATGAGCAGCGAGTGTCGCGATTGATCATAGCGCTCCAGGAGCGGTTTCCGACCAGTACCAACTCGCGACTGACCTCCCTTGGCCGACGGAACGGGTATGTCGCCCATGGATGGTTCCTCGACATGGCCACTGGTCAGCAGTTCACGCCACAAGTTGGCAAGGGCAAGGCGCAACTGGTAGCTGACACCATAGGATTGTTGATCGCCGATGGCGTCATGGAGGTTGCCGCTGCCTCGACCCGCGAGCAGCACAACATGCGAGGCATCGTCTACAAGGTGGATTCGCAGACGTTGATGAACAGGTATCGCAGGATCAAAGGTGCGAGCTAGCGTGAAATCGCCCTGTACGATGTCGAAGTCATACAGGGGCGTTGTGGCGCATTGGCATAGTTTGCGCTGGTCGCTTTTCGCGAAAGAGGCGCGGCTCGTAGGGTCGATAGGGTCGATAGGTCACCCCTCCCTGTGGGCCTAAATAATACGTTTTCATGCTTACATGTATCCCCCAACACACACACCTATATATACACATAACTGATTGATTTTACCTAATAATCTCGTAGGGGAACCCGCCACCTATGAGCATCCTACAAACCTACGAAAGTCGCTCGCCGCCAAAACGCTATAGCGCACTGATGCCCGACGCCGAAAAAGCGCTGCGCCACCTCGATTAGTGCGCCAGCTACCGCGACACCGCAGGCTTAAACGCAGATTCGTAAAATTTACGAAAAGGCGCGCGCCATCAACCTTCCTTGTAGAACCACACCGCATTATCGTCTGCGCGATTGTCTATTTTGACGTTGCGCGCATTAGCGAAGTTTTTAGCCCGGCCTCGCGCTCCATCATCCGGCTCGCCGGGTGGGAACAGCAATCCGTAAACGTCATACGGAACGCGAGCGCCTTTGCCAGGCTCAAGCTCGCCTAGAATCTTGTCGAGATCGTCCAGTGTCATGATCGGTATCTCCTCCGCTTTGCGACAAGCAGGTAGGAACTCGATCGGTTCGCAACAAGATCAGCGCCAGGCTGCCCACATGGGGTGTTCGATGATGGGCAAGGGGGTGCGTACCCGTCAGACAGTGCGGCGTGACAGGTTCGCGTCGTCGCGACGTATGCGAGGTACCCCGACAACGAAACGCGTTTCTACCGTCTGCGACCCTACAGTCCCGGTTCGCCCCCCGCCTCAGCGGCTTCTTTCGCGCGGCGATGCATCTCGGCGATCCATTCGGGAGAGCCCTCGATCAGTCCGCTTTCAGGAGGCGCTGCATACTTCATCGCCAGTATGTCTTCGCGCCGGTAGAAGGGCCGGTGTTCATTCGACGTTGGGATGCGTTGTACGCCAAGCAGTTTGCGGAGCTGGTAGAAGCGCGTTCGACCGCCCCCAAACAGCGCGAGTGCGTCAGTTACGTTCAGCGTTTCGGGAGCATTTGTGGGGGCAGTCATATTGCGGCCTCCTGAACCAGTTGAAGTGGTTGCGCGATCTTGGGGTGTCCGACGTTTTTCGACAAAACGAAGTCGTGCCAATACGTCAATGCAGCCAGTCGCTTGGCGAGGCCCGAAGCGCGACGATAGGACGACGCGGTGCGATCGCCAACCCGGTGGGAAATCGTTTCCTCGGCGGTTTCGTAGGACACGTCCGTCTCGTCGCCAAGGAACTCGCGCAGCGATGAGCGGAAGCCGTGGACGGTCACGCCATCGGGCGTCAGATGCAGAAAGGCGCTGGCCGACAGGTGCTCGGCTGTCTTTTGCCCGCGACTGCCGGGGAACACGTACTTCGACTGCGGGTGGCGCAGTTGCTGTTCCATGACAATGATGAGAGCCCTCTCGGTTAGCGGCACGTCGTGCAGCCTCTTGGCCTTCATGCGGGACGCGGGAATGTGCCAAACGCCTTCAGCCAGATCGACCTCGGCGAAGGTCATCTCGGTGGCTTCGGTCTTGCGGACCCCTGTCAGGATGATGAACTCAAGGCAGCGGGATGCAATCGTGTCCTTGGCTTGCAGCCCCTTCACAAAGCCTGGCACCTCACGGTACGGGAGCGACGCATTGTGCTTGGTCGTGTGATCGAGCGGTGTGACCTTGTCCATGATGCGGGCGACGGCAGGGTTGCCAGCGCGCAGGCCCTTGGCGACCGCGACATCGAGCACTCGCCGAATGACAGACAGCACGAAACGCTTCTGCGGAACTCGATCATCGAACGGCTTCAGCACGCCCGTTATGTCGTCAACGCTAACATCCTTGACTGGCGTGTTCACAATGGGCTTGCAGGCTTCGATTGCTCGATCCCACTTCGTGACCTCGCGCTGGACATGACGCCACTTCGGCTTCAATACCGTCAGTGTGTCGGCAGCCAATTCCCCAAACGTGACACCGGCCTGCTTCGCCTGTCTCACAGCTTGAATGGGATCGGCGCCTGTGGCCAGTACGTCCCGATACCCCTTGGCCTTCTCACGCGCTTGAGCAAGCGTGACCGATCCTAGTCCGGCCTCGCGACGCTTCCCCGTGACGGGGGACGTGTAAAGGAAGGCCCAGGTCGCGCCGTTCCAATAAAGCCCTCCCCCGTCGGCGATTCTGCCCGGCCCCTTGAACGCTTTGACCTCTCGGTCTGTCAGTCGATTGATGCCCCTTGCCATAACGTCAAATCCTTCTACCCCACGATTTACCCCACAAAATGCACCTGCACAATGCCGGGCACGTGTGAACACACGCGAACATTGCATAGGGTACCGAGGCATAAAATGCAATGGATTCAAGGTACTAGTGCGAACACACGAAAACACCTGTGAACATTCGCTATACCGAACAGGCATTTTTTACGTAAACGTCAAACTTTGTCACGTGGATTTTGCAATCGCGCCGACACGTATTAAATTCAATCGACGCCGGATCAAGTCGACCGGCGACAGACCCGAACCGACAGACCGGAACCACCCATGCTTGCCAGACCTGATGCCTATCGATGCATCGAATGCGGCCTGCCCTATCGCGCGGCAGGGTTCTCGTACCATCAGGGCAGACTGGAAAACGGCGCCGCCTACTGGTCGGATCGCGGCATATTATGCTCGCCGCAATGCTCCCTCGCACATCACCGCAAACGCGTCGCCGAGGGCACGCTGCGGCAAGAGCCGGCGCCAGACCCGTTTGAATTTCAGCCACTCATCAGACGATAGCTTTGCCGGCGCCAGCCCCGCGGAAGCATTTCCTTAACCATAGCGGTCCAGAATTTGTCTTTGGTTAACGGGGATTCCCTGTTTGAAAACGCCGGCGCATCTTCTACGCCGCTCAGCGATCGCTCTCGCGGCGATGATGGCTCTGATATCAGTGGCAAAAGCCTCGGATTTTTCCGAGCCGTGGAAGAACGCTGACCGCGCCCTGGTCGTCGACGCCTACGAGTACAATTCCATCGACTGGGCCCAACTTGCCACCGACAAGCGGATCGTCGGCTTCATCAACAAGGCATCCGACGGATTGCCGCCACCCTATTTCTGTTTCGGCGACGACACCGAGGTGAAGTTGTGCAAGGCGCTGTGGAAACGCCACGCGGTGACGCGCGAACTGTTCCAGACACGCAAGGTGGTCGCCAAGGCGCTCGGCCTGAAATGGGGAGCCTATCACCTCGCCCGCCCCGGCAATCCGGTCGAACAGGCCAATAATTTCCTCGATTTCGCCGAACCCGCGCCTGACGACCTGCTGGCTCTCGACATCGAGGGCAATGATCCTTCGCAGTGGATGTCGCTCGAAGATGCCGAGGAGTTCGTGCGCCAGGTGCATCGGCGCATCGGCCGCTTCCCGGTGCTCTACTCCAATGGCAAGACGGCCCAGTACATTGCCGACAACAGCTACAGGTACCGGCTCTTGTCGCGGCTGCCGCTCTGGTATGCCCGCTACAAGCCCGACATCGACGTGCATTTTCCGATGGGCAACTGGCAGGGCTACGCGCTGTGGCAGTTCTCGGCGCAAGCCAATTGCGGCCGGCTCCGCTGCCCTTACAGGGTCGCCGGCACGCCCAAGGACATCGACGTCAATGTCGCGCCGACGGACGCCGCCACGCTGCGCGCGCAATGGCCTTTCGGTGGTCTCATCGACGTGCCGCCTGACTATCTCGCCTCGATACCGCTGCCGGTCTCACGCGAAGCCGGCCTCGCCGGCAATGTCACGATCACCTACGCCTCGGTGGCGGCGCCGCCGACCTTCGAGGATATGGTCGCGGCGCTGGGCACGCGCTGGACGAAGTTCCGGGACGGATTCCGCATGCCTGTCGTGAAGACCGTGCCGCAGCGGCCGACTTTCGGCATTGTCCAATATGTCGCCTGGAAGCGGACCGAACAGCGTTCGCCGTTGCAACTCGACGCCGCCTTTGCCGCCGCCGATCCGCTCAGCACCGCTTCGACCGAGATCGATCGCGGTTTGCGATAAGCTACCGTCGCAGAACTTTAGTCTGCCTGCTCGCGTGCCACGGCCTGCCAGCCAATGTCGCGACGGCAGAATCCATCCGGCCAATCGATCCGGTCGAGCGCGGCGTAGGCGCGTTTCTGCGCCTCGCCGACCGTTGCGCCTGATGCCGTGACGTTGAGGACGCGGCCGCCATTGGCAACCAGCGCGCCGCCGTTGATGGCCGTCCCGGCGTGGAATATCTGGACGCCGTCGCCCGCCGCGCCTTCGACGCCGCGGATGACCGATCCCTTTTCCGGCGTGCCTGGATAGCCCCTGGCCGCCATGACCACGGTCAGTGCGGCCTCGTCGCGCCAGCGCACCGAAGTGTGTGCAAGCTGGCCGTCGGTTGCCGCATTGAGCAGGACCAGCAGATCGTCCTTCAGCCGCATCATCAGCACCTGGCATTCCGGGTCGCCGAAACGGGTGTTGTATTCGATCAGCTTCGGCCCCTTGTCAGTGATCATCAGCCCGGCGAAGAGAATGCCGGCGAAAGGCGCGCCCAGTTCGGCCATGCCGCGCATGGTTGGCTCGATGATCTCGCGCATGGTGCGTTCGATCATCTGCGGCGTCATCACCGGCGCCGGTGAATAGGCGCCCATGCCGCCGGTGTTGGGGCCGACATCGCCGTCGCCGACGCGCTTATGGTCCTGCGCGGTGCCGAAGGGCAGCGCTGTGGTGCCGTCGCAGAGGCAGAAGAAACTTGCCTCCTCGCCAGTCATGAATTCCTCGACCACCACTTCCGCGCCTGCGGCGCCGAAGGACCCTTCGAAACAGGCATCGAGCGCCGCCAGTGCTTCGTCCAGCGTCATGGCGACGGTAACGCCCTTGCCTGCCGCCAGGCCGTCGGCCTTGATGACGATCGGTGCGCCGGTCTTTTCGACATAGGCCTTGGCGGACGCCAGATCGCCAAAACGGCCATAGGCGGCGGTGGGGATGTCGTATCTGGCGCAGAGATCCTTGGTGAACCCCTTCGAGCCCTCCAGCCGGGCGGCAGCCCTGGAAGGTCCGAAGACGCGAATGCCTTGCGCACGCAGATCGTCGGCGATGCCGGCGACCAACGGCCCTTCCGGGCCAACCACGACGAGGTCGATCTTCTTGTCCTTGCAGAAGGCGGCAACAGCTTCGTGATCGGTAATGTCCAGCTTCACCAACTCGGCCTCGCCGCCGATGCCCGGATTGCCGGGAGCCGCATAGAGCTTTGTCAACAACGGCGACGCGGCGATCTTCCAGGCGAGCGCATGTTCGCGGCCGCCGGAGCCGAGAAGAAGAACGTTCATGGCCACCTCGTGATGCCTATTAACCTGCAGAGCACCCGCTATTGCTCTCTGCACGATGGGTCAAGGCATCAGGGTGCTTTGATCGGATTTGCGCACGGGAACGTTACCCCTGCCGAAAATCGGCGGTGCACACCGCCGACGATTTTCTGGCTGCCGCTCAGCCCTGGAAGATGACCGGGAACCAGTCCTCGCGCAGCCTCTGTCCCGGCTGCATGCCATGGCCGTGGTAGGGGGGCGAGGTGCGTCCCGGCCGCTCGACATAACGCGCATCGTCGCCGACCCAGCGCAGTGACAATGCCCGGCGCCGTGCCGAGGTCATGTTGCCGCGCGCGCCATGCGCGGTCCTGAAGTCGAACAGGATGGCGTCGCCCGGTTCCATTTCCCATTCGAGCACCTTCATCGACGGATCCTTGTCCGGGTCCGGCACCGGCAGATAGTCGCCGTCGCCGGCATAGAAATTGCTGTCGTCGAGCCAGCGCACCGGCAGGATCATCTTGTCCCATTTGTGCGAGCCGGCGATCAGGCGCAGCGTCGCCTCCTTCACCGGATCGATGGGGATCCAGAAGCTCACCGTCTGCCGGCCATCAACGAAGTAGTAGGGGATGTCCTGGTGCCAGGGCGTCGGCTTCTGCGTGCCGGGTTCCTTGACCAGAACGTGATCGTGGAAGAACTGCGCGGTGCGCGACTGCATGACCGCCGCTGCCAGTTCGCCGGCTGGCGAGTCCCGCACCACGCTGACGAATTCGGGAATGCGCTCCCAGTTGCAATAGTCGTCGAAGAAACTGCCGCGGCCATTGGCGATATCAGACGCGGTGGCGCTGCGGTTCTGCATGTTGCGCTCGATGCCGGCGGCAATTGTGTCGACCCAACCCTTGAAAGCACCGCGGATGCAAACCGCACCGTCGCGCTGGTAATCGGCGATCGTCTTTGCGTCGATGATCTGGGCGTCGATTGTCTGGGTCTCAGTCTGGGAAGCCATCGCGTTCTCCTCTTGGAATGACCGACTATCGCAACCCGCTTTCATTCAGTAAAATAATAACTTCTCATTTGATATATAGGATCACCCTATGAATGTGACCCTCACGCAGCTGCGTTATCTGGTCGCCGTTGCGCGTCATGGCAGCGTCACCGGCGCCGCGAAAATGCTGAACGTCTCGCAGCCTTCGGTTTCGGTGGCCATTGACGCTGTCGAAAAGAATTTCGGCCAGAAGCTGTTCGTCCGCCAGCGAGGCAGCGGCGTGTCGCCGACRTCGTTCGGCCGCGCTGTCGTGGCGAAGGCAAGACAGGTTCTCACCGAAACGGACGAACTCGTCGGCCTGGGTTCAAGCAAATCGGCCGTCGGCGGTGAACTGGTGCTGGGATGTTTCGAGGACCTGGCGCCTTTCTTTGCGCCGGCCCTGATCCGCGCCTTCTCCGAACGCTATCCGGCCGTGAAAATTGTCGTTCGCGACGAGACGTTCGAAACGCTCGGGCGGCGGCTCGGCGACGCCGCCATCGATCTCGGCCTCACCTACGACCTCAGCCTGCCGACACATTTTGCCCGCATCCTGCTGCGCGAGCTTCGGCCGCATGCGCTGTTGCCGGCAGGCCATGCCCTAGCGGATCGTTCCGAGGTCAGCCTTGCGGATCTGGCCGCCTATCCGCTGATCACGACAGACCAGCCGCACAGCTGGCAGCACATGCTCGACCTGTTCCGCAGCCGCGGTCTCTCCCCGGTGGCGGACACAACGACGAGTTCGTTCGAGCTCCAGCGCAGCATGGTCGCCAATGGCTTCGGAGTCGCCGTCAGCTACACCCGCCCGCATGGCGACCGCAGCTATGACGGCCTGCCGCTCGTCTGCAAACGGTTGTCCGATCCGCTGCCCATGCAGCGGATCCTGCTCACCTATGACACGCACCAGCGCGTCTCCAATGCGGCGCTGGCGTTCATCGAGGTCGCGAAGGATTGGTTCGCCTCTCATGACATCTTCGCGTCCGCAAGCGAGACTGCTTGACGGCCTTCCAGTCTGCTGCCAATCCAGCAGCATGGAACCGATCCAGTCGAAAGCGGCCCAGGGCCGTGTCGCCGATGCACCGAACGGCCATTGGGTCTATCGCGTGCTGCCGCGCTCGATATGGCCCTATGCGCAGCTTGCCCGGTGGGACAGGCCGATCGGCTGGCAATTGCTTTTGTGGCCGTGCTGGTGGTCGGCGGCACTTGCGGCGAGCGCCTATCCACGTCCCGGTGATCCGCTGCTCTCGCTGCTGCCGGCGCCATTGTATCTCGTGCTTTTCCTGATCGGCGCCATCGCCATGCGCGGCGCCGGCTGCACCTACAACGACCTCGTCGACGAGGACATCGACAACAAGGTCGAGCGGACGCGGTCACGACCGCTGCCGTCGGGCAAGACCACGCGCCGGCGGGCATGGGTGTTTCTTGTCCTGCAGGCGCTGATCGGCCTGGTGGTGCTCATACAGTTCAACAGTTTCGCCATTCTGCTCGGCATCTGCTCGCTGGCCATCGTCGCGGTCTATCCGTTCATGAAGCGGATAACCAACTGGCCGCAACTGGTTCTAGGCCTTGCCTTTTCCTGGGGTGCGCTGATGGGATGGGCGGTCGAGTTCGGCGATCTCGATGGGCCCGCCATCATGCTCTATATCGGCTCGATCCTGTGGGTGATCGGCTATGACACGATCTATGCGCATCAGGACAAGGAAGATGACGCCATTGTCGGCGTACGCTCGACGGCACGCCTGTTCGGCGACAACACCAAGTCATGGCTTGTCGGGCTCTATGGCGGCACGCTGGTCTGCTTCGCCATCGCCTTCGCGTCGGCACAGGCTCCGGTGGTGGCGCTGGCCGGGCTGATCGCCGCCGGCGCCCATATGGCCCGGCAGATCGCCGTGCTGGATATAGACAATCCCGACCAGTGCCTGCGGCTGTTCCGGTCGAACAACCAGGTCGGCTGGCTGATCTTCCTTGGCCTGATCGGCGGCGCTGTGTGGGTGGCGTTGAAGCCACTGGTTTAGCGGCTTTTTTCCTTCTCCCTCAGAGGGAGAAGAAAGAACGCGCCAAGCTCTTCCTATTCGCGCGAAATGATCTCCTGGCCGTCGATGACCAGCCTGAGACCGAGATCGCCGGCCCTGCGGCGGGCGAGGAAGCGCGGGCGGCGCATGTGCGAAACGCGGCCCTTGCGACGATCCTGCGGCGGCAGCGTCTTGATGGCGGCGCCGAGCGATTCTTCCAGGGTACGGGCAACGCCGTCCGATTCGATCAAGAGCATCGGCAGACGGTAGGCGTCGGCCCAGGCGCGCCAGTCGGCGGCGACATCTTCGAGATCATCGGCCACCAGCAGCGGCACCGACAGCATCGGATCGTTGTGCAGGAGTTCCAGGGTCACCGTAACATTGCCGTCCGGATCCTCCATCGCACGGGCGGCGACGCCGCGAAACGCATTGGCTGGCAGCGCGATGATCGCCGGCAAACCGCTCATCTCGAGCATGCGGCGGATCACTGCGCCCCGCTTGTCGATGGTAAAGGTCACGTCGCCGTAGTCGTCGCGTGTGGCGTAGCTCACCACTTGCGGCAGGCGGAATGGGTCGAGACGCATGTTGCGTCCGGCCCAGACTGGCTTCAGTCCGGTGTTCATAGAGTGCCTTCCTGTCTGTCTCCTGAGAGCCGGTGTCCGGTTCTCTCCGGGCCGGTTTTTCCAGCCTCGTTTGTGAGCAGACAGTAGCGCGGGCACCTTACCGCCCCGCTTAAGAAAGTCGGTTAAATTTTGCTGATCTGCGGGATGGTTATCGGAATGCCACCAGCCACAAGATGCCGAAAGGATCAGATAACCTTACCGGGATTCATGATGCCGGCTGGGTCGAAGGCAGCCTTCACCCGGCGCATCAGCTCGATCGCCATCGGTGGCGCGGTGGCGATCAGTTCGTCCCTCTTCAACTGGCCGATGCCATGCTCGGCCGAGATCGAACCGTGCAGGCTGCGCACCACGTCATGCACGGCCTTGTTCATTGGATGATAGAGAGCGAGAAACGCCTCGTCGTCGCCGTCGACGGGCCGCGAGATATTATAGTGCAGATTGCCGTCACCCATATGGCCGAAGCAGACCACGCGGGCGCCGGCACTGACCGACGCCACCGCCCCGGCGGCCTCCTCGATGAAGCGCGGGATCGAAGCGATCGGCACGGAAATGTCGTGCTTGATCGAAGCGCCCTCCGGCTTCTGCGCCTCGGGCAGCAGCTCGCGGAAGTTCCAGAAGGCATCGCCCTGCCCAAGACTTGCGGCAATGACTGCGTCGCCGACGAACTCCTGTTCGAGACCAGTCGAGAGCACCTCCTCGATCAATGCCCGCGAATCCTCCGATGAGCGGCCGGACGAAATCTGCATCAGCACATACCACGGCCAATCTTCGATCAGCGGCCGCACCACGCCCTGGGTATGCGCCAGGGTGAAGTCGTACGGGCGCCTGCCGATCAGTTCGAAGGCGGTGAGCGCTGCTCCGGCGCGGTCCATCGCCAGGCTGAACAGGGAGAGCGCTGCTTGCGGCGATGACAGGCCGACGAAAGCCACCTCGCGCCCCTTCGGTTTCGGGAACAGCTTGAGCACGGCGGCTGTGATGACGCCTAGCGTGCCCTCGGCGCCGACGAACAGGTTTTTCAGGTCGTAGCCGGTATTGTCCTTCTTCAGCTTGCGCAAATCATCGAACACCTCGCCTGTCGGCAGCACCACTTCAACCCCAAGGCAGAGTTCGCGCGCATTGCCATAGGCAAGCACGCCGGTGCCGCCGGCATTGGACGACAGGTTGCCGCCGATCTGGCAGGAGCCTTGCGCGGCCAGCGACAGCGGAAACAGCCGGTCGACGCCATCAGCAGCTTCCTGCAGCGTCTGCAGGATGACGCCGGCTTCGACCGTCACCGTGTTGGACAAGACATCGATCTCGCGGATGCGGTTCAGCCGCGACAGCGACAGCACGATCTCGCGGCCGGATCTGTCCGGCACCTGGGCGCCGACCAGTCCGGTATTGCCACTTTGCGGCACGACTGGCGTTCCCGTCCCGGTTGCCAGCCGCATGATCTGGCTGACTTCCTCAACGCTGCCCGGCCGGAGCACCAGCGACGTCGTGCCATGCCAAAGCCCGCGCCGCTCGGTGAGGTAAGGCGCGATGTCCTGCTCGTCGCGCAACGCGTATTTGTCACCGACGATCGCCGCGAAGCGATCGATGAGAGCGGGATCGAGTTTCTCTGATATTTCGGTCATGGGGAAAACTACGTTGCTGCCAAGATGTTGTCACGAGGGGCGGCGGCGCGCGAGAGCCGATCGTTGATCGCCTCGCCAAGCCCGTCGAAGGGAACCGGCTCGACGGCGATAATCCGTGCGCCGCTGCTGTCGAGTGCCTGCATACAAGCGAAAAGATTGCTCGCCGCTTCGCGCAGGTCGCCTGTCTCGGACAGATTGACGAACGCGGCGGCGTGTCGCCAGCCTTCGGCTCGCTGGCTGCCGAAGCCGAGCAGGGCTTCGCCCTCACCGACTGTTCCGGCGTTGAGCCGCATCGCGGCGTCAGGCGCATAGTGCGAGGCAAGCATACCCGGCGCCTCGACGCCGGCGGCACCGCCACGCAAGAGCCCCATGCCGATTGCCGCCGCGATGTCTTCGGCGGCAATGCCACCGGGCCGGAGCAGCCGCAATCTTTCCCCTTCGGCCTTGACGATGGTCGATTCCAGCCCGACCGGCGTCGCTCCGCCATCGACCACCAGCTTTATGCGTGCGCCGAGATCCGCCGCCACCGCTTGCGCCGTGGTCGCGCTGATCTTGCCGGATGAATTGGCGCTGGGCGCGGCAAGCGGGCGGCCGAGGCGGGCGATGAGGTCGCCGCCAAAGCCTCTTGGCATGCGCAAGGCAATCGTATCGAGCCCGGCCGTGACCAGCGGGTGGATGCCATTGCCGGGTCGCTGCGGCAGCACCAGCGTCAGCGGACCCGGCCAGAACGCAAGCGCCAGTTTCTTTGACAGCGGATCAAACAGCGCTATGCGCTCGGCCATCGCCATGTCGGCGACATGGGCAATCAGCGGGTTGAAGCGGGGCCGCCCCTTGGCTTCGAAAATGCGCGCCACGCCGATGCCGTTGGTGGCGTCGCCGGCAAGCCCGTAGACCGTTTCGGTCGGGATGGCGACGACATCGCCGTCCCGGAGCAGCGCCAGCGCCCGGTCCAGCGCCTCGCCGACGGCAAGTATTTCAGCCACTCTCGTCACCTCGCAAATGCCGGCTGCGTAGTACGATGACGGCTGTTGGGCAAGTCGGCTGTTGCGACAAGTCGCTGTCGGGCAATCTGGGCATTGGCGATTTATCAATCGCTAAAATGCTACGTTCCCGCGAAAGCCGGCATCAATTCCGGCCCGCTACTGTGCGGCTTCTGGGCAAAGGGGAGCGATCATCGTGTCTGTGCGTATGCTGCTGGGGATTGTCTTTGTGGTGACGACCGGCGGGGCACAGGCCTCGTCGCTGGTTTTCCCCGGCGTGCCCTCCTCGACGCCATCCATCATCAAGCTCGATGCCGCCAAACCGCTGAAGACCGCCGAAACCGCCAAGGCCAGCAATGTGCAATCGATGGTGGGGCTCGGCGAAGCGCAGCCCGACGTCACTTATGAAAAGGTGTCGGCGATCACCGACAAGCCGGAGGCCAGGCGTGGGTTTGAGCAGAACCCGATGGTCATTCGCGGCGGGATCGTCGGTCCGGCCTTCTCGGCGCCGGCGCCAAGCGCCGCCTCGGCGAAAGCCGCAGCACCAGAGACGGGCACCGCGCCGGCGACGGGTACCGCACCTGCGCCGGCGACGGCTACAGCCTCCGCCGCCCCTGCGGGAGACGCCGGCACAAACTCGGCCTCGCCACCGAAAGCACCCGCACGAGCAACAACCCAGCCCGTTCGCGGGGTCAGCAAAGCCAATTAGAGGCTGGACTGCGACTTGACTGGGGTCTGGCGCCCGGCGCACCATTGGCAGGCAAACCCGTCCTGGTTCTTCGCCGCTGGGTGCCACTGTCCGAATTTCGTCAAGCGGCCATGGTAGACGGGTTTTTGTCATTTGGGGTAAGGGGGGCTGATCATGAGAAAATTCAAAACCGTCACTGCGGCCGGGCTTCTGCTGGCGTCCTTGTTTGGCGCCGGCGCGGCCCAAGCCGATGACATGCTGGGATCCTATGTCGCGCGCATTTCCGATCGGGATCATCAGGCGAGTGACGGCTATGCACTGGAGACTGCGGCGCAGATCGTACGGCAGGACCGCGCCAACTGGCACAAATTCCACCGTCGCGACCGCGATGACGAGGGTGATGGCTGGTTCAGGACCAACGACCAGCGCGCCGATTTGCAGCGCATGCTGGAGCGCTCCGGCGCGATGAGCTCCTCGACCAAGCGCGCCATCGTCAATGGCGAGCCGCTGATCCAGGTCGACGTCTACGAAAACAGCGTGCGCGTCAGCATTCTGGAAGACTGACCCGTCAGCTTCCGGGAAGCCTGACCCAGTCAGCTTCCGGGAAGACTGACAGGTCGGCATCTGACAGAAAAGGCGGCGCGTCAGCGCCGCCCTTTCATCAATCAATAGATCGGCGGCCTAAAATCAGGCGGCTTCTTCCTTGTCTTCGCCTTCTTCGGACTCGTCGTCTTCGGATTCTTCTTCTTCGGATTTCTTTTCGTCGCCTTCAGCCTTCACGCTGTCATCGGCGTCGTCTTCGTCCTCGTCTTCCTCGTCTTCTTCATCTTCGTCGTCATCCGAGAGCGTGGCGGCTTCGGCGTCGTCTTTGTCAGACTCTTCGCCTTCTTCATCGTCGCCGTCTTCGTCATCATCCGACAGATCGGCCGCTTCGACCGTGGCGGCGGCAGCGTGATCGAGGGCGGTTTCGGAAGCGGATTCAAGCGCCTCGGCGGGAGCCGGGGTTTCTTCTGTCACTTCGATTTCGTGATCGGAATTCATGGAAGCCTCCGTGGGTTGGGGAACATGTCCCTTTTGCCACCGAGAGATCATCGTCATATGACTGTAAGCCGGCTCGAAGGGCCCATCTTCAGAATATTTCAGGCCTCAACCAGCGATTTTCGAGAAGTCCGCGACCTGACCGGTGGCCGCCCGGATGCGGGCGAGGAGCGCCAGGCGGTTGGCGCGCACGGCCTCGTCCTCATCATTCACGAGAACATGCTCAAAGAATGAATCAACCGGTTCGCGCAACACGCTAAGCGCCAGCAGGGCACCGGAAAAGTCTTCGTTTTGAATCGCTTCGCCGGCTTGCTTCTCAGTCTGATTCACCGCCGCAAACAGCGATTTCTCGGCATCCTCGCGAAACAGCGCCGGCTCAACAGTCTTGGCGACCGCCGTTTTCTTCTTCTCCTCGGCGGCCAGGATGTTGGCCGCGCGCTTGGTGCCGGCGAGCAGATTCCTGCCGTCCTCGGTGTTGAGGAAAGAACCAAGCGCCTCGACACGGCGCACGATCTGCAGCAGGTCGTCCGACTGCGGTGTGATGACGGCGTCGATCAGATCATGCCGCGCGCCCTGGTCGCGCAGGTACACCTTCAGGCGGTCATGGAAGAAGGCGAGGAGGTCGGCGATGAATGGCGACAGAGATGCCTCCAGTTCCATCACACGCTGGCCATCGAAAAACTCTCGTTCCTGATCGGCGGAGCCAAAGGTTTCCGAACTTGCGTTGGCCAGCCCGCCCTTCAACAACCTGGAGATCAAGCCCGCTTCCGACAACAGCTGGCTTGCCCCCTTGTAGTCGCGAATACGGGAATCGAGCATCGCGACCACACCACGGCTCTCAGCCCCCTCGCCCAGTCGTTCATATGCGGCGAGCGCCGAGGAGACTGCCGCTGCAATAGCGTCGCCCAGGGAAAGCGTGACCCTGTTTTCCAGTATGATCCTGACCACACCCAGCGCTGCTCGACGCAACGCATAGGGATCTTTTGACCCTGTCGGCTTTTCGTCGATAGCCCAGAAGCCGACAAGCGTGTCGAGCTTGTCGGCTAGCGCGACAGCGACCGATACCGGATCGCTCGGCACACGGTCGGAAGGGCCTTGCGGCTTGTAGTGTTCTTCCGCCGCCGCGGCGACCGAAGCATGCTCGCCCTGAAGCAGCGCGTATTTGCGGCCCATGGCGCCTTGCAGTTCGGGAAATTCGCCGACGACTTCTGTGGTGAGATCGGCCTTGGCCAGAACTGCGGCGCGGCGCGCCAGCGCGGGATCGGCGCCGACGATCGGCGCCAATTCCTCGGCAAGCCGGGCAATCCGCTCCACCCGCTCACCTTGCGTGCCGAGCTTTGCGTGGAAGGTGACGCCGAGATGGTCGAGGCGCGCCATGCGCTGGTCGAGCGGCTTCTTGAGATTTAGCCCGAATTTTTCCGCCGATGCCGCGAGCTGATGGAGGTCCGGCAAATCGCCCTGGTCTGTCGACCAGAAATAGAGCGCATCGGACAGCCGGGCGCGCACCACCTTGCCGTTGCCGTGGGCGATCTCCTTGCCGCCATCCTTGGCCTCGATGTTGGCGGTGAGGATGAAGCGATTGGAAAGACCCTCGGCAGCACCCTGCGGCCGCGTGACAAAGCATTTCTGGTTGGCGCGGATGGTCAACCGGATCACTTCGGCCGGAATGGCCAGGAAAGCCTCCTCGAACTCGCCCATCAGCACGACCGGCCATTCGACCAGCCCGGAGACTTCCTCCAGCAGCCCTTCGTCCTCGACAAGATCGAGCCCGTTGGCGAAGGCGAGATTGCGCGCGTCGGCAAGGATGATCTCCTTGCGCCGGTCGGCGTCGAGCACGACCTTGGCCGCCTCCAGCTTTGAGACATAGTCGTCGAAGCGGCGCACCGTAATGGCGCCAGGCGCATGGAAGCGGTGGCCATAGGTGATGTTGCCCGAACGGATGCCGTCGATCTCGAAATCGACCACCACCGGTTCCTCGGTCTCCGGGCCGAAGGTGCACAGGATCGATTGCAGCGGCCGCACCCAGCGCAGCGAGCCGGGCTTGGCCGAGGCCGGCCCCCAGCGCATCGATTTTGGCCATGGGAAGCCGCGGATGATGCCCGGCACCAGTTCGGCGATGATCTCTTCCGATGCCCTGCCCGGCTTCGAGATGTGGGCGACGTAGAAATCGCCTTTCTTCGGGTCGGAATGGACATGCGCCTCGGCGATCGACGAAAGCCCGGCCTTGCGCAGGAAACCCTGGACTGCCTGTTCGGGCGCCGTCGTCGACGGTCCCTTGATCTCCTCGCTTATATCCTTCGAGCGCGCGGTCAGGCCCCTGATATCGACCGCCAGACGCCGCGGCGTCCAGTACTCGCGCGCCGCCTCATAGGTCAGCCCCGCCTCGACCAGACCATCGGTCAGCATCTTCCTGAGATCACCCGCCGCCTTGCGCTGCATGCGCGCGGGGATTTCCTCGGAGCGAAGTTCGAGCAACAAATCCGGCATCAGAGTTTCTCCACCCGCACGCCTTCTCCCTCTTTGCGCGTCCTCGCGCCTTCGGCGCTGCGGGCGCGCGGCTGTGCGGGGATTTCCTCGGAGCGAAGTTCTAGAAGCAGGTCAGGCATGGATGGGGCTCACGCGGCAAGATGGTCCGCGCGGGGCATAGCAACTCGGCTGGCCGCTGTCACCCTTTCCGGAAATTTTGGCCGCCCTGTCGGGACGAGGCGAACCCGCCCGTCCTTCGATCAAAGATTTCCATGAACCGAACGCAGCGCTGAAGCGACCCACGCTCAGGTAGGGAACTATTGGCTAAACGACCATGAAAACGGCATCCAGACTTCTGCAGATCCTCGCGCTTAGCGCTTGCTTCACCGCGCAGGCTCACGGCGCCTTCTCGATGCCGGGCGTACGGCAGGCACTGCGCACGATCGACGGTGCCAGCGGTCAGAACGTGCTGCCGATCAACGCTTGCCTCAAGGTGATGAAGCGTGCCTGAACTCAGGCCGCCAGTCCACCGGCCTGCGTCTTCAAAAACGCCTCGCCGCAGGCCTTCGCCAGATTGCGCACCCGCAAGATATAGCTCTGCCGTTCCGTGACCGAAATCACGCCACGCGCGTCGAGCAGGTTGAAGACATGGCTGGCCTTGATGCACTGGTCGTAGGCCGGGAAGACCATACGGTGCATCGGCAGATTGTCGTTGGACGCCGGCGCACCCGCATCGAGCAGCGCCTTGCACTCGGCCTCGGCGTCCTCGAAATGGCGCAGCAGCATCGCCGTGTTGGCGTATTCGAAATTGTGGCGCGAATATTCCTGCTCGGCCTGCAGGAAGACATCGCCGTAGGTGACCTTGTCGGCGCCTTCGCGGCCGTTGAAGTTGAGGTCGTAGACATTGTCGACGCCCTGCACATACATGGCCAACCGCTCCAGCCCATAGGTCAGTTCGCCCGCCACCGGGGCGCACTCAATGCCGCACACCTGCTGGAAATAGGTGAACTGCGACACTTCCATGCCGTCGCACCAGCACTCCCAGCCCAGCCCCCAGGCGCCCAGGGTCGGGCTTTCCCAGTCGTCCTCGACGAAGCGGATGTCATGCAGCAGCGGATCGACGCCGATCGCCGCCAGCGAGCCGAGATAGAGCTCCTGCAGGTTCGGCGGATTCGGCTTCAGGATCACCTGGTACTGGTAATAATGCTGCAGCCGGTTCGGGTTCTCGCCATAGCGGCCATCCTTGGGGCGGCGCGACGGCTGGACATAGGCGGCGTTCCAGCGTTTTGGCCCGAGCGCGCGCAGCGTCGTCGCCGGATGAAAGGTGCCGGCGCCGACCTCCATGTCGTAGGGCTGCAGGATGACGCAACCATAGTTCGCCCAATAATTGTGCAAGGTCAGGATCAGCCCCTGGAACGAGCGGCTGGGGTGCATATGGGCGGGGATTTCAATCGTCGGGATTTCAATCGTCACGGGGGCCTCGGCAGCAAAGGCTAGCTTGCCGGCACGTCCTAGAGACCCGGCGGCGTAGCGTCAAGCAAGGCGCACCTGTGCGGACCTAACGAGCCCGCCGATCATGTTGAAAGCTTTGCGAGCGACTGGCCCATTGCCGGGCATGGGCGCCTGCGGTCTGCTCATGCCGCAAAGTGTCAGGACAACAGGTTCAATCATGCCCAGTTCCACCATCATCCGTCCCATCGCCCGGCAGGATTTCGACCAATGGATGCCGCTGTGGGACGGTTACAATGCATTTTACGGCCGCTCGGGCGACACGGCGCTGGCAAGCGAGATCACCGCGATGACGTGGTCGCGCTTCTTCGATGCCTATGAGCCGATGCATGCGCTGGTTGCCGAGAGCGAGGGACAGCTTTTCGGCCTCGTGCATTACCTCTTTCACCGCAGCACCACGGCGATCTCGCCCAATTGCTACCTGCAGGACCTTTTCACCACAGAGGCCTCGCGCGGCAAAGGCATCGGCCGGGCCCTGATAGAGGGCGTCTACGAGCGTGCCCAGGCCGCCGGTTCGGGGCGGGTGTACTGGCTGACGCATGAGACCAATCACACGGCGATGAAGCTCTATGACAAGGTCGGCGAACGCTCCGGGTTCATCGTCTACCGGAAGATGTTCTGAGGCAGTTTCCGGCGCACTGGCGCGTGTTGAGTTTTAGGACGGATGGACGTCCAAACGAAAACGGGGCTCCGAAAGAGCCCCGTTTGCATTTCAAGAAGCGATTTCACCCCTTCGGGGCTGGCACCGGCTCGGGCTTGACCTTCGGGGTTTCCTGCGCGGTGTTGGACTCGATGGGCGGCAGGCCCTTCATCAGCTTCTGCTGCAATGTGGCCAGCACATCGGGGTCCGGCTTCAGGTCGCGCGCCTGGTTCCACTGGAAGGTGGCTTCCAGCTTGCGGCCAACACGCCAGTAGGCGTCGCCGAGGTGATCGTTGAGAACCGGATCTTCCGGCTTCAGCGACACCGCGCGTTCCATCTCGCGCACCGCGTCATCGAACCGGCCGAGGCGGAAATAGGCCCAGCCCAGGGAATCGACGATGTAGCCGTCGCTCGGCCTGAGATCGACGGCCTTCTGGATCATCGCCAGGCCTTCCTTGAGGTTCGTATTCATGTCGACCCAGGAATAGCCGAGATAGTTCAGCACCTGCGGCTGGTCGGGGAACAGTTCCAGCGCCTTGCGGAAGCTCGGTTCGGCCTTGGGCCATTCCTTTAGCCGCTCATAGGCGATGCCGCGTTGGTAAAAGATGTTCCAGTTGGCGGCAGTCGGCGTCTTCAGCACCGTGACTGCCTTGTCGTAGAGATTGGCCGCCGAGCGGAAATCATCCTTCGACGAATAGACGCCGCCGAGCGCCAGATAGGCGCGCATGTCGTCGGGATGCGCGTCGACGAAAGCCTTCAGATGGGTGATCGCCTCGTCCTGGCGATTGAGATCGGCAAGGTTGAGGCCGAGTTGCAGGTCCGAAAGCTCTTTCAACGGCGAAGAGTCGGGGATGCGCCGATAGAGCGCGATGGCGCCCTCGCCGTCCTTCAACTGTTCGGAAACGGCCGCGAGTTGCACCAGGGCTGCGTCGCTGTCAGGCTTCAGGGCCAGGGCATACTGCAGGTAAAGACGGACGAATGGCTCGCCACCGCCGCGATTGAGCGCCGTGGCGAGATTAAGCAGGATCTCAGACGCACCGTCCGACGGGCCGGCAGCGAACGGCGCAACCTTGTCACCCCTGCTGATCTTGTCGCGCAAGGCGACGATTTCCAGCTTGCCCGGCGCAAACGCCTCGGCCTGATCGAGCACCGACAGTGCCTTGTCCTTGTCGCCCTTGCGGGCCAGGAACGACGCGTAGGCCTGGGCGTTGCGCATCCAGGTTTCGGGAGCCGCACCACCGGCGGCCGTATCCTGCATCGTCGCGGCGTAGATCGCCTCGGCCTTTTCGGGCATGCCCGACGCGTCGGCGATCAGCGCGCGATGGAAGGACTTGAACAGGCCGAACCAGTCCGGCCCCTGCAACTTGTCGATGGACGCCATCGCATCGCTGGCTTGGCCGGCGCCTTGTTGGGCCCAGCCGGACATGACGCCAGAGATCAGCCGGTCGAGATCGGATTCCAGCGACAGCTTGAGCCAGTACTGTGCCTTGGTGAAATCCTTCTTGTGGAAGGAGTCGACCGCCAGCGCCAGGCGCGAGAAGCGCTCGACATCGGGAACTTCCTTGAGCTTGTCGGCATAGACCAGGGATTCGTCGAAGCGCCCTTGAGCGATCAGCGACAGCATCAGGCTCTGCTGCAGTCCGGTGTCGCTCGGATTGAAGGCCAATGCCTGCTTGTAATAGGCGATGGCGCTGTCGAGGTCGTTGTCGCCTTCGGCGATCCGGGCGGCCAGATAGGCACCCGAGAACGACGTGATCTTGACCGGTTCGGCGGTTTGCTTGGCATAGGCCGGCAAAGCCGAGATCGCCATGCCTGTCACAATTGCCAGCCTTGTCAGCCAGCGCGCACGTCCTTGCTGCATCGTATCCCTTTCAGCCAGGCGCCATCTCCGCGTCAGCGGGATTGGCGTAGACTCGATCTTTCCGGGCAAAGCATGGCCTTTTTGGGGTCGCGCTTCAATCCGCCTCGAATTCACAATCCGGGCACCCGATTAACAAACCATGGCGACCAGGGACAGTTTTCCGTTTTCGAGTTCCGGTCATGGCCCCGCGCGGAGCCGATCATAGCACATCTTCGGTCCGCTGGGACTCCGATATCAGCGCTTGCCCGGCAAGGCAGGCCGCTGCACCTGCGTGTCGTGATAGCCTCCGGCGTTCACGGCATGGAGGATGTTGAAGGCGAGGATTGAGAGCGCCGCTTCGACTTCACCGCCCTAAGCCCCTGGTGAGGAACCTTCCACCGCCCGACATGCGCTTGATCGTCCCGAAGGGGTGCTCATCGGTACATCGTCGGATCGTCATCAAGCCGGGGTCGGCGTAAGTTCTCGCCTCCATTCAGCCCCGCGAGAAGTGGAGCGTACGCGGCGAGCCTGCGGGATACGAACTCGGTAAAGAGCCGCACGCGCTTCGTCTTGCGTGTCTCCCCCTGCGTGAGAAGCCAGAGCGTTCCGTACATGTGCAGATCGGTACCCGGCACCCTCACCAGTAGGGGGTCGGCATCGCCAACGAAGCACGGCAGTGTCGTCATGCCGAGCCCTTGCCGTACAGCAACGATCTGCGCCTCGGCGTCCGTGGTCCTGAATGGAACCCCCGTCGTGCGAACCTCACCCTCGCTGGCCCAATCCGGAATTCCATGAATGCTTATGACGATCCAGCGGATGGGATCAGGCGCGCCCGCACGCCACGCGGCTAGTCGATCGCGAGACATGTAGACGCCGCCGAACAGCTCCGGTCCCTTCAGGCCGTGAAGATTGAGCGGCAGGGTTTTGCGGTCGTAGACGACGCGGATCGCGACGTCGGCCTCTCGGTTGGTCAGATTTGCCAGCTCGCCGGACGACAAGATYTCCATCTCGATGTCCGGATGCARACKMGCGAAATCGGCGAAGTCCGGCATGAGCAGGTGTGTCGCGAGGGGCGGTGCCAGCGTCACCCGCAGMAGCCCGCGCACGCTCTGGTCGCGCCCGAAGACGCGCGTCTCCAGCAGGTGCGACGACGCTTCCATCTGGTCCGCGAACTCGAGGACCTCCTCGCCCGCRGCCGTCAGGCGGTAGCCCGAMGGCAGCTTTTCGAACATGTGCACCCCGAGGCGTTCCTCGAGCTGGGCGATGCGTCGCAGCACGGTCGAGTGGTTCACACCGAAGCGCTCGGCGGCAGCCCGCACCGAGCCTCCACGCGCGACGGCAAGAAAGTAGCGAACGTCATCCCAGTCGATCATGGTGCAATCCCGCACCGTGCGGTGCGCCTACCAAGCCCTACCCTATCGTACAACAGTACAGGGCGGCCCCCATAACACTTGTCAACGAGCGGGCCCAATCCCGAGCAGCGGAACCTTATCGTCGCGGCTGCCGTTGATAGCCATACCGGATCGATTTCGCACCACCGGTGTGCGTGCTTCCTCACTCAAAGCCTGAGCCCGGCAGCCCCATCTTGAAGGTCTTCGGGGCGTTCCCGAATGACCAAGGCGGAAGCCTGGAAGGATGCACGTCATGACCAGATTGAATGGAAAGACCGCCGTCATCACCGGCGGCGCTACCGGCATCGGCCGCGCCGCACCAAAGCGATTCGTCGAGGAGGGCGCCTTCGTCTTCATCTTCGGCCGCCGACAGGAAGCGCTCGACGCCGCTGTGGCGGACCTCGGGCCCAATGCCCGCGCGGTGAAAGGCTCGGTCTCGGATGAGGCCGACCTCGACCGGCTCTACGCGGCGGTGAAGCACGAGCGCGGAAGCCTCGACATCGTCTTCGCCACGGGGCCGGAGGCCCGCTCCCGCTCGGTCAGATGACCGCCCAGCACATTGACGAAACCTTCGACACCAATGTGAAAGGTACGATTTTCACGGTCCAAAAGGCGTTGCCGCTGATGGGCCCGGGCGGTTCGATCATCCTGACCGGATCGAGCGCCGGCACCACGGGCGCCCCGGGATTCACTGCCTACAGCGCGAGCAAGGCGGCCGTGCGCAACCTCGCGCGGACCTGGGCCGAGGACCTGAAGGGCACTGGCATCCGCGTAAACGTGCTATCGCCCGGAGCGACGGCGACCGAGCTCGCGAAGGAGGCGCTGGGCGAGGAGGGGCAGAAGGCCTACGGCGCGATGACCCCGCTCCAGCGCATGGCCGACCCGGCGGAGATCGGAGCCGTGGCCGCCTTCCTCGCGTCGCCGGACAGCAGCTTCATGACCGCCAGCGAAGTCGCCGTCGACGGCGGCCTGGCCCAACTCTGACCTCGGCGCGGTTCCGTACCTAGCTCACACACAGCGAAAGACAAAAGATCATGAAAGCACTCGAGGGTAAAATCGCGGTCATCACGGGCGGAAGCAGTGGGATCGGGTTAGCGACAGCCAAGCGCTTCGTGGAAGAAGGTGCGCACGTCGTGATCACCGGGCGAAGAGAGAAAGAGCTGAAGGAGGCCGCTACCTTCATCATGAGAGACGTTACGACGGTCGTCGGCGACGTATCGCGCTTGGAAGATCTGGACCACCTCTATGCCGTCGTGAAAGAGAAACATGGTCACATCGACATTCTCTTCGCGAACGCGGGCGCAGGGACAATCGCACCGCTCGCGGTCGCCACTGAGGCACATTTTGATCAGACCTTCGATGTGAACGTGAAGGGTCTGTTCTTTACGGTGCAGAAGGCCCTTCCCCTGTTCAAAGACGGCGGCTCGATCATCCTGACATCTTCCGTCGCGAACGTGTTGGGGGTGCCCGGATTTAGCGCCTACGCCGCGAGCAAGGCGGCTGTTCGCAACTTCGCGCGCGCTTGGACACTGGAGCTGAAAGACCGCCAAATTCGCGTGAATACGGTGAGCCCCGGACCGATCGAGACTCCCGCGCTAGAGACGACGACGGGCCTCACCCCTGAGCAAGCCGAGCAAGCGGCCGCCCAGTTTGCTTCACAGATACCGATGGGTCGCAGAGGCCAACCGGAGGAAATTGCGGCTGCGGTCACGTTCCTCGCCTCCGACGAAAGTTCTTTCATCACCGGCGTCGACCTCGCGGTCGATGGCGGCATGGCCCAGGTCTGAACTGGGCAGCACAAGATTAGAGAACGTTATGAGCTACGCAATTATCGGTTTCGGCAAGATCGGTCACGCTCTCGCCAAGGCGTTTGCCCGCAAGGGCATCGAAGTATCCGTTGCGACCACGCGCGATCCGGAAAGCTTTGCATCCGACGCGGCCGCGATCGGACCCACGATCCTCCCCAAAACACTGGCGGAAGCGGTCAAGGCGGACATCATCTTTTTGGCTGCCCGTTTCGAAGCGAACCCAGATGTCGCGAAGGCGCTGTCAACCTGGCAAGGGAAGACCATCGTCGATGTGACCAATGCCTACGGCGTGCCTCCTGAGGAACTGGAAGGACAGCCTTCTTCCAGATTCATCGCGCAGACTTTCTCAGGTGCAAGGTTGGTCAAGGGCTTCAACCATTTGATCGCTGCCACCCTTGACCAAGACCCGGCCGTGCATGGTGGCAGGAGAGTCGTGTTGCTGGCGAGCGACGATGACGCTGCCGCGGCGGAGATTGCTGCGCTCGCGGAAAAGCTCGGTTTCTCGCCGATCAAACTTGGCGGGCTGTCGGAAGGTGGGCTGCTAGTCCAGGCGCGGAAACAGCTGGGGTCATCTGGTCTTCAAGGACCTGGTCAAGTTCGCCTGATGAACACGACGTGCCCACCAGCAGAGCTGCGATGCACGGATCGGATCGAGCGCGATGCGATCCGTGCGAAATGGAGAAATCCCCATGAGCATCGAGAAGAACATCCAGACCGTGAAGGACTTCTTCGCCGCGATCGGCCGTGGCGACAGGGAGGCTCTGCTTGCGCTGGCCGCCGAAGACATCGAGTGGATCATTCCGGGCGAGGACTGGCCGCTGGCCGGAACACGCCATGGACACGCCGGGCTGGCGGATTTGCTTGAGACGGCATCCAAGTCGATAGAAACGTCCACCGAACCCCGGGAATTCGTAGCGCAGGGGGACCGGGTGCTGGTCGTCGGCTTCGCGAGGGGGAAGATCAAAGCCACGAACAAGACGTTCGAGGACGACTGGATCTTCGCCATCACCGTCCGGGACGGTAGACTGACCAACATCCGGGAATACGTCGACACACAAGCACTGGCGCGCGCCGCGCAGGTGGGCGCGGCCGGGACTGCACAGCGCTGGCCATCTTCGGCCATCGGTTCGGGGTCGACGTTAGATCAGCCGAAAATCGCCCCGTTGTACGCCACGCGCTCGTCTAATGCCCAACCGTAAAGGAGATTCCGATGTACGACCAATCCAAGGTATCCGAGTTGATCCGGTTCGCACGTGTAGATGCGGGCTCCACTGTCATTGACGTCTATCCAGGCGACGGCGATTGGACGCGCCTGTTCTCCGACGTCGTGGGCCCCGAAGGTCGGGTCTACAGCTTCGTGCCGGCCGAAGTCGCCGACTTCAAGAACGATCCGGTTGGGCGCATGCGGACGCTCGCGAAGGAGCCGGGCCGAGAGAACGTAGAAGCCGTCTCAGCGGACCTCGTCGCGATGCCGCAGGCCACACAGCCAGCGGATGTGCTGTGGCTGCACCTGTTCTACCACGATCTCCACACCGCCCTAATCCAGAACAAGGGTGCGACGGCGGCCGACTTCAATCGAGCTGTCTACGAGCGGCTTAAGCCCGGTGGGTCCTACGTCATCGTCGACCACGCCGCCGCCGCTGGGTCGGGCACGAGCGATACTCAGGCGCTGCATCGGATCGACCCTGCATCCGTTCGCGAGGAGGTCGAGGCGGCCGGCTTCGTGTTGGACGCGGAAAGCACCATGCTCGCGAACAAGGACGATCAGCATTCGATCAAGGTGTTCGATCCCTCGATCAAGGGCCAGACCGATCGCTTCGCCTATCGGTTTGTGAAGATCTGACACTGAGCTAGTCGCCAACGATGAGGTCGGCACTCGTACGGGAGGCACCTTTGACAAGTGCGACGACCGATTGTGGGTTGGTTTCCGAACGACAGCTTACCGCAGACGTCGGTTAGAACCGGATCGTCCGCTTGTGATGCGGTGGACGGCTCTCCTCCCTCCCTGCGGTATGTTCGGGGGATCAGAGATGGAGGAGCGCTATGATGAGCAACGTTATGACGGTCGGTCTGGATATTGCGAAGTCCGTGTTTCAAGTCCACGGCGTGGATGCGGCTGGTGAGGTTGCAGTTCGCAGGAAGTTGACGCGTGGGCGTGTGCTGCCGTTCTTTGAGAGCCTGCCGCGTTGCCTGGTCGGAATCGAAGCCTGCAGTTCGTCGCATTATTGGGCGAGAGAACTGACTGCACGTGGCCATGATGTGCGGCTGCTGCCGGCACAGTATGTGAAGCCTTATCTGAAGCGGCAGAAGAATGATGCTGCAGATGCAGAAGCCATCTGCAGGCCGTGACACGACCGACTATGCGCTTCGTGCCAGTGAAGTCGCCCGAGCAGCAGAGTGTGATGATGCTGCACCGGGTTCGATTGATGCTCAACCGCCAGCGGACACAGATATCGAACGCGTTGCGGGCGCACCTATCCGAGTTCGGGGTCGTGGCGCCGATCGGGCGTAATGGAATTGAGCAACTTCTCGTGGTCATCAACGACGAGAACGATGCCAGGATACCGGCCGACGCACGGCTTTGCCTGAGGATGCTGGAAGCACAGCTTCGTGTCGTGAAGGAACAGATCCTCGAAAACGATCGCCGGGTCCGTGCGAGTGCGCGAGAGACCGAACGTCGCAGGTTGATGGAGATTCCGGGCGTTGGCCCGCTGCTGGCGAGTGCGTTCGTTGCGACCGTCGCCGATCCGCACGCATTCAAGTCGGGGCGATGCCTCTCGGCTTGGATCGGGCTCGTGCCGAAGCAAAACTCGAGCGGGGGCAAGGAGAAGCTCAGCAGCATCTCCAAGGCAGGTAATCGCTACCTGCGCCAGCTGCTCGTCGTCGGAGCGATGGCAGTCATCCGCTATGCCGAACGGAACGGGACCAGGCGGCCTTGGCTGGTGCAACTGATGGCGCGGCGAACAACCAAGGTCGCGGCGGCGGGTTTTCCAGGCTCCATTGGACAGGCTGCTGGTATCGGGCGCTCAGCGAGCATTTTTCCAATTGGCACAGCCAACCTTTTCCTAAAACGCACGTTGTTCCTCCGCAACTGAGGAGACATCGATGCCGAGCGATAAGAAAACCGACACGTCAGCGACCGTCCGAAAACAGCGGCGAATACAGCGCAAGGTCGACGCCGACGATCGAATGAAACCAAAATCGACATCCGACGGCGCCATGCAGGCCGGTGCGCGAGCATACCCGGCGCCACCCTTTCCAAAGCAGCATCATCCGAAACCCGGCCCTGAAGCAGAAATCAAGCCGGCGCCGCTATACGATGCACCGTTCTGGCGCGGCTCTGGCAAGCTCGAGGGCAAGGTGGCGCTGGTCACCGGAGGTGATTCCGGCATTGGGCGTGCGGTCGCCGTCCTTTTCGCGCGCGAAGGCGCAGACATTGCGATCGTCTATCTGTCGGAGGATGGCGACGCCGAGGTAACGAAACACTCGGTGGAAAACGAAGGCGGCCGCTGCATCACCATCCGAGGAGATGTCGCGGATCGAACCTTCTGCCGCAGAGCTGTGGCCAACACGGTCAAGGAACTGGGAGGCCTCGACGTGCTCGTAAACAACGCAGCATTCCAGGTTCATTCAATGGATTTTGCCGACCTGACTGAGGAGCATTTCGACACCACCTTGAAGACCAACCTCTACGGCTATTTCCACATGGCCCAAGAGGCGGTGGCGCATATGAAGGCCGGCTCAGCAATCATCAATACGGGATCTATAACCGGAATAGACGGTTCGAAAGAACTGATCGACTACTCGATGACCAAGGGCGGTATTCACGCCTTCACAAGAGCGCTGTCAGGCAACCTTATCGGCAAAGGCATTCGCGTCAATGCAGTGGCTCCGGGGCCGGTGTGGACACCGCTCAACCCGTCTGAAAAGCAGGCCGACGATGTCTCGCAGTTCGGCGCGAAAACACCTATGAAGCGGCCGGCACAGCCGGAAGAAATCGCCCCGGCCTATGTCTTTTTGGCGTCGCCGCAATGTTCGAGCTACATCACCGGAGAGATCCTGCCGATTATAGGGGGCTATTAACGAACGGCGGCGCCGGGCAATCATGGACTAAGCCCGTCAATACGTTCGCAAGAATGCGCTAACCGCTTCGGCTACAGAGCGTGGTGGTCCAGTGCGGCTCAACCCGGAGGTTCCATCCGGAACGCTTGCATGTCCAACGGGTTGTTGGCGCCGATGGCAGGAGCGTTGGAGCCGTAAAAATGGAAAAGACGTTCAATCTGGTCGCCAACGCGGTCGCACACGCAACTGGGCGCACTTGGGCTTTTGCGCTATCCTTGGCGCCAGTGGTCGTCTGGGCCGCGACCGGGCCAGTTTTCCATTACTCTGAACCACAATCATTACCTTCCTCATGGTATCCTGATCCAGAATACCCAAAATCGCGATGTCCGCTTGGCCCGCGCCAACCCTAGCCCGTCCCAACTGGCGCAACCATTTGACGGAACATCCCGACGTCAGCGACGTTTGAGCGGATGGCTCTCATTACCAAGTTTGCATCTGCCGTGGTGGTTCTGTCTAGCACGTACCAGCGCATTGCCCTGCACGAGGCGGTCATGGGCACGCGCCACAGCGAGTTGGACAATGCACGGAAGTTTTCGAACGGCATCAACGCTGTGCTCTATGCATTCAACAGCGGCGCGTCGACTGTCGTCATATCGGGCATCAATCCCGGCTCGACCGGCCATGTCTACAACGAGCTCGGCTTGAGGAGGCTTCATAGCCACATAGACAGCTCGATCTTGCTGAAGCTACGCGGCCGTGGCGCCAATCTCTTCACGGCCGATCCTGAAGTCGCGGTATCGACCGGGCGGCCGATCGGAACCTTTACCGCGACAGGATGTTCGAGCGAGATGACGAGGCTATCCGACCTTGGACCGCCAATTCCTGGTAAGCGTCACGGGGGCGACCGTTCCGACGAACAGGACAAATCCCTGTCCAATCTGCGGCCAGATGGTCGACATGCGCGATCTGCGACAGGTCATTTGGCACGAACGGCCGAAGCACAGACCGTTCATCGTGCTCGTTGATTAGATGGCCTAGCAACCCGGCCATAGGAACGCAAAAGACCCGCCACGGAGGAAGCCGTGACGGGCCTTTTTCTCTGTGCCTGGTTGAGGGGACCAAGCATGATCAGAACTTCACCTTCCGCAACAGGTTCCCTTCTTGTGCACAAAAAAGCCCGCCACTTTTCGGCAACGGGCTTGGAGTGCTGGGGATCAACCAACATGGGTCAACGAGCGGCGGAGGGGTTGGGTTGCGCGGGGATGGTATAGACCAGTCAGAGGAAAACCCCGTGTTCTGCCTTGCCTGTAATCGTATAGCGCCGTCCAGCGGCTCGGCTCAGCAACCTGGCTTCTCGCATGAGCGACCAATTGCGGCCACCCAGAAGGCTGACAAGCTCAATTGGGTCGCCACGCTTGCTCGTCGTTCTGCGCTTTGACGCGACCATCCACCTAGTGGGCGGTGTAAGCCCCGTCCACCAGATGGTAGCTTCCAGTAATAAAGCTAGCCTGATCGGACAAGAGGAAGCACACAAGAGCAGCTACCTCTTCCGGTTTCCCGCGCCTGCCCATCGGCTGGAGGTCTGCCATGCGCCGGTTAGCTGCTGCCTCCACTTGCTCGATGCCCAAGCAATGCACCGCCCTCGACTTCAGCGGCGCGGGACACGGGGTCAATGACGTATGGTTCATTGCCGACAGATCGAGAACGATTCCACCATGCAGGTCGGGGGTGGCCATGCAACAGAAGCAGTGGCCCCGAGCCGCGTAGCGAAGCCTCAGGCAGATCCAACATCTCGAGATTGAACTTTTCGAACATTCGCCCCTTTCGGCGCAAGTTCAATCAAGCATGTCGCACGGGTCCGACAGGCAGTCGTTTCCTAACCCCGATGGTGCGCCCACGACCAAACCCTAGTTCGAAGGGAGGGCGGGACCTGCATAAGATTGCTGCCGGCAAAAACAGACGTTCTGGCCCACAGCCCAGGGCGGCCCGATCTCGGATTGGCTAGCGGTATGCTAGCGCGATTGCCGATCGGCCGTCGGACGTCCCCTACTAAGCAAGCCATTCCGCGAAAAGGATCTCATCGAGAGCATCTTTCACCAGTCTAAGGCAATCAAGGCACGGTAGGGCAAGCTCGCCGCTCAACTCGATCTCGGCCCGGACTTGCATGTTCGGGAAAATCCATATCAACGCGCAGACCACAGGTCTGCGGAAACGGAACTTGTCCACGAGAGGCTCGTTGTCACTGTGCATAGATGCCGCGCCCAGCCGCCTTGCACGGGTTCAGCCGAGCGCGGCGTGCATCAACGAAACGCACAAGGAAACATACCATGATCCGCAAACTTTTGACCACCACCGCCGTGGTCACGCTGCTGTCATCAGGCCTGCTGGTATCGGGCGCCCATTCTGAAGATGCCACAAAGCCTGCCAACACAACGCAAAATGCTGCTGCAACCGAGCCTGTGATGGCCCCTGACGGGAGCCTCGTGAGCAAGATCATGGGCACTGCGGTCTACAATAGTGCTGCAGACAATGCCGAGAAGATCGGTGACGTTAATGACATTGTTCTCGCCAAGGACGGTAAAGCCAAGTTCATCATCATTGGTGTAGGAGGCTTCCTGGGGATTGGCGAAAAGAACGTCGCTTATGATTTCAGCAAGGCTGAATGGGTTGAGAAGAACGGCAGCCGGTGGTTGGTCGCCAAGACGACAAAGGAAGATCTCCAGGCCCAGGCCAACTTCGACACCAAGGCCTATGACACAGTCGCCACCCCCACTGCCGCGCCTGCGGTTGCCACTGACAACACCGCCACCGCCGCCATTGACAAGTCGGCGCTGACCGAGATGCCAGCGGATAAGATCAGCGCGGAGAATTTGATCGGAACCACCGTGTACGGCGCCGATGATGCCAAGGTTGGAGAGATCGGCGACGTTGTTTTGAGCACAGACAAGAAGGTTGATGCCATCGTTGTCGACGTCGGTGGTTTCCTTGGCATCGGAGAAAAGTCGGTCGCGGTTGGAATGGAGCAGCTGAAGTTCATGACCGACAAGAACGGCAACCGCTACCTCTATACAAACCTTACGAAGGCGCAGCTCGAAGCGCAGGCCGCCTACGACAAGGGCACCTATGCCCAGAATCGCGACAAGCAGCGCATAATTCTTGGCAAGTAGAGCTTTCGGCCTGGCTCGCGTCGATCGTGACGCGAGCCAGTTAGAGGGAATGCTGGTTGGCGAGAATCGCGAAGGCGGAACATTAGCAATTCCGGATAGTTGAATTAGTGCTTCGGATGCCGCTGCTTGGCTCCGTCGCAGGCTGATGTGCAAACATAGGCCGGCCCGCGCCATCGGTCCCTCCTTGGCGCGGGCCCTATCACGTATCCAAGACGGCCGAGCTTTGTTCCCCGTGATTCCACTGATGAGATGTGACGGTGCGCCAAAACGAGAAAGGCGCCAGATCGTTCAGCCCGGTCGCATGACGCACGGCTCTTCCGTGGCCAGGATTTCTTGGTGCTGGGAATGGTCGAGCATTCCCTCTGAAAAATTGACGGTGGCGAGCCGATACCCGCTTCATGTTAGATCCTTCCGCCCCGGATTGATTTGTACCAGTTGGCGAGCTCGCAAGAAGCGCTGCGTAAGCCTTGTCGATTGCTCGCGATGTCATTTCCGACAGAGGTGATTGGTTAGACGTTAGGACCGCCTCCAATGCCGTTCGCGGCGCTGGGCAGGCGCAACAGGATTATTCTGCAAACGCAGGAACCGCAGGCTTGTGGCGAAGTTCCACTCTACACAACAGGAGTGAAACATCGTGAACACGTCAGACACAAACGACTTTCTCGGATCGGGTCTGTCCAACGAGAATCAATGGCAAGCTGATGCCAACCGTGCCGGCAAAAGCAAGGAGGCGCTCGGCAAATTGAAGACGAGCGCGGCCGAGACAGCCGCCCACCTGAAAAGCGCTGCGGCCTCAGTGTCGACCGACGCTAAGGACTATGCCGGCTCTGTCGCTTCCGACGCCGCTGGTGCGTTCAAGGAAGCGGTCGAGTCCAACAAGACTGCCGGAGCCGATGCGATTGCCAACATCGCGCACTCCGTCAAGGAGGCCGCTGACGGGATCGAAAAACAATCGCCTCAGGTCGCGAGCATGGTGCGGAGTGCAGCGGAAGGTGTGGAACGAATCTCCACCGACGTCAGAGACCGCAACGTCGGCGAACTGCTCGACTCCGTTACGAAATTCGCGCAGCGCCAACCGGCGGCGTTCTTTGGAGTCGGGATCCTCGCCGGCGTGATGCTGACCCGCCTCATGCGAAGCTCGGATCGTTCCTGAGAGGCTTGCTTAGATGGACGATGGTATCGATCGCCGGCCCTTCGGCAGCATCGTCAACGAGGCGCTCGAAAAATTCGCATCGTTGATCCGGTTGGATTTGCGCCTGCTAGAGGCGGAAATGAAGAGCAAGACTTCCACAATCGTCTCGTCCGGCGCCTGTGGGATAGCGGCTGTTGCCCTGTTTGTCTTGGCATCGTTTGCCATGGTCCAATTCTTGATTCTGGTGATGATCCATCTTGGCATCAGCCCCATAGTCGCCTGCTTGGCAGTTGGCATCGTCTTGTTTGGCGGAGGTTTGCTCTCCCTTCACCTGGCGAAGCGGGCGCTTATCGGCTGGACCATCACTCCCGTCGAGACCGTAAATCAGGTGCGAAGCGATATAGCCGCATTGAAGCAGGGGATACGCTATGGCACCACACAACGATGACCTCCACGAGATCATGGCGCAAAGCAGGGCCGAACGTCAGGCCCTGTTCGGCCCGGTCAGTGAAATAAGCCGCCGCTTGCAACCCCGGCATTTGGTCGACGTGACTACGCGGTATGCCAAGGACAAGGTAGCCGAGGCGGTGAGTGGTGTGTCAGACGCCATCAAAGAAAACGGCGGCACTGCGGCTGCAGTAGCACTCGGCGCGGTGGCGGTATTTGATGCGGGCAGAAGAAGTGTTGACAGCCGCAAACCGCCGACGAACCCCAATGGATTTCCTTGGGCGACTGAAACACATCTGGCACCGGATGGCCCGGGCGGGGCGACTATTCCAAGGGCGAAACCCTCACGACAGCCCGTCACCAACGCCGCTCGGACCAAGGTGCTCGCCGGTTCAGTTGGAGGGTTGTTGATTGGCCACGTGATTGCCCGGTCGTTTGATCCAACCGCAACGGAACGTAAGCTGTTCGGGAAAGCGTCGGGCGAAGTCCAGGAAGCAGCCTCCGAATTTTTCAGTCAGCATTTGCATGGCGCAAAGCTTGTGGCGGCTCAGGCCTTCGGATTCGCTAGATACTCTGCTGCGTTCCTAGCGGTTATGGCTGCGGTTAGCGATTACATGAGGGGTGCGAGCGATGGTGGCGACCGCCCCGAGTAAATCCTCAACATCATGGCGGCTTTTTCCAGCACGCTGTGCAGAACTCAGATTTCGCAGCGCTTCAACGCGCCTTCCTGGCAGGTTTGCTGGATAATCGATGAAGAAGAAGGTGCTGTCCGGAATGAGGACGCCTTCCTAGATCACACATTTAACCGTCCAGCGACGCTGCAAATTATGCGGACCTGGCGCGCAACCTTGGCTCATGGCAGTCGCACTTTGGCTACTCACGGGGGCGGATTTCCGGATTGGCAACGGGAAGCGCAGTCTGAGGTATGTTTCTTTAGCAAGCGCCGCATTGCAAGGGCATTCTTCGGCGCAAAGCCCTCATAGTCGTTGTTGAAATAAACCCAGGCTCTCTTTGCGCCGCTGGCTCGGATTTTGTCGGCCCAATCTGTTAGCTGTCTTCGTAGTCGTGCCGGTACCAGCCATCAGGGCCGTGAAGCCGCACGTAGCCCGCGTCATCGGCGCGGGCGCCAAGGGCGATCTTTCCCAAACGATGAAGGATGAATCGACGGTCCCGCCTGCGAGGCTAAGGAGTTTTCTCCGACTGCCCCACAATGCGAAGTGTCAGTCAAAATTGGCAACCGCGATTGTCTGTTGAGATGCCGTCTGCCTGCTCTTGTCAGCGCGTCCGGGCGCGATAATTTTTGTTGGGAAGGGGATTTCGATCAAAGGAGCCGATTATGAAACACCAAACCCTAGACCAGCTGCAGACAATCGCAGAAGTGGAACCCTTTTCGACATACCCGATCATGACCCGGCAGCAGCGCATGGAGCGCTGGGCAGACCTGCTGGAAGAACATCCCGAGCGGCGCCTAGGAGCGCTTACCGGCACTGAGCATCAGAGGGGGGAAGACCGCGACGCAGCACGCAGTGAGAACTCGCCGATCACGGTGGCCTTCGAGGATCCAATACTGCGTTCACTGGGCCTGAAGAATGATACCTATGGGGAAGCAAAGCGCTTCTTCGAACTGACAGATTGGCAATTGCACGATATCGTCTGCAGTTGTCATGTCGGGACCACGATGCGAGGGCAATGGGCTGCTGCAAGAGTGCGCCGGACGATCAATGAAAACAGGTTTTTCAGATGGCTCAGAGAGAGGATGTGGCACTGAGGTCACCTGAGACAGCTAAATCCATTTGACCTTTTTCGGAGGGATGTAGAACACGATTTGGCGGGGGCTATTGGCTTCGTTGGTCCCCCGCTTTGGCGTTGAGGAAGTTTTTCCAGCTAAGGTGACGCCCGGTAGTACGATTTAGGCGAGGGCATACCGAGGTCGCCACTCAAGATAACAGGCGGCAAGATACCCTCGGCGCCTGGGACGCGCCGTCCGTGTATGTCCTCGCGCACGCTGAAGCGAAACGCGACACTCTCGATGTCGAGAGGCAGCGGAACCCGCAGAACAAGCTCCTTAGCGGCAGGTCGCCGAACTGGGCGCAGGAGTCGGCTGCCTTGCCCGCAAAGTCCCGTCAGTGCCTGGTTTTTTGCGGGTTCGGTGCGTCGCGCCTGCGTTCGGGCTTGACGTCGTGGCGGGACATCAAGCAGGAGGTGGAAGCGACTACTGCGGATGACACAAAAGAATGCTGGTCGTCCGAGTCAGCTCCTGACAGTCGCAGTGAGCATTTTCTACTGGGCGGCCAAGATTGCAGAGCAAGTTCACGCAGCGCAACGCGTCCAGACTGGTCGATCCTAAATTGAGCAGGGCCACTGGGTCTTTGACGCTGTCGAGACGATCGACCAGAAGTGACTGCGTTTCGACCCGAAAATCGCTTCCGCGGTTCGACGCCTCGTCGCGCGAGCTTCGTGGAGGGGTATTGCTCTTTCGCCCGGCGAGCGGCAGGCCCGTTAGCCCTCCCGGCAGAGCCCCAGACCTTCAGGACAACCTCTGCGACGCCGGCTCGCCGAGTCGGTTCCTTGTACCTGGCTTAGGAACGAGTCCGCACAAGTGACGTTTCGTGTCCTTGACCGCGGTGGGGAGTAATCAAGAAGGCACCGTTGGTCGGGAGGTGCTGATGTCAATGCCAGGTCTGGCATATGGTCCCTTGGGCGAGCGATCCATGCATATCTGTGTTGATATGCAGCGGTTGTTTGCTGAGCCATCGGGTTGGGCGACTCCCTGGATCACCCGCGTACTCCCGCAGATCGAGAGGTTGGTAGAGAGACGCGCGCCGCAGACAGTCTTCACGCGCTTTTTGCCTGCGCTGAAGCCGGGGCAGGGTGTGGGGACATGGAAACGCTACTACGAGCGCTGGGCATCGATGACGGTCGAGAATATCGGTCCCGATATGATCGAACTCTTGCCGACATTGGCCAGCTACTGCCCGCCAGCTGCCGTCATCGATAAGTGCATTTACTCGCCTTGGTTCGAAGGTCGCCTCAAATCCTTTCTGAGGGAGTGTGACGTCGACACGCTAGTCATCACCGGCGGCGAAACCGATGTGTGTGTTCTGGCAACGGTGCTCGGTGCCATCGATTTCGGCTATCGCGTGGTCCTAGTCACAGACGCACTGTGCAGTTCTTCAGATGCAACGCATGACGCACTGCTCACCGTCTATCACCAGAGGTTCGCACAGCAGGTCGAGACCGTGGAGATGGAGACGGTTCTTTCGAACTGGGTTTGAAATACGCCTGAACTGGATCGTCGACCGATCGGGCGTGGTCAATCAAAGGGGCGCCGAGTTTTCGAGGGGTTCAAGTCGCGGTCAATGGGCTCGATGTTCGCCATTCCGCTTGCGCGTGGCCGCAGCTTTCTTCGCCGACTGCGAGCGGCTCGCAGCAGAGCGCGCGGCGGATGCCTTGCCGCCAGCTTCACCGCCCTTGTGGGCCGCGGGATGACCTGTGTGCTTGCCACGGCCGGAGCCGCCCTCTTTCTTACCGCCGCCATCGTCCTTGTTGACAGTTGCCCATGCCCGGCGCTCGGCTTCCTTCTCGGAAACCCCACGCTTCTCGTAGCCTTCGGCAATGTGGTCGGCTTTGCGTTCCTGCTTTTCTGTGTATTTCGATTTGTCGCCTCGTGGCATGGCCATTTCTCCTTTTGAAACGATCTGAACGAAAAGGGTAAGCGTGAGTTCCAACCGTTCTTGAGAAAAACCAAACTCCATTTGGGGACGCTGTCGGCAATGATTTCGGCTCCCGCATCGGCCTTTGAAGACAGTAGCAGCAAGACGATGAGCCAAGAATATTTTCTTCGAGACGGAGGCTGCCCTTAACGTGTGACGAGACAAAGGCTCCTTATCGGAGGATCGCAGGTTTTCGAAAAAAGCACTGACCTTTCGTCCCGGGAGGAACCCCTCCGCTATCGGCACGTTGACCACGCAAGCCGGGCCAATCCCGGTCTTAGCGGGTGGCGCGTAAACTCGCCACCGAAATCAAATTAAGAGCAATGAAAGGCAAGGCCATGGGCTTCTTTTCGAAGGACATCAAAACACTCGACGATCTCTTCGTGCACACGCTGCGCGACATCTATTACGCTGAAAAGCGGATCGAAAAGGCGCTGCCGAAGATGATCGACAAGGCAACCGACCCGCAATTGAAAGCCGGATTCAAAAAACACCTGGACCAGACTAGGGGCCATATCGAGCGCGTCGAACAGGTGTTCGAATTGCATGGCGTCAAGGCCAAGGAGGTCAACTGCCCTGCAATCGACGGCATTCTCGAGGAAGCCGACGATGTGAGCGGCGACGTCGACGACAAGGAGGTTCTCGATGCGGCGCTGATTGCATCAGCACAGGCCGTCGAGCACTACGAGATGACACGTTATGGCACGCTCATCGCCTGGGCGAAGCAGCTAGGCCGTACTGACTGCGCCAATGTGCTGGCCAAGAACCTGAAGGAAGAGCAGGCGACCGATCGCAAGCTCACCGAAATGGCGGAAAACAAAATCAATCTGCAGGCAGCCGAATAGCCCAACCACTCGGAGGCGACCAGCCAGCATTAGGTCGGCCGACTGGCTGGCAGTTCTTTGTGCGCAGGAAATGGGGAGGCCACCGGGCTCGCTCCCGCCGGACGTTTGAGCGTGAATTTACGCCTGCGTTTTTCCCATTCTCAACGTTAAATTGGATTTCCAATGATCGCCTTGTTGACTTTGGCCAGGATATGAATCGGTTCCTTTTCATGGCGGCCGACTTTCTATCTCGGCCACCGGGTTTCTACGTGATGCTCATAGCCATGGTATTGTGCACCGCCCTGGTGCCCTTTGGACTGACAAATGTGGTTACTTATGCCCTATCGGTTGCCGCCATCGTGATCACTGGTGTCGTCCTTATACAAGGCTATCGCGACACCGCCGCCATCCACGCCAAACTCGATGAGATCATCGTTTCACTGGAGGAAACCAGAAACGACGTGGTTGGATTAGAGCATGCCGAGCCGGAGGAGATCAGGGAAAAACTTGGGAAACTCGAAGAGGAAGCGGCCTACAGGCCGCCGTGAGCATGTCCGTCGAGCCGGCCATTAGACACGGCGACTTCAGGCGTCCATAGCGCGGTCGTGGGTCTTTAGAGCCGGGAAGCCAAGGACTTCAGTCTCAATTGCGTGATCTCTAATGTAATATAGATTTGTCACCAGCGAGGTTTTTCTCGTGATGGCGGCCCGGTGGTCATGGGCGGGTTGGGGTAAGATCACCGGGCCTGACCGGCGCGGGGTTGGGGCACTCGCCGGCTGGCGAATTATACGCCGCTCTCGCTTAGTCGACCACGTCTCGCATCGACTTCGCCCTCCTGCGGCTTCGCCTTGGCAGCGTCGGGAATAATGATGCCGCCGGCCGTCTTCTCCTCGACCTCGATGCGGCGAACCAGGATACGGTCATGCAGTGGACGGAACGTCATGTCGTTCTCCTTCAGGACAAACAGATTTTTAAAAGTTCCTCCACACCGGACCGGCAATATCGGGCAGGTGCGGGGCGCCGCGACCCTTCTACAGGCATCGCGCGCATATCGACCGAGTTTTGCATGTTTGAGTTTCAAGAGGTGGCCGAAAAATTTTGGCACTCGGCATTTCAGAGTGCTAGCGACTGAATTTATGGAGCTATTTTGCCAGGGCGCGCGATTTTCAGGTCTGGAGATTCGGTCCGAACTCCGCGAATTTTTTGCAGTTGAGTCCCGAAAGGGTCACGACAACACCAAAGACGCCAAGGATATTGTTAGGAACAGAGACCATCGTGGAACGAACTTTGTCGAAGAACACTGCGCCGTTGACTCCATGCCCTCGCTGCGAAAACTACCGCGTGCTGCGAGCCCGCGTAAGACGGCATCTTCACAATTCATTTGCCGGCATCGGGTCCGCTCCCCTTGAACTGAAAAGAGGCGTTTCCAATCTTTTTATGTGTCCAGCGCGGCTTGCCGGATGTCGAGTTGAGCAGGAGCGGAAGGATCGCATGGAAACGATGCTCTTTGATATCCCGTTTCCCCCGCGGTTTGCCGTGGCGTTCGCCAAGCTCACCGGCCTCGTTTGTAGGAGCCGCGCACGGTGAGGCAGGATCCGGTTGCCCCATGATTTGAAGGGAGGTCACTATGGAAAGCGCGACGTTCAAACAACCGGTTTTCGTAAGAGACGAGGGCCATGTTGTCCAAAAGATCGGCTGTGTCATGGATGCGATAGAGTTTCTGGAAGAATGGCCGGTTGAAAGGCGCGGCCTCCTCCACGCTGCGGCGTCGGATGCATGCTACTCCGCGTACGATGGCCGGAAGCCTGTCGAGGCGGCGAACAGGGCCTTTACGATCTGGGCACGCAGGGTCGCCGTCATCGAGGATCTGCCCGCAGCGCCGCACTGGATGACAGGGCCGAAGATCAGCAAAGTAGACCATCTTTAGATAGTCAGGGTTAATACTGTGGCAGCAATCTACCGCCGCAGCATCAAAGCGGTTCGTCACCGGGGCATGGGGAGCGGAAAGCCGAGTCCCTTTTCGTTGTCTGTTCATATAGGTGCGGTCAGCACAGACAAACTACCAAGCGGATCGCGGGATTAAGCGCGTCTGCCTGAATAGCAAGCCGCCGGCGGCATCTTCACGCTTCGCCCGGATGCACCTGGGCCGGATCTGCCAGGTCGCCTTAGTCATCGGGCTCGATAAGGTCGATTAGCGCTGCTACCCGGGTTCCCGGCAGCGGTCGCCCCTGGCTCATCAGCGCCTCATCACCAAAGGCCCAGGCCCACGCCTCTCTCAATTCCTCGAGCGAGGCACCGGACGCGATGATCTCCGCAATCGTCACGCCGTCTATGGATCCGAGGACCGAGACAACGTCTTGGCGTGTCATGGTCATCCTTTTCCTCCGTTCGAAATACCAGCGAGCAGATGGGTATTCGATGGAACGCTTGCCACCCAGCCATTTGAAGGCGGTCGCGAAACTGCCTTGGCGGACCCTCTTGACGCGGCGGAAGTCAATTCCCAATTCATTCTCGTCGGTCGCCACGTAAGGGGCCGATGTGTCAGGGAGCGCCAGGCTTCTTGGCGTTCCCTCGTATCTATGTTGCTCCAACGAGGATGTAGTTATGAGAACGAACCTGGACTTTTCCCCCTTCTATCGGTCGAGCATCGGCTTTGACCGCATCTTCAACCTGCTTGAAAACGCCAGCCCCCCGCAGAACGCGGATAGCTGGCCGCCTTACGATATTGCCAAGCTCGGCGAAGACACCTACCGCATTGTCCTCGCGCTCGCCGGTTTCGGTGAAGACGAGCTTACGATCACGCAGGAGCCAAATATGCTCGTGATCGAGGGCGCCAAGACAGATAACGACGAGGTTCAGTACCTCCATCATGGCTTGGCGTTGAGGTCGTTCGTGCGTCGCTTCGAACTTGCCGACCATGTGACCATTGTCGGGGCAACGCTCGAAAACGGTCTGCTGATCATCGACCTCAAGAAGCAGATTCCCGAGGAGATGAAGCCGCGCCGCATCGCGATTAATGTCGAGACCGACAAGAAGGCGGCCTCCAAGCACATTGAAAGCGCGGCCTGATCTTTGTTGGTCGGCCTGCAGCAGACATCCCGTCCTGTCGTGGGTGGAGTCTGGGTGCGACCATAAAACGAAAAGGAGAAGGACAAATGAGCGTACGTGACTTGATTCCCTGGAGCCGTGGCGGCAGCCAGGCACCGCGCATTTATCGCAGTGACGACATGGATCCGTTCCTGTCGTTACACCGCAATGTCAACCGGCTATTCGACGAGGTGTTCCGCGGTTTTGACACGCCTTCGGTTCTGGGCCGCGTGCCCCCTCTTAACGGCACTTGGCCAAGCGTGGAGTTCTCGGAAACCGATAAGGAAATCCGCGTGACGGCCGAAATCCCGGGCCTTGATGAAAACGACGTCGAGGTCATGCTGGATGACGGCGTTCTGACGCTTCGCGGCGAGAAGAAAGCAGAGACCGAGGATAAGGACCGCCAGTTCAGCGAACGCTGTTATGGGCGCTTTGAGCGGCGCTTCAGTCTCGGCCGTGAGGTTGAAGAAGACAAAGTGGCGGCCACGTTCAGGAACGGTGTGCTTACCGTGACACTGCCGAAGACCAAAGTGGCGCAGGTAAACGCTAAGCGCATTGCAATCAATGGCAGCAAATGACGGTCGCGAAGGAGGGCCGGGATCGTTGAGCCCCGGCTCTCGCAGATAGCGAGGATGGTCAAATGACATCCAACAGTCTCAAACGAAAGAGAGCCGTCAAGGGATGCTGAATCAACCTTGCAACCCCAGGGAGGTAACAAATGACCAGTTTGGCTTTTCTTGCCCCCGTGCAGGTTAAGACCAATGACGTGAGACACGACATCAACTCGGTGCGGGAGGCGCCCGTATTCTTGAATCAATGGCCGAAGGCCCGTCGGGGACCGGTGTACAGCTGCGCGGTGAGGAGCTGCAACGCCGCAATCGCCGGGCAAATGACGACCGAACAGGCGCGACGGGCGTTTGTCAGCTTTGCCAGGATAGCTGGAGTGCTGGCCAGATCCGATTTTTCGCCACTGGCCCATTGTTGATCGGAGAACAGAGAGCTGCAGCTCGCGGTGTGGTGATGGACAGAAAGTCTGATCTGTTCGCGCCTGGGTGAACGCAAATCCGCTTGCGAGCCGGGACAGTAGTGTCGCTGGCAGGTGTGCCGCGCCCGGACCGCGCGCTCAAGGCCGCGTTGTAGCGCGTGGTCCGGCGGCCATAGCGGGGGGCTCGGGGACTGACCGCCGCCGAGCCTACCGGCAAAGAGGGGTGGGTTTTGCCGGCTGACGAATTATAGGCGGTCTATCCGAAAATTCAAATTTTCTAAATGAGCGGCAACCGGCCATTACGCCGCTCGTTTACCTATGCTGGCTTGATGCCCAGCACTCCACGTCTCTGGCCCGCTGCTGAAAGGTGGCGGGCTTTTTTGTGCGCGAGGGCTGGAACCCGTTGCAGAACGTGGAAGTTCTGATCCTGCTCGGCAGTCACTCCACGAGCACCCACACAAGCTCCGCCATCTCGGGGCCCGCCATGGCTTCCTCCGTGGCGGGCTTTTGCTTTTTCAGAGACCCAGATCGACCGGTAGGCCGGGTTAGGGCAGCGGGATCGGCTTGTCACTGAGTGTGCGCAAGTAGGCGATGACGTTGACCCGTTCGGTCTCGTCCGGAACACCAGGCATCTCCATGTAGACGCCCGGCGTAGTGACCATGGGCTCAAGCAGATATTTATTCAGGTCCTCGTAAGTCCACACGCCTTCCCAGCCCAGCAAGGTGTCGGAGTAACGCATTTTTGCCGTAGAGGCCTTATCGCGGCCGACGACGCTCCACAAGTTCGGCCCCGTCTTGGTCCCACCCTGTGGCTCGACATTGTGGCAACCGGCACATAGGTGGGTGAAGGAGGTTCGGCCTTTCTCGACTTCGGCAGTAGCCAACTTCATCGAGATCGGAGCTGGCGTTGGCAAGACGACGCCGTGCGCCATGGTGGCAGCGGAAGCGCTGCACTGGAGCATCGTGGAGCCGTTCATATCGCCGCATTGCGAGCACTGCCGGCAGACTCGCGTCTTACATGAGGTGCTGTTGAAGGCGGTGCGGGAAGTGACGGGACGGGAGTCGAATTTATTCCGTGGAACACCACAGGACCGGTGCGGCCCCTACGGCTGGGTAGCGCCTACTTCCGCGCTACCCAGTCCAGCATGGACGGGTCAATATCCTCCACTCCGGTGAAAGCGCGGATCAGCCTTGCGGCATGATTGCGCCATTGATCGGCTGGAATGCTTTCTTCGACGACGGACTTTTTGAACGCCTCGCGAATGACATCACAATCGAAGGCGGAAACGAGATCGCATCTCTCGACTTGAGCCATAATGCCTCCCAGCGCAGTTGGGCGGGAGCACCTGATTTGGCTTCCAAGCGCTCGTTGCCTTGCTAGATCGAGCGACAAAGAATTGTACGCTTCCGACAGTCCGTTAGCGAGTCATATGGTGCGGTCGCGACTTCGTGGTGTGGGGATATCGTCAATTCCCTGTTTTGCCGGAATGCTCAATCTCTGCCATCAGCCTGTTGAAGGCAGCGGCGTCTTCAGCCGTTTCAAATGGTCGGGCCGTAGCTGTACCGTCAACCGCCAGAATGACAGCCAGAAACGGAAACCCGACCATTGGCGGCCTGTAGACGGCGTATGATGGGCGCTTTTTCATCTCCCTCCGATGGCGATGGGTTCGCATTTGCCAATGTGGACGAAGTGCTTAGACGTGCGATGAAGCTTAGAAGTGTCTCAACCCTCCCAGCGGTGGGGAGATTGCTGGCCCTTCGCAGGAAGTGACGTCAATTCTGCATGAATGCTTCCGGTAGCACATCGGCTTCCAGCGCCGCGCTAATGAATGCAATTCGAACCTGTTTCGGGCTGCATCGGCCGACACGTTCCTCTACCAGGGCGGCCAGAGCGGCGAGGAACTTAGGTCCGCCAGATGGCCAATCGCCGTCTGTGAGGATATCGCACATTTCCAGAACGGTATGAACGACGCGAACACCACGGACGCCTTTGATAGGCACCCCACCAAATTGTTGGGTCATGCATAGTCAACGGCCCTAACAACAATGGGTTCCTGGGGCCCGTATCGGTGCGCCCCCTACGGCTGGGTTGCGGCGATCAAAGGCGCGATGACCAATCGGGCGCGTCCGCTTGTAAAAACAGATATATGCCGACCACGATTACTACCGCCAGCACGATCCAGATCGTGAGCTTCATCTTGACCATGCCGGGCAAGTAATCAGTATGGGTCCGCGCCGCAATTCAAATGGCCGTGTGCGAATTAAATTGAAAAGCCCCCGCCACCGTGAGGCTCGCTGTACCTCATTCGGGTGTACCTCATAGGGCCATCTTGCATTCCGCGTGCGTCATTTGCACTCCATCAGCAATGTTCCGCTTCAGGGAAACCCTCACGCGCGACGCCGAACGGTTGGCTTTCGACGAGAAGAAGAAGGCCGGCTGGACCTGCACGATGAAGCCAAGGCAAAACTGGAATCCGATCTGGACGACAAGGTCGCTGCCTGTGCCCGCCTAGATACGTATCAGCCCCTTATAGACGATACGCCTCAATGCCCGCGCTGCTGGATATGGCGAGCAAGGCAGGAGCCCATGGTTAACCACGGCAGACAAGACCAGAATTTGTTCAAGTGCCATGAGGGTGGGTACCTCGCGTTCTCGTGCCTTGAAGAGGCCAGTCACCGTTAAGCAGCGGGCTTTATTCCGCAAAATCTGCGGTTTGATCAGGTGCGGCCCCCAGGCCTTGACGGAACATTAGCGACCTCTAAAAGTTGGTGCTTGCGGCTGGCGATGCTGACCCCATCCCTGGCCGAAGATCGGGAAAATGCACCACCTGATCGGCCCGCGTTTTCCGCAACGAGACGCGGGCTTTTCAGGGAGGTGACAAACCTATGTGGAGCGTGTTCGAGAAGCCGCATTGGCGCACGGTGCTGACCACGAAAGACAAGGAGAAGGCGTTCGCTCTAGCAAAGGAGATCGGCGACAAGCTGCGGGTTGAGGAAATTACGCCGAACGCGAAGCGTTGAGGAGGTTCATTTACAGATTATCCATAGCCTGATGTTAGCCTCATCTTTGCCATTCGGTTCGCGTGATCCAAGCTTAACAATACGTCGAGAAGGGCGCAATAATCACATTCATTTGGGCTTAGCCGTGGGTAGGTTAATCCTCGCTCTCGCCTTCGTGGTCACCTGTGGCCCTGTGTCCGCAGTAGAGCATTGGTTTGCTCATGACGGCGACACGCTTTGGCATGACAAAAAACGCGTTCAATTGCTCGGTATCGATGCCCCCGAACTTTCGCAGGCGTGTTTTGATGCCGCTGACAAAATCTGGCCCTGCGGCAGGTATGCGCGACATTCGCCATCTCATTGCCTCCAGCGATGTATCCTGCACCATCGAAGGCAAGGACCGCTATGACAACGATGTCGGCGTCTGCTTCGTTGGAAGCATCGATCTCGGACGCGACCTGGTGAAACACGGATTGGCGGTCGCCGACAAACAAGCGCCTCGATACCTTGCCGAAGAGCGCGAAGCCCGCATTCTCAAACGTAACTTGTGGTCAGGGAACTTTATGGATCCCGGCGAATATAGGCGGGGTGGACGCCCATAGCGCCCCCGGAAGGGTGATCACAGCAAACGCCAATGCAAGCAGGCGGCGATAGCCGGCAGTGTGGTTGCAGTTTTCTATTGGCTTGCAGGCAGCAACCACATGGCGGGCCCGATCTGCTTGATCACGATTTTGGCCTTTGCGCTGTCGTATCCTTATCTCCTGAGAAAGGAGCGAAAGAACAGCGAGGCCTTTGATACCTACTACATCAGATTGTTGGAACTAGAGAGGGCAAGCGAGACAAGCTGGCCGCCGCCAAACCACGTCGCAGCAGGTAGACAACAGGCTCGCCAAACCACCATGGACAAAGCGGGCGGTGGAACGACTTGAGGCAACATTAGCATCCCTCTAGATTTTTTCCGACGTGGCAGGTGCCCGTCCCCGCTTCGGCCTGAAAAAGAAGAAGGCCGCCCAATCATGGCGGCCATTTCACGTAGGCAGAGCACCGCGAGGCTAGTTCGCGGCGGTGGCAACTCTCTTGCCGGCGTTCTGGGTAGCGTTGACGGTGTTGGCGGCATCCTTGCCGACGCCACGGATCGTGTTTGCGCAGGCCGATACCAAAAGCGCACTGGCGAGCAGCGCGATAACTGCATATGTAGATGTTTTCATAACGGTTTATCCCTCTGTCGGTAGACTCGCCCTACAGCAACGGAAGCGAGCTCGGCTGGTTCCATGGCCAAGACACAAAAGAGGAAACCAGACTCCGTTTTCGCTTAGCCGACCACGTCTCGCAGCATCTTGTGGGTCGGCGTTAGCGCGGCGGATTGCGGCATCCAACGCGGGATGATGCTGCTACAATCCCGTATGGCCGTCCGAATGGTGGTTATCCTGGCGCTTCTGTCCGCCTTCGCCTACGGCTTCGCAAACTTGTGGAACGCTATGGCGGCGTTGGCGATAGGCCCTCTCCGTGTGAGCAATCGTCTGATTGCCCCGACCCGACGCGCCGCCTCCTGAACCCGAGCCTAAGCCTTCCTGAGCCTCACGCCAGCGCCGCCGGCGGCGCTTTCAAGATCTTCGGCGATAGCTAGACGGGTCACTTCGCCTTCCGCTTCCCGGGCCCCTTAGTGGCTGGCGCGTCAGGCGCAGCCTTACGGCCCAAACCAAATTCCTTCGCCAGGGCTGATCGCTTCGCGGCGTAATTCGGGGCGACCATTGGATAATCAAGCGCCAAGCTCCACTTGGCGCGGTATTCCTCTGGTGTCATGCCGAGCAATCCGAGGTGCCGTTTCATGGACTTGAACTTGCGGCCGTCTTCCAAGCTTACGATGTAATCGGGAAACACGGACTTGTTAGGATTGACCGCTGGTCTCTGCGGCTCGGGTGGCGCTGGCTGACTTAGGCCGGACAATGACCGGTGAACCGAGGCAATCAGGTCCGGCAGACTTGCTGCTGGTATTGAGTTGTTGCTTACAAATGCCGATACAATTTCGACGGTTAGTTCAGCCAGCTCAACGGCGCGATGTTCGGCTTCGTCGGTCATATGCTGGCCCTTCGTTTATCTGATCAATGTTTTATTAGAGAGCCTTTAAGTGCGCAACCTGGACGCCTGGCTTGCGATGGCCCGCGATGCGATCGGCGGCGCTCGGAAGCTCTTCGGCGAGCGAGCGCCGGAAGCGACCCGGGGGCATTAGACACGGCGACTTCAGGCGTCCATAGCGCGGTCGTGCCGAACGGCCCGCGGGTATTCCTGCCGCGGTGGCGGACCCAAGCGTCGAGTGGGTCAAGCCAGGCCTCACCGCTCGGGTCCGTCATGTGAGGGCGAGGCGAAACTGCGCCACGCGTTCGGGAGGAGACCGGCCAGCGCGGGACTCGTGTGAAAAAGTCTACCGGGATCGAACAGAGGGAACCTTTACGAGCACGGAACCTTCTCCTTTGTGACCTAAGGGAGGAAAACAATGGCAAATCTGGGAAGACTGGCTGTCGCAATGCTCGGCATTTTGGCTTACCAAAATCGCGACAAGATCGGCGACTTGATCCGCGGTGCAGGAAATCGCGATCCCAACAACCCGCAAGGCGGGCTTATGGATCAGCTGTCCAAGGGTGTGTCCGGAACGGCGCTTGGAGACATCCTAGACCGCTTCAGAAATGCAGGAGTCGGGTCGAAGGTAGATTCGTGGGTTCGTACCGGACCCAACGAGCCGATCGAACCGAAAGACGTGGAAACGGCAATAGACGAGGACACCCTCACTTCTCTTTCGATGCAGACCGGTCTGTCGCGCGATGAGTTGATTGCCAGGATCACGAAAGACTTGCCCGAAGCAGTCGACAAGCTGACGCCAGAAGGTGAACTGCCGGCTGCAAATCCCTCCCAGAAGACCGATGAGCCTTCACTCCTCGATTCGTTACCAACACCCACCCGCGGCCGGACGACCTAAGGCGAAGGCGCTGCGGGACTGGAATTCAGGCGCCGTCTGATTTCCTGAGGTGTCGCACCCTGGTTGAACAGTGCGAGGATACGCTCGGCCAAACGGTCGCGTGCTTCTTGATCGCCGGAGATACCCATGTCCTGGGCGTATTCCTCTAAGAGCTTAGCGAGTGCAGTCAATTGTTCGGGGTCGGCAATGCCCCAGAGAGTCCTCATATCCGCAATCCCTTACCGAGTAGGGCGAAAGCGTGATCGACTCTTCCAAGCGCCCATTGCCTTGCAATATCGAGCGCCAAAGGAAGTGTACGCTTCCGGATAGGATTAGCGAGTCATTCCGGCGAAGGAACCATTGCCTCTGCCCTGTCGTTGGGTCGTCAAGGGACACGATGATGACTGACGAACAGGGCAAAGCGCCCAGCAAGCCGGACGATCCTGTCGCGCGTCGCCTATGAAACTGGCATCACGGAAACGCAAGCCCGCGAGCTAATCGCATTCTTGGGTGTGCACAGCTGGGCGTCGCTATTGCGGGAAGCACACATTCTGACTGCCCGTAAACCGTAGGGTCGCCGCCGGGCTTACCGTCTCGATCCGGTGAAGGAACATTTCAGCCGGACGAGAATTCAGGTCGGTCGGCCAAGGAGGCTTTCGTGACCCATCGACGCGTCGACAAGGAACGGATTGAGCGTGCTGATCGCGAATCGAAACTGACGATTGAGGCTGAGCGTCTGGCGAGAGAGGCCAAGACGGCGCGGCTGCGAGAGCAGCGCCTATCTGCCGAGCAGCCTTCTCCGGTTTCAAACGTCGTCGTACCGCCAAGAAGCCAGGCGGGAAGAGGAAAATTCCATGGGAAGCACCAGCGACTAGGCTTCGGGTCGCGCCAATCAGGCAGTAGGCAAAGCCAAGGAAGGCGTCGGCAAGGCCGTCGGCAATGACCATCTGTGGGCTGAAGGCCGCCGCGCGGGAAGCCAACGGCAAGGTTCAGAAGGCGTAGCGAGGCGAAGTCCGCCGTCAAGGATGCGACAAAAAAGACGGCAGCCGCGATCAACAAGAACTTCTGACCGCATTCGCCCTTTGAGGGCAATGAAAGGCCGCCGGCAAAACCGGGCGGCCTTCGTCGTTTAAGGATCTGGAATCGAGAAGGAACGCAAATCCATTCGGGACATTGAGCAAGCAGTGCAGCTTGCGCGTTCACCTCAAGGGATTTCCAGCATGGCGAAGCAAACATCCAAATCGGCCGGGACGGCTGCGACAATTCATGATCAGAAACTGGCGCGTGGCGTTGGCGGAGAACTGCATCAGGTCGCATCCGGCTCGACACCGGTGCTGACAACGGCCCAGGGCGGGCCGGTTGCGGACGACCAGAACTCGCTCAGGATCGGCCCACGTGGACCGACCGTGCTCGAAGATTTTCACTTCCGCGAAAAAATCTTCCATTTCGATCACGAGCGGATCCCCGAACGCGTCGTCCATGCCCGTGGCTATGGTGTGCACGGCTATTTCGAAACCTATGAATCGCTGGCGAAATACACGCGTGCCGACATCTTCCAGCGCGCCGGCGAAAAGACACCGGCTTTCGTCCGCTTCTCCACCGTTGCCGGCAACAAGGGTTCTGCCGACCTTGCCCGGGATGTGCGTGGCTTCGCCGTCAAACTCTATACGCAAGAAGGCAACTGGGACATCGTCGGCAACAACATGCCGGTGTTCTTCATCCAGGATGCGATCAAATTTCCCGACTTGATCCACGCCGCCAAGGCAGAGCCCAACAGCGACTTCCCGCAGGCGCAGACAGCGCATGACAATTTCTGGGACTTCATCTCGCTCACTCCGGAAAGCATGCACATGATCATGTGGGCGATGTCAGACAGGGCGATCCCGCGTTCCCTGCGCTTCATGGAAGGTTTTGGTGTTCACACGTTCCGGCTGCTCAACGCCAACGATGAATCGACCTTCGTCAAGTTCCTCTGGAAGCCGAAGCTCGGTCTCCAGTCCGTCGCCTGGAATGAAGCGGTCAAGATCAACGGCGCGGATCCCGACTTCCATCGCCGCGACCTGTGGGACGCCATCCACGCCGGCAACTTCCCCGAATGGGAACTGCAACTGCAGCTGTTTGATCAGGCGCTCGCCGACAGCTTCGACTTCGATATCCTCGATCCCACCAAACTCATCCCCGAGGAGGTGCTGCCGCCGATCGCGGTTGGCCGTCTTGTGCTCGATCGTATGCCCGACAATTTCTTTGCCGAGACCGAGCAGGTCGCGTTCATGACGCAGAACGTGCCGCCCGGCGTAGACTTTTCGAACGACCCGCTGCTGCAGGGCCGAAATTTCTCCTACCTCGACACGCAGATCAAACGGCTGGGCAGCACCAACTTCACCCACCTTCCGATCAACGCACCCAAATGTCCCTTCCATCACTTTCAACAGGATGGACACATGGCGATGCGCAACCCGGTCGGGCGTGCCAACTACCAGCCGAATTCATGGGACGAAGGACCACGTGAATCGCCCGCTAGGGGTGCCCGGTCCTTTGACGAAGTCGAAGCTGGCCCAAAGGCCCGGTTGCGGTCTGAAACCTTTGCCGATCACTACAGCCAGGCACGCCAGTTCTACATCAGTCAGCACCCCGTAGAGCAGGCGCACATCGCCTCGGCGCTCACGTTTGAGCTGAGCAAGGTGCAAACCCCGGTCATTCGCGAGCGCATCGTTTCCCACCTTCTGAACATCGACGATGGGCTGGCCGGCAAGGTGGCGGACGCGCTCGGTCTGAAGGCTATGCCGAAGCCTGCCGATGCGGCAGTGGCAACGCGCCGGGATCTCGCAGCTTTGGATTCGCTTAGCATCCTCAAGAACGGACCTGGTCGTTTTGAAGGTCGCAAGCTCGGCATCCTGGTGACCGACGGGACAGACGCCGGCCTGCTGAAGGGCATGCAGCAGGCGTTGACCAAGGCTGGCGCAAGCTTCGAGATCATCGCGCCGAAGGTCGGCGGGGCCAAGGCCAGCGACGGCAGCTGGATCGATGCGCACCAGATGATATCGGGCGCGCCATCGGTTCTCTACGACGCCATCGCGCTGTTGCCGGCAAAGCCTGCGATGGACGACCTGATGAAGGAATCGACCGCCCGCGACTTCGTCGCGGATGCGTTCGCGCATTGCAAGTTCATCGGCTTCGTCGAGGCGGCAGCTCCGCTGTTGTCTAAGGTCGGAGTTGTCGAAGATGAGGCGGTTATCTCCCTTGGATCGGCCAAGGATATTTCGGGCTTTGTTGCAAGGCTTGGAGAGTTGCGCTGGTGGGCGCGCGAGCCGAAGGTGAAGTTGGGTTAAATTCCGCTAGCAACATCGGGCCATCTCAGGAGAACGACGAGATAGACAAGTTCAGTTGGTGGCGCCGCGCTGACGCGTTGCTCGGTCGGGGCCGGTAATGCCTGACGAGCCTGCCACAGGGGTGCAGTCCAGTGGCTGGCTCTTTCCGAGTGCATCCAATAAGGAACTGAGCAAGCGCTACCATCCCCTCGGGGGCATTCGCCTCCGAAGGGTTAATCGCTTTCCGGCGCTGGCGGCCCTCATTTCGATCTATGGTTTCGTCGTGGATCCTGTCACAGTCGCGGATCATGTCGCCTATCTGGGCTGTTTGCTGCCGTCGGGCGGGCTCGATCTCATTCGCGACCAGTTGCAGGCCCTGGCCAAGCAGAAACCGGGTGCTCTCGGAACCGGCTTCTTCATCGGCCTTGGCATAGCGCCTCACTCTGCGCCATACTCAACCGGGATGCCCGTTTGGGCGGCCAATGCGGCAAAAGACCGTTTGGCCTGACCAAGTGTCAACTTGCCTTTGTGCGCCGCTTGCACCGCTATCCCTCAGCCTTGAAATTCTTGGCCTTTTCGGTGGCTTTTTTCTTGTCGCCGCCATGCTCGCGCAAAAGATCCTTCGCCTGCTTCGGCGACACGTCGGTCGTCTCGGCGAGGTGCATCGCCTCGCGGTCGGAATCCTGGGATTTGGTCTGGTCCTTCGGCATGGTGCTGTCTCCGGTGTGTGAAGGACAACAACAAACTCGCAGGTCGGTTCCCCTCTGCCACTGCGCAAGGCAGGTGCCCGTGCATGGCATCAAGCCATTTCCGTCGTTACTTCTGCGCCTTCTTCCGCGCGGCTTGCTGGTTTTGCCCGGTGGCAGCGGAGGTTCTTGCGTCCTTGGAGTGCGCCGCTATGGCTGGCCCGGCGCCTGTCGCCTTGCGCATGTCCCCTGTGGTCTTTTTGTCATCGGCTCTCCTGCCGGTTAGGCCCGAGAACACCTTGCCGAAAAACCCCATTCGTTCCTCCTGCATGTCCGATGCGCGCTGTCGGGGCGCTCAATGATTGAAGCTCTTCCCGCGACTTTGGTTCCTTCGAATAAGCCGAATGCCGTCCAATTGGGCTCCAACGCGAGGGCTCGGGGTTCCGTACAAAGTCGATTTGGCCGACCGGAGCCGCTCATGAGCCGGCTGGACTATGACCTCACGTAAGCTTGCTATTGTGCAGTGCAGCAACGATGTTGTTGCCTGTGCATTATCGTGCGCGGTTTTCGTCACCCTGGCGGCTAAGGATCTCGATTTGCGAAACCTCTCAGATACAATCACTCGCCTGACCGCTATGCGTGGCCGGCCGGGTTTGTCCGCGCACCGCGACGACCGCTTGTCCGACATAGCCGGTTTCGGATCCAATCCCGGTGCCTTGCGTGGGCGCTTCTACGCACCTGAGAATCTCCCGCGGGGAGCGGCGTTAGTTGTCGTCCTGCATGGCTGCACGCAGACGGCGGATGGGTACGATCATGGATCTGGATGGTCGAAGCTGGCGACCGACCAGGGTTTTGCAGTGCTGTTTCCGGAGCAGCAGCGCGGCAACAACCCCAATCTTTGCTTCAACTGGTTCGTGCCCGAAGATATCAGGCGCGACCGTGGAGAAGTGCTCTCCATCCGCCAGATGATCCAAGCCATGGTGACAAAGCATGGCCTCGACGACCGGCGCATTTTTATCACGGGTCTTTCCGCCGGCGGCGCCATGGCGGCGGCAATGTTGGCAACATATCCGGAAGTGTTCGCTGGCGGCGCAATCATAGCAGGGCTCGCCTACGGCAGCGCGTCGACGATCCCGGAAGCCTTCGATCGTATGCGTGGCCATGGGGGCCCTTCGAAGGCTGAACTTCAAAGGCGCCTTGCGGAAGCTTCGCCCCACAAAGGGATTTGGCCGAAGATTTCAATCTGGCAGGGCGCGGCCGACACCACCGTGGTCGCGTCGAACGCGGATTCCATTCTCGCCCAATGGCAAGCGGTTCACGGCGTGGGCGCCAGCCCCACCCGAAAAGAAACGGTCGATCGACAGATACGTCAGGTGTGGTGCGGCGCGGACGGCAAGGAGTTGATCGAGAAATACACGATTGCCGGCATGGGCCATGGCACGCCACTGCAGACGCTCGGTGATGATGGCTTGGGCGTTGCCGCCCCATTCATGCTGAACGTCGGCATTTCATCAACACGCCATATTGCGGATTTCTGGGGTCTTACAAGCCGAACTGAAGCCAGATCTGGGGAAGCGCCGGGAAGATCGGCGGGCAAAGCAGTGAGGACTTATGCACCTGCGGAAAATCCGCGAGCAGTACGCGCCGATGCCGCAAAGGCGCCTCAGCCTGATGCTCGCGGCGGTTCGGCCACAGGCATTACCAAGGTGATTGAGGACGCTCTGCGCGCAGCCGGTTTGATGCGTTAGCTCAAAAGCTCTTTGGCTGGGTAAGACCGACAAGGCTTGATGCCAAGAAGGTTTCCCGGCCGAAAGGTCGAAGTTCCGGCCGGGAAGTTTCGCGCGGTTAGATGCGATTGACGCGACGAGCGCCGTCTCGCCCAATTTCATTCGAGGCGTAGTTCTCGGCATCGGCGTCGAAACCTGTCCATCCGCCGGCCCGATATTCTCCACGACGCTCTTCCAGGTTCACGGACTTGGTCTGCCCCAGAATCCTTTCGGCGTTTGCCACCAGCGGGTCGTCTACCTTGGCGGTGACCAACGTGCCGCCACGACGCACACCCTCTGCATAGACGTGGGCATCGTCCTCTGCGACGCCGGAATCAGTGAGGGCTCCGACGATGCCGCCGGCAGCGCCGCCGACGACGGCGCCCCCAACCGCACCGACTGCAGTGGCAGCCAACCATCCGGCGGCCACCACCGGACCAACGCCCGGGATGGCCATGAGGCCAAGCCCGGTCAGCAGTCCGCCAGCGCCGCCGACAACGGCACCAAGTCCGGCGCCGCCCGCTGCATCGTCCGCAGCCTTGGATTCGTCATGGTCGCGCCGGTTGTCCGCATTGTTGGCGATGATGCTGATGTTGGAATGCGGAATGCCCGTCGCTTCCAGTTCGCCAACGGCATCGGAAGCGTCGTCATAATTGTCGAATAGTCCGGTCACGGTTTTCATTTTGGATCTCCTGATTTCTGTTTGGTTAGTTGGTGCCGGCAACGACGTTGCCCTGGTAGTCGAGCGCTACTGCCGTGGTCTTGCCGCCCTTGTTCGCCTGGCCGCGCCAGATGCCCTGATCATCCTTGGCCAGCTTGGACACATCGGAGAAGCCGGCGTCCTGAATGCGATCCTTGGCCTGATCCTCGGTGAAGCTGTTCGCACCAGGAACGGGAGCGGAGGGGTTCGCGGTGTCGGTGGTGGCTACGGCCGGGGTCGTCGAGGAGGTGGCCGCCGATTTGTCATCGATCTTGGACGCGATCTTTTCGATCATTTCCTGATGCATCTTCAGTGTCGGGATTGTCTCCTGGGCGAAGGTCTTCAGCTGAGCGTTGTCGCCATCCTTGGCGTAGCTCTCGAACAGCTTGACCGCATCGGAATGCGCATCGCGCTGCATTTGGACGTAGGGTGTGTCGATCGGATCCTTGCCATTTTGCAGAGTATCGACATCGCCCTTGTGCTTGGCGTCCAGTTCCTTCGGGACTGTTAGCTTCTGCTCGCCGGCGATTGTCTCGAGCTTGGCGTTGGCCGCACCATGATCGTCAATCATCTTGTGCGCGAAGTCCTTGACGCTCTGGTCCTGTGCTTTGGTTTCGGCAACCTTGCTGGAATCCACTTCGAACATTCCGCCTGCCGCGGCCTTGTCGACAAAGTCTTGCGCGCTGTCGGCAGCAAGGGCGGGCAGGGCGAAAGACATAGCTGTAGCTGTGGCCAGTGAGGCCAAAAGTAGGCGGGTTTTCATGGGATAGGTCCTTGTTTGTGCACACATGTGCTAAGGGCCTAACCTGCGCCAGTCGGCTTTGTTCCGGACGGTCAGCGATAAACTGGCATTGATCGGCGCACCCTGTTTATGGCTCGGAGAGTGGCGACCGCGCTCTGGACCGGTCGGTTTGGCTGTCAAAAGATTGCTAATATTCGCCGAGGAACATTCTCATTGGAGTGAAGTTTTGACTGTGCCTTGGTTTGCTCCCGTGGCCAAGGCATGGAAGTTGCCTCTACAGCTTCCACAGCCCGTCTCGGGGTGGGGCAAAACAAACCGAGGCGGGCATTTCGGGTTCGCGAGGAGAGGAGTGGAGGTAGACGAAAATGGCCCTGGCTAAGAAGGACCAGGAGCGCATCACCTACGCTTGGATGTACGGCGTGCAGGCTCGAAAGGACGGCAAGGAGCGCGTGGTGCCCGAGGTCTGGGACGAATACGCCGATGCATGGCTGCAGGGATTTGATGGTGAACCCATCATCGGCGCGGACAAGGCCAGGTTGGTCGGCGACCAGATGGAAGCGGAAGTTGACGAAACTGGCGTGAGCGAGCCGCGTCAGTCGACCAGCTGATGGATTTAGGAACATTTTTGCCGGCTAGGAATTCATGGTCTCTGGCGGTGGAGGCTTTCATGACCCAACGACGCGTCGACAAGGAACGGATTGAGCGCGCTGATCGCGAATCGAAACTGACGATCGAGGCTGAGCGCCTAGCGAGAGATGCCAAGACGGCGCGACTGCGAGAGCAGCGCCTTTCCGTGGAAGCGTCTGTCGAAAAGACGGCTCCGGCCAAACGCCGTCGAGGCGCCGTCAAGACACCAGGACGAAAGATTATCGAGGTCGACTGAGCGGTAGCCAGCAAGTCGCGAAATGATGGCTGGCACCGGTGCCGCTGCGGATACAGCGCTTCGTTCAAGCGCCATTTCGTTGATCCTTGATGTCGGAACCGGAAGCGCTTCATAGCGTTTCAGCTAGTTGACGTTTGGAGCAGCACCTTTTGCAAAAGTCCCCCATCGTACGGACGGCCTCGTCTCTGCCGGTCGAGGATCGGTTTCGTGTGCTTGTTGAATCGATTACCGACTACGCGGTGTATCTTCTCGACGTGAACGGGACAGTCATCAGCTGGAACCCAGGCGCAGAGAAGTCCAAGGGCTACACCGCTGACGAAATCATTGGCCAGCATTTTTCCACATTCTACAAGCCGGCCGACCGAGCTGCGGGTTTGCCCGAAATGGCGCTGAAGACGGCTGCAACGGAAGGTCGGTTCGAAGCCGAGGGCTGGCGCGTCCGCAAGGACGGCACCGAGTTCTGGACGCATGTTGTTATCGATCCCGTCCGCGGCACAGATGGCGAAGTCGTCGGGTTTGCAAAGATCACGCGAGACCTAACGGAAAGGAAAAGCGCTGAACAAGCGCTGAGGAGCAGCGAAGAACAGTTCCGGATTTTGGTCCAGAGCGTCGCTGACTACGCCATTTACATGTTGGATCCGAAGGGTTTTGTGAGCAGCTGGAACCTGGGCGCCGAGCGGATCAAAGGCTATAAGGCGCACGAAATTCTTGGCGAGCATTTCTCGCGCTTTTATCCCGAGGCCGATCGAAAGGCCGGCGCTCCGGAAGAGAGTCTTGCAACTGCTGCCAAGGAGGGGCGTTTCGAGCGCGAAGCTTGGCGTGTGCGCAAAGACGGCAGCACATTTTTGGCCCATGTCATCATCGATGCAATTCGAAATGAGGGCGGGGAACTGATCGGTTTTGCGAAGATCACCCGCGACGTGACGGAGCGCAGCAAGGCGCTAAGGGAGCTGGAGCAAACACGAGAACAGCTCTTTCAGGTCCAGAAATTGGAAGCCATTGGCCAGCTTACCGGAGGCGTAGCGCACGACTTCAACAATCTTCTGATGGTGATCCAGAGCAGCCTCTCCATGATACGTAGACGCGTCTCGGATGATTCCAGGCTTCTCTCGCTTTTGGATAACGCGTCGCAAGCCGCTGCTAGAGGAGCAACGCTCACCCAGCGGATGCTGGCGTTCGCTCGCCGCCAGGATCTCGATCAACAAACGGTCTCGATTCCCGATCTCGTGCGTGGGATGACGGATATGCTTGAAAGGGCAATTGGTCCGACGATCGCAATCCTAACCCAATTTCCGTTGTCACTGCCTAATGTCGTCACTGACCCCAACCAATTGGAGTCCGTGCTTCTAAATCTCGCGGTCAACGCGCGCGACGCCATGCCCTCTGGAGGATCGCTTGTTATAAGCGCTCACGCTGAAGAACTGGACGTCTTCAACGATCACAAGCTAAAGCCGGTCGCTACGTCCGCTTTTCCGTGAAAGACGAAGGGCAAGGGATGGATGCCGCGACACTTTCCCGTGCGACCGAACCGTTCTTCACGACGAAAGGCGTAGGTAAAGGGACCGGCCTAGGCCTCGCGATGGCGCAAGGTTATTCCGAACAGTCCGGAGGCCGGCTTATGATTGACAGTCGACCCGGTGCCGGCACCAAGGTGGAAATTTGGCTCCCGGCGGCGATGTCGTCGCGGCCTGCAGATGACACGCCTGCTCCGCAGATGCCCGGCACGAACCGGCAACCACTTACAATCCTGGCTGTCGACGACGATGCTCTGGTGCTGATGAACACCGTCGCGATGCTGGAGGATCTTGGACATTCCGTTTCCCAAGCAAGTTCAGGGGTACGTGCGCTGGAAGTACTCAGGGGGGAGCCGAAGCTGGACTTGCTCATCACGGATCATGCTATGCCAGGCATGACCGGCGTCGAACTGATTGATCTGGTTAGAGCCGAGCGCCCGCACCTGCCTGTAATTCTCGCGACGGGTTATGCCGAGCTTCCTTCCGGGACACAGACGACCGCAACCCGCCTGGCCAAACCGTTTTTCGACGACGACTTGGAGAAGGCCATGGATCTCGCGCTTCGAAGGTGACGCATTGCCTTGAGAGTAGGGCGCCAGCCATATGGAACTATGCCTGCCGCCCGGCGTTCTGATACGCGGCAAAGGTGACCCCGATCACCTCCCATTTGCTGCCTCTTGCCCACCCGCCGAATGGTGTGGCGGGCTTTTTCCGAAAGCGCGGTCACAGGCTGGCTGGCCGAGTTTGTCCGCCCCGGGCGGGGCGAGGCCTATGCCAGACCCCGGCCCGCTGCCGAAAGGCGGCGGGCCTTTTTTATTGCCGAAGGTTCGAATCAAATTGAGACAGCTGCATTGATGGTTCGAAAGCCATGCTCCCGAGTAAGTTTTTATGCGATGGCGCTAATGTGCCCTTCGCAAGTTGTTCCTGCACAGTCATTCACGGCTGTTTAAGGCAACCAAGGAGGATCGCATGTACTCCCTGAACAGAAGTCTGGCCAAGACCTTGGCTGGCAGCATACTTGCAATCTCATTGTCGTTCCCGGCTTATACTGCGGGCATAGGCGTCGGAGCCGGCGCGTCAGTCGGTGGCGGCGGCGGTATCAATGCTGGCGTTGGCGCCTCAGTTGGCGGTGGAGGCGGGGTCAACGCTGGTACAGGCGCCTCAGTCGGCGGCAGCGGCGGGGTTAGCTCTGGCGGCGGCGCAAATGTTGGCGGTTCCAATGGAGCCAGCGCTGGCCTCGGTGCTTCTGTCGGTGGCAGCAATGGCGTCAATGCAGGTGCTGGCGCCAATGTCGGCGGGACTGGCGGCGTCACTGCCGGTGCCGGTGCGAATATAGGAGGGGCCAATAGCGTCGGTGCAGGGGTAGGGACCGGCGTTGGTGCCGGCGTTGGCACCAATCCAACCAATCCGACGAACTCGAGCATCGCGTCCAATCCCAGCAGGGCAAGGCTGACACGTGTCGTCGCCGACATGCCTGACAGCCAACTAGCGCGGATGAAGAAGCGCTGCGCGGACGTGCTGAGCAGCTCTGGCTCCTATGATCGCGACCTCCGCGAGCTCTGCTTGCTCATCTCCCGACGCTAAGAACGTCGTCCACGCCCGCTGGCTTCGGCCGGCGGGCTAGCCAAAGGCGAGTTTATTATTTTAGACGCAACTAATATTTCTGCAGAAAGTTACCTCTCTGCCAGCTAATGTCCCTCTGCTGGCGACTTTGGAGCCCGTCACCTTTTACCCAAGGTGGCGGGCCTTTTGCGTTCATGGAGAGATTGAGCGACCAGCGCTATTGGCACTGCCTGCGCGGGCCGCCGGAATAGGGCTGGTAGGTGTTGTCTTCGGGCCGAAAGGAGCGGTAACGGCTGAAGCAATAGTCAATGTGGTCGGACGAAAGCTGGGGGCTGCCCTCCGCCGTCGCCCACTCATCCGTCGGAACGTATCCATTCATCGACGCATCGTTTGCCTCAACGTAGCTGACGGCATCGGGCGGCTGCGCTGTGGCGGAATAGGGCGATATGCATGGGCGTTGCCGCCCTGTGTAAGACCTGTAGCTGTTGTCCTCGGGGTTGTAGGACCGGTAGCGGCTCGCGCACCATTCGACATGGGCGGCCGGCAATTCGGCCGTTGTTGCCTTGACCTCGCCTGTCGAAGGCTGGACGGCGGAAGTCACGATGGGGTCGGGTAGCGCTTTCGCCATGGCGGAGGCGTCGGGTATCTCAGCCTGCTCAGCCGGAATGCGCTCGAAGGACTGTGCCGCCGTCTTCACAGGCCGCGCGTCCCTGGTCCACAGATCAGCGACGCTGGTGCTGGGCGATGCTTGCTGCACGGGCTTGGCCGCGAGAAGCCATGCGGCGAATGCAAGGCCGCTGGCGAAGACCGCGAGCGTCAGCAAGAAACCTCCGGCGATTCCCAACAAAGCCTTCACGCTGCGCTCCTTCAACCCTACCCATCCAAACAGAATGCGGGGCGATGGATCTGGTTCCAGGAAGTGCGCTGGCGCGGCATGAGCCGAGTGTCTAAATTTGAATTTCGGCTCACGACCCAAGTTGACACTCGTCACGTTCGATGAGGCACGGTGCCGTCGATGTCGTGGCTGGGAATGCCCTTCGCGGCTCCGGGCGTGGCCCTGGTGATGGACAGAAAGTCTGACTGTCCGCTTCTGGGTGAACACAATCCGCTGGCAGGACCGCGCGCTCAAGGCCGCGTTGTAGCGCGTGGTCCGGCGGCCATAGCGGGGGGCTCGGGGACTGACCGCCGGGCCTACCGGCAAAGAGGGGTGGGTTTTGCCGGCTGACGAATTATAGGCCGCTATCCGAAAATTCAAATTTTCTAAATGAGCGGCAACCGGCCATTGCGCCGATCGTTGACCCTATGCTGGTTGATCCCGGCGCACTCCAGACCCTGCCCGCCCGTATCCCATTTCGGGCGGGCATTTTTCCTGACCGTTGGAACAATCTCGCACCGACGACGTTCGGCGAGATCACTGTACCCAGTGATTCCGCCAAAGCTGGCCCGCTGCCGAAAGGTGGCGGGCTTTTTTGCGTGCCAGGCTGGAACCCGTTGCAGACGGTGGAAGTTCTGATCCTGCTCGGCTCCCCTCACCGAGCAGCCACCCAAGCTCCCGCCATCGTTCCCGATGGCGGGCTCTTTTGTTGGCAGCAGCCGAATACGACCAACGTCAAAGAGATGTAGAGTTATTTGGGTCGATGGTCGGCTGCTCGTTCAGCAGCGTGGAAAGAGCCGTGATGATCTGGGCCAGGACGAACGGCTTCGTGATCATCACGCTACTAGGCACACCCTCAGCGCCCCAGTGAATGGCGCTGTCTCCGCTGATGTAGATCACGGGAATGGTTGAGTTGGCTTGCCGCAAATGCCTGGCTACCTCCCAACCGGACTGGCCGGCCCCTAGGCGGACGTCTGTAATGAGGCCCTTAAACTTGTCCGGGGCTGCATCGAAAGCCGCGATAGCCTGTGCGGCATCTGGGGCCGACGCTACTTCGAAGCCGGCTTCCTCTAACACCGATTCGAGATCGAGCAGGATTAGCGGCTCGTCCTCAACGACCAGAACCGCCCCGACATACATTTGTTAATCTCCCCAGTTTGCGCACCGATTACGCGCGAGGCCGGTATTTGTTCCAATTGGTCAACTGTCGAAAGCATGCACGAAGGCCTCGGCGGCGTCTTTTTGGGCCCATCGCCCGCTACCTCGAGGCCTTGGGCTTTTTGTTTTTCGGGCGGAACATCGACACTCTCAGGAAGTTCTCAAAGAAGCCTGTTGCCTCACAGACAGGCTGTTTGAAAACAGCATTTCAAGGCCCCGCTGGCTCCGGTCGGCGGGGTTCCGTTTAAAGCGCTGGATCGCTGTCTACTTGCGGCTTTCTGTGACCTGTTGGAACGATTAGTTTTTCGGCTCGTTGCGGTGGCTAGCCATGAGGACTACATCTCATTAGATCCGATTACGCCGGCCTCACCCTCAGAGAGATTGGTTAGCGACGGCTCTCCAGAGGTAAAGACAACACCGGCTGCTTCCAATGCCTGTCGGATGCGCGTGAGGTTGCCCGGACCCGGCATTCTGTGGCCGTTCTCAAACTCACGGATCGTGTCTTCGCTCAGGTTGGACTTGGCGCCAAGCCTCACGCAGGACCAGTTTAATAGCGCGCGCGCTGCTCGCGATTGCTCTGCCGTCAGGTTTCGCAAAGTGACATCTCCACTCCACGGACTTTTTTGCAGAACAGTGGACCGGGCAGAAGGTTCCGACCAACATTTCACTGGCCGCTAATGGAACGGAAAGGGCAATTTTCCTGAAGCGCCGCGTCTAATCAACGAGCACGATAAACGGCTTGTGCTTCGGCCGTTCGTGCCAAATGACCTATCGCAGATCGCACATGTCGACCATCTGGCCGCAGATTGGACAGGTATAGAAATTGTCCTGTTCGTCGGAATGGTCGCCCGCGTGACGCTTACCAGGAATGGGCGGTCCAAGGTCGGATAGCTTTGTCATCACCTTCAAACATTCAATTTGCCTAAAATGTTTCCATAGATATTTTAGCGTATGCTAATTGAAGCGCGACTAGCGGGTCAGTGCATGCGTCTGAAATTCATTAAGCCGATGGAGCCGGAGTTGGTCGACTGGCCGCCCGAAGGCGACGACTGGATCCATGAAATCAAGGTTGATGGTTACCGCACCCAAATCATCAAGGATGCCGATGGCATCCGCCTGTTCACCAAGAACGGCTACGACTGGACGTCCCGATACCGACACCTTGCCAAGGAAGCGGCCTCGATCGACGCTGAAAACTTCATCCTCGATGGTGAAACCATCGTGACAAATGAGGCGGGCCTGTCCGATTTCCATGCTCTGCAATCGGCCGTCACCAAGCGCCGGCCTTCACAGGATCTCTACCTGGTGGCGTTCGATCTTCTGTACATCAACGGCCACGATCTGCGCGACATGCCGGTGAGGGACCGCCGCGACATTCTGCAGGAGATGATCCCGGCCGCCAGCCGCATTCAATTCAGCGAAGCCATGCCGGGCACAGGTGACGCTGTCTATCGGCTTGTGGATCACGCTGGCCTGGAGGGCATGGTTTCGAAGCGGAGGGACAGCGTCTATCGCAGCGGGCCGACGATGAACTGGCGCAAGATCAAGTGCTACGACGAAAAGGAGATGGACATCATCGGGGTGCAGCGCGAAAGCGGCAAGCCGGCGATGGTGCTGATGGCGGACCAAGGTCGCTACGTCGGCGGGGCCGTTGTCATCTTCAAGCACGACAAGCGCCAGGGGCTTTGGGATCGCGTCGAAGGCAAGGTGGGCGCTCCAGCGCCGGTAGCCTTGGCGAAGAAAAACGCCGAGTGGCTCAAGCCTGGCCTTGTGGGCCGCGTCAAGTTTCTGAAAGGCGAGGAGCAACTGCGTCACGCCTCGCTTCAGGACTTTTGGGAAAAATGAGTTAGCGGAACCTAATATCCGCACGCAAATTCATTCAACTATGGACGACCGATCGAACCCCGAAAAACTGGTGCCGAGCCCTCCGTCGAAGTGGCAGAACCGCAAGGGGATATTGATCTTGGCTGCAACATTGGTGGTCGCCATTTGCGCGCTGGCTGGGTGGTGGATCTTTAAATGAGCACACGCGGCATCAACTTCCTAGATCGATGGCTGGCCAACAACGTGCCGGAGACGACGAAAGCCGATGTCATTTCGGTCGACGAACTCACCCACAAGCTGATCGCTGACGCCAAGTCGATCGGGATCAAGCGGGACGAGATCGACGAGGAAGTCGACAGCCTCTATCGAACGATCCTCGACGCGATTGTGCATTACGAATCGGGCTTGCCCGAATAGGCCTTGCCGGCCAATCCAGATGAGGAATAGAATCCTCCCGTTGCGGCGATCCCCTTTAACGGAGTTCGCCTATGGCCAGAACCAAGCTTTCCAAGCAGCTTTCAGAGGCTGAGATCGAGCGCTTCCTGACGGCGGCGGAACGACTTCATAAAAGCATCGTCCAGCCGTTGCTATCACCCAGCAGCGAGCATTACCGGGCACTCCAGCGTGCCCACGAAGCGCTATTGAAGACGGTGAAGGACATCACCGGCAAGGATGCGCCCTTCATTCAATGGTTAGGGACAGGACCGGTGCGGCCTCCCAAGGATGGGTAGCGCAATCCCATGACCATGAAATATCCGTTTGTCGAGGACACGCTCGGCAAGAAGCTGCAGATCGGGTCGGGGCTTTCGGTCGACTGCATGACATGCCGCCGCCATGTGGACATCGATATCCAGGCGCTGGTTGACCGTCTCGGCGCGGACTACGGCTGCCTGCATTGGGACTTGATCAAGGTGCTCTTTTGCCAGCCCTGCCGGCACGCGGGGCGCCCTGACCGAAACATCTCGTTCACCAGCCATCCGAGGACAGCAGGGCAGCGGCGCTTAGACTAAGCGCCTCTGACTCGAATGATCGGGTAAGCCCGCCGCCAATTTGGGCGACGGGCTTCAACAGTTAGATTCGTCAGTTGTAGACTTTGACAATCTTGCGCGTGCCGGGATCCACAAGAACCGTCCGGTTGTCGACAACGACATAACGGTATTTGACGTTGGGCACTTCATGAAGCTCGACCGTGTCGGGCAGAGCTGTGCCGATATTGAGTTCGACGCCGGGAATCTTCACGGATGCCAAGGGCTGCTTCTTCACATACTCATGGATGACCGTATCCTGCTCAGGCGTGATGACGACGTCCTGAGCAGCGACCGCGCCGACACCAGCGAAGAGCAACAACGCCGCAGCGGCGCCCGTAAGATGCATTCTCATGATTTCCTCCTTCGTGACACTAGGCGTTGACCACATCGTCAGTCGCCAAGTCACCCGAACCTTGGACAAGTGCAAACGTTCCAGGGTTGGGCTTCGGTCGGACGGGACATGGGACCGAAGTCTTGTCGCAAAACACAGACCGCCGCGGGCGCAGCTTCTCTTCCTGCGCGGCGCCGAAGCATTGGAACATTCGCAGCCTGCCGAGGTTCTATCTGCATGTCGATGCATGGACTAGTATATGGCCCACTAGGCGATCGATGTATTCACATCTGTGTGGATATGCAGCGCCTGTTTGCCGAACCGTCACCATGGGCGACACCCTGGATCAGCCGCGTCCTCCCCCAGATAGAGCGGCTTGTCGCAAGGCGCGCGCCGCAGACGGTTTTCACGCGCTTCCTTCCTGCTCGCAAATCCGGGCAAGGCACCGGAACATGGAAGCGCTATTATGAACGTTGGGCCTCGATGACGATCGAAAACATGGGCCCCGAAATGGTCGAACTGTTGCCGACACTCGCGGAGTACTGTCCGCCGGCAACGACGATCGACAAGCATATCTATTCGCCTTGGTTCGAAGGCCCCCTAAGAGCCCATCTGATAGGCCAGAACGTCGACACGCTGGTCATCACAGGCGGCGAAACCGACGTGTGTGTTCTGGCCACGGTACTCGGCGGGATCGATTTCGGCTATCGGGTGGTTGTCGTCACCGACGCTCTGTGCAGCTCTTCTGACGCGACACATGATGCGCTCCTCACAGTCTATCACCAGCGCTTCGCGCAGCAGGTCGAGACCGTCGAGATGGAGACGGTTCTCTCAGGCTGGTGATGTCAAAGTTGAATGCGGCGCTATCACGAGGGTCCACCGAACCCGGACCGGCCACGTTACGCGCCTAGAGCGCATAGACCTGGCGATGACAGGTATCCCGCAAGGGCCTACGTGGTGAGCGTGTTTGAGCCGCATTGGCGGCTGCCAGTAGCCGCTAGATCATTGGACTGTCGGCTTCGGTACGAACTTGGGCGATTGTAAATCGTGGCCCAATTTTGTTGCCTGAGCAGGCCTAAGTATGATCGGGACAACATCACCATCGGTCGGGAACAGTAGTAGAACGACGCCTCCGACTGCTTCACTCATGGCTACCTCCCACTTGTCGATGGTAATTGCTTGCTTCTCGCTCTTGATCTCGGCTGCCATTGGATTGCCCCATCTCTTTACTCCCCGAGGGCAGCATCGCGCAACCTGTGCGCGAAGGCAAGCTAGGAGGAAGAAGGCCGACGCCATAGGGGAGGTTGCCTGAAAGGCGCCGGCCAAGCGGAAAATCAGGTCCGCCAGAGGAAGCGCAATCGCGACTGGAAGCCGGCTTTCGAAAGTGAAGGCCTTAAACGCGGGAACCTTTCATCGGCGAGCCGATTTGTCTGCATGTCCCGAGCCGTCGAACCGCCTATACTGCCAAAGGATAGCCCAGACCGGAAGGCCAACTGTGAAGTCGCCTTGGAAGCCGCATTCGCAGCGCTGGTGACGGCCTCGGAAGCGCAGGGGTGGACGCCGCACGAAACTGCTTTATCCCTGCTGAAAATCGCTACGGAGCATGCGCAGCAGTTCAGGCTTGTGCCGGCTAAGCCGCCAAGGTGGCAAACGCGAAGCGGTATATTGATCACGTGTGCCGCGCTCGTGGTTTTGCTGTGTTCCGCAATCGTTTGGTGGATGCTGAGGTGAGCGCGCCGGGCGATGTCTGACAAGCCTCTCGCGACCTATCTCGTCAGCATTTTCGAGAAACCGCATTGCCGCACCGCGCTTGCCACCAAAGACAAGAAAAAGGCGCTCGCGTCGAAGATGGCCGGCGCCTGTTGGGCCTGGCTTTTTGGTGGAACCGCTGGGGATCTTCAACCGTTCTCTCGAAATGGCCGTTATCATCGTTGGAGCGTTGCTTACTGTCGCTGGCATTGTGTACATGGCCGGCGCGGTCTTATGGCGCGGACGACTAAGCGATCCCGTGCCTTCTGCTGCTAGGCCTGATCGCCCAAAGCCAAGTCTCGCAACCCCAGGTCCGACACTTGAGCCGCGTCGGCGCGGTCTCGGATTCCTTGGCCCGTCGCAAAACTGGCCTGGCCTGCTGATGATGGGGATCGGCCTCGTTCTGCTATTGTCGGCAGCGGTCCTCTAAGGTCAGCCTGCACTCCATTCAGCTTGTTCCGAGAAGTCTCTGCCTGTGGCTTTTGCCTTCGCCTGGAACTAAGTTTTTTCGTCGAGGTTTACCCCCGCGAAGGGACTGATGCTTTCGAGGAGACCTCCAATGAAGCATATTCTGATTACCAGCATGCTCGCGCTCAGCATCGGATGCGGTGTCGCAGTTGCTCAGACACAGCCGGCTGAAACTCAGTCGGGCGGCGACGCCAATTGCGCGGCCGGCGCAGCAGACTGTCAAAAGGGCTCGAAGATGAAGATGGGCGACCAGGCCCAAGGCAAGGCGAAGGTCCAGACGGATGAGCAGGCTCAAGGCAAGCCTAAGCTCAAGACCGACGAACAGTCCCAGGGCAAGGCAGGTGCGACCGATCAGCAGGCCCAGGGCAAGACCAAGATCCAGACCGACCAGCAGGCTCAGGGAAAGGCCAAGGTCCAGACGGACCAGCAAGCCCAGGGCAAGGCAAGCGCGACCACCGATCAGCAGGCCCAGGGCAAGACCAAGATCCAGACAGACCAGCAGGCTCAAGGGAAGGCCAAGGCCCAGACCGACGAGCAGGCCCAGGGCAAGACCTCGACACAGACTGATTAGGGGTCAACTGCTTCCATCAGCAATGTGACGGTAGAACAGAAAACCCAGATCACCCAGGTCATCAAGGAGACCCGCGTCGAGCCGGTGTCCAATGTCGATTTCGACATCTCGGTCGGCGTCGAGGTTCCCCGGCACAAGATCCGGCTGCATCGTCTGCCCGCGCGGATCGTCAAGATCGTACCCGCCTATGAAAGCTACGAGTATTTCGTATTGGCCGACGGTCGGATCATCATAGTCGATCCAGACACGTTGAAGATCGTGCTTATCCTGACCTGACTACTTATGGCCAACGCTCCAATCGCCCGCCACATCCAGGTGGCGGGCGTTTCCATGAAAATCTACCGATGAATCAACTGGGCGAACGGAGAATGGCTTTCCGCGTCATGAAAGCAGATTCCGGCGCGGCAAAAAGCCCCCGGCTCGAACCCGCAGCTGCCTAGATCCGTTTGAATGCGGCAAGCCCTAAGCGTAGCCGCTGGCCCTCTGCATAGGCGAGAGCGAAAGATTCCAGCTCGAATGATCGGGTAAGTTCTTCGTCGCCATCGACCACGCGGACGAACCATTCTCCGCAGGCTTCGACCACTTCAACGCAAGCGCCAACCTTGCCGTTCGTCGTCACGCTATCCATCGCAGCCTCCTAGAAAGCAATGGGGAACGTCCATTTTTATAAAGCTCATCCGAGACGAATTTCAACATCAAATGTTGTTGCAAAGGGCCGACCTGTGCGGGCCAGCCCGGCGCCTACTTTGACACTGAACAAACCAGAGGCCGCCGAGCCTACCGGCGGCGCTTTGAGGGAAACGACGCCGAGAAGCGAGCATAGCGTTCTCGCCAGAGTTGTCGGAATACAACCTTTTGGACGATCCCCGGCGGGAGGTTGCGCCGTGCGGTGAACATAAGATGCATGCACTGGGAACCGAGTTCAGCAGATGACGTTTTTCCGAAAGGTCAAGACGAATGACCTAACGACGGAGGAAACAATGAACATCAAGATGCTCACAATGGGCGCGATGGCGCTTGCAATGATGTCTGGTTCGGCTCTTGCCGGCAGCACATCCGCACTTGACGACCCGGCAAAGATGTCGCCGTTCTTCACCGATGCCGGCATGAAAACCTTGAGGACGGAAGGGGATTTCAAGACCGCATGGATGGCGATGAAACCCGACGAACAGAAGGCGGTGTTGAAGGACTGCGGCGACACCACACTCAACAAGTCGCACGCAGATTTCTGCGCTATGGCAAAGAAGATGGGCGGCTGAATTTAGGTTGAAGGTCGAAGGCGGGCGCACCGAGCCCGCCTTCGAGTGACTGCAGGCAAGCGCCATCGCTATCATCCAGAACGCGCCAGCCTCCCATCCGCCGGCTAGTTGTTCTCTCGGCGCTTCTCAACCTCATATGTTATCCAACGGCAGAACATGCCAAGGATCGATAAGACTGCGCCGCCAACCAGGCAGGCTGTGAGCACATCGCTTTTCGAAGCGCTCGACCAGCTTACGATAGCGAGCATGATGACGCTCGTCGTCGAGATGAGATAACCCACTCCCTTCAGCATGTGCAAAGAAGCTTTTGTCATATCGGACCTCTCCTTAGTGGCTCTTCGGAACATTCCGTGCGCTCTGAAGTTCCATCGCGTGCCCGAGCGATTGGTGACGGACAGATAGTCAACCCGAAAGAGAGGCGTCTCGATGCCCAACTACCTGAAGCTGCCGACGACCACCAAAGGCCTCATTCGCGTAGTGATCGAAACCCCACGCGGCGCCGCGGCGAAGCTTGCGTTCGATCCGGGAACGCAGGTGTTTGGCTACGTCCGGCCCCTGCCGGTCGGAATGACATATCCCTATGACTGGGGTTTCATTCCATCTACCTTGGGCGAAGACGGTGACCCTCTGGATGGGCTTGTGATCCATCAGGCATCGACCGCGCCTGGCGTTGTGATCAAATGCGATCTGCTGGGCGCCTTGCGTGTCAAGCAAAAAGACGAGGGCGGGAAGGTCCTGCGCAACGACCGCTATGTCTTGTGTCCCCACAAAGAAGATGCTCCCGACGAGCCGGTGTCGGCGGATCATGTCCCCGATGACTTGCGGCGCGAGATCGAGCTGTTCTTTCACTCGTCCGTGGTTGGAACCGGCAAGACCATAAAGTTTAAGGGGTGGCAGAACGGTGCAGAAGCTCGGAGGGCAATCAAAAAAGGAATGAGTGCTTTCGCAGCGAGTCATTGAGGTGTCATGGCGCGACCTTGAGCGTCTCGGCAGGAGTTTCGACTCATCGCTGCGCCGGACTGAGGTTGCGGATCCATCTCGATCTCTCGCTGACGATGAGCCGAACGAAAGGCCATCGCCAATCGCTTTGCTTGCACGCCGAGCATGGGGCTAAAGTCCCACCAAAAACCGCAATGGTCTTACCCATGACGTTGCGTGGAACAGCCTGCCTTCAGGGATGTTGTTTCTCCGGAAAAGTTCGGAGAAATCAGGTGGATAGAAGTGTTGCTCAAGCGCGTTGGTTGCTCGCTCCGGTATTCGCGGCCGCCGTCACCTATCTCGCGATCGGAACATTTCTTGGTTAAATTTCTAGATCGTCGCAGCTGTGTCCCTTCCTGCGCCGATAGGGTTCGCTCGCTTCCTCTGTTGAAGCCTGCGAGCCCTCTATCTTCGACGAAGCGGTATGAGGCAAACCCTAATGTTCAGCGACAAGAAGACCCCGTTGCTAGAGGCGGGATTGCTTCTAGCTGTGCCTATTTGCGCAGCGGTCACCGCGCTGTTCGCTGTCTTCGCCTTGGCCAACTTATGACAAATAACCGGATCAGAATGAACCGCTTCCTTTTCGTCGTCGCCGCCGCACTCACTATGGCATGCGGCCAAACAGAGGCGGCCAAACTGACCCCGACCGTCGTCAATCAAGCCCACTTCGGCACCGGTGAACCGAGGGGCATTGATCCTACCGTGCTGAAGGCGCAGATTCTTTTGGATCGCTCGCGCTTCTCGCCGGGCCAGATCGACGGCAGGCTTTCAGAGAACTTCGCCAAGGCGGTTGGCGCCTTTCAGGCCGCGAACGGATTTCCCTCTGATGGCAAGCTCACCCTGGAGACTTGGGACAAGCTGGTGGCAACCTCCGCCAACCCTGTCCTGATGACCTACGAATTGACACCCAAGGATGTACGCGGCCCCTTTACCAAGCGGATTCCGGCCCGCATGGAGCGGATGGCCGGTCTGCCGCGGCTGGGCTATCGCAGCGCGGTAGAGAAGCTGGCGGAACGCTTCCATATTAGCGAACAATTGCTGAGGAGGCTCAATCCCCGCGCCGGCTTCGGAAGGGCCGGCGTGATCTTGACGGTACCCGATGTCGGGCGGGGCGATCCTCCTGTCGCCGTTATCAGCGTTGAGGTGGACAAGGACGCTCGCCTGGTGCGCGTGCTCGATCCAGCCGGCAAATTGATAGCCGTTTACCCAGCATCAATCGGAAGCAGCGAGAAGCCGGCGCCGAGCGGCACGGCGGAGGTCAAACGCGTGGTGCACAACCCTACCTATCACTATGATCCGGACTTCGCTTTCAAGGGGGTCAAGACCAAGCGACCTTTTACCATCGCTGCCGGGCCGAATAATCCCGTGGGATCGATCTGGATCGACCTCTCAATCGAGAGCTACGGTATTCACGGCACACCCGAACCAGGCAAGATCGGCAAAACTTTTTCGCATGGGTGCATTCGGCTGACCAATTGGGATGCCGAAGACCTCGCGTCTATGGTGCAGAAACGCACGAAAGTTAACTTCAAGGGCGACATGCAGGATACTGTTGAAAAGCCAGCCGATTAAGCCAGAGCACCTCCTGGCTTTGCGCATTTTAGCGGTCGCACCCAATGGCGCGACCCGTTCGGAACATCGGCAGTTCTGGCGCATTCTAATGACGCTATTTGAACTCACTGGCTACGGACTTAAAGTGAAGCCCTCGATCACAAATTCATGGGATTTGATGCGAGAAAGCGTAATCGGCTTCATCAACGACAATGCTCTTAGTCATGGTGCTGCGATGGCTTTTTATGCCGCCACGTCGCTGGCGCCGATCCTGCTGATTGTGGTCGCTATCGCGGGTCTCGCTTTCGGTCATGATGCCGCACAAGTGGCCTTGTCTGCCCAAATCTCAGGACTGATGGGGCCAGAAAGCGCCGATCTCCTTCAGACCGCGCTGGAGAGTGCATCGAGCAAGCTGTACGGCACCTGGGCTACAGTAATCGGGCTAGTCACCTTGTTGGTGGCCGCGTCTGGCGTCTTTGGCGAAATGCAGCAATCGCTGAACACAATTTGGAAGGTCGAGCCGCAAGGCACTTCCTTGTCGCGTCTGATGCGGGCCCGCGCCGCCAGTCTGGGCTTGGTGGCCGCGCTCGGCTTCCTGTTGCTGGTTTCTCTTATTGCAAGTGCCGCCATTTCGGCTCTGGGCAATTTTATCAATGCCTATCTGCCGTTTGGAACCATCGTACTCGGCGTGATTAACGCCATCGTTTCGTTTTTCCTGATCTCGGCGTTGTTCGCCGCAATTTACAAAGTGTTACCCGATCGGACCCTAGAATGGCGCGATGTAGCCATTGGTGCTGTTGTGACCGCTGCTTTGTTCACGCTCGGAAAGTCACTTATCGGCTGGTATATCGGCACCAGTGCGATCGCATCCTCATATGGTGCCGCCGGTGGACTGCTCGTCATCCTCCTCTGGGTTTACTACTCATCGGAGATCTTTCTTCTCGGAGCCGAATTCACTCGCGCCTATTCCGTTCGACACGGCAGCCGGTCCGATCTGGACGCTCTGGTTCACAGTGCTTCGCCCACAACAGAGGTTCCCTTTCGCGCGAAGCGAAAATCCAACTCCGGTGGCGTTGTAGCGCTGATAGCGGTTGCGTGCGCCAGCGCAACGATGACCGCGCTTTTGCTTGTCCTTGGCCGTCCGTGACGTGATGAAGCCGATGGCTCACGTCGGGACAGCGCAGGCTGCTGACGGCTCAGCAGCGAAAGCTCGAAGAAGCCTGACAACCACCATGGAACCATATCCAGACTGGTACGTTTTTCGCGTTGCGGTGGGGTGCACCATCTCGCCGCGGGGGCATTTTCATCCAACATAGAATCCACCAAGGCTGGGAGTGGCGCTGTGACCGTGCAGGCATCCAAAAAGCAGTTGGACCGTCGAAGCATATTGAATTCTCTGAAAGCCTTTCGGCGCGGCGACTTCTCAATTCGCATGGACAACGTTTACGAAGGTCTGGATTCCGAGATCGCAGAGACTTTCAATGAAATTGTTGATCTCAACGATCAGGTGACGCGTGAGTTCGAGCGGCTCAGCAGGGTCGTCGGCAAGGATGGGCGGATAGGCGAGCGCGGTCGCGTTCGAAACGCCACTGGGAGTTGGGAGTCCAGCGTCAGGTCGGTCAACGAGCTGATCGAGGACATGGTTCAGCCGACAGCCGAGGTTGCCCGCGTCATCGGCGCGGTCGCTAAGGGGGACCTTTCCCAAACAATGATGGTCGAAATCGACGGCCGACCGCTGCGCGGTGAATTCCTGCGCATCGGCAAGATCGTCAACACCATGGTCGGCCAGCTGGCCTCCTTCGCCTCGGAAGTGACACGCGTCGCACGCGAGGTCGGCACCGAAGGCAAGCTTGGCGGCCAGGCGCGCGTGAAAGGCGTTGCCGGGACGTGGAAAGATCTTACGGACAACGTCAACGCAATGGCGACCAACCTGACCGGACAGGTTCGCAACATCGCAGAGGTCACCACCGCGGTGGCCTCGGGCGATCTCTCGAAGAAGATTACCGTCGACGTTAAGGGCGAGATCCTCGAGTTGAAGAACACCATCAACACGATGGTGGACCAGCTCAATTCCTTCGCGTCGGAAGTGACGCGCGTGGCTCGCGAGGTCGGCACAGAAGGCAAGCTCGGTGGCCAGGCGCGCGTCGAGGGCGTCGGCGGGACATGGAAGGATCTGACCGACAATGTGAATTCTATGGCCGAAAACTTGACGGGCCAGGTGCGTAACATCGCCGAGGTCACGACCGCGGTGGCGCTGGGCGATCTCTCGAAGAAGATCACGGTCGATGTGAAGGGCGAAATCCTTGAGCTGAAATCGACCATCAACACCATGGTTGACCAGCTCAACTCGTTCGCTGGCGAAGTGACCCGCGTGGCGCGTGAGGTTGGGACCGAGGGTAAGCTCGGCGGTCAGGCACAAGTGCGCGGCGTCGCTGGCACGTGGAAGGACCTCACCGACAACGTCAACTCCATGGCTGAGAATCTGACCGGTCAGGTGCGCAACATTGCCGAGGTGACGACGGCGGTCGCTTCGGGCGATCTGTCGAAGAAGATCACCGTGGCGGTACAAGGCGAAATCCTTGAGCTTAAGGACACCATCAACACGATGGTCGATCAGCTGAACTCGTTTGCCTCGGAGGTCACCCGCGTGGCGCGCGAGGTCGGCACCGAAGGCAAGCTCGGCGGCCAAGCCGAGGTGAGGGGCGTCGGCGGCACGTGGAAGGATCTGACCGACAACGTCAATCTGATGGCCGCGAACCTGACCGGGCAGGTGCGCAACATCGCCGAGGTGACGACGGCGGTCGCTCGTGGAGACCTGTCAAAGAAGATCACCGTCGACGTCAAAGGCGAGATCCTGGAGCTCAAAGACACTGTCAACACGATGGTCGATCAGTTGAATTCCTTCGCCTCGGAAGTCACGCGCGTCGCCCGCGAAGTGGGGTCGGAAGGCAAGCTTGGTGGACAGGCTCATGTCGAAGGCGTTGGCGGCACCTGGAAGGACTTGACCGACAACGTCAATGCGATGGCCGGCAATCTGACCGTACAATTGCGCGACGTGTCGAAGGTGGCGACAGCCATCGCGACGGGCGACCTGACACAGAAGATCACTGTTGATGCCTTGGGCGAGATTTTGCAGATCAAGGACGTCATCAACACGATGGTCGACCAGTTGAATTCTTTCGCGTCGGAAGTGACACGCGTCGCCCGCGAGGTCGGGTCCGACGGCAAGCTGGGCGGTCAGGCACAGGTGCGCGGGGTTGCCGGCACCTGGAAGGACCTGACTGACAACGTCAATGCCATGGCCGCCAATCTGACCGGCCAGGTGCGTAACATCGCCGAGGTCACGACCGCGGTGGCGCTAGGCGATCTGTCGAAGAAGATCACGGTCGACGTGAAGGGCGAAATCCTCGAGCTGAAATCGACCATCAACACCATGGTCGACCAGCTCAACTCTTTCGCGGGCGAAGTGACGCGCGTGGCGCGTGAGGTTGGGACCGAAGGCAAGCTCGGCGGTCAGGCGCAGGTGCGCGGCGTTGCCGGGACGTGGAAGGACCTTACCGACAATGTGAACTCCATGGCCGAGAATCTGACTGGTCAGGTGCGCAACATCGCCGAAGTGACGACCGCCGTCGCACGCGGTGATCTGTCGAAGAAGATCACGGTCGACGTGAAGGGCGAAATCCTTGAGCTGAAGTCGACCATCAACACCATGGTGGACCAGCTCAACTCCTTCGCCGGCGAGGTGACCCGCGTCGCGCGTGAGGTAGGCACCGAAGGCAAGCTTGGCGGTCAGGCTCGTGTCGAAGGTGTCGCCGGCACTTGGAAAGACCTGACCGACAACGTCAATCTGATGGCGACGAACCTGACCAATCAGGTGCGTGGCATCGCCGACGTCGTGACGGCGGTGGCGCAGGGCAATCTCAAGCGCAAGCTGACAGTGGACGCCAAAGGTGAAATCGCCTCTCTGGCCGACACCATCAACGGCATGATCGAAACGCTGGCCACCTTTGCCGACCAGGTGACCAACGTGGCTCGTGAGGTGGGTATCGAGGGCAAGCTCGGCGGACAGGCGCGCGTGCCGGGAGCGGCCGGCCTCTGGCGCGATCTGACCGACAACGTCAACCAGCTCGCCGCAAATCTGACCACCCAAGTGCGCGCCATCGCTGAGGTTTCAACGGCCGTCACGAAGGGCGATCTGACCCGCTCGATTAGCGTCGAAGCGTCTGGCGAAGTCGCCGCCCTCAAAGACAACATCAACGAAATGATCCGCAACCTGAAGGATCAGACGCTGAAAAATGCCGAGCAGGATTGGTTGAAGACCAATCTCGCCCGGTTTTCGCGAATGCTGCAAGGCGAGCGCGACCTTGCGACCGTTTCGCGGCTGATCATGTCCGAGCTTGCTCCTCTGGTGAACGCGCAATATGGGGTGTTCTATGTAACCAATCGAGACGAGGAGGAATCCTATCTCGAGCTGGCGGCGTCGTATGGTGCTGAAAGCAAGGCGTCCATCAAGCAGCGCCTCGATCTGCGCGAGGGCCTGGTCGGGCAAAGTGCAGCCGACAAGCGTGCCATCATGCTCGACAATGTGCCGCCTGAATTCCTGCGCGTCACCTCTGGTCTCGGCAGCGCTTCGCCGGCCAATGTCATCATCCTGCCCGCTTTGTTCGAGGACGAGGTGAAAGCCGTCATCGAACTTGCCTCGTTCGGCGAATTCCGCGACACGCATCAGTCGTTCCTTAACCAGCTGATGGAGTCCGTTGGCATCGTTCTCAACACCATTGCCGCGACGATGCGCACCGAGGGCCTGCTCAAGCAGTCGCAGCTGCTGACCTCAGAATTGCAAGCGCGTCAGACCGAACTGACCAAGAAGCAGGAAGAGTTGCATGCGACGAACGAGGAGCTGCAGGAAAAGGCGCAGCTGCTCGAAAACGAAAAGAAGCAGGTGGAAAACAAGAATCTCGAAATCGAGATGGCACGACGCGCATTGGAGGAGAAGGCCGAGCAGTTGGCGCTTACGTCCAAGTACAAATCCGAGTTCCTGGCCAACATGAGCCATGAATTGCGCACACCGCTCAACTCGCTGCTTATTCTCTCAAACCTGCTTGCGACCAACCAGCAGGGCAATCTCAACGAAAAGCAGGTCGAGTTCGCGCGCACTATCAACTCTGCCGGAACCGACCTTCTCAGCCTCATCAACGATATCCTCGATCTGTCGAAGATCGAGTCTGGTACGGTCTCCATCGATATCAACGATATGCCGGTGTCGCATCTGCGCCAGCATATGGAACGCACGTTTCGTCAGCTTGCGGCCGACAAAGGCCTCGGCTTCACCATCAAGGTGGACCCGGCACTTCCCGATACGGTTCGCACGGACGAGAAGCGCCTGCAGCAGATTGTCCTCAATCTGCTTTCGAACGCATTCAAGTTCACCTCGGAGGGCGAGGTCAGCCTGAATTTCCGGGTCGAGAAGACCGGGCGGCGCAACAGCGCCGCGCACCCGGCGAAGGCGCTCGCGATCGCTGTGACCGATACCGGCATCGGTATTCCGGAAGACAAGCAGAAGCTAATTTTCGAAGCCTTCCAGCAAGCCGACGGCACCACCAGCCGCAAATATGGCGGCACCGGGCTCGGGCTCTCGATCAGCAGGGAGATCGCCCGCTTACTTGGCGGCGAACTGAGGGTCGAAAGCACACCGGGCAAAGGGTCGACGTTTACTCTCGTCATCCCATTCGCCGGTCCCCGGGTGGCGGCGGCGCAAACGGCCCTGCTTCCTCCGACGGACGCCGTAGCTGCATCGGCATCGCTTGGCAGTCCGCCTTCAGCAGAGCTGATTGACGACCGCGATTCCATCTCTCCGACCGACCGGGTTGTGCTGATCGTCGAAGACGATCCGACCTTTGGAGGGTTACTGCTTGGTCTCGCACGCGCGGCCGGGTTGAAAGGCGTCTTGTCGAACGCGGGTTCCGGCACTCTTGCATTGGCCCGTAAGCTCGTTCCCGACGCAATTACGCTTGATCTCGGGCTTTCGGACATCGACGGTTGGGTGCTTTTCGATCTGTTGCGTCATGACCAGAAGACCAAGGGAATTCCCGTCCACGTCATTTCAGGTGCGGAAGACATCGAAAGTCTTGCGCGCAAGGGAGCGTCCAGCATTTCAACCAAGCCGGTGTCCTCTGATGAACTAATCAAGGTGTTCCAGGACATCCATTCCAAGAAGCTTCGTATCCAGCGCCGCGTGCTGGTCGCAGATGCCGATCCGGATCGCCGGTTATCGCTTGTCGAAGCGATCCGCGACGGCGTGACCTCCGTCACTGCGGTCGGTCGTCTCGCGGCAAATGCGGACGACGTTGGCGTGGCCTCGTATGACGCTATCGTGCTTGGCTTTGGGCGCTCTGCCAAGGACAACGCACAAACGCTGGACGAGGTTACTGGCCAATTCGGCGAGGGCCTGCCGCAGTTGTTGTTCTTTGCCCCTCATCCGGATGCGCTTGAACAGGTGCTGGCATTGAACCCGGCTTTTGCGAATGCGCCCCGGGCCGAAAATTTTGCTCAGCTCTCGCTTCATATGTCGGCAACACTGCCGGGAGAAGGGCGCGAAGAGGGCGCAACCGAACAGAACGGCAAGTCCGATCTGGCGGGGGCGAAGGTTCTCATCGTCGACGACGATATCCGCAACATCTACTCGCTCACCAGCGTCCTGGAGACCTACGACATACAGGTTATGCACGCTGAGCGGGGCCGTGACGGCATCGCGCTTCTGGAACAGACCCCCGACGTCGACGCGGCATTGATCGATATCATGATGCCGGAGATGGACGGCTACGAGACAATGCGGCGCATACGAGGCACGCCCTCGATTGCCCACATCCCGCTCATTTCGGTTACCGCCAAGGCGATGAAGGGCGATCGGCAAAAATGCTTGGACGCCGGTGCTTCCGATTATATCGCCAAGCCGGTCGATCTTGATCTGCTGCTGGCATTGCTTCGCGTCTGGATCGGTCGTTCTCGGTCACGCACCGAGACTCCGGAAAAAATGCTCATGGCAGCGAACTGACGGCCGGTCCATGCAAAAGCTTCCCAGAAACAGGGTCAGAAAACTTGAGGCGTGGCAACTGGCCGAACGGCCCGCAAAAGCACGCATCCTTGCCGTGGACGACGATGAACGCAATCTGCTGGCGATCAGCGAAGTTCTCGCTACAACCGGGGACGTCATCTGCGCCCAATCCGGCGAAGAGGCCCTGCGCTTTCTGCTGAAGGAGGACTTCGCCGTCATCCTGCTGGATGTGCTTATGCCGGGAATAGACGGCTATGAAACGGCCGCGCTTATCCGCAAGCGCGAGCAATCCAAGCGCACGCCAATCATCTTCCTCACCGCTATCAACAAAGAGGACGCCCATATGCTGCGCGGCTACGATGCCGGCGCGGTCGACTACGTGTTCAAGCCATTCGATCCGATAATGCTGCGTTCGAAAGTCGCGGTTTTCGTCGAGCTTCACGAAAAGACACTGGAGATCCAGCGAAAGGCGGCGGTCGAACAAGGGCTGCTTGCGCAGGCGCTGCAGTCGCAGAAGGAAAAGCTCCAGGCCGAGCGGGCTCTGCGCAGCGCGGAGGAACGGCAGGATACTATCTTGAGTTCGCTGCCTGTCTGCTTCCATGCGCGTGCAGCCGAGCCACCCTTCGCGACGCGCTTTGTGACCAATGGTGTCGAGCGCCTGACCGGGTTTTCGGCCGAAGATCTAACCGCCGATCCGGCCTTCGGCCTCAGCCGGGTCCACCCCGACGATCTACCAAGATTGAAACAGGCACTTCGCGAGGCAAAAATCACCGGCTCCTATACGTGCGAATTCCGCTGGCAATGCGCCAATGGTGAGTATCGCATCTTTCTTGACCAAGGTGTGATGTCGAACGGCTCTGATGGCCGCGACCCGGAGATACGGGGCACGTTGCTTGATCTTACCGAGCGGCGCGGCCTTGAAAATCAGCTGCTACAATCACAGCGTCTTGACGCAATCGGCAAGCTAACGGGCGGCTTGGCTCATGATTTCAACAATCTGCTCGCCGCAATTCTCAGCGGATTGGGACTGCTAGAACGTCAAGGGACGTTGGATGATCAGTCACAACAGGTTCTCGACCTGATGCGGCGTTCTGCAAAACAAGGTGCTGACCTTGTTACGCGAATGCTCGCCTTCTCGCGGCGTCAAACCCTGAAGCCGGAAGCCGTGCGGCTTGCAGCGCTTGGCGACACCATGAACGGGTTGGTCGCCCCGGTCCTGGGAGGGCTAATCCGCTTCGACTGGCGGATCGATGATGCGGTTTGGCCGGTTCATGTCGATGCCGGGCAGCTTGAACTCGCCTTGATGAATTTGGTTTTCAACGCACGCGACGCCATGCCATCGGGTGGAACAATTAGCGTGCACGCGCAAAATCGGACGATTACGACGGCATCAGAAGACCTGGCGCCTGGTAACTATGTGGTTATCGCTGTCAGGGACACCGGTGCCGGCATCGCGCCGGATATTTTGACCAAGGTGGTCGAACCATTCTTCACCACAAAGCCAGTCGGCAAAGGCACGGGCTTAGGGCTCAGCACGGTTTACGGTTTCATGAAGCAGTCCGGCGGTTCGCTGCGCATAGACAGTGTTGTTGGACGCGGAACTGCCATGGAGCTGTGGTTGCCACGTTCGGTCGAGCAGCCTGCCCGCGATGTGGTTGAATCCGCGAAAGAGCCAATTCTGGTCTATGCGGGCAACGAACGCCCTTCGATCCTTCTGATTGACGACAGCAGCGCACTTCGGCATCTGACGGCTGAATCGTTGCGGCAGCGGGGTTTCTCCGTGACCTGTGCAGCAGGGGGCGCCGAGGCGCTGGCGGCTATTGAACGGACGCCACATGATTTCGACGTAATCGTCACAGACTTCGCTATGCCCCTGGTATCCGGAGTGGAGGTCATTCGGTTTGCGCGCAATCTCCGCTCGGATTGGCCAGCGGTAATCATAACCGGATACGCTGATGCGAGCGCGATTGCCGATCGTCCGTCGGACGTCCCGCTGCTAAGCAAGCCATTCCGCGAAAAGGATCTCATTGAGAGCATCTTCCACGTTATCGCCCATGCCAGCTCCAAGGCGATCAACGCAGGGTAGAGGAGCCCAGTAAGGGAGATTGGCGACAAGGTGCGGATCGAGGAGATCATGCCGAAACCCTAAGAAGCGCTAGCGCTTCAGTGTGGCTTCGGTCTGTTGCTCATGTAGTCCACGGCCACGACCGCGACGAACGCCAAGACGACAATGGCTGTTCCACCAACCCAAATAACAGACATTTTGCCTCTCCCCGCGGGACGATCCTGCGCCCGGTGAGGTAGAGCTGCAATCCGGCCCGGCAATGGTTGGTAAATCGGGGCTCGGGTTTTACCTTAGTCGACCATGCCTCGCAGCGACTTGCGGGTCGGCGACCGGTATTTCTCTACCAGCCGCACCTTGTCGATGGCGACTGTCACCAGCGGCCCCAGGGCGATCGTCACGGTCTTGTCATCGATGCGCATGACCTCACCAGTCAACTCTAGCTGCTGGCCGCGTTTGACCTTGGATGAATCTCGGATCGAGTGCGGAAAATCGTAGGACGGAATCGAGACGCTGACGGTGGTCGTCATTGACTCGCCTTCGCACGGTGGCTGTCACAGCCACCAAATCTCCAATGCAATCCCCCGACCATGTCCAAGGCTTAGTCAAGCGCGTGCGGCGCGGGAACAAAATTTCGCATCCCTCGTTGAAAATGCCGGTCGGATGCCCGTCTCAGAAATCCTTGTCCGGCTTGTGTCAAAGGCCCGTTGCCGTGCCCTGGCAGCGGGCCACCTCTCATGCCAGCCCGACACTTAAATTTCGACGTGGAGAAGGAGCACCGCTCGAAGGGGGCAACCTCAACCCAGACCGCCACGTGATTAACATGCGCAGGTCCAACCCGAGCGTACGATTCCGCAAAAAAGTAGCGAACCCTCCAAGAAATGTTAAAATGTTCCTGGCAAATCCACGGAGGGCCAAGCCATGGACGGCCGGACGGCTGCAGCGGTTGTCATCTTGGAGGACGAAGCGCTGGTTGCGGTGGATCTCGAAGACCATTTGCGCGACGCAGGCTTCCAGGTCGCAGCCACTTTTTCATCTAACAGGGCCGCGCTCGGCTGGTTTCGTGCTCATTCACCAGATGTGGTGGTCATGGACATCGAGCTGCAGGATGGCGATTGCATAGAAATCGCCCAGTTGCTCTACAGTCGCAACGTTCCGTTTGTCGTCCATTCGGCAAGCGTTGCCAACTCTGGCTTCCATCACCCGATATTCCTCAAGGGCGAGTGGGTTGCAAAGCCCTGTCTGCCATCTGATCTGATCGAGGCCGTCCGGTCCGCGCTCACATTGGCAGGCGATGTCGACGACAGCCAAGCCTTGGTCAGTTCGAGCAAGGCTCGCGGCGGAGTTCGGAGTGGCTGAAACACATCAGGGCAGCGGGGACCGGACTGGCCGGCCCAGCACTGCGGCATGTATCATATGCCACATTGGAACATTAGATACTTCTAATTGTTTATTCGATGCGGCAGATGATGCCCTCCATCACCTGCTGTAGGTCGGGTGGGTGGGGCCCGTCGCTCGCAAGTGGGCGGCGGGCCTTGACCGAAAGAAGCGTGGCCTAGGACGTCAGTCGGAGCGACCCGGCGCCCCTCTTTTGACACTGAACAAACCAGAGGGCGCCGAGCCTTTACCGGCGGCGCTTTGAGGGAAGCGGCGCCGAGAAGTGAGCATAGCGCTCTCGCTAGAGTTGTCGGAATACAACCTTTTGGATGATGCCCGGCGCGCCTCTGGAGGTCGAAGCGGCCGGTTGGGAGCGAAGACAAGCAGCCGCAGCCGTCATGTATCTGGCGGCCAAGGAACTCGACTCCCCATGAGGAATTAGCGGTTGGAAACGCCCGCTGGTAACCGCTTCGAATCGTGGCGCGTAGCCCCTTGAAAAAATGCCAGCGCTTCACAAATTCTTTTCACGCCGCATTGCGGCCATTCATCAAACTGGAGCCGGGTTGCCGGCCAAGAGCTAAGGAGGTCACTATGCTTGCGAAGCCTTTTGAAAAGCCCGTCCGCGTATGGGTCGGTCTTGGCTTCCCTCGTCAACTCAACACCGTGGCCGATGCATATCAGTTCGTCACGGAATGGTGCGGAAACAGTCCTGAGCAAAGGGCCGCGATACGCGCCTGTAAGGCAGCGCTGACCGGTGACGTCGACGCCGAGACAGCTCGTGGGGTGCTTATCGCCTTCGCTCGCAGGAAAGACATCCTATTCGAAGGAGATAATACTGTCCCGTATGAAACTAGCGACTATGATCCGACGGTCCAGCACTGAGCCGATTGTGGGGAGCGCTGGATGAGGTTCTCGGTTGTACAGGAACCGTCGGGGACGTGGGCGGTGTTCGATGGGATTTTCGGTCTGCCGGCCGATTTCGCGGGTCGAACCTTGATCGGACTGCCGCGCGATGAAGCTTATCGTCTCCCGGCAAATGCCAACCATGGGGTCTTGAGATGGAGGTCAGCGTTGACCTCACAGGGTGCGAGTCCATAGCTCATGTCAGAGGAACAAACCTTCGGTGGCAGGCGAGAGCTCGGTGTACGGGCTCAGCTGCCTTACACGGCTGTGCCCAAGCATGAATTGACGTTCATCATGAAGCTCGGGCTTCTCGATCGTGAGCAGGCTCTTGCCCTGGTGAAAAAGCATCAGGGTGATCGAGAGTAAATATATGCCGACCTGGCTGCGCGAAAGAAGTAGCGCCCACAGGGGCTATTGAAAGACGCAACTCTCTCGGCAGTCGGGGCGGCGTTTTGCCCCTCATCGCCCCGGCTGTGAAGCCCCGCAAGTCAGGCGTATTCCGCCGCTGCTTTCAGAATAGCGTCCTTGAGCAGCGCCGTGGTCTTGTTCGGCATCCCTTTGGGCCGACCTGGACCAGGGCCTTTCAGGCTTTTTGGTATTTTTTTAACAAGTGCGGGCATTCTCGCTCCTCGACGGCATCAGTGGCCGGTTGGGCTGGCTGTCCGTGTTGGTTTGCAGGTCGGCTAGTCGCGGCGGGGAACAAGCCGGCTCCTGGAGGTTAAGATTATTAGCGGAGGCTCACATGCTCGCGACTGTATGTGCGGTATTGGCTGCCAGGAATAACGAAGCCGAAATCATTGGTGTGATCGACCTCGCGAGCAAGACGGAGGTCAAGCTCGGCACCACTCGCCTCGGGGACGCCATCCAGTTCGTTGCCAATGCAGAGGTGCTTGGATATGACGTGCGGGCAGCGATGGTATTCTATGGCAAACCGGGTACGCCAAGCCTGAGGGCAAACGACTGCGAGCAGCTGTGGGCGCAACATGGGGCTACCCTGCTGGATCATCGGCGTAAGAATGAACCCTACATAAATGCCGGCGGTGTAGAGGTTCTGGTCTGGGACCAAGATGCCGGCACGTTCACCTTGACCGTTTCGCGAGAAGCCTTGGAGGACTACGCTTCTCGTAACGGCCTTGCAGGCGACACTATGTCGATTTTCTATGCCGCCTTCCCTGCGATTATGGAGGTCGCGGACAAGCTACACGCGCTTTTCGGGAAGCCAAGGAAGGTCCTTGTGAAAACTAAGGACCTAAACGGCGAAAGACAGCCTATTAGACGCGTGGGGGCAACTTCCCCTTCGTCGATACGCTAGACCTCCAGCTAACGGAGGAATGTCATGGACGAGGACCTGCGCCTGAAACAGAAGGAACTCAGCACCACCATGCAAACCAGGGCGGCGGAACTCGCACTGGCCGGCGGCAACACCGATATTTCCGCGCCTGCGATCCGTACCTTGTCGCCTGGCTGCGCCTAAAGCAGTCCAGCCCGATGCCAGGAGAGATGCACCCATGCCAACAAAGCAACGCGGTACATACGGAATTCAAGCAGGAATTTTAGCTGCTCCTCAAGAACAGCGTTGAATACAGTCGTGACCCTGACATAGAGTATCAATCTAGGGGCGTGGGCATAGGATTTCGGAAACAAATGTTCCGCAACTGACCTGTCGGCGCGAAGCCGCGGAATGCAATTGTATCTTTTGGAAAGTGGTTGTGGCCGATCATGATGGCGACAGGCATGTGTGGCTGTCACCAAGCCGAAAATTGGACGGCCGCCTGGTCAAAGACAGACCGGTCAAGGAAAAGGCTTATGCCTCGGAACCTCCTATGCGTAGGAGCTATCGTGGTGGCATCCATTATCGGACCTCAGCCGGTACAATCCTACCCTCGAAATCCGCAGCGCCCGATGAATGCCAAAACCTGCGAGCAGGCGCTGGCGCGTCTGCACGAAGCACGCCTTGGAAGCCCGATCATTTCGGCAGCGGAAAATCGGGAAGTCCTTCGAAGGGCACTCGAAGTGGCAGAACGGCTATGCGGCAAGGACAAAGTGAACGACGGCAAATAGGCCAGCAGGACATGCGGGTTATGAGCCTCAAGCTCCATTATCGATAATAAGCGGCGCTGCCGCAGGAAACGCAGAGGGGGAAGCAATGCCGAACGTCACCGAAACAACGGATGCGGCGTCATCCATCGCCACCAGCTACACCCTGGCAGTCGGCCAGACAGCGACTGGCCATTTGTCTTCGGCCGGCGACCATGATTGGTACCGGGTGCATCTGGTGGCGGGCCAGACCTACACATTCGCGGAAGTCGGTGAAGGTGCGCGTGTCAGTCCGACCGTCGGCGACAATGTCGAGGATACGTTCATGGCCCTCATGAACGCATCCGGAACATTGGTTGCGTCCAACGATGACGTCATCCCGGGCCAGTACCGCTATTCGACGATCACCTACACGGCCTCGACCACCGGCGATTACTTCATCAATGCCGGCGCATATAACGATGACTACGTGGGGCAATATGGTGTTTCCGTAGTCAGCGGAACCCGGGCCAGCTACGACGAATTGATGGGGGCCGGCGCGATCCTGAGGCCCGGAAGCAGCTGGAGCACAGCGCCCGGGCAGCCGGTGAACGTGACATGGGCTGTGCGAATGACGGACGTCAATTGTACGGACTCGCAAGGGTTTGCTGCCCCGTTCAGCCCGTTGAGTTCCGCGGAAATCGCTGCCGTCAAGTCCGTGCTTGCCATGTATTCGTCGGTCTGCGGCCTGACTTTCACGCAAGTCAACCCCGCTGGCACCAGCGACAACGCGACGATGCTGTTTGGAAACTACACATCGACGGCGGACCCTGCAGGAGCCTACGCAATTTACCCGGGAACGACGGCGCCAGGCGACATTTCCGGGGACGTGCATTTGAACACTGACGCCGTTAACACGGGAAATCTGCCCATCGGCTCTTACGACTACCAGACCATTCTGCACGAAACAGGCCACGCGCTCGGCCTTTCACATCCGGGCGAATACAATGCCGATACCAATCCGACCTACGGCAACGATGCCCAGTTCATCCAGGACAGCAACCAATACAGCGTGATGAGCTATTTCGACGAGACCAACACCGGCGCATCCGACTACAATGACTATCCCGACACGCTGATGTTGTATGACATTCTGGCTGTTCAGCAGCTCTACGGCGCCAATATGACGACGCGTACGGGCAATACCGTCTACGGTTTTGGTTCCAATGCGGGCAACGTCTACAACTTCGCCCTGAACCCCTCGCCGGCAATCTGCATTTGGGACGCTGGTGGTGTCGATACGCTGAATGCGTCCGGGTTCGGCCAAGCCCAAATCATCAATCTGACCGCAGGCAGTTTCTCCGACATCGGCGGCGGCCACCGCAATGTTTCAATTGCCTTCGGCGCGACAATCGAGAACGCCGTTGGCGGTTCAGGCATCGACACGCTGATCGGCAATTCCGGCAACAATTTGCTGGACGGCAAGGGCGGCGCCGACACGATGCGTGGCGGCGTCGGCAACGACACCTACTATGTCGACAATGCCGGCGACCATGTCATCGAGGCCAATGGCCAGGGCACCGACAATGTSCAGGCCTATGTCWSSTTCAAYCTYTCCGGCCAGGMGCTGGAGAACCTGGCGCTGCGYRGCGCGGCYTCGATCAAYGGCACYGGCAATTCCGCTGCCAACATCATCACCGGCAATTCSGGCAACAACATCATCRATGGGCTCGGCGGCGCCGACACGATGAGTGGCAGCACCGGCAACGACACCTACTACGTCGACAATGCCGGCGATCATGTCGTCGAGCTGAACGGCCAGGGCACCGACGGCGTCTTCAGTTCCGTCTCTTTCAACCTGTCGGGACAGGAACTGGAGAAGCTGACGCTGACCGGCGCAGGCAATATCAACGGCACCGGCAATTCGATCGCAAACATCATCACCGGCAACAGCGGCAACAACATCATCGACGGCCTTGCCGGTGCCGACACTATGAGCGGTGCTCAAGGCAACGACACCTATTATGTCGACAATGCCGGAGACCATGTCGTCGAGCTCAACGGCCAGGGCATCGACAATGTCCAGGCCTATGTCTCGTTCAACCTTTCCGGGCAGGAACTGGAGAATCTGGCGCTGAGAAGCACCGGCAACATCAACGGTACCGGCAACTCCACCGACAACATCATTACCGGCAATTCGGGAGCCAATGTCATCAACGGCCTCCTCGGCAACGACACGCTGAGCGGCAGCAGTGGCAACGACAGTTTCGTCTTCACCACGGCGCTCAATGACGTTACCAATGTGGACCACATCACTGACTTCTCGGTCGCCGAGGACACCATCCAGGTCGACAACGCCATCTTCGCAGCGCTTGGCGGCAACGGTACGCTGACGGCTGACCAGTTTGCCGCCAACGCGTCGGGCGCCGCCACCACTGCGAACCAGCACATCATCTACGAGACGGACACCGGCTGGCTCTACTATGACAGCGACGGCAGTGCGGTTGGCGGCTCAACCCATTTCGCCACGCTGGCCGCTAACCTCGCGCTGACAAACGCCGATTTCGTCGTGGTGTGAAGGTAGGAGCGGTTCATCGTTTCACTGAACGCAAAACCGCTCTTTCTCTTTGTTTGACACAATTCCGGACAGGAAACTGTTTCACACTTTTCCTGGAATTTCTCCGAGCGTAGCGGACACCGTTATCTATGATCCATAGTGTCGCCGAATATTATCGTCCAACAACCGCGGGGGGTGCGCGATGACTTTGACAAATGTGACCGTGACACAGGCTCGGAATGGGCTTGTTGACGTGGACGGTGCGAAGTGGTCCGGCTCGACGATCACTTACTCAATTCCGGGCGCCGGTTCACTCTGGGAGAAAGATTATGGATCGGAAGAGCCTTTCGACGCTCAATCCGGACCTTTCAACAGCACCCAGGCGGCGAGCTTTCGGATCGCCTTGTCCCTTTGGGACGCGTTGATCGCGCCTTCGATAACTGAGGTATCGGACGCAATCCCCGGGAAAATCCGCGTCGCATTCACCGACGTCACAGCGCGCGAGGGCTCAGGCATAGCCGCCTATGCCTATGGCCCGCCCCTGCCCGGCAACACGGCAATTGCCGTCAACGGCGACATCTGGGTCGACGAGACCTTTAAGTCATCCAGTTTCGCCCAGGATACCTCTGATTTCCAGATTCTCATCCACGAATCCGGGCATGCCCTGGGATTGAAACACCCCTTCGAGGCGCCGACTGTGCCGGCGGGATACGACAGCAGAACCTACACGGTGATGAGCTACACCTCGGAAGACTATTTCTTCACGTGGTCAGACGGCGGCGGCGGGGGCATCGCTTACAGCGTCGAGGGAACGTCGTCCTTTACGCCAATGGTGCTCGATATCATGGCGATTCAGTCCCATTACGGCGCAGATCCGACCACTGCCACCGGCAATACGGTCTATGCCTTTACCGACAATGGCTTGAATGGCAGGCAGGCGATCTACGATGCCGGCGGCACGGACACTCTAGACCTGTCCGCGCTTTCCCGAGGTTCTACCGTCGATTTGCGCCCCGGCGCCTATTCGGATCTCGACTACTACAATGTCGAGAATCAGATCGCTGACCTCACCGCGCAATTTGGTGGTTTTGGGGACTTTATTCGAAACACCCTGACTGATCCGACCACCCCGGCCTATGAATGGGAGCGAAATCTGGGCCTTGCATTCTCGACAACGATCGAGAACGTCATCGGCAGCGCACATGCCGATACCGTCATCGGGAATAATGTTGCCAATGTCATCGACGGCCGCGGTGGCGCCGACATCATGCAAGGCGGCATCGGCAACGACACCTACTATGTCGACAATGCCGGCGACCTTGTCCTCGAGGCCAATGGCCAGGGCACCGACAATGTCCAGGCGTATGTCAGCTTCAAYCTSTCSGGMCAGGCGCTGGAGAACCTGGCGCTGCGCAGCGCGGCTTCGATCAATGGCACYGGCAATTCCGCTGCCAACATCATCACMGGCAATTCCGGCAACAACGTCATCGATGGGCTCGCCGGMGCCGACACGATGAGCGGCAGCACCGGCAACGAYACCTACTATGTCGACAAYGCCGGCGACCAYGTCATCGAGCTCAACGGCCAGGGCAYCGACAAYGTSCAGGCCTAYGTCTCSTTCARCCTYTCCGGCCAGGAGYTGGAGAACCTGGCGCTGCGCAGTGGGGCCTCGATCAACGGCACCGGCAATTCCATTGCCAACATCATCACCGGCAATTCCGGCAACAACGTCATCAATGGGCTCGGCGGTGCCGACACGATGAGCGGCAGCACCGGCAACGACACCTATTATGTTGACAATGCCGGCGACCATGTCATCGAGGCGAATGGCGGCGGCACCGACAATGTCCAGGCCTATGTCTCCTTCAACCTGTCGGGACAGGAGTTGGAGAACCTGGCGTTGCGCAGCTCGGCTTCGATCAACGGCACCGGCAATTCCGCTGCCAACATCATCACCGGCAACACCGGCAACAACATCATCGACGGCCTTGCCGGCGCCGACACGATGAGCGGCGCGCAAGGCAACGATACCTACTATGTCGACAATGCCGGCGACCACGTTGTCGAGCTCAACGGCCAGGGCATCGACAATGTGCAGGCCTACGTCTCCTTCAGCCTCTCCGGGCAGGAGCTGGAGAACCTGGCGCTGCGCAGCTCGGCCTCCATCAACGGCACCGGCAATTCCGCTGCCAACATCATCACCGGCAACACCGGTGACAACATCATCGACGGCCTTGCAGGCGGCGACACGATGAGCGGCGCACAAGGCAACGACACCTATTTTGTCGACAATGCCGGCGACCACGTCATCGAGCTCAACGGCCAGGGCATCGACAATGTGCAGGCCTACGTCAGCTTCAACCTCTCCGGGCAGGAACTGGAGAATCTGGCGCTGACAAGCACCGGTAACATCAACGGCACCGGCAACTCCATTGCCAATGTCATCACCGGGAACAGTGGCGCGAACGCGATCAACGGCCTCCTCGGCAACGACACGCTGTCCGGCAGCACTGGCCAGGATACCTTCATCTTTACCACGGCGCTCAACGCCTCGACCAATGTCGACCGCATCACCGATTTCTCGGTGGTCGACGACACCATCCAGCTCGACAATGCGATCTTCGCAGCGCTCGGCGGCAACGGCACGCTGACAGCCGACCAGTTCATCAAGAACACCACCGGCCTTGCCGGCGACGTCAACGATCACATCATCTACGAGAGCGACACCGGCTGGCTTTACTATGACAGCGACGGCAGCGCCGCTGGCGGCTCGACCCATTTCGCCACGCTGACAGCCAATCTGGCGCTCACCAACGCCGATTTTGCCGTGGTCTGATCCGCTCGAAGATAGAACTCCCCACGCGATCGCAGGCGCCCGATTACGGCGTCTGCGATTGCGTGGGCATATCTCCTGTGCAGCCCGTTCAAAGCGTTGAATGGCACGGCTTTTGAGCTGGTTTCTTCCAGCCGGCTGGCGTTTTGGCGGCATGTTGCCTAAAATAATACTCGCACAATACTGGGTGGGGAAAGTCATGGCCAATCAGAGTGCTGTCGAGCAGGCAATCCTGGAACTGATCAATCGCGCGCGGCTCGATCCGGCCGCTGAAGCCGCTCGATATGGCATAAGCCTCAATGAGGGGGTTCCGGCCAACGAGACCATCTCCACCGCAATGAAGCAGCCGCTGGCGATGAACGACACGTTGCTCAGCGTGGCGCGGGCTCATAGCCAGGACATGATCGACCACGACTACTTTTCGCATACTGATCTGAGCGGCCACGATCCATTCGAGCGGATCACGGCAGCTGGCTATGACTGGAATACGGCAGGCGAAAACATCGCCTACAGCGCTACTTCCGGCACGCTCACACCGGCGATGTCTCTGCAACTCCATCAACTTCTGTTTGTCGATTCGAACTACCCTGGCCGTGGCCACCGTGTCAATTTGATGGATCCGGACTATCAGGAGGTCGGTGTCGGCCAGGCCCAAGGCATCTATCAGGGCCTCAACGCGACGATGCTGACCGAAGATTTCGGCCGGCCAGGCGGCAATCACCAGTTTCTCACCGGTGTCGCCTTCAACGATACCGTGACCGCCGACCAGTTCTATTCGATCGGCGAAGGGCGCGGCAACATAACGGTTTCCGTCAGCGGCGGACCGAACACGGCCAGCGGCAGCGCCGGCGGCTATTCCGAAGAGGTGACGGCCGGTCTCAAGACCATCACGTTTGCCGGCGGCGACCAGGTGACGCCGGTGGTTCTCACCGCGACGATCGCTGCCGGCTTCAACGCCAAGATCGATTTGATGGGCCAGTCGACCATCCGCACGTCGGTATCGGTGACAGCGCTGAACGGCATTTCATCTATCGTCGGGCTTGGCACGAATGCCTTGACGCTGATCGGCACCGACGGCACCCAAGCCATATTTGGTTCCTCGGGCGGCGACCATTTGGACGGCAAGGCCGGCAATGACACGCTGGATGGCAAAGCGGGTGCCGACAGCATGTATGGCGGGGCCGGCAACGACACCTACTATGTCGACAATGCCGGCGATATCGTCAGTGAAAACACCGCCGGCGCCAACGGCTCGGATATCGTCAATGGCTATATCTCGATCAACCTCAGTGATGGCAACCACTTCACGGGCAATATCGAGAACGTCGCACTGCGCAGCGCAGCTTCGATCAACGCCACCGGCAACAGCCTGGCCAATGCGCTGAATGGTAATTCAGCCGTCAACACGCTGAGCGGTCTTGGCGGCAATGATACGTTGGACGGCAAGGAAGGCGCCGACACCATGCAAGGCGGCATCGGCAACGACACCTACTATGTCGACAATGCCGGCGATCATGTCGTCGAGCTCAACGGCCAGGGCACCGACAATGTGCAGGCCTATGTCAGCTTCAGTCTTTCCGGACAGGAGTTGGAGAACCTGGCGCTGCGCAGCTCGGCTTCCATCAATGGCACCGGCAATTCGATCGCCAACACCATCACTGGTAACAGTGGCAACAACGTCATCGACGGACTTGGCGGTGCCGACACGATGAGCGGCGCGCAAGGCAACGACACCTACTATGTCGACAATGCCGGCGACCATGTCGTCGAAGCCAACGGCCAGGGCACCGACAATGTCCAGGCCTATGTCTCCTTCAATCTGTCGGGACAGGAGTTGGAGAACCTTGCGCTGCGTAGCTCGGCGAACATCAACTCGACCGCCAACATCATCACCGGCAATTCGGGCGCCAATGTCATCAACGGCCTCCTCGGCAACGATACGCTGAGCGGCGGCACCGGCAACGACAGTTTCCTCTTCACCACGGCGCTCAACGCGTCGACCAATGTCGACCACATCACCGACTTCTCGGTCGCCGACGACACGATCCAGGTCGACAACGCGATCTTTGCCGCACTTGGCGGCAACGGCACTCTGACGGCGGACCAGTTCGTCAAGAACACAACTGGCCTCGCCGCCGGCGGCAACGATCACATCATCTACGAGACCGACACCGGCTGGCTCACCTATGACAGCAACGGCAGTGCCGCTGGCGGCTCCACCCATTTCGCCACCCTCGCCGCCAACCTGGCACTCACTAACGCCGATTTCGTCGTGGTGTAAGGAGGTCATGCCGGTCGGCCCGAAGCGGACCTTGCCGCCACCGCCAAAGTCCATCGCAACAATTCCATCCCGAACCCTCGCTGGCTAACTACAAGTAAGAACGGTCAGTTGTGCTGTTTCAGGAAACCTCGTAAATATAGGTTGGGGTTGTTAATCTTGGGTGGGAGAACGTCATGGCTGTTGTCAGCGGTGGTACGGTTTTTGGACTGAATTTCGATACGCTGCAGGTGGGAGCACTGGTCGACTACGACTTCGAAGACCCGCAGCCTCTCTATGCAAGGTTTTTTGACGACGCGTCGAATTACACACTCTTTCAGGGCTCTGGATTCACTTATAACGCCGGCGTCCCTACGGGTGGGACCGTGACATCCGTCCAATATGTGGTGGCTGGCAGCACGGTGCTGCAGATCACGGGCCTGAACGTAGCAGCCACCGACGTTGCGAGCTTCGTCTTCAGCAATGACACGATGGGTCTGCTCAATCTCGCGCTGAGTGGCAATGACACGCTGAACGGAACGCCGCTGCATGACGTGCTCTATGGGTTCGGCGGCGCCGACACCATCAATGGCGGCGCCGGCGCCGACACGATGAGCGGTGGCACCGGCAACGACACCTACTGGGTCGACAATGCCGGCGACGTTGTCCTCGAGGCCAATGGCCAGGGCACCGATACAGTCAACAGCACGATTTCCTTCAATCTCTCCGGTCAGGAGCTGGAGAACCTGACGCTGCGCGGCGCGGCCTCCATCAACGGCATCGGCAATTCCATTGCCAACATCATCACCGGCAATTCAGGCAGCAACATCATTAACGGCCTTGCCGGTGCCGATACCATGAGCGGCGCGCAAGGCAACGACACCTATTATGTCGACAATGCCGGCGACCATGTCGTCGAGGCCAATGGCGGGGGCACCGACAATGTCCAGGCCTATGTCAGCTTCAACCTATCGGGACAGGCACTGGAGAACCTGGCGCTGCGCGGCGCGGCCTCGATCAACGGCACCGGAAATTCCGCTGCCAACATCATCACCGGCAACAGCGGCAACAACGTCATCAACGGCCTTGCCGGCGCCGACACGATGAGTGGCGCTCAAGGCAACGACACCTACTATGTCGACAATGCCGGAGACCATGTCATCGAGGCCAACGGCGGCGGCACCGACAATGTGCAGGCCTATGTCTCGTTCAATCTTTCCGGCCAGGAGCTGGAGAACCTGGCACTGCGTAGCGCGGCTTCCATCAATGGCACAGGCAACTCGACTGCCAACATCATCACCGGCAATTCCGGCAACAACATCATCAACGGCCTGCTCGGCAACGACACGCTGTCCGGCAGCACCGGGCATGACACCTTCGTCTTCACCACGGCGCTGAACGCCTCTGCCAATGTCGACCGCATCACCGACTTCTCAGTGGTCGACGACACAATCCAGGTCGACAATGCGATCTTTGCAGCGCTTGGCGGCAACGGTACGCTGACGGCGGAACAGTTCGTTAAGAACACCACCGGCCTTGCGGGTGACGGCAACGATCATATCATCTATGAGACGGATACCGGCTGGCTCATCTATGACAGCAACGGCAGTGCGGCGGGTGGTTCCACCCATTTCGCCACGCTTGCCGCAAACCTGGCGCTGACCAACGCCGATTTCGTCGTAGCCTGAACGTTAAGCGGGGGCATGTGGCAATTCAGATACAGAACCGCGGCGGCACCCGGCCTGCCCCAGCGGGATTGTCCGCGCCCAGCCGTGCGCTCAGGTCGTGCGCCGCGGCACTGGTTTGCGTTGCCGTTTTCTCGGGAATGATCAATCTGCTTGGTCTGACCGGCTCGCTCTACATGCTTCAGGTCTATGACCGTGTCCTGCCTTCGCACAGCATTCCGACCCTGACTGTGCTCTCGATCGCCATGGCGGGACTTTACATCGCCTATGGTCTGCTTGATCTCCTGCGGCTCAGGCTGCTGGCGCGGATCGGCAGGCGTTTCGACACCAGCCTGCAACCGGCTGTCTTCGCTCTCTCGGTCTCGCTCCCTCTCAGGTCCGGTCAAGAAGGCACACGCCTTCAGCCGATCGGCGATCTCGACCAGATACGCAGCTTCATTTCGGGATCGGGCCCGACAGCCTTCTTCGATCTGCCCTGGCTGCCCTTCTATCTGGTCGGCATCTTTTTCCTCCACCCGCTGCTTGGAGCGCTCGCGACGGCCGGCGCGATCGTGAGCGTCTTGCTGACACTGGTTGCCGAAGGGCTTAGCCGGGGACCCGCCAAACGGGCGATGGAATCGTCCATTTCCCGCAAGCAGCTTTCCGATGCCGGGCGTCGCAATGCCGAGGTGGTGCGCGCGCTTGGCATGGGACGTCGCATCAGCGGTCTCTGGCAGGATCGGAGCGAAGCGTATCTTGCCAATCAGTTGCGCATTTCCGACGTCGTCGGCGCGACCGGCACCGTCTCGCGGACGTGGCGAATGATCCTGCAATCGCTGATGCTCGGACTTGGTGCTTACCTGGTGATCGAAGGCGAGGCATCGCCCGGCATCATGATCGCGACGTCGATCATGCTCGCCAGGGCACTGTCGCCCGTCGATCTCGTCATTGCCAATTGGCGCCCCTGGGTTTCCACCAGACAGAGCTATGGCCGGCTCAAACAGATGCTGCGCAACGCCGATGCACAAGAAGCGCCTCTTACGCTTCCACGGCCTCGGGAGACGCTGTCGGTCGAGGCGGTCTCGGTCGGTGCGCCGGGCCAGCAAAAACCAATCATCCAGAATGTGGCGTTCTCCTTGCAGGCAGGAGCCGGGCTGGGCATCATCGGAGCCAGCGCGTCAGGCAAGTCCACGCTGGCGCGCGCCCTTGTCGGTGCGTGGACCCCTCTTCGCGGCACTGTGCGTCTTGATGCGGCCGCACTCGATCAGTTCGATGAAGAAGCGCTTGGACGCGACGTCGGCTACCTGCCGCAGGACATCGAGTTGTTTGAGGGTACCGTTGCCGAGAACATCAACCGCTTCAACGCCAACGCGAGCGCGGACGGCGTCGTGGCGGCGGCCGAAGCTGCCGGGGTCAAACAGATGATCCTCCGGCTGAGCGACGGTTTCCAGACGCGTATCGGCGAAGGCGGCTCAGCCCTTTCCGGAGGCCAGCGCCAGATGGTCGGTCTGGCGCGGGCATTGTATGGCGATCCGTTCCTCGTCGTTCTCGACGAGCCGAATTCCAATCTGGACGGCGAAGGCGACATCGCCCTGGGCGCCGCCATAAAGGGCGTGCGCGATCGAGGTGGCATCGTCGTCGTCATCGCACATCGGCCCGCGGCACTGGCGAATATCGATACCGTGCTGGTCATGGCCGGCGGAACGGTGCAGGCGATCGGACCGCGGGACGAAGTGCTGGCGAAGATGACGCGCCCAGCCAATGTTCGGCCGGAACAGGCCCCGGGCGGCGAGCGCGCACCAACTGTCGTCACCTTGCATGACAGGCGGCCATGATGAGCCTGGCGCCAATGCAAACGAGTGACATGAGGCTATCGCGCGCAGCAACCCCGCCGGCATTGCAACGCCCGTCGATGCGCGGCGATGGCGTTCGATCGACCATTGGATCCGGCCTCGTCGTTGTCGCCGCACTTGTTGGCGGCATCGGCATCTGGGCCGGGACCACTTCCCTTGCCGGCGCGGTCATCGCCAGCGGAACGGTGGTGGTGGAATCGAGTGTGAAGAAGGTGCAGGAGCAGACTGGCGGAACCGTCCACGAAATCCTCGTGCGAAATGGTGACAAGGTTACGGCCGGCCAGGTCCTGGTTCGCTTCGACGAAACGGTGGCACGCGCAAACCTCGGCATCATTGGCCAACAGCTCGACCGTGCGCGGCTGCAAATGACCCGCCTGGAGGCAGAGACCATTGGCCGCGACGAGATGATCATCCCGGACGATCTGTCCGCCCGGGCCAGCGATTCCGCAATGGCGATCCTCATCGCGGGTGAAAACGCGCTGCATCGAAGCAACATGACGCTTCTGGAAAGCCAGAAGGCGCAGCTTGGAACCCGTAACGATCAATATCGCGAACAGATCGAAGGCCTCAAGGCCCAGCGCGCCGCGGCCCTGGAAGCTCTCGACCTGGCGACCAACGACCTCGTCATCATCCAGGATCTCTACGCCAAGAGGTTCGCATCGCTGGATCGCCTGACTGCTTTGAAAACGCAGACGATCCAGCAAAAGGGCGAGGCTGGAAGGCTCCTGGCCGCGATCGCCGAAGTGGAAGGGCGCATCAGCGAGAATGCGCTTGCCAGTATCCAGCTCGACAACGACTTCCGCAAAAGCGCCAACGCCGACCTGCGCGAGGCCGAAGGCAAGGAGGCCGAACTGGTCGAGCGCAAGCAGGTGGCCCTGGACCAGCTGGACCATATGACGATAAAGGCTCCGCAATCAGGCGTTGTGCAGGAACTTGCGATCCACACGGTTGGCGGCGTTGTCGCATCTGGCGAGACCATGATGCTGATCGTGCCGCAGACGGACGATCTGGTGATCGATGCCCAGGTTCCGCCCTTGCGCATCGACGATGTCAGCCTTGGCCAGGCGGTCGTCATCCGCTTCTCTGCCTTCGACCGCAACACCACGCCGGAGTGTCATGGAACGGTCGATCGGATCTCCCCCGATCTGGTCAAGGACACAGCCAACCGGACGGCCTACTACGAGGCCCGCATCAACATTACCGACGAGGCGGTCTGCCTGAAAACGGCAACCCGGCTCATTCCGGGCATGCCTGCCGAATTGCACATCCAGACCGGCGACCGTACTGTCTGGTCTTATCTGATGAAACCCATCACCGATCAGCTCTCCCGGGCCTTCAGGGAATAATTGCCCTCAAGATCGCGGGCGCGGGTGCCTTCAGCTCGGACAGCCCTTTGAGCGCGAAGCACCGAGAGCCAACGACTTCAGACTGGCTGGTGCATGGATTTACCCCTGCCCGGTCAAGAGCGACTGACGTCTGCCCTGCGGCCGTTTTTCAAAGACGACAATGCTGTCATAGACGCAGATCGAGTCCGTTGCATGGGTGAACGCGTTCGGCGGCAAGGCGCCCCGCGCGTGATGCGCGTTGATCTCGTCGAGCTTTCCCTTGGCGAATTCCATGAACGATCCCGGCTTGCGCAGCCCACCGCCATAGTCATCCCAATAGCTCGTATGCGTGTCCTCGACGAAGTAGACGCCGTTCGGCTGAACATGATGGTAGAGATGCTCGAAGGTCGCGATGACATGATCCATCATGTGGCTGCCATCATCGATGACGATGTCGATGGGGCCATATTTCTCGACGATCCGATCGAGCAGTCGAGGGTCGTCCTGACTTCCAATGAAGACCTCGACCCCTTCGGACTCGTGCGCCTTGCATGCAGGATCGATGTCTACTCCGACGATTCGCGCGCCCTCGCCGAAATAAGCACGCCACATGTCGAGCGATCCGCCCTTGTAGACGCCGATTTCAACGACGACCGGCCTCCGGTTTCTGAACCGTTCGAAGTGGCGCTCGTAGACGTCGAAATAATGCAGCCACTTGTAAATCTCCTTGCCGCTGTTGTTCAAAAAGTACTGATGCAGGAACCCGCCCATCATAGCCTCTTCATCAGCTTGGCAATTTGCCGCCGCCAGCCGCCTTGGTTGTGCGGGCTGCCTTGATTGTGAATTGCCACAGCTTTGCCGACGAGGTTGGCCCTGATCCGTGCAAGCACCGGCTCCCATTCGTTTGCGACAAGGTAAAGCGCTTCGCCAAGGTTTGCCTCGATCTCGGCAAACTCCATGTTTGCAAAGCGTTGGCCGGCGTCGGCGATCCATGAACGATCATATCTGCCCTTGCCGAAGCCGGATATGACGGTGAGCCCGGTCCAGGGCGTTGCAATGGTGAACACGTCGAGGTCGGGGCGCAGCGTCTTGAGCGCCGGAACCAGTTTCCAGACGTCGCCGGTGTGGAATTGCGTCGTCGGCGGAACCTTTTGCGTCGCCTCGTCCAAGGCGGCGGTGTCGTGCACGAGCAGAACCGAGCCGGCGTCGCAGTAGCGTTCAAGGTTCGCAAAATCGCGCAGCACCTGGTCGAAAGTGTGCAGACCGTCGATGAACCCGACACCGATCGGGCGGCCGGCAAGCAGGGCGTCCGCTCCACCGCGATCGAAGAAGGCGTCACTCGTCTCCGGAAAAATGTGCGTTTGCGCGCCGAGCGCCACCGTGGCGCGTGGATTGGGATCGATGCCTATTGCAAGGGCTGGTGCCTTCACCTTGGAAAGCGACACGCCGTCGAAGACGCCTATCTCCACCACCACGGCGGGCTTCAGCTCTGCGTAAAAACGCTCCAGCCAGTCGTAATAGGAAGGCCCCGACATCCGCGTGCTGGCCAGGCCGGCATGGGCACCCACGCTATCGGCGGCAAGCGCCAATGCGTTGCGGTATTGAATGTCGGCGGCTTCGTTCTCGCCGATGACACGGTGCGCATCGCCGATCGCCGTGAAATAGGCGGCATCCCGATGCTCATTGTACCGCGAAAGAAGGCCGGCGGACAAAAGCACGCGCGACGTTGCAAGCTCGGCGGGTGCATGGCTGCTTGCCATGCGAGCGACGTCTGCCGCCGCCTTGTAATTCCCGCGCTCGAGCTCGACCTTCGCCAACTCGACCAGTGCTGCGGCGGCCTGGTTGGTCGGCGCGGGTTCTTCCGACGGCTTCAACTGCGCCCTGAAGCCCGCGGCAGTGGCTGGCCCGGCGCCGTGCGGAGACACGATCAAGGCGCGGGCAAGGTGCGGCGCAAGCGCTGGAGGCAGCGATCCCACGAAAGCCGAGGGGGCGTGAAAGCTAAAGTCCGCGCGACCCCTCAACGCGTCCCTTTCGGCCTTCCAGAGGAGCCAGTGCTTGGGCTGCTCGACGCTCGCGTTGGTGGCGACACCCCCGTGCAACTGGTGAAATGTAGCCTCTCCCAGGGTGAGGATGAGCTTTGCCCGCGGCATCTCCATCGCGCGTTCGAGCGTGTCGATGTTGACGAGGCCGCCTCCCGGATAGGTGAAGCGCTCATCCATGCCACCGATCACTTGCCAGCTCTCCCGGCTCATGAACAGGGCATTGGCTTCGGATATCGGCGTGAACCACGGATCGACCGAGGACTCATCCATCGTCCCGATCTCGAACAGACGGTACCCATCTTCCGGCCATCGGATCGATTGCAAAAGCGAATCCTCGATGGCCTTCGTATAGCCATTGCTGCGGGCATTCACCTGGGTGTCGCTGCCAAGATACCAGCCGGGTGCGGCCACGACTGCTGTCGGCGCCATGCCCAGGCCGATGCGAGCGAAATGCACCAACCCTGGCGTCACGATCCGTGCGCCGTCGATCATCACGCCGATGTTGTCCCCCCTCGCCTCCCTTATCCCGCGATTGACGGCAGCCGCGGGCGAAGGCAGTGCATCATCGATGCGCAGCAGGCGAAAGTTCGGCCCATAGTCCGCAACCAGGCCCTCACCAACGGCCGGTGACGATCCGTTGTCGACGACGATGACCTCGTAATCATCCGTCGTCACGTCTTGCTGGTAGGGCGTTGCGAGCGAAAGCAAGGTTCGCGGCAGCTCTCGGGGAATGTTGTAGGCGACAACAACGACGGACAGGGTGTTCGTTTTCATCGCGATTCCGTGGCTCAGTTGTCAGCCAATGGCTTCTGCCACCAACCGCCCGTCCAGTCTATCTCGTGGATCTCGGCTTTGATGCCGTTGCGCGCGCGGTAGTCGTCGACCGCTTGCCGGCATGGCCCAAACGCCATGTCGTCGATGATCGCGAACCCGCCGGGGGACAGCCTTGGATAAATCGCTTCAAGGCTGTCCATCGTCGACTCGTACATATCGCCGTCCAGTCGAATCAGGGCGAATGGACCGGCTTTCAGGCCAGGCAAGGTGTCCCCGAACAGGCCTTTGACGAAGACCACCTGGTCGTCCAGCAGGTCATAGGCGGCAAAGTTGGATTCGACCTGTGCCTGATCGATCGCCAGCTGCCGGTATTCGTGCAGCCTGTCACCCAGGTCGGCCGGAAAATTCTCGGGGTCCGGCGGTGGCAAACCGTCGAACGAGTCCGCGACATACACCTTCCTGTCCGTGATCCCGTTGGCGGCCAGAACGCCTTTCATCAGGATACAGCAACCACCGCGCCAGACGCCGGTCTCGATCAAATCCCCGGGCACGTTCTCGTCGATGACGCGCTGGACGAGGTCGCGGACATTCGTCAGGCGCTTGACGCCTGCCATGGAGTGAGCAACCGTCGGCCAATCGCGACCCACGAGGCGATCCTCGCGATTGAAGGGGGTCGACTCTCCGATTTTCGAGGGATCGATCACCTGCGAACCAGAGCCGTAGATCGTGTTGGCGATGATCTTGATCAGGAGATCAGTATAGAGGCGGTTCATCGTCGACCTTTCAAGGCGCTCAACAGTTCCATGGCGAAATACGCTGTTGCGGATATCCAGCCGAAGTGCAACAGGATTTGCGCGATTCAACCTGTCGCGCCATGCAAGCAAGCGGCGAATAATTGTCCAATGGGAGCCCCTGAATGCTAACCGCCAATCAAGCGATGGGCATGATCGAGACGCTCGACATTGCTGTTTTCCAGGTCGATACCGGAAGCACGCTCAGTGACCGCACAAGTTTCCTGCGCGTGCAGAACTTCGCGCGATCGACACTCGGCCGATACGTCTATCTCGAGGTTGGCTCAGACATCGGCGGCAGCCTGTTGCCGCATTTGATCGATCCGGCCTGCGAGGCGGTGATATCGGTCGATCTGCGGCCGGCGACCCAGCCCGACGAGCGTGCCGAGGTTTTTCACTACCCAGACAACACGGCGGCCCGGATGGTTGCCTTGCTGTCGGACAAGCTTCCGCCCGACGCAATGGCCAAGCTGATCACCATCGATAGCGACGTCTCCAATGTGCCGCCCCAGTCGATCGAGACCAAGGCGACGCTCGCGCTGATCGACGCGGAGCACACCAACACGGCCTGCTTTTCGGACTTTGTCGGCGTTCTCGGCCTTATGAAGCCGGACTGCATCATTTCCTTCCACGACGCCAACCTGATCGCGGACGCCATTGTCAATGCGGAGCGCTTTCTCGATCATCTCGGCATCGAGCATGAGACGGCGTTCCTTCCCGACACCGTCGCCGTCATGGGCCTCGGCAGGCTCGCATCCGCGGTCCGGGATCAGCTCCAGCCTCATGCCTTGGACCGGGAGACTTCCCTGGACCGCTGGCAACGGCAGCTATGGTCTCACATAGCCAGCGTGCACTCGCGGCAAAACGATGCCGAACTGGAGCACCTGCGCTCGGACAATTCGCGGCTGGTCGAGGAGATTGAACATGCGCGAAAGGCAAGCCGGGACGCACAGGCTCGCCAGGACGCCATAACCTCCAGCACGACCTGGCGTGCATCCGCCCCGGTAAGGGCGGTGGTCGATTGCATCAAACGTGGCTTTGCGCGCTAGACTAGCGAATCACCGGCTTTCCGCGGGTGACACGAAGCCAGGGCGATAGAGGCGGGTGAATGGATATCTTTGGTATCAAGGCGCTGTTGATCTGCGCGCTGATCTTCATTCCGTTCGAACATCTTTTTGCCGAGCGGCCGCAAAAGATCCTCCGCGAGGGCTTTGCCGTCGATGTGATCTACCTGCTGTTCAACAGCTTCATCGTAAAGGCGGCCGTCGTTTTGATGGCCGCCGGTGTCCTCGGGCTCGCTGCCATGCTTGTCCCGCAATCGATAACGCAAGCCGTTGGCAGTCAGCCCGTCTGGCTACAGGTTGCGGAAATCATCCTGATCACCGATCTCGGCGTCTACTGGGCACATCGCGCCTTTCATAAAATCCCTGCGCTTTGGAAGTTCCATGCCATTCATCACGGCATCAAGGAGTTGGACTGGCTCGGTGCTTTCCACTCTCACCCGGTCGACATCATAGTCACGAAGGCAATATCGCTGACGCCGGTCTTTTTCCTCGGGTTCTCGGAAGTCTCGATCGCCATCTTTTCGGTCATCTACTTATGGCACACGATGTTGGTCCATTCGAACATGCGGATTTCGTTAGGCCCTTTGAAGTGGCTGATCGCCAGCCCGCAGTTCCATCGCTGGCATCACGCCAATCAGCGGGAAGCCTATGACAAGAACTTCGCCGGGCAGTTGCCCTTCCTCGACGTGATGTTCGGTACCTATAATGCCACCGGCAACAAGGTGCCGGAGAAGTACGGCGTCGATGATCCGGTCCCTTCGACCTACTTTGGCCAGATCGGCTATCCAATCCAGCCCCGCAGGCGGCGATCGAATCCAGCAGCACCGAGCACCAAAGCGGAAGGCTGACGTAAGGCGGCGTCGCGACAGGTTTGCTTCCCCTTCGCGAGCGCCAGTACGGTTCATTGAAAAAAGAAAACCCCACCGGCAGGGACCAGAGGGGTCATCTTGGGAGGACGCGCGTCACGCTGCGTTCATCAATCGCGCATTGGTTAATTATCGCGCGATTGCGACACTGATGCGACACAAGTGCATTAGTCGTTTCTAATTTTCCGGACGGCGGCGCCACTTTTTCATGATCATAGGCATCGCGATGCCGGGCTCGCTGGCTTCCATGTCCTCAACGGAGAGCTGTTCGGCAAAGGAGACTGTCTCCTGCTGTGAGCTGGCAGGAAGGCTTTTTGCGCCGAATCGGCTAAGTCTCCTGTGTATGAACGAGACCTCACTTTATGCGCCGGTGAAGCGGTTCCTCGAAGGCCTCGACTTCCTCGTGAAGGGTGAGGTCGGTGGCTGCGACATCGTTGCGCTGCGCGACGGAGAGCCGCCTATCGTCGTCATCTGCGAGCTGAAACTGCAGTTCAATCTTGAACTGGTACTGCAGGGCGTGGACCGCGCGACGGCCTGCGACGAGGTGTGGCTGGCCGCGCGCATGTCGGCCCGGGGCAAGGGACGCGAAGGCGATGCGCGGTTTCGCAATCTCTGCCGCCGGCTTGGCTTCGGCCTGCTTGGCGTGACCGCGACCGACCGGGTCGAGGTGCTTCTCAGCCCGATCGCCGTGGCGCCGCGCAAGAATGCGCGGCGGCGCTCTCGCCTGGTCGACGAGCACCAGCGCCGCCGCGGCGATCCCGTTGCGGGAGGAGGATCGCGCAATCCGATCATGACCGCCTATCGCCAAAGCGCGCTTGCCTGCGCCGCCGCCATGGCGGACGGACCCAAGCGCCCGCGCGATCTGACGGCGCTGACGCCGATCGCGCCGAAGATTCTGCGGCACAATGTCTATGGTTGGTTCGCGCGCGTCGACCGCGGCCTCTACGATCTCACGGATGCCGGCCGTGCCTCGTTGGTCCGTTGGCCGCAACCATCGCATGATGAATCTCGACACGCAATTTTGAACGAACCGGCCATTTGATTGAAGGGTCCTGCAGGCTTCGGGGCCCTCCCCTTGGTTGATTTTTCCGGTAAAATATGATGCTTGTCCCACCCATGAAGAAGCTCTGCATGATGGCCCTGGCGTCCGTGACACTGGGTTTCCCGGCCAACGCAATGGACAATGCCTTGCGCGCCGGCCTGTTGAAACTCGATCCCCAAACCCGTCTTGAACAGCGTTGTGACGCCGAAGTGCTCGACCGGATCACCCATGACGATCGCAAGTTCAAGGCGGATCGCGTCGTTGCCTACGCCTTCGCGACGCCCGAGATGGGCGCCGATGCAATCAGAAGTCCGGGTGCTGCATTTCGTAGCAAGGGGCAATGGTACCGGTTGAAATTCAAATGCCAGACGGCGCCCGACCATATGGAAGTATTGCAGCTCCGCTATCGGATCGGCGACGAGATTCCGGAAGCCGAGTGGGCAAAGTATAATCTCTACGATTGATTGGCAGTTGGCCGCGGTGGTTCTGCCCGGCTACGGGCGCGCGCGGCCGCTCCCTCAACGCGGCTTCAGTGCAAAGATGGTTTGATCACGTCGCCGTGAGTGATGCCTTGACGCCAAGGGACCACCAAGTTAGGGCCGGTCCTGAATAATCGACGAACACTCGGCAAATCAGCAAGGGCTTCCGGTCGATGGACATTTTCAGCGCTGCCAGCCTGACCGCCTTGCTCCAGGTCATCGCCATCGACCTCGTGCTTGCTGGCGACAATGCGATCGTCATCGGCCTTGCCGCTGCCGGCCTGCCGGCCGAACAACGCAAGAAGGCGATCCTCATCGGCGTGCTGGCGGCAACGGTGCTGCGCATCGGCTTTGCCGCGGTTACCATCAAGCTGCTGGCGATCGTCGGCCTGCTGCTGGCCGGCGGCATCCTGCTGCTGTGGGTCTGCTGGAAGATGTACCGCGAGCTGCGCACATCGCATGCCGATGAGCTGGAAGCGACCGAGGCGCTGTCGAACTCCGATCTCAACAGCGACAAGATGGTGGCCGGCAAAACCAAGCGCAAGACGCTCGGCCAGGCAGCGTTGCAGATCGTCGTCGCTGACGTGTCGATGTCGCTCGACAACGTGCTGGCGGTCGCGGGCGCCGCGCGCGATCATTTTCCGGTGTTGGTGATCGGCCTCGTGCTGTCGATCGCGCTGATGGGGCTCGCCGCGACTTTCATTGCCAAGTTGCTGCATCGCCACCGCTGGATCGCCTATATCGGCCTGCTGATCATTCTCTATGTGGCCGTGGACATGGTCTACCGTGGTGCGGTGGAAGTCTGGCCGCATGTAAACAACGTGGTCAGCTGAGGCGGCTGCCGGCTGCGTCTTCGATCCGGAAGAGCATGGTCGCAAGCGCAGTCGCCGTGCGTTTTGCCGCATCGAAGGCGTGCCCATACCAATGCCGCAATAAGTGTGGTACTGCGCCGGCAATCCTGAAAAGCCCGGAAACCCTATATGTCCGCTCCTCGCGTGAGTTTTGTCAGTCTTGGATGCCCGAAAGCCCTTGTTGATTCGGAACGCATCATCACGCGCCTGCGCGCCGAGGGCTACGAGATCGCACGCAAGCATGACGGCGCCGACCTTGTCGTGGTCAACACCTGCGGCTTTCTCGATTCCGCCCGCGACGAGTCGCTGAACGCCATTGGCTCCGCGCTTTCGGAAAACGGCAGGGTCATCGTCACCGGCTGCCTTGGTGCGGAGCCGGACGTCATTCGCGAGAGGCACCCCAATGTGCTGGCGATCACCGGGCCGCAGGCCTATGAAAGCGTGATGGCCGCCGTTCACGAAGCCGCGCCACCTTCGCACGATCCCTATATCGACCTGCTGCCGCCGCAAGGCGTTAAGCTGACCCCGCGTCACTACGCCTATCTCAAGATTTCCGAAGGCTGCAACAACCGCTGCACCTTCTGCATCATCCCGGCGCTGCGTGGCGACCTCGTCTCGCGGCCCGCGGCCGACGTGCTGCGCGAGGCCGAGAAACTGGCCAAGGCCGGCGTCAAGGAGATCCTCGTCATCTCGCAGGACACAAGCGCCTACGGCATCGACATCAAGTACCAGACCAGCATGTTCGGCGACCGCGAAGTGCGGGCGAAATTCCTCGATCTTTCCGAGGAGCTGGGCAAGCTCGGCATCTGGGTGCGCATGCACTACGTCTACCCCTACCCGCATGTCGCCGATGTCATCCCGCTGATGGCCGACGGCAAGATCCTTCCCTATCTCGACATCCCGTTCCAGCATGCTTCGCCGCAGGTGCTGAAGAACATGCGCCGGCCCGCCCATGGTGAGAAGACGCTCGAGCGCATCCGCGGCTGGCGCGAGGTCTGCCCGGATCTCGCCATCCGCTCGACCTTCATCGTCGGCTTTCCCGGCGAAACGGACGAAGATTTCGAAATGCTGCTCGACTGGCTCGACGAGGCCAAGATCGACCGCGCCGGCTGCTTCAAATACGAGCCGGTCCGGGGCGCCCGCTCCAACGACCTCGGTCTCGAACAGGTCCCGCAAGAGATCAAGGAAGCGCGCTGGCATCGCTTCATGCAGCGTCAGCAGAAGATCTCGGCGACGCAACTGGCCAGGAAGGTCGGCAAGCGCCTGCCGGTGCTGATCGACGAAGCGCACGGCACATCGGCAAAGGGCCGCACCAAATACGACGCGCCCGAGATCGACGGCTCGGTGCATATCCAGTCGCGCCGTCCGCTGCGTGCCGGCGACATCGTCACCGTCAAGATCGACCGCGCCGACGCCTATGACCTCTACGGTTCGGCGGTCTGACGCAGCCGTATTTACTAAACCTGGCGATAGTTCTGCCCGCTTAACCCGTTCAGCCGCGATCCGCAGTATGGTTTCCAGACCGTAAATGCGGAAATTCGGATGGACGTCAGACCTGCCAGGCAGGATTACATCGCGACGCTGGACCTGCTCAGGCTGGTGGCGGCGCTGGCCGTTGTGCTCTTCCACTATTTCTTTCGCGGCGCGGCCGCCGAAGGCTTCCTTGGCGAGGGGTATCCACGTGCAGCACCGTTCGCGATCCATGGCTATCTCGGCGTCAATCTGTTCTTTCTGATCAGCGGTTTCGTCATTGCCTGGTCGGCGGAAAACCGTCGCTGGGACCAGTTCGCGATCGCACGTTTCGTTCGCCTCTATCCGGGTTTCCTGCTCTGCATGACCATCACTTTCGCGATTGTCGTGCTTGCCGGCACACCGCTGCTTCCGGTCTCGTTCGCCCAGTATGGCGCCAATCTGACGATGTTCGCGCCAGCCTTCGGCCAACCTTTCGTGGATGGCGTCTACTGGTCGATCGTTCTTGAACTGGTTTTCTACGGTTGGGTGACGCTGGCCCTGTTCACCGGGCTGTTCCAGAGACACAAGCTGGAATTGATCTTCATCTGGCTGGCGATCTCGGCCTTGAACGAATTCTTCCTCGGCAGCGGCGCGGCCAGGCTGTTGTTTATTACAGAGTTCGCGCCATTCTTCGTCGCCGGCGTGCTGGTCCACCACCTCCACGCACATGGCCGTTCCCTGCCGGCCTTGCTGCTGCTTGCAGCATCGTTCCTGATCTCATGCGGCACACTGTCCGTGACCCAGCACTGGATGCAGGATCACTATGGCATCGCCGTTTCGTCGGCCAATCTCGTCGTTGCCAATATCGTCATGCACGCGGCCTTGATCGGCGCGGTCCTGTTGCGCCATCGTCTGCGGTCATCGGCGCTCACCCTGGCGCTGGGTGGGCTGACCTATCCGCTCTACCTCCTGCACCAGAACATCGGTTATCTCGCCATCAACGCCGCAGTTCCCCTGGTCGGCAAATGGTGTGCTGCCTTTGGCTGCACCGCACTCATGCTCCTTGTTTCCTGGGCGATTTGGCGCACCTGCGAGCGACCGGCGCAGCGGCTGCTCAGGATTTGGCTGTGGCGCGCGGTCGATGTCGGCTTGGCGAGGTTTCGTCGCACCCAGGCCGCGACGCAACCAGCCGAATGAAAAAGGGCGCCCTGCGGCGCCCCTTTCCTTTTTGGTATCTCGCGCCGCTTACTGCGGCAGCTTGTCGTCAACGCCCTTCACATAGAAGTTCATGCCGAGCAGCGTGCCGTCGTCGGCGACCTCGCCATCCTTCAGCCACGGCGTGCCGTCCTGCTTGGCGATCGGTCCGGTGAAGGGGTTCCAGCCGCCAGCGATTTTCTTCTCGGTGGCTTCGGCCATCGCCTTTACGTCGTCGGGCATGTTGGTGAAGGGGGCGAGCTTGACCGCGCCGTCCTTGATGCCGAGCCAGACATTGTCAGGCTTCCAGGTGCCGTCGAGAGCCGCCTGGACCCGGCTGATGTAGTACGGACCCCATTCGTCGGTGAGCGAGGTCAACTGCGCGTTCGGCGCGAACTTGATCATGTCGGAGGACTGGCCGAAGCCGTGCAGCTTGCGCTCCTCGGCCACCTGCAGGGCAGCGGTCGAATCGGTGTGCTGGACGACGATGTCGGCGCCCTGGTCGAACAGCGCCTTGGCGGCGTCGGCTTCCTTGCCCGGATCGAACCACGAGTTCACCCAGACGATCTTGGCTTTGAAGTTCGGGTTGATCGACTGTGCGCCGAGCATGAAGGAATTGATGCCCATCACCACTTCGGGGATCGGGAAGGAAACGATGTAGCCGGCAACGCCGGCCTTCGATTCCTTGGCGGCGATCTGGCCGAGCACATAGCGGCCTTCATAGAAGCGCGCATTATAGATGCCGAGATTGTCACCGGTCTTGTAGCCGGTTGCGTGCTCGAACATCACCTTGGGGAATTTCTTGGCGACCTTCACTTCCGGGTCCATGAAGCCGAAGGAGGTGCCGAAGATGATCTTGCAGCCTTCGCGCGCCAGCCGCTCGAACGCACGGTCGGCATCGGGGCCTTCGGAGACGTTTTCGAGATAAGCGGTTTCGACCTTGTCGCCGAGCGCCTTCTCCACCTCGAGACGGCCCTGGTCGTGCTGGTAGGAATAGCCGAAATCACCGATCGGGCCGGTGTAGACCCAGCAAGCCTTCAATTTGTCGGCTGCCTCTGCGGACGCCGCCAGCGAAACTGCCGCTGTCGTGGTCATCAGGGCAATAAGCAGTTTTTTCATTGTGTTACCTCTCTGTGTTAAGCCTTGGAGCTTCCCGTTTGTTATTATTGTCAACGATCCGGAACGAATGGCTGCCCCAAGGAAGCCGGCGTGTTCATCATCGTCAGACGCTTGTTGCGCGAGATTAGAACGAGAACCACGACGGTTGCCAGATAGGGTAGCGAAGAAAGAAACTGTGACGGCACTGGAATGCCAAAAGCCTGTGCATGAAGCTGGCCGATCCACACCGCGCCGAAGATGTAGGCGCCGGCCAGCACCCGCCATGGCCGCCACGACGCGAACACCACCAGCGCCAGCGCGATCCAGCCGCGGCCGGCTGTCATGTTCTCGACCCATTGCGGCGTATAGACCAACGACAGATGGCCGCCGGCCAGACCGGCACAGGCGCCGCCGAAGATCACCGCGAGATAACGGTAGCGGATGACCTGAATCCCCAGGGCATGGGCTGACGTGTGGCTGTCGCCGATCGAGCGCAGCGTCAGTCCGGTACGGGTCTTGAACAGGAACCACATGACGGCTGCGGTCAGCGCGATCGAGATGTAGAAGATCGGATCCTGCCCGAACAGCAATCTGCCGACGATGGGGATCGAGGTCAGCCCGGGGATGTCGAGGTTGGGCAGCCGTTCGCCGGGCTGGCCGACAAAGCTCGTCCCCATCATGCCGGAGAGGCCGAGGCCGAGCAGCGTCAGCGACAGGCCCGTCGCCACCTGGTTGGTGGCCAGCGACAGCGTCATGACGGCAAACAGCAGCGAGAACACCGCGCCCATGGCGATTGCCGCCAAGAGGCCGATCCAGGGTGATCCGGTGAGATAGCTGGCGCCGAAGCCGCCGACGGCGCCCATGATCATCATGCCCTCGACGCCGAGATTGAGCACGCCGGAGCGCTCGACCACCAGTTCGCCGATCGCGGCGATCAGCAGCGGCGTTGCCGCCGTGGCGATGGTCAGAAGGATGTTTATGGTGATGTCCATCAACGGGCTTCCTTCAACTTTGGCGCGGCTTCGAGTTTCGCAGCGCTTTCCGGTTTGGTCAGCGCCAGGCCGATCAGGCGAATGCGGTAGTGAATGAGCGTGTCGCAGCCGAGCACGAAGAACAGCAGCATGCCCTGAAACACCCTCGCCACCTTGTCGGAGATGCCGAGCGCGCTTTGCACGGCTTCACCGCCGAGATAGGTCAGCGCCAGCACCAGGCCGGCGGCGACGATGCCGAGTGGATTGAGGCGGCCAAGAAACGCCACGATGATGGCGGTGAAGCCGTAGCCGGGCGAAATCACAGGCTGCAGCTGGCCGATGGCGCCCGAGACTTCCGAGATGCCGGCAAGGCCCGCCAGGGCACCCGACAGCAGGAAGGCGAAGAACACCATGCGGTTGAGGCCGAAGCCGGCGAAGCGCCCTGCCCGCGGGCTTGAGCCCAGCACGCGGACTTCAAAACCCTTCAGCATGCGGCTCATCAGGATCCAGACCAGCACCGCGGCGACCAGGGCGAAGACAAATCCCCAGTTTGCCCGTCCGGCATCCGGCATCAGCTCCGGCAGCACGGCGGAGTCGTTGAACTGAATGGTTTGCGGGAACCCATGGCCTTGCGGGTCGCGCCACGGTCCGCGCACCAGCCAGTCGAGGAAGAGCTGGGCGACATAGACCAGCATCAGGCTGGTCAGGATCTCGTTGGTGCCGAAGCGCGTCTTGAGCAGAGCCGGGATCGCCGCATAGGCGGCACCGCCGATCATGCCGAGCAGTAGCATCAGCGGCAGCACCAGCGGGCTTTCGAACTGCGGAAACAGCACCGGAATGATCGAGCCGACAATGCCGCCCAGGATGAACTGGCCTTCGGCGCCGATGTTCCAGATGTTGGCCTTGTAGCAGACCGACAGGCCGACAGCGATCAGGATGAGCGGCGCCGCCTTGATCGCCAGTTCATGCAGCTGCCAGACCTGACTGACCGGCTCGATGAAATAGATCCGGAAAGCGATCAACGGGTTGACGCCAAGCAATGCGAACATGATGGCGCCGGCGACGATCGTCAGCGCAAAGGCGATGAATGGCGACAGGGCCGAGAACAGCGCGGAGCGCTGCGGGCGTTTGACGAGTTCGAGGCGCATCATGCCGTCTCCAGCGTATGTTCGGCGTGGCCGGGCTCCGCGCCGCCCATCAGCAGGCCAACCTTTTCGAAGGTCGCCTCGGCGATCGGCAACGGTTTGGACAGTTCGCCATTGTGCATGACCGCGATCGCATCCGATATCTCGAACAGCTCATCGAGATCCTGGCTGATCACCAGCACCGCCGACCCGCTGCGCGACAGTTCGATCAACGCCTGGCGGATGTGGGCAGCGGCACCCGCGTCGACACCCCAAGTCGGCTGGTTGACCACCATGACGCTCGGCCGGCGGTCGAGTTCACGGCCGACGATGAATTTCTGCAAATTGCCGCCCGAAAGTGCCGCGGCTTCCGGATCCGGCGCGCTCTTGCGCACGTCCATCGCCACGATGATGCGTTGGGCGGCGGTGTAGATGGCAGCGCTCTTGACCATTCCGCCGGCGCCGACAAACGCCTTGCCGTCGGTGGCGTGGCGCGACAGCAGCAGGTTCTCGGAAAGCTTCATGCGCGGCGCGGCCCCGTGGCCGAGGCGCTCTTCCGGCACGAAGGCAGCGCCCAGCAACCGACGTCCGGTGATGGTGAGGCCACCCGCGTCCTTGCCACGGATGCGCACGGAAGCGGCGTCCTGCTGCAACACCTCGCCGGAGACGGATTCGAAGAATTCGCCCTGGCCGTTGCCGGCGACACCGGCAATGCCGATCACCTCGCCGGCGCGGACATTCAGGCTGATGCCCTTGAGCGGTATCGAGAACGGCGTTGCCGGCTTGCGGGTGAGGTTGCGGATCTCGAGCAGCGGCTGCGCCTTGTCGATCCCTTCGACCGGCGCACGCACCACGGCCTGCACTTCGTTGCCGACCATCATGCGGGCCAGCGACGAGGCAGTTTCCTCGCGCGGATTGCAGTGGCCGACCACCTTGCCATGCCGCAACACGGTGGCGCGGTCGCAGATGCGTTTGACCTCTTCAAGCCGGTGCGAGATGTAGAGGATGGATTTGCCTTCCGAGCGCAGACGCTCCAGCGTCTCGAACAGCTTGTCGGCCTCCTGCGGCGTCAGCACCGAGGTCGGCTCGTCCAGGATGATGAGCTGCGGCGTCTGCAAAAGGCAGCGGATGATCTCGATGCGCTGGCGTTCGCCGACCGACAGGTCGCCGACCAGCGATTCCGGATCGAGCGGCAGGCCGTAGCTGTAGGAAAGCGCCCTCGCCTTCGCCGCGATGCTGCTGATCGGCGAACCGTCATCGAGCGACAGCGCGATGTTCTCGGCGGCGGTCAGCGCCTCGAACAGCGAGAAGTGCTGGAACACCATGCCGATGCCGAGCTTTTTTGCCGCGCCCGGGCTCGAAATCCCGACCGCCTGGCCGTTCCAGAAAATCTCGCCGGAATTGGGCTCCAGCGAACCGAACAGCATCTTGACCAGCGTCGACTTTCCGGCGCCGTTTTCGCCGAGCAAAGCGTGGATTTCACCCTTGGCGATGTCGAGATCGATATGATCGCACGCCGTCAGGGTGCCGAATATCTTGGTAAGACCACGGACCTCGAGCAGGTTCGTGCCGTCCTGATTTGCACTCACAGTGCCTCCCATCTGGTTAGCCAGATATGTTCTGTGTTCCCGCAAGCATGGTAGGCGCGGCCGGCTCTCATCGGAAAGCGGCACGCGTCTTGAAAGAGCTTCAAGAATTTCAGCGGAAATTCAAGGGATAGCAAGGCAGAAGGGACTAAGGGATGAGAATGGTGGTCCCTGTTGTCCTGCGGCCCTCGAGGTCGGAATGCGCCTTGCCGGCGTCCTTGAGCGCGTAGCGCTGGTTGATCTTGATCTCGACGGCGCCACTGAGCACGACCTCGAACAGGGCGGCGGCGGAGGCCTCGAGGTCCTCGCGTTTTGCGTTGTAGACGAACAAGGTCGGCCTTGTGGCGAACAGCGAGCCCTTCTGGGCCAGCAATGACATGCTGAACGGCGGGATCGACCCCGAGGACTGGCCGAAGCTGACGAACATGCCGAGCGGCTTGAGGCAATCGAGCGACGCCGGAAACGTGTCGTTGCCGACCGAATCGTAGACGACGTCGCATTTCCCGCCACCGGTGATGGCGGCGACGCCGGCAACGAAATCCTGCTCCTTGTAGTTGATGACGTGATCGAAGCCGTGCGCCTTGGCGAGCTCGATCTTGTCGGCAGAGCTGGCGGTGCCGATGACGGTCGCGCCGAGATATCTGGCCCACTGCCCGAGGATCAGCCCAACGCCGCCGGCCGCGGCATGAAACAGGATCGTGTCGCCTGCCTTCACCTTGAAGGTGCGCCGCAGCAGATACTCGGCGGTCATGCCTTTGAGCATCATCGCCGCCGCCTGTTCGTCGCTGATGCCGTCCGGCACCTTGACCACTTGGCCGGCCGCGATGACGCGTTGCTCGGCGTAGGCGCCGCCGACATTCGTCGCATAGGCAATGCGGTCGCCCGGCTTCAGCCAGTCGACGTTCTGGCCGACTTCCAGCACCACGCCCGCAGCCTCGCTGCCCGGAACCAGTGGAAATCCGCCAGGCGGCGGATAAAGGCCGGTGCGATGATAGACATCGATGAAATTGAGGCCGATCGCTGTATGCCGGATCAGGATCTGCCCCGATCCCGGGCGGCCAGGATCGATGTCCTCATAGGTCAGGACTTCCGGGCCACCATTGGCGTGGATGCGGATCGCTTTGGACATGGGCTGAACTTCCTTGGGCTGATCAGGCTTTTTTGGCACCGAGACTTGGAAAGAACTGCATGACGCCGCCGATGCAGGCAAGGTAGAGTCCGGTAATTGAGATGCCGATCTTGGTGAAGGTGCTGACCTGCTCGCCCAGCACGCCGATCTGATCGTAGAAGGCAGCGAGTGCCGCCTGCGCCAGCGCCAGTGCACCGAAAGCGCACCACAAAAGCGTCATCGCGAGGTTGATGCGCCGCAGCCGCACCACCCGCACCGGATGGATAAAATTGATCGGCACGAAAGTCAGAATGCCGGCCACCACCACCACCGCGAACGAAACCCATTGTCCTGGCTCGATGACGAACAGCGTGAACACCACCATGTTCCAGACCACGGGGAATCCCTTGAAGAAATTCTCCTTCGTCTTCATGCCGGTGTCGGCATAGTAGATGGCGCTGGAGACGACGATGATCGCCGCCGACAGGAATGACAATCCCTCGCCCATGAAGCCGCGCTGGTAAAGCGCGAAGGCCGGGATCAGGACATAGGTCACGTAGTCGATGATGTTGTCGAGCATTTCGCCCGACCAGGTCGGCAGGATCTCCTTGACCTCGAGCTTTCTGGCGATCGGCCCGTCGATGCCGTCGACAAACAAGGCCAGCCCCAGCCACCAGAACATCGCGGTCCAGCGCTGTTCGCTCGCGGCCACCAGCGACAGGAAGGCCAGGAACGAGCCCGAGGCGGTCAGCAGATGGACGGAGAACGCCCTCGCCTGCGGCCAGGTGACTTTCTTCTTCGGTCGCGGAATCCGGTCCCTGATCTTCTTGGCCGTTGTGTTCTTGCTCACGGGCCCCGCCAATCCAGCTTGCAGATTTCGGCCGACCGGCCGGCGAAATTCCAGTTTCGGCCGAAAGCCCGCATCTTGCTCTTGTCGGACCTGGCAACGATGATCTCAGGCGCGATCCAGTATTCCGAATTGCTGATCACCGTATCCTTGTCTCGGTCCTTGCCGGGGATCGGCGTTACCGCCCCGTCGATGATCTTCGGTATCTGGAAGATGCGTGTCCTGTCACGCGTCTCATAGGTGATCGGCACTTGTTCGACACCGAGGAATTTGCCGACAAGGATGGAAAGCAACGAGGTGGTCCCGCCCGCCTTGCCGGTGAAAATCTTGGTCAGCGCCTTGACCGCATAGACCGATGCGCGCTTGTCGATGAACAGGCCGGCGGTCCAGTTCCCGCGGCTCATATAGCCGGGGATTTCCATGATCAATCCGAGATTGAGCCCCGACAGGTCGACCTCGCCGAAATGGCCGGCGTCGATACGGAAGCCGGCCCAGGTCTGGCAATAGCCTTCGGTCGGCGGATGACTGCCGAGCGACAGCACGCAGGGGCAAAAAACCGTGCAATTGCAGGAGAGTACGAGCTCTCCTTTCATCGCCCAGCTCTGGTCTGACATCGACTTTCCCCCACTCATCGCGAGACTACTAGCAGCGCTGCTGCCCAGACAAGCAGTATCGCACCGGCCAGCCTGGTTGGAACCCTGCTCGCCGTCTGTTTTTCGATCAGGGTGAACAGCCCGATCAACGCCATCCAGAAGACGTTCATCACCCCGACGGCGAACATCACCAGCATCAACGCCCAGCAGCAGCCGAGGCACCACAGGCCTTGCGCGACGCCAAGCCGGAAGACGCGGACGGGCCTCGCGCTCCAGTTCGCAAACAGGATCGAGAACGGGTTCCTGCATTTCTTCAGACAGGCTTCCTTCAGACCGCTGAATTGGTAGAGGCCCGCAATCAGCAGAGCGAGCGCGCCGGCAATACCGATGACGGGGTCGAGCAACCCGTTGGACGAGGCGGATGCATGAATGGCCAAGGTCAGCGCCGCGAACATCATCGAGGCAGCGAGCCAGACGCTGAGGTAACCAGCAACCAGCACCAGCGGATGGACGACCGGCTCGCCCTTGATGCGAGCCGTGTCGGCAATCTCGCAATAGGTGCGGATCATCGGTGCGGCCGAAGGCAGCATGGTGGCGATCGCCATCAGGAACCACATCAAGACGAGCGCGCTGGCCTTGAGGCCGAGGCTTCCGTCGAGCGGCGTCGGCGACAGGCAGAGCGCAAAGAACCGTTCCAGGAAATCCGGTAGCGGCAGTCGCGGCAGGTTGCGCAGAAGCGCGTCGCCAGGGGCGTTGACGCCCGCAATCCGCCCTTCGGCGCTGCGGATTGCCATCGCGGCAAGCAACAGCCAGGCAAGCAGGATGCAGGCGCCGACAACGACGTTTGCCGTCACACGGGGACTGCGCGCGATGTTCGCCATGGCGCGGCCGGCGCGGTCGAGATGGCTGAAGTCGTCTTGCTGGCCGGTCATGACATCCGAATGAGCCGAATCGCCGCGTTGATCAAGCGGCATGAATTGACCTATATGCTGGATCGACTGGCAGGTCGGGTGGGCTGCCTCGCATTGCAAGCCGGAAGCCGATCTTGGAGCATCGAGACACTGCGCGGATACTGGTTGCTGGCACGGGGCCGGCAGGGTTGATCGCGGCGCTCGCTTTCGCCGAGGCCGGTTTCCCGGTGACGCTTGTCGGGCCCGAAACTTCTGCCCCCGATGGCCGCACGACGGCCCTGATGAACCCCGCTCTGCAGGTGCTTGCGCGGCTTGGTGTGCTCGAAGACATCAAGCCCAAGGCGGCGCCCTTGAAGGTGATGCGCATCGTCGATGCGACCCGCCGGCTGATCCGTAGCCCCGTCGTCACCTTCCGCGCCAGCGAGATCGGCGAGGACCAGTTCGGGTTGAACCTGCCCAACAGCGTCCTCAATCCCGCACTCGCCAGCACGGTTGCTAAGCATACCGGCGTCGACTGGCGGAGGTCGATGGTGGCAAGTTGGCATCTCGACGCCGAACATGCCCGTGCCGTGCTGACCGACGGCAGCACGCTGGATGCATCCCTGGCGGTCGCCGCCGACGGACGGCTGTCACCGGCCCGCCAGGCGGCCGGCATCTCGACCTCGGCCCGCTCCTACCCGCAGGCAGCTTTTGTCCTCAATTTCCGTCACAGCGGCGATCATGCCTTCACCTCGACCGAATTCCACACCGAGACCGGTCCGTTCACGCAGGTTCCGCTGCCCGGCAATCGCTCGAGCCTGGTCTGGGTGGTGAAGCCCGAGACAGCAACGGAACTCGCCGCGTTGGACGATGCGACGCTTTCCGTGCGGGTCGAACAGCAGATGCAGTCGATGCTGGGCCGGGTGACGGTCGAACCGGGCCGGCAGATTTATCCGCTTTCGGCGGTGACGCCGCTGCGTTTTGCGCGGGAGCGTGTGGCGCTTGTCGGCGAAGCCGCCCACGTGTTTCCGCCGATCGGCGCGCAAGGCCTCAATCTAGGTATCAGGGATATCGACGATCTCGTTGGTATTGCTGGTGAAAATCGCGCCGACCCCGGCGCTGCGAAGGCCCTTGCGGCCTACGATTTCAAACGCCGCCCGGATATTCTTGCGCGCAGCAGTGCGGTCAATCTGCTCAACATGTCGCTGCTTTCCGACATGCTGCCGGCGCAGATGGCCCGTGTTGCCGGGCTCGGCGTTCTCGGAGGTTTCGCGCCGCTTCGCGCCTTTTTCATGCGCGAGGGGCTTCGTCCAGGCAGCGGCTTTGCGGCGCTGGCCGGCGGCCTGCGAAAGCCGGCACGCTGATAGCGATCTTCCCAAGATTCCGTCAATCCGCGCTCTCGGCGAATGTCGGCATCGGCGGCCTGCGGCAAAACCTTTTCGCCGCGTCCTGCGTAGCTTCAAGGCGCGACCAAAACGCGTCGGGATTGAATTGATGCCCAGTCTGCGCCAAATAAGTTCAAGGAATTCAGTGGTGAGTACGATGAAAACAGCCAAATTCGCAATCGGACAGGTGGTTCGCCACCGGCTGTTTCCCTTCAGGGGCATCATTTTCGACGTCGATCCGCAGTTCGCCAACACCGACGAATGGTACGAAGCCATCCCGGCCGACGTGCGGCCGCGCAAGGATCAACCCTTCTATCACCTGCTCGCCGAGAATTCGGAAACCGAATACATCGCCTATGTCTCCGAGCAGAACCTGCTCGAGGATCAGTCGGGCGAGCCGGTCCGGCATCCGCAGATCAAGGAGATGTTCGACAAGAGGCCGGACGGGCGCTACGAGCCGAAACGGCAATCGAGGCATTAACCGACCAGACGACAGGCGCAAAAAAAGCGGGGCATGACCCCGCTTCTTTGTTAGGCCGGCAAAAACCGGATGATCAGTTGGCGGTCTTCGCCTTGTCCTGCTCTTCCTTGAGCTTCTTGGCGAAATCCTGGTTGTTCTTGGCGACGAAGTCCTGGAGCTTCTTCTGCCGGTCTTCGATATCGGACTGCTGCAGCGGCGGGCCGTCATAGGCGCCGCTGAAACCCTGCAGGGCGATCTTGATCGGGTTCTGCTGGTTCTGGAAATTTACCGAGGTCAGCGTGATCGCCTGGCCCTTCTTGAAGGCACCGACGAGCTGGTCGGTGAGCGGAACTTCGGCCACGCAACGATCCGGGAAGCAAATGACGTAATCAAGCTTCACGGCCTTGCCGGTGTCGATCTGCAGGCCGATGCCGGGGGGCACCAGGCGGCCGGTCGGGACCGTCACCTGGAACACCTTGCGGTTCACCTTGCCCTTCAGCTCGATCAGGCTGACGCCGGTGATCAGCTGGCCGTTGCCGGCCGTGGTGATGTTCTGGACGTTGCAGATGTCGACGTCTTCCTGCTTGGTGCAAGCCTTGAACCAGCCTTGCGGAATCTGCTGTTGCTGCTGTGCGGAAGCAGCGGGAAGCCCTGCGCCCAGAAAGCCGACCACGCCAGCGGCCATGACCGACAGGCGGTACGCGTTGCTGTTCAGGCTCGTCATGTCGTGCACTTCCTCTCAAATGATCCCGGGACCGGCTTCTTCGTGCCGTGTGGTCCAGCTACCTGTTGCCAAAATGAGGCAACAGAATGACTTCGGGGGGCGTGTTACACTGCAAGCGATGTCGAATCCAGCCCGCCACTTGTAATTCTTGATGACGCCATTGGCCGGCACGCAGTTGCCTCATGCTAGGGTGCGCACCGAATCATCAAGCCGACCCAGTAAGGAGACGGTCATGGGCCGCGTTCTTGTTTGGCTGATCACCGCGATATCGTTTCTCGCCCTTTCGCATCAGCCGGCCGCATCGGAGCCGAAGCACGCTATCGTCATGCAGGGCGAACCGGCTTTGCCGCCCGACTACACGCATTTCGACTACGTCAATCCGGACGCGCCGAAGGGTGGCTCGATCACCTATTGCGTCGTCGGCAGCTTCGACAATCTCAATCCGTTCATCCTAAAGAGCCTGCGCACGACGGCGCGCGGCATGATGGACCAGACTTACGGCAATCTCGTCTTTGAGCCGCTGATGCAGCGCAACTACGATGAGCCCTTCAGCCTGTACGGCTTGCTCGCCGATACCGCCGACATGGATCCCGAGCGCAAGAGCATCGAGTTCCATCTCAACCCGAAAGCCAAATGGTCCGACGGCCAGCCGGTGACGCCGGAGGATGTGCTGTTCACCTACGATGTCTATACCGACAAGGGCCGTCCACCCTACAGCGCCCGCATGAGCCTGATCGCCAAGCTCGAAAAGACCGGTGATCACAGCGTACGCTTCACCTTCAACGACAAGGCCAATCGCGAGACGCCCCTGATCATCGCGCTGACGCCGATCATACCCAAGCATGCCTTCGACAAGGAGACGTTCGACAAGACGACGCTGAAGCCATTGATCGGCAGTGGCCCCTACACCGTTGCGCAGGTACAGCCCGGCCAACGCATCGTTTTCAAGCGCAACCCGGACTATTGGGGCAAGGACGTCCCGGCCAAGCGCGGTTTCGACAATTACGACCAGATCACCATCGAGTATTTCCTCAACGCGAACGCCAAGCTCGAAGCGTTCAAGAAGGGCCTTTGCGCCATCGACGACGACGGCGATCCGGTCAAGCGCGAGCGCGATCTCGATTTTCCGGCCTTCCACAAGGGCGACGTGGTCGCCGAAACCTTCGACACTGGCATTCCGCCCGTGGTGACCGGGTTCCTGTTCAACATGCGGCTGCAGAAGTTCGCCAACCCGGTGGTGCGGCGTGCACTCGGCATGCTCTACGACTTCGAATGGGCCAACAAGAACCTGTTCGGCGGCAAGTACGCCCGCGCGATGAGTTACTGGCAGAATTCCGAGCTTTCCGCGCTTGGTCATCCGGCTGACGACAGGGAAAAGGCGCTGCTGGCGCCCTACCCCGGCCGCGTGCCGGCCGATGTCATGGATGGCACATACCGGCCACCGGTCACCGATGGCTCAGGACAGGATCGCAAGGTGCTGAAAGCGGCCTTCGATCTCTTGAAAAGCATCGGTTATCACGTGCAGGACGGGACGATGCTCGATCCCGATGGCAAACCGTTTGGCTTCGAGATTCTGGTTGCTTCGCAGGATGAGGAGCGGCTTGCCGGCATCTATCAACGCACGCTGGAGAAGATCGGCATCGACGTCACCATCCGCAGCCTCGACGGCGATCAGATCCAGTCGCGCAAGCAGCGCTTCGATTTCGAGGCCCTGATCGGATCGAGCGGCTTCAACAATTCGTTGTCGCCCGGCATCGAACAGCTTGGCCGATGGGGATCCGAAGCGGCCAAGGCCGAAGGCTCGTTCAACCTGGCCGGTGTCGCCGATCCGGCGGTTGACGCTGCGATCGACGCGATGCTGCGCGCGCGTTCAAAGGAAGACTATGTCGCGGCGGTCAGGGTTCTCGACCGGCTGCTGATCTCCGGCAACTACATGGTGCCGACGCAGTACAACACGCAGCAATGGATCGCCTACTGGAACTATCTGGAACATCCGCAAAAGACGCCCATATTTGGGTATCAACTGCCAAGCTGGTGGCGCAAGCCGAACTGAGGATTTCGGGAGATCGAGATGAGTGAGCTGAACGCCGTCACCGTCGACGTTGTGTCCGACGTCGTCTGCCCATGGTGCTTCATCGGCCAGAAGCGGCTTGACAGGGCGATATCAGCTGTCGGCGACACCGAGGTGCATGTCCGCTGGCGGCCGTTCCAGCTCGATCCGACCATTCCGCCGCAAGGCAAGGATCGCCGCGACTATATGCTGGCCAAGTTTGGCAGCGACGAGCGCATCCGCGAAATCCATGCCCGCATCGAGCCGCTGGGCGAGGCCGAAGGCATTTCGTTTGCGTTCCACGCCATCAAGGTGGCGCCTAACACGCTCGATGCACACCGCCTGATCCGCTGGGCCGGCGCCGCCGGCGAAGCCGTGCAGAACCGGCTGGTGCGCCGCCTGTTCCAGCTGAATTTCGAAGAAGCCGCTGACATCGGCGACCATGCCGTGCTGGTCGAAGCCGCGCGCGAGGCCGGCATGGACGCATCCGTGGTTGCCACGCTGTTGCCGACCGAGGCCGACGTCGAGGCGGTTCGCACCGAGATCGCCACCGCCTCGCGCATGGGAATAACAGGCGTGCCGTGCTTCCTGCTCGAGGGCAAATACGCGGTCATGGGCGCACAGGATGCCGATACCCTGGCCGATGCCATCCGTCAGGTGGCCGCCGCCAAGGCGCGCGGCGAATTGGAAAAGGCCGGCTGAGACCGGCTGCCCCTGCCCTTATGCGGCGGGAGCCGGCGTCACTTCACGGTCACCTTGGCCTTGCTGATGAAAAATCCGTGGCCGTGCAGGTCAGTCCCTTGGTTGACGATTCGCACGAGAATGGCCCTGCGCTCCAGCTTTTGCCGTAAGCGAGCTTGGTGACATCGCTGCAGCATGACTGCTCGCCGGGGTTCTTGATCAAAGTCGCCGGCCCCTTGGGTCCCAGGATGATGGTGACATAGCTCGGCGCGACGCGGGAGCAGCTGAGTTCCGGGCCGCCGTCCTGCGGCTCATAGGTGCTGGTGCCGCCCTTCGGGGTGTAGATGCAGCCAATGTTGCCGGACGGCGTGTTGAACTCGATCTGGCCCTCAGCCCCGCCGGAATGCTCTGCTCGGCGGCCTGCGCCAGGGGGTGCCAGGCAAGGAGGAACAGGGTTGCGGCTGCGCGTACAAGCATTGGAAGCTTCCTCGTTGGAGAACCGGACATGCATGGGTGCCGACAGTGCCCGGCAAGGTTCAGTCCCGAACGAAGCAATTGTCAAACGCGGTTCCTGACCTCACCCAACGGGCTTGGATGTGCCGCCCGGCACGCCTGCCGCAACGACCGTTTCGGGTCACTTTTCTGCCTCTGGCGAGGTCACGAACGGAAGATTTCCGAAGATTCGGTCAGTCCGCAGTCAGGAAATTTACCAGTCAATTAGATTTTCGAGTTCACAAACCCGTGTGAAAACCTTCCCTAAGGGAAACTTCGCCGATGGCCCTCCCGCGTCCCTCAACAAATTGAAATCAATAGCAATATTCCGCTTTTGCCGATCCGTTTGACGGCGCTTCGACCCGGCAATCTGTTGCCTCATGGCAACGGTCGTCCGGGGTAATCCCTTTGGCCAGCTTTAAAAATTAATAGAAAATGATCAATTGGTGTTACCATCCGTAACAAAACAAAAATGGTTTGGGCGGGATCGTGATTCGGGTCGATAGACCAACGCAAGAGTCAGTACCGGAAAAAACACCTCGCGATGCCGCACGGCCATCGCTTCTGACGCCGGTATCGTCGATGCGTACCTTCTGGGGCCTGATGCGGGCCTACTGGTTCTCGGACCGGTGGAAGGAAGCCTGGACCCTGACGCTGGTGATCGCGCTGCTCACGGCGCTGTCCAGCAAGGCCGGTGTCTGGTTCGCCGAAGCCTCCGGCGAGTTGGTCAACTCGATCGCCTTCTTCCACGACGCCGCCAACACCACGCCGCTTCGCACGCTGCTGGTCAATGCCGGCATCCTCGTGCTGCTGGTCCTGCTCAAGGACGCCGGCTTTACCGGCATCCGCAACCTTGTCTCGGCGACCTTGCACCGCAAATGGCGCGGTTGGCTGGACAGCCGCTTCAACGAAGCACTGCTGGACAACAATCATACGCATTTTCATGCCCAGCATGCGTCGACCGGCAGCGGCGCAACGGCACCCGACAACATCGACCAGCGCGTCCAGGAATCCATCAAGGACATGACCGGCGGCGCCATCGGGCTCGCCATGGGCGTGCTGGGCGTCGCCACCTCGCTCTATTTCGTCGGTCAGAAGCTGCTTGAAAACTCCGTCGAGGTGAAGGGACTGGAGTTCCTCGGCAGCTATGGCAGCGCCGTCCTCGCTTTCCTGGCCGTCGCCACCTATGTGCCGCTGAACACCTGGATCGCGGTCAAGCTCGGCGGCCTGCTCGAGCGCCTCAACGTCAGGATGCAGCAGGCCGAAGGCAGCTACCGCGGCGAACTGACGACATTCCTGCGCCGCAGCTTCCATGTCGCGGCGTCCCAGGGCGAAGGCGTGCAGAGGACCATGCACGGCCGGCTCTATGTCGACATCGACGGCACATGGACGCGGCTGAACATCGTCAACACCGTCTACATGTCGTTCGAACTGATCTACAATTTCATCGGCGCCCGCATCGTCGCCTACGGGCCGGGCCTGGTGCCGTTCATCCACAACGGTCTCGATCTCAAGGGCTACATAACCGGCTCCGAGCTGGTCAATTCGCTGATCGGCCAATGTTCGTGGTTCATCCACGTCATGCCGGCCATCGCCACGCTGCGCGCCAACAGCCAGCGCGTGACCGAACTGGCCAATGCGATCGAGAATGTCCAGCATCCGCAGGAATTCTACAGCCAGACCGGCCGTTCCGACTTCCACTACGCCAGCCAGAACCCGGTTTTCGGCTTGACCATCCAGAAGCTCGAACTGGCGCATCAGGGCGAGGACGCAACCCCGTTCCTCAGCGCCGCCAATTTGCGCTTCCGGCGCGGCGAGTGGACGTTCCTGAAAGGCGAATCCGGTTGCGGCAAGACCTCGCTGATCAAGGCGATCAACGGCCTTTGGCCCTATGGCCATGGCACCATCGTCTTCCCCGAGGGCGTGAAGAGTTTCTATGCCGCCCAGGAGGTCAAGCTGCAGCAGGTGACGCTGAAACAGCTGGTCTGCCTGCCGGGCTCCGAGCACAATCATAGCGATGCGGATGTCGCGGCGGCGCTGTACAAGGCCGGCCTTGGCGACTTCATCTCGCATCTAGGCGACGCAAGCCGCGAAGGCAAAAGCTGGGACCAGGTTCTGTCGGGCGGCCAGAAACAGAAGCTGGTGGTGGCGCGCATCGTGCTGCAGCAGCCGGGGCTGCTGTTCCTCGACGAGGCGACCGGCGCGCTCGACCCCGAGGGCAAGATTGCCTTCCACCAGGCCATCAAGGACAACTGCCCCGATGTCACGGTGATCAGCGTCATGCACGAGGCGGTGGCGCCGCGATCGCTGGCCGGCGCAGAATTCTACCATAGCATCGTGGCGATCGCCGACGGCGTCGCCACCAAGAAGCCTCTGGTTCCGACCCTGCCTGTCGAACTCACCACGATTCTTGTCCAGCCAAGGCCGGTCGAGGACAAGTGGCTGCGCTTCTCGCGCCGGCTGAAGCAGAAATGACGACCCGTTGATCTCGGCCAGCCGCATTGTGCGGCGGCCGCCGATCACAGTCTCGCGAGTGGTGCCATTCGGCACCGTTTTTCATCCTCACCACGATTGACTCGGCAAGGCGCGCACCTATCTTGCGCCGGCTTGCAGACAGTCAAACGCGAACCCGCAAGCGGAAAGGTCACAGCGCCATGCCTGGCGACAGTCACAGTCGAACGCAACAGCCGTCCGCCTAGACGTGACCTGAATGGTTCATGTCCTGCCGGACGGCAAGGAGTGAGCCATGAACGAATTTACCCCCGTAGCGAGCGACGAGGCCGTCGCGATCGCCCGTATCCTAGCCAACGATCACGTCGCCGACATTGTCGAGGCCCTGAACAGGGAGCCGCGAGAAAGCGCGACGGAACTGCTTTGTGAAGTGACGTTCGAGCGGCTGGTCGAGATCTTCGACCAGCCTGAACTCGACCGCGCGCCCGAACTCATGGAGGCGCTGCCGCGCGCCAAGGCGGGCAAGCTGCTCACCGCCATGTCGGAAGACCGCGCCGCCGACATCCTGCGCGAGCTGGACGAGCCGGGTCGTTCCGAGTTGCTCGGCGGGCTTGCGCCGCCCCTGCGCGCCACGCTGCTTGCCATTCTGGGCTATCCCGAAGGCAGCGCCGCATCGATCATGACGACGGAGTTCGTCAGCGTGCCTTCGGACTGGACCGTGGGCCGCACGCTCGACTACATCCGCAAGGTCGAGCGGACGCGCGAAACCGTCTACGCGATCTACATCGTCGATCCGCAGACGCATCTCCTGATGCGTTCGACCGGCCTGCGCCGGCTGATCACCGGGGAGCCGGAGGATTCGATCATGACGGTGGCGCCGGATCGCGCGCCGGTGACGGTCACCCCGCTGACCGATCGCGAAACCCTGGCGCAGACGATCTCGAAATACGACCTGCTCGCCGTCCCGGTCGTCGACCACGGCAAGATCCTCGGCATCGTCACCATCGACGACATCATCGACGCGATGATCGAGGAGACGACCGAGGACGTGCACCGTTTCGGCGGCATGGAGGCGCTCGACGAGCCGTACATGAAGATGAGCTTCCTCGCCATGATCAAGAAGCGGGGCGGCTGGCTGTGCGCGCTGTTCATCTCAGAGATGCTGACGGCCAACGCCATGCAGAGCTATGAGGGCGAGCTGGAAAAGGCGATCGTGCTGACGCTGTTCATCCCGCTGATCATGAGCTCAGGCGGCAATTCCGGCTCGCAGGCGACCTCGCTGGTCATCCGGGCGCTGGCGCTGCGCGAAATCGGTCTTCGCGACTGGTGGCGGGTGGCGCTGCGCGAGCTGCCCACCGGCCTCGTGCTTGGCGCTATGCTCGGCGTGGTCGGCATCGGCCGCATCGCGCTCTGGCAATATATGGGCTTCTACGACTATGGGCCGCATTGGCCGCTGATCGCCGCGACGGTCGGTGCAGCGCTGGTCGGCATCGTCACCTTCGGCTCGCTGTCGGGGTCGATGCTGCCGTTCGCCCTGAAACGCATCGGCTTCGATCCGGCCAGCGCATCGGCCCCGTTCGTCGCCACGCTGGTCGATGTCACCGGGCTGGTGATCTATTTCTCGGTGGCGCTGGTGATTCTGCGCGGCACCCTGCTGTAGCAATTCCCAGATCTCCGCCGTGGCAAGACCCTTGCCGCGGTGGAGAGCTGAACCCCGGCATTTGCCAGGTCAATCCATCCGCTTGCCGTCCTTCACGCGATAGGTCGGCTTGTACATGGTGACGAGCTCTTCCGCGGCCGTCGGATGCACCGCCATCGTGCGGTCGAAATCATCCTTGGTCAGCCCGGCTTTCAGCGGAATACCGAGAAGCTGCGCCATTTCGCCGGCATCCGGTCCCAGGATGTGCGCGCCGAGCACCCGCTTCGACGCGCCGTCGACCACCAGCTTGGTCAGCATCTTCTCGTCGCGGCCGGACAGCGTGTGCCGCATCGGCCGGAATGTGGCGCGGTAAATCTCGATGTCGGGGAAGCGTTTGACCGCATCATCCTCCGACAGGCCGACCGTGCCGATTTCGGGTTGTGAAAAGACGGCGGTCGCAATCGTGTCGTGGTCGGGCGCCGTCGGATTTCCCTTGAAGGCGGTTTCGATGAAACACATCGCCTCGTGGATCGCCACCGGCGTCAGCTGCACGCGGTTGGTGACGTCGCCGATCGCCCAGATGTTGTCGATGTTGGTGCGCGAGTATTTGTCGACGGCGATCGCACCGGTCTTGGTCATCTCCAGGCCGATGCCTTCCAGGCCCATGTTCTCGGTGTTGGGGATGCGGCCGATGGCCAGCATCACCTGGTCGACCGTCAGCACCTTGCCGCCGGTGACGAGTGCGTCGAGCCGGCCGTCCGGCCGCTTGCGGATCCATTCGGACACGGAATGGCAGAGGATCTTTATCCCCTTCTTTTCCATCGTCTCATGCAGCATACGCCGCAGGTCCATGTCGAAGCGGCTGAGGATCTCCTTGCCGCGGTAGACCAGCGTGGTGTCGACGCCGAGGCCGTGGAAGATGTTGGCGAACTCGACGGCGATGTAGCCGCCGCCTTCGATCATGATCGCCTTGGGCAGCTGCTTGAGATCGAAAGCCTCGTTGGAGAAGATGCAGTGCTCATGGCCGGGCAGCGCCGGATGCGGCGCCGGGCGGCCGCCGGTGGCGATCAGGATCTGGTCGGCGGTGACGGTGCGATCCTCGCCCAGAAGATGCACGACATGCGGATCGACGATCATGGCGCGCGAGTGAAAGGCCTCGCCGCCGGCGCCCTCGACATTCCTCTGGTAGATCGCCTCAAGCCGGCTGATCTCGCGATCCTTGTTGGCGACCAACGTCTGCCAGTCGAAACTCGCCTCCGGCACCGTCCAGCCATAGCCGGCGGCGTCGGCGAAATGCTCGGGAAATTGCGAGGCATAGACATAGAGCTTTTTCGGCACGCAGCCCCTGATGACGCAGGTGCCGCCATAGCGGTATTCCTCGGCGATGCCGACGCGCTTGCCGAGTGCGGCGGCGACGCGCGCCGCCCTCACCCCGCCCGAGCCGCCGCCGATGACGAAAAGATCGTAGTCGTAACCGGCCATCTGGCGGCTCCTCAAGCTTCAGAAATCCAGTGACAGGTAGGCCGCCAGGCAGCAAAAGAAAAGCCCGGACAAGCCGGGCTTCATCGATGGCCGCAAGGCCATTTGGAAACGCAAGATCAGTTCTGCGTGTCGTCTGCGGGAGCCGAACCGTCGGCGGGTGCGGCGCCATCGGCTGGTGCGGCTGCGTCCGCGGGCGCTGCGGCAGGGGCTGCCGGCGCCTTGGCCTTGGCGGCCGCAGCCAGCGTCTCGCCAACCTGCTGGGCGAGATCGCGCGCGAGGCCGTTCTGCCAGATGTCGGCTGCCTTGACCAGTTCGCGGGTCACGGTCGGGCCGCTATCCAGCAGCTTCTTGCCCGAATCGGAACTGTAGAAGGCGGCGATATCCGTCAGTTCCTTTTCGGAGAACACTTTTGCGTAGGCGAGTGCGGCTTCCTTCTCGAGGTCGGCGCGGCGCGAGGCCAGCGCCAGCGCCTTCTCGTTGATGGTCTTGCCGATCAGCTCCTGCATGTCCGGGTTCTTCTGGATGAGCTGCGATTCGAGCGCGGCTGCCGCCTGCGGCAGGATGTTGTCGAACGGGTCGGTCGCGTGGATCGCCGCGACCGCCGCGCGGGCGGCCTTCAGGTGCGAGTCCGTGACTTCTTGCGAAAACGCCGGCGAAGAGAAGGCGAAAACGGCCGTAGCCGCCAGAACGGCGCAAAGGCTGCGAACCCGGTTATGCAACATCATGATCGGTAGAACTCCCTGGTTTTCGGGCGGCATGGACAGTTTGGATACCGTCGCCGCCGGCGATGATGGCCGCTGACGCCAGCCCGATGAAAAGACCATGCTCGACCACGCCCGGAATGGCGTGGAGAGCATTCGAAAGCGCTCTTGTATCCGGAATGCGGCCAAAAGATGCATCGAGGATAAAATGGCCGCCGTCTGTAACAAAAGCCTGGCCGCCCGTCATCCTCAATGTGACCGGGCCGGAAAGGCCGAGCTTTTCAGCCGCCGCGCCGATCGCGATTTCGGTTGCGCGCAGGCCAAACCGATTGACTTCGATCGGCAGTGGAAAACGGCCGAGCGTCCCGACCATCTTCGACTGGTCGGCAATGACGATCATGCGCTGGGAAGCCGCGGCAACGATCTTCTCGCGCAGCAGCGCGCCGCCGCCGCCCTTGATCAGGGTCAGCGCCGGATCGACCTCGTCGGCGCCATCGACTGTGAGATCGAGCTGCGGCGTTTCCTCCAGCGTCGACAACGGCACGCCAAGCTCGCGGCAGAGCGACGCGGTGCGCTCCGAAGTCGGCACGCCGATGACGGTCATGCCGGTGGCGACCTTCTCGGCAAGCAGCCGCACGAACTCTTCGGCGGTGGTGCCGGTGCCGATGCCGAGCCGCATGCCGTCGCTCACATAGGCGAGCGCTGCCCGCGCGGCTTCGACCTTCAACTGTCTTGCATCCATGCCGCTTGCTGCCCCGGAAATTCGCTGCTGGGCTCCTAGCATTTTTGCCGGTCGGGTCAAAGCCTTTGGCAGCGGCGTACGCCCTGGCGACGAGCAACATGGCTGTTCTGGCAACGCGCGGTCAGGGGCAATGTGTCCGGCAACTCCGATAGGAATTTTTTCTTGACCTGCTGATGGCAGCTATGCTACATAATTGTCCATGGTGCTGATTTGCGCCAACGACCCGCCGCCATGGCGGGTTTTTCATGTCCGACGGCAAGCCACGAAATACCCGGTCCGGCGGGGCTTGCTTGCCAGACCGCCCCGCCCCGCTTGCCCCATCCCGCTTGCCTTGACGCGCCGCAGCCGCTATCGCCTGCCACTTGCTTGAACTTGGCCCAGGACTGACCATGACTCGCCCGATCATCGTGTTCGACCTCGACGGTACGCTGGTCGATACAGCGCCGGACCTGCTCGACAGCCTGAACCACAGCCTTGCCGCCAGCCACATCGCGGCGGTCGATGAGGCCGGCTTCAGGCGCTTTGTCGGTCACGGCGGCCGCGTGATGATCGAGCGGGCCCATGCCGCCCAGCAGCGGTCGCTTGACGTCGAGGAGCACGACCGGCTGCTGAAACTCTTCCTCGACCACTACACCCTCAACATCCCCGGCAAATCGCGCCCCTACCCCGGCGTCGTCGAGGCCATCGCCCGCTTCGAGAACGCCGGCTATCTGCTGGCCATCTGCACCAACAAATACGAAGCCAACTCGCTGGCGCTGATCGAGGCGCTCGGCCTGACGAAGCATTTCGCCGCAATCGCCGGGCAGGACACGTTCGCGTTCCGCAAGCCCGACCCGCGTCATCTGATCGAAACCATCAAACTGGCTGGCGGCGATCCGCACCACGCCGTGATGGTCGGCGATTCGCAGACCGACATCGACACCGCCAAGGCCGCCGGCATTCCAGTGGTGGCGGTCGATTTCGGCTACACCGACCGCCATGTGCGCGAATTCGAACCCTCGGCGGTGATCTCGCATTTCGACGCGCTGACGCTCGATCTGGCGCAAAGGCTGATCGTCGCCGCGGGGAACTGACCAGAAAGCAGCCGGCGTCACGTCGGAGGCGGGTCCACAGGACAACAATCCGATCCCTGCCGGAACGCCTGACACCGCCTTGACTTCCCGCACCTGCCTCCCTTATATCGCGGCTCGCTTGGCCTTCGGGCAACGAGCGGGCGATTAGCTCAGCGGGAGAGCACACCCTTCACACGGGTGGGGTCGCAGGTTCAATCCCTGCATCGCCCACCAAAATCCCTAAAAAAGCCAGCAGCTTACTAATTTGTTGGCCAAAATCGTCGATCTAAGCCTTTTTCGTTTCGCCGCTATGTCGCCACCAATTCGACGATTGTTTTCGACACCGGCGTCGGGAACTGAGCAGCTGGCTTCGCCTCTTTCACGGCGGTATTCCGTCCCGAAGGCCCGAAATGCTCCCCTCGTTGGTAGGCTCCAACCTGTAATCGATTCCTTGATTGCCAGCCGTTTGCTTCTGCGCGCCAGGAGCGGCTCCCCAAGGCGTAGCCTTAGGTAGCGCCTCAACGTCCGCCCATCTCTGTGCTACATTGCAATTTCAGCAGGCTCAGGACGTGTGTGCCGAACACCGGCTGGAGCCGGAAGTACCGCCGCGCTTTCGTCACTGGATTGAGCCGCGAGGAGGATCAAGCATGTCTGACCGCGCCGACGTAGGCCCTCTGCAACTGGGCGAACGAGCGCCCAATTTCGTACTCGACGCAATTACTCGCGAGGGCAAGATAGCTATCGACGATTTCCGCGGCGAGAAGCCAGTGTTGGTTGGGCTGTATCGAGGTCTGCATTGTCCGTTTTGCAGGCGTCATATCGCGACGGTTTCGCTGCTCACACCAGCCCTTAACGCAAAGGGCATCGAAAGCCTCACGGTGGTGAACACGCCCATCGAGCGGGCGCGCCTTTATCTCCGGTACCATCCGATGGTTGGTTTGCTTGCTGCATCCGATCCGGAGCGCGTTTCACACCGCGCCTTTGGATTGCCCAATATGCAAATAACCGAGGGCGAGAGCGCATTGCCGCACAAGGTCTCGATGAGCGATGTGAAGGCGATGCGGCTCAACGTGCCGGGCGAAATGCCTGAGCCGATGGATCCGTTTGCCACGCTCGAATATCTGAACAAAAAAGACAATTACGATATCACTGAAGCGGACCAGCAAATGATGGCGACCGGCGTGGGCCAGCTCACCGGTCAGTTCCTGCTCGACCGCAACGGCGTCGTTCGCTGGACGTTCTCCGAAGTTTTCGATGGCGGCTTGGGCGCCCACCCGAACTCTGAGGCGATGATGTCGGTCGCGTCGCATATTGGTCAGTAGCGGCGCAGTGCGCTGAGCGGGTGCACGGATAGCAGATGTTGCAGTAAACCGCAGAAATGCGAGTTCTCACCTTCACACGGGTGGGGTCGCAGGTTCAGTCCCTGCATCGTCCACCATCCAACTACTTAAGAAACGTTGGATGAATTGGCGCCTACGCAAATCTCTGAAAATCGGCATCGGCGTGTAACTGGCGCGTAAATCAAAAAGACCTCGGCCTAGTGCAGAATCTTGGCCGGATGAACTCGACGCTCCCAGGTGCTCCACTGCGGCGCCCTTTTTGGGTGTGGCCGGGGTGGGGGCGCGAAGCGCGGGTGCTGATAAACTTGCAGATTGGACATCGCCTCCTTACATCAGCAGCGATGAATTCAGAGCTCGGCACTCGTGACTCTGGGTATTTCCATCGAAGATGTCGTAACGTGGCTGCTCATTCTCTGGCCTTGCATTCTCTGGTTTCCAACCCCTAATGCAAATTTGGAGAGGCAAATGAAAACAGCACTGAAAATTGGCTTCAACGCTCTCGCGGTTCTGCGGGTTAGAGAGTGGGCAGTCACGCGATCATCCAGATGGTGAGCTATTCCCAGAAATCATGAGACGGGAGAACCGTTGGGCGGTGAAACTCCGTCTGCCCGCACCAATCAAGGGCCCCGGATTAAACCGGGGCCTTTTTTCTTTACCTCTGCCGATCTCCTGAGCTTTACCTCATCCCGCCAAGTGCGCCAGCCAGATTTGCGCAGAGCAAACTTCGCGGCGTTGAAGCCTCGATGTCCGCGCCCAATCCGCCAGATGAAAGCGTCCATGTCATCGCTGGTCAGGAAATGCACCAAGACGATACCGATAAGCGGCGTCCCCATCACGCCACCTCCCCGTTGGGATCGCGGTGGGCGGCGAGAGCCCTATCAAGGATTTCGAGTAGCGGTGCATCAGGCTGAAGCAGGGCCAGCGCACCCGGGAGGGGTGGACGAGGTCGTAAAGTCGAGCGGTCACGTTGGCGGCTTCAATAGCCGGGCCGGTGTGAGGCAAGCATCCGACACCAAAGCCGCCGACCAAGCACCAGAACCGGCGCAAAACCCGCGCTATCTGGCTGCTGGTGTGGCAAGTTCACATCACGAACCGGGAAATAGCCAACGTGGGCGATAGCTCGCCCACCAAGACCATCATGCGGATGCGGCAAGACGGTGTGCTGTTTGCTGATGCCTTCGACCCCAAGGGCTTCCGAGGCCCCAAACGCAAGCGGACATGGCAACCACAAGGTCTATCTGTGGACCGGCAAGCTTCCGGCCGGGCTGGAGCGGCGGGCTAAACCACGCGGCAGTCGGTGACCGATATTGGAAACGGAAAGGGGCACCTCGCGATGCCCCTCCATTTAACTACCGAAGTAGCCGATCAGGAAAACGACGATCTTGAGGACCGTCTTTAGTTCCAGCTTGAGTTCAATTTTGACGCGGATAACCATTCTCTTGGCGTTTCCGGGTCTGCAGGCGCCGACAGTACCCAATGGGGGTTAATGTCGAGATTTCGAAATCCAATTCAGGTTTTGGTGCAACCGATGGGCGTGGCCACGCCACTGTCAGTTGCGGCGTTTGAAATGTGATTTGATTTTGAGTTTTGCTGAGCTGATAATTTTTCGCTGATTGGGTGCTGTGTGTTTTGCGCGTGCTGATTTGCTTATTTTTGATCGGTTTAGCTGGATTTGATTTTTGCTGATTTGTGCGCTTGGATGATTTTGCTGATTTTCGCTTGCGATTAGCTGATTGCTCATTTCGGCGCGCAGTGCGCCAAAACGCATATGGGAACGCCTCCGCCGTACGTCAAGGGCGTGCGCCAACTTCAGTTTGGAGCCCGAACACCCGGCACCGTGATGTCGGTCGCTTCGCATATTGGTCAGTCGCGGCGCAGTTGCGGACATCGGCTGCACGGGATAGCAGGTGTTATGCAAACCGTTGGTTCGAGCCGGGGTTGCCACGCTTGGGGAGTCGCTTCGACGACGGGCTGAGTGCGGTGGGAATTCCAGTATGAGCGACCAACCCCGCGCCGGCGCGGAAAGACAATGGCGTCGAGCCCGCGATCAGCGCTTCATCGAGTGCAGGATGGCCTGTATGTGCTCTTCCAGGTCGAGTTCGCCCCGAGCCTCAGCGGCCAACAGGTACTCGGCCTTAGCCCGTCGGTCGCCTCGGCTGATCGCAGGATAGGCGCAGATGGCCAGCAATGCGTCCTGTTCAATCCGGTCGGCCCTCTTGCGTTCGTGGCTGCTACTGCCCGCTTGATGAACAACCCTGTAAAGCCCGGCATAGGTGGCTTCATGGGCTCCGATCAGCGACCGCAATTCGGGCGAGGCGCCTTCCCCTTCAGCAAGCGTCGGTTCAACGACCGAGGCCACGGCGGCGAACGCGAGAAGTGTACGGCGGGTGACTTCGGGCATGCCTCATATCCCTGCTGTCTGATCATGCGGGCACACTATAGCACCGGCGCAACGGTTCGGAGAGATGCTCTGGGACGCGACCATCCTGTCTGCTGACAAAATGTTTTCGCACCCGCAGATCGCCCTCCCGGGGCTGGCCGGTTGAGGGCCCTGAAAACCGAAAGCGCCGCGCGCTTGGGGGCCACAAGGCACCCCTCACCCCGCCTGCCGATTAACCCGGGGGCGACAACATCGCCCGCCGGATGCCTTCGCGCTGTCAACCACACGCTAGCGGTAAGTGTGGCCTTAAGTCGCAACAACTGGCTTCCGAAAGCAGGGCCTCGGGCTTCATTGATGCTGCAACCAACACCATATGGTGATCCACAGCCCTCCAAAACGAGAGAAGCTCGCCCTGACGCGGCGCATTGCGGCCGTCAGCCGGAGATGGCCATGAACTAGGAACCTGAAAATCATGCCTGAAAATACCAGACCAACTTCGAGAGACGTCCCCCTCATTCAGCTAGGCGTCTATCAGTGCCGCTTCCCGGTGAGCGAAGACGCGTCAGTACCCGGCGGTTACCGTTTTTGTGCTGGGCCAACTTCGCCGGATCGCGTCTATTGCGATCACCACCACAGCATCGTGACCGCCGTCGACCCTCGTCGAACGCGTTCAGGTCTCCACCCCGCTCAACGGCGCGCCGCGTAAGTTAAGCGGGCGGCCTCCCCCGACCGCAAGCGCGTCAAGGGGAGAGATTCAGCAGAATTTCAGAAATCTTCCGGTACGCGGCCGTTCCTAGGCTGCATTGTTCTGAAGAACGAACCGGATGAGGTCGAACATGTCGCTGAATGAGAACATGCGCCAAGCCGCCCGGCAGGAACTGCTGGAATTTGCGTCCAGCGTCATGGTTGGGTCCCCTTGTGCGCCCATGCCTGGAACAATGTTCGAAATGCTGGAGATCATCGCCGTGGAGAGGCGGATGACTTCCAGCCAAGGTGAAGACAGGTCAAATTCCTCTGATCCCTTGACGTCCGAGCCGATTGAGACCCCAATCAGGCTGCGTTTGGTCGAGCTGGTCAGATCGGCATTCAATGTCGCAAGAAAGCGGTGGGCCCATACTGGCACTTGGCAGTTGCGAGCTTGATCTTGCCCGTGGGCTGCTTGTCCGCGATGGGAAACCCGTTGCTCTGCGCTGCAAGGCGTTTGATCTGCTAACTTACCTCAGCAGGAATGTCGGGCGTGTCGCGACCAAGTCTGAACTGATGTCAGCGGTATGGCCCGATGTGTTCGTGACCGAGGACTCACTGACGCAGGCGGTCAGGGAGTTGCGAAAGGCGCTGCAGGACGAAAGCCAAACCATTATCCGCACGGTTGCCAAACGCGGCTACGTCCTCTCTCTTCCCGATACGCCAAGACAAGAGCGCTCTGGACAGCCGAGCGTTGCGGTACTGCGCTTCAGCAATGAAGGTGCGCCGGACGACTCCCCTTTGGTCGACGGTTTCGCCGAGGACATTGTCAATGCGTTGGCTCGCTTCGGAACGGTCGTTGTGCTGGCGCGCAATTCCGGATTTGCATTTGTCTCGGATTCCGCTTCCGATTGGCGTGCCGTTGGCGACAGGCTCGGCGCAACCTATCTGGTCCGCGGCAGGGCGACGACCCGCGCAGACGGCATGCGGGTCACCGTTAGTCTCATGACCGCTTCGACGGGTGAAGTCCTCTGGAGCGATACGTTTTCTGCTTCTGGCGGCCAGATCTTCGAAATGCAGGAAGAAATCGCCAGCCGTGTGGTGAACCGGCTGGTCGCTCGGCTTGACGACGCGGGTATCAAGCAGGCAACTCCGAAGCCTCCCGATAGCCTGGCCGCATATGAGCTTGTCCTGCGTGGACTGGCCCGGCTGCGCGGATATGGCGATGACGACAATCAGGCCGCGCGCGATCTCTTTCAGGCTGCGGTCGACAAGGACCCGACCTATGCTTTGGCGCACTCCTACACCGCGCTCGCCGATCTCATTATCGGTGGCTATGCCGAGGCATCCTCGGCGTTGCTTGCTTCATTGATCGACCGTGCGGAGTGTGCGGTGACCCTGGCGCCCGAAGAGCCACGCTGCCATCGCGTGCTTGCCCAGGCCCTGATCTCTGCCCGTCGGTTCGAAGCGGCCGAACATCACCTTCAACGCGCGTTCGACCTCAATCCATATGACGCCGATACGATTGCGCAAATGGGCTACTTGCTCACGATGAGAGGCAGGCCGCTTGAAGCACTCGCGGCGATTGACAGTGCGATACGGATCAACCCGATCCATCCTGATTGGTACCACTATGATCGCGCCATCGCCCAATACTCAGCTGGAGATTACAAGGCAGCGCTTGTCAGCATGTCCAAGGTCCCCCCGAGGACCCCCTGGCGACTGGCAAGGCTGGCGGGGTGTCACGCTCAACTCGGCGAACTGAAGGAAGCTCAGCGCATTATGGCAGAGGTCAAGCGGATGGCGCCTGATTACTCGCCGCTTGAGTTTGCGCAAACCGGAATCGCCTTTGAACACGCGAGTGATGCTGAACACCTCATTGCCGGCGTCGCCAAGGCACTCGCAGCCTATGAGGACCAAGGCTAGGGCCGCCACCCGGGCCTGCTTTCCTCAACATCGCAATCCAATGCAATAGAGCTAGCAGCTGCAGTCCGCCCCTTCGCCGCCAAAATTCTTCTGGGCGAAATTCAGGGCGCTGCTGTAGCTCGTATAGCTCTGGAACTGACAGACGTCGGAGCCGTTCCGCACCTTCATCTGTTCGAGATACCAGAACGAAACCTCGATGCGGTCGTCGGCGCAATAGACCGTGTAGCGTTCAGGTTCCAGCGCTTGGGCTTTCTGCACGGGCATGGAAACGGCCGGGATGGAAAGCACCGACAGTGCAAGCAAGACCATGTGACGCGTGCACATGTAGACCCCCAATGAACCGCCAACGTCATTTGGCCATGAATACTGAAGCGGCGCATCGTGGTTTTTTTGGCGCATGGGGTTCTTCTTCCGAAACCTGCAATCGGTGAACTCAATCGCCACGCACTTCAGCTGCGGAACAAACCGGCATGGCAGCGAGTTTCTGTCCGACGAGAACTTGAGGGAAAGCCATGTCCAGATTTCTGCTGGCGACAAGCGTCGCCGTTCTTCTCGCCGGCGGGCCGGCCTTTGCCGCGGACGAGCCCCTGTTGCCGCCGCCCAACGCCAAGAAACTGTCGGAGATCCTCGCCAAGGTCGAGAAGCGCGACGGCTTTCGCTATGTGAAGGAAGTCGACTGGGACAGCGGCGCCTACGTCGTCACCTACTATACGTCCGACAAGGCCAAGGTCGAAATCACCTACGATCCCGTGACCGCCGAGCCCAAATAGAGTGCGTCGGCAGGAGCCTTGAATTTAGTTCTATTGGCCTTTCCTCGCGCTGGCGCCGCCCCTCACCTGCCTGCCGACATCCTCTCCCCGTATAGTGACGGGGCGAGGGACGCCTTCATCGCCGATTTCGCCAATCTCTAGCGTTGCAGAAAAAGCGCCAGCGGTGCGGCCGGCCTCTTTCTCCCCGTTCTACGGGGAGAAATGCCCGGCAGGGCAATGAGGGGCGGCGCCGACTTCGACAATTGGTGGTCTTCGCCTCAAGTCGAACCTGTCATTGGTCTGGGCTTTTGCCCTGGCCTCGCCCAAAATTGTCCATTCTTGAGGTATGACATGCATGCCAGGGTGTGGGCCGCGCCTTGGGCAATCGTGGCTTGGGGGCAATCATGCGATCTTCCGTTCTAACCCGTCGTCTGGCCGTGCTGGCCATCATCCTGGCCGGCGGCATCCTTGGGGCCGCTCCGGCGCGGGCCGATGGCCCATCCTTCGACTGCGCCAAGGCAAGCCTGCCGGCGGAAAAGGCGATCTGCGCCGATCCGCAGCTGTCGGCCATCGACCTGTTGGTCGCCAAGGCGTTCAAGGATTTCGAGCCGGCGTTCGGCGGCGACAAGCGCAAGATCGCCCGCGGGTTGAATGCCGACCGCAATGCCTGCAAGAACGACACCGCCTGCATCGTCAGCGCGCTGAACAACGCGCTGCAAACCTATGGCGCCGCGCCGCAATGGGTGCAGGACTACAACATCGCGCTGGTCGGCAAGAAGGCGCTGGAAGCCGCGGCGCGAAACCCGAAAGAGACCGACCAGCCGCTACCCTCGGCAATCGGCCAATGCGCCTCCACCCATATCAAGACGCTGACCACGCGGCTTGGCGACGATCCGCTGGAAACGGCCAACCCGGATGGCGGCAGCGCCGCGACATTCACCAATGACGGCGGCGCCGTCTCCTACGATCGCGACCCTGGCCTGGCCGCCTCGAAGGTCGGCGACGCGGCCGTCATGTGCCTGATCTCGATTCCCAGGGACTGCCCCAAGCACGATGAGCGCGGCCGCGTCTACTACGGCATCGATCTCGCCATCAAAGCATCATGGGCACTGCCGGACTCGGAGCATATGTGCGGCGGCGCCTGAATTGCCGCTTCCGGAATCTTGGCGGAGAGGCGCCTCTTCCCCTCCCCTTGCGTCAGTCTCGCTTTGATGGCTGACTGCGGCCCATAGGCGCCGCATGGGGGATGGGCATGGCGACGGCGAAGCACGTGCTGAAGCGCATACTGATGATGTTGGCCGGCTACCTCGTATCGGTGCTGGTCGGCTTGATCGCTGTCGTGGCGATCTACGCCGCGCTCAGTTCCCTACCCAACGCGCCCGCCTATTTCGACGTCATGGGCGTCTCGCCGATCGCCGTCCTTGTGGTTCCGCCGCTCGGCATGTTCGTCTATTTCCTGACCATTGTGGTGACCGCACTGCAGACGCTCATCTTCGCGCTGATTGCCGAACTCTTCTCGTTGCGCAATTTCCTGCTGCACATGGTTTTCGGCGCCGCGGCCGCCGCCGGCGGTTTCTTCCTGATCTGGCCAAGTTCAGCGGAAGACATGGACCCCGAGCGCTGGGCCGACATCGGCATCATCGCCGCTGCCGGCCTTGTCGCCGGATTGGTGTACTGGCTGATCGCCGGACGCGACGCGGGTTTCCGGCGCCCCCTGTTTGAGCTCGGCTGAAACTGTTTCAGCCGACACGCTCTAGAAGTCGAAAACGGCCGTTGCTCAACTCGACGGCGAGCGCACCGCCTCGGTGGCGTCCAAGGCCTGCTTCAGCCGCGTGTCGCGATCGTAGACGTCGCCGAAATATTCGACCTTGCCGGACATATCCGGCCAGGCAGTGAAATAGGCGACATAGACCGGGATCTTGCGCGTCACATCCTCGGTCGAATGTCCGTGCTTCAGCTTCTCGGCGATATCGTCGACCGAGATGCCGAGCACGGCGGCCGCCATGCCGCGCGGATCCTGCAGGCGCACGCAGCCATGGCTGAGCGCACGCATGTCCTGGTTGAAGAACGATTTCTGCGGCGTGTCGTGCATGTAGATTGCGTGCTTGTTGGGGAACAGGATCTTCAGTTCGCCGAGCGCATTGGCCTCGCTCGGCTGCTGGCGCACGCTGTAGGGAATGTTGGCGCCATACGCGCCCCAGTCGACCGCCGACGAAGGGATGCGCTTGCCGCGCGAATCGGTGACCTCGTAGCCCGCCCGGTCGAGATAGCCGGGATCGCTGCGCAGCCGGGGCAGCATCTCGTTGACGATGATCGACTGCGGCACGCCCCAATAGGGATGGAAGTCGACCTGCTTGATCTGGTTGTAGAAGAAGGCGGTCTGGTTGGTGGTCCGGCCGACAACGACACGCGTCTTCAGCTTTTCCTCGCCATTGTCGATGTAGCTCGCGGTGAAGGCCGGCTGGTTGATGAAGACACGCGGGCTGCCGAGATCGGAAGGCAGCCAGCGCAGTTCCTCCAGCGCCACCTCAACCTTCAGCAACCTGTCGGCCTTGGACGTTCCGGCCAGCGTCGCGACGGTGCGCGGTCCGATGACGCCGTCGCCCTTCATGCCGGCTTTCTTCTGCACGGCTTCGATCACCGGAACCAGTTCCGGGACATAGACTTCGCTGGTGGCCAGCCTCGCCAGGGTCTCGCCATAGGCGCCACCCATCTCGTCATCGAGATTGCGGGCGATCAGGGTCAGCAGCTTCGGCAGTTCGGGACTGGTTTCGCCCGGCTTCAGCAACAGCTTGGGGTCGACGACGATCTCGTTCTCGGCGCTGGCCTGCAGGGCTTCCAGTTCGACGCGCAACGCCTGGTATTCCGCATTCTGAGGATGCCGAGATTCGAGATAGGTGCGCACTTCCTGGGTATGCGCCAGTGTTTTCAGCACGCCTTGCAAGTCGAGCGGCTTGGCCGGGAAATCATAGTAGCCGGTCATGCGGTTGGGCTCGACGCGGCCATTCTGGGCATCATGGGCATAGCGCAGCACGCGTGCCGACAGCGCCATCTCAAAGCGGACGAGCTCTTTCAGCTGTGCATTGGCGTCGGCCGGCGAGGCGCTGGCGGCGGGCACGTTGACCGTGTAGTCGGCCGGCTCGAGGCCGTAGCTCGCTGCCTCGCCCAGCACCCGCACCGCATCCTGCGCGCGGCTGTTGAGGCCCGTGCCGGTGACCCAGATGAAATCCGGATTGGCCGAGTAGTAGGCGATCAGCGCCTTGGCGATATCGGGCTCGGCATAGAGTTCGTAGTCGCTCAAGCCGGCAATCGCGTCGTGGAAGGCAGCCCCCGTGGCCGAAGGCACGAAAGCGGCGTCCTGCGGAGCCGCCGGCATTGGTGCTACGGCCAGCGCGGAAAAGTCGATGCGCACCAGCCGATCGGCCTTGTAGGTGTAGTAGGACGGGCTGCTGATTTTTACGCCGCCACCACCCGGCACTTTCGGCTTGTGCTTGGGCGGCGCGGGTGGAAACTCACCTTGCGGCTCGTGCCTGACGCCACCTCCGAAAAGCATGTCGAAGAGCCCTTGCGCGCCTGCCTGTGGCACACCGAAGGCCAGCGTTGCCGAGATCGCCACCAGCGGCATCACTGTTGCTTTGTTTCGGAGGAATTTCATGAATCACCCGCCCGGTTGTACCCGGTTCCCGTTCCGCACCGTTAAGACGATCTCGCTCACCGCATGGCGGATGTAAGGCGCGACTATACTGATTCATACTGATTTCGTTAAGCTTCCATAAATTTTGGAAGGCTTGTTGCAGAACGGTTTCACAACATCGTGACGGCCGAAGCGGGGTGTCTCCGCTCCGGCCGAGGGAAATCCTCCGGGGATCAGGCGTTGGCGCCACCGTCGATGGTCAACGCCGCGCCGGTGACGAATCGGCCTTCCGGTCCGGCGAGCCAAGCGACCATGCCGGCAATGTCCTCGGCTTTGCCAAAGCGCGGCGTTGCCATCTTCTGGCGCTGGTGTTCGGCGTGCGGGCCATCGGCCGGATTCATGTCGGTGTCGGTCGAACCGGGGTGGACGACATTGGCGGTGATGCCGCGCGGGCCGAGGTCGCGCGCCAAGGCCTTGGTCAGGCCGACGAGCGCCGCCTTGCTGGCCGAATAGGCGCCAAGACTGGTGTCGGTCACCCGCTCGGCAAGATTGCTGCCGATAGAGATGATCCTGCCGCCCTCGCCCATATGCACTGCCGCCGCCTTCGAGGCGATGAACGGGGCCCTGAGATTGACCGACATGGTCTCGTCGAAATCGGCGAGGGACAGGGTATCGATGGGTGCGGCACGCCAGATGCCGGCGCTGTTGACCAGGATGTCGAGCCGGCCGAATACGGCCACGGCGTCATCGACGGCCTTGTCTATGGCCACCGCATCGCGGTTGTCGGCCTTGATGGCGATGGCGCGGCCGCCCTTGGCCTCTATCTCGGCAACGACCGAGCGGGCCTGCTCCTCGCCATGCACATAGGTCAGCGCGACGCTGGCGCCCTCGGCGGCAAGCCGTCGTGCGATCGCCGCACCGATGCCGCGACTGCCGCCGGTGACGACCGCGGCCTTGCCGTTCAAGCTGTTGGATGACATTTGTTTCTCCTTTTTGTAATGATCGATACATAAATATCTGTCAGCCTTGCCGGGCCGCGTCAACTGAATTATGTATCGATCAACACAGAAAAGAGCGTCATGTCGGAACGAGGCCGCCCCCGCACCTTCGATCGAACCGCAGCCCTGCACCGCGCAATGGAGGTTTTTTGGGCTCGTGGTTACGAAGGCGCATCGATGAGTGAGCTGACCGCCGCCATGGGCATCAACTCGCCCAGCCTCTACGCCGCCTTCGGCAGCAAGGAGGCGCTGTTCCTCGAGGCGACCGATTTCTATTCGCGCACCGAGGGTTCCGACATCTGGCTGGCGCTCGAGGAAGCGCCGACCGCGCGTCAGGCGATCGAACAATTTCTGTGCCTGACGGCGAAAGCCTACGCGCAGACCGATCGCCCGCAGGGCTGCCTGATAACGCTCGGCGCTTTGCACCAGGACTCCAGCCGCGGCGCCATCTGCGACGATCTGCGCCGTCGTCGCGCCGAGAATCACGCCGCCCTGCGCACACGTCTCGAACGCGGCGTTGCCGAAGGCGAACTGCCTGCGAGCTTCGACTGCAGCGCTGCCGCCACTTTCTACGCTACAGTCCAGCACGGCATGTCGATCCAGGCTCGCGACGGCGCCTCGCATTCGGCGCTTCTGGCAACCGTGGCCGGCGCGATGGCGGCGTGGCAGACGATGGCCAGCACGGACAGAGCGTGACAAACGCCGGCCATTGTGCTGCAAATCCAGACAGCCAGCCGGTCGGGAGGACAAGCCTGTGAAAAAAGGGTATCGCGAACTGCTGGATGAGGCGAATGCCGAGATCGAGGTGGTGTCGCCGGAGGAAGCGGCCGGGCTGCTTGACGATGAAGACACCATCTTCGTCGACCTGCGCGATCCGCGCGAGGTCGAACGCGACGGCAGGATTCCCGGCGCCAAGCATGTCACCCGCGGCATGCTGGAATTCTGGATCGACCCCGAAAGCCCCTATCACAAGCCGTTCTTCGCCTCGGGGAAGAGCTTCGTCTTCTTCTGCGCCGGCGGCTGGCGCTCGGCGCTGGCCACCAAGACGGCGCAGGACATGGGGCTATCGCCGGTCAAGCACATCCTTGGCGGCTACACCGCCTGGAAGGCGGCCGGACTGCCGGTCGAGCCCGGCGGGAAGAAGAAATAGCCTCGATCACCGTTCAGTGCAGCAGCGACGGCTCGCGATGCTCGCCGACGAAACCGACCGCGCGTCCCACCACGCCCTTGTCGGCAAGGATACGGCGGTGGCCGAGCCCGTCGGCCCAGTAGAGCCGCACATGGCCGCCGGCGCCGGCATAGCGTGTTGCATGGTCGGCCGGAACTTCACGGTCGTCCGGTGCGTGGATGACCAGGGTCGGCACCGGCGCATCGGCGAGCTGGCGGTCGCCGGTGAATTCGTGCAGCGGCCGGCCGGAAAGATGTTCGACACGGTCCGCCATGGCGGCCTGCGAGCGAGGTCCGACATTGAGCATGCGGCTGAAGTCGGCAAAGATCGCCGGCAGGGAACTGGGCGCCGCGATCAGCCCCAGGCGTCCGGCCACCAGCGGCGGGATGTTCTTGACCGAACCGGCGAGGGCATTGGCGGCGACGGCGCCACCGAAGGAATGGCCGACAACAGCCACGAATGGGCCGAACCATTGGCCGGCGACCCGAACCGCATCCACGGCATTGACCATGTTCAGCCGTCGGCCCTGCGACTGGCCGTGGCCAGGCAGGTCAAGCGAAACCACCCTGTAGCCGGCCGCGCGATAGCCTTCGATCAGCGCACGCATATATTCGGTGCGAGAACGCCAGCCATGCACGACAAGCACTGTGCCGGCGGCCGCCCTGCCCGGCTCCGGCCGGAATTCGTGCACCATGACGCAGCCGGTCGCGGTCTTCAGCCGGTGATGGCGTGCCTCGGTCATGAACGCGGCCGCACGGTCCACGGCGCGGCGCTCGCCATCGCTGAGCGCCTTCACATTCGGCGTGCGGCAGAACAATTCGAAAGCCGCGCGTCCGGTCAGGCGCGGCGCAATACGCTCAGCCGCACCAAACACCCGCCGGATGACCTTCAGCCCGATTGATGCCATAGTGAGAATCCATCCATACGTTCAAGCATGAACATAATAGTTCAAAGATGAACAATAAACAAGAGTTACCTTGGGACAACCCGCGTTTTCGCAACTGGGTCGCGGTGGCGCGCGCCTGCCATGTGCTTGAACGCACGCTGGCGACGAAACTGGCGCCGCTCGACCTGAAGCCGGCGCAGCTCGACGTGCTGATGAACCTCTATCGCCACCCCGGCATGTCGCAGCACGACCTTGCCCGCAAGCTGCTCGTCGGCCGCTCCAACATCACAATGCTCCTGCCGCAGCTGGAGGCGCGTGGCCTGCTGCGCCGCGAAGGCGACGAGAAGGACAAGCGCATCCTGCGGCTTGCACTGACCGAAGCCGGCGAGGCGCTGCTGATGCAGGCGCTGAAAGTGCACATGGCGCTGATCGAGAAGGCGATGAGCCAGTCGACACCGGAACAATGCGACATGATCGGCGAGCAGATGCGCAAGATCTATGATGTGCTGAAAGACGCCTAGAGCCGGATGATTTCAGGTCGGATCGACCTGAAATCTGAATCCGCCTCTAAATCAAAGATATAGAGCATGATGTCGTCCGAAAACCGCTTCACACTTTTCGGCATCATGCTCTAGCCCTTTCAGCCCCGAAACCTACCACATCGTCTTCTTCGCCCGCTCCGGCCATTCCTTGTCGTAGGTCTCGCCGTCGATGTTCCTGCGGCTGGTGATTTCCAGGATCTGTCCGGGCGTCGGCAGCGACTTCGGGTCGACATGCCTTGCCGGGTTCCACAGCTCGGAGCGGACAATGGCGCGGGCGCATTGGAAGTAGACCGTATCGATATCGACGACAGTGACCGAGCGCGCCGCTTTGCCGTCCACGGTGAACGACGCGCACAGCGCTGTATCCGTCGTGATATGGGCCCGACCGTTGATGCGCAGCGTCGTGCCGGAGCCCGGCACGAGAAACAAAAGACCGACGCGCGGGTCGCGGATGATGTTTTTCAGCGAATCGGCGCGGTTGTTGCCGCGACGGTCCGGCATCATCAGCGTTTTCGGATCAACGATGCGCACGAAACCGGCGAGATCGCCGCGCGGCGAACAGTCCAGGCCCTCTGGTCCGCTGGTTGCCAGCGCAACGAACGGTGAGGCCTCGATGAAGGCGGCGTATTCAGGAATGACGTGGTCGAGTTCCTTGACCAACGAGGCTTCGCCAGGAACGCCATAGAGCGCCTCGAGCTGCTCGACCGTGGTGATGACCGACATCTTCCTCGTCTCCAAACCTTTGCCGGCGCTACCCCACATCGATGACGTTTTGACGACAGCGACGGCCTAGCGGTCCCGGCTCAAGCCCTTTTCAGCAAGCTCGGCGAGATAGGCATTCCAGCGCTCGTCCTTTTCGTGGCCGAGCGTGTGCAGGTAATGCCAGGTGAAGATGCCGGTGTCGTGGAAATCATCGAAGGTGATGCGCACCGCGTAGTTGCCGACCGGCTCGATCTTCAGGATCGCCACATTGCGCTTACCTGGGACCGTCACCCGCTGATCCGGCGAATGGCCCTGCACTTCGGCCGATGGCGAAGCAACACGCAACAGCTCCGCCGGCAGTTCGAACGGCCGATGATCGGGAAAGGTGACCGACAGCAGTTTGCGGTCTTTCGAGACCCGGAGTTCCCTGGGTGCGGTCATGATGTTCGATCCCGTGGCAATCCACCCTTCCCTACGCTGCTTCGCAGGAAGGGAAAAGGCCGTTGAGGTGAGCCGACATGCGATGTCGGCCAGGGAATGTTACCAAAGATCGAGAAGCGGTATCTTGAATGGCAGGCCGGATCGTATCACATAGCGGTATATAACGATGCCGCTCACGGCCACGGGAATTGCTTGAAGCATGGAAATGATCGATCCTTTTGGGCGCACCATCAGCTATCTCAGGGTGTCGGTCACCGACCGCTGCGACTTCCGCTGCACCTATTGCATGGCCGAGGACATGGCCTTCCTGCCGAAGAAGGACCTGCTGTCGCTGGAAGAACTCGACCGGCTGTGCACGGTGTTCATCGAAAAAGGCGTCAGGAAGTTGCGCCTCACCGGCGGCGAGCCGCTGGTTCGCAAGAACATCATGCACCTCGTACGCCAGCTGTCGCGGCATCTCAAAAGCGGCGCGCTGGAAGAATTGACGCTGACCACCAACGGCTCGCAGCTGTCGCGCTTCGCCGCCGAGCTCGCCGATTGCGGCGTCAAGCGCATCAACGTCTCGCTCGACACGCTCGATGCCGACAAGTTCCACAAGATCACCCGCTGGGGCCATCTCGACAAGGTCATGCAAGGCATCGATGCAGCACTTGCGGCCGGGCTGAAGGTCAAGCTCAACGCGGTGGCGCTGCGCGATTTCAACGACGCCGAACTGCCCGACATGATGCGTTGGGCGCATGGCCGCGGCATGGACCTGACGGTCATCGAAACCATGCCGATGGGCGAGATCGACGCTGACCGCACCGACCAGTACTTGCCGTTGTCGCTGCTGCGCGCGTCGCTGGAACGCCAGTTCACGCTGGCCGACATTCCCTTCAAGACCGGCGGCCCGGCCCGCTACGTGCATGTCGCCGAGACCGGCGGACGGCTCGGCTTCATCACGCCGATGACGCATAATTTCTGCGAAAGCTGCAACCGCGTCCGGCTGACCTGCACCGGCACGCTCTATATGTGCCTCGGCCAGGAGGATGCCGCCGACCTGCGCGCGCCCTTGCGTGCGTCCGAAGGCAACGAGCTGGTTGCCGAGGCCATCGACGAGGCGATCGGCCGCAAGCCGAAGGGCCATGACTTCATCATCGACCGCCGCACCAGCCGGCCCTCCGTTTCGCGGCACATGAGCGTCACCGGCGGCTGATCTTTGCGCGAAATTCATGCAGGATCGCCTCCGGGTCATTGGCTTCGAGGCGGGATATGCTGAGTCGTTCGTCATTTCTGGCGGTTATCGCAACAATTGCAGCGACAAACGCCATTGCCGCGCCATTCACTTACACCAATGAGCGCTTCGGCACCGTCTGCACCTTTCCCAACGACATCTTCACCGACCGCCAGCCCGAGCCGGACAATGGCGACGGACAGGAATGGCTGAGTGCCGACGGCGCTAGCCTGATCTGCTCGGGGATCCTCAACATCGACAAAGACACGCCCAAGGGGTTCGTCGCGGCTGAGAAAACCAGCGATGAACCCGGCTACAAGGTCACCTACAGCAAGGCCGGCAAGGACTGGGCGGTGCTGTCGGGCTTGAAGGATGGAAAGATCTTTTACGAGCGACGTCTGTTCGGCCGGGATGGCGTCATCCGAACGGTCTGGATCGATTACCCGCCGGCCCTGAAATCGAAATACGATCCGCTGGTCGGCGCCATCGCCGGCAGCCTCAAGGGACCATGAGCATTTTCGGCCACACCGTGGACAAATCTCCGCACGCGAATGTTCGCCTGATTTACCGGTGGCGCTTTCGCGCTTAGCCTCCGTCTCGTAGCGGTCTTTCGCTCCGGGGGAATACACCATGCGCAAACTTCTTCTTTCGTTCGCATTGCTTGGCCTCGCCACCTTGCCCGCTGCGGCCCAGTCGATCGGCGGCACGTATACGGTCGCCGGCACCAATTTCGACGGCTCGGCCTATGGTGGCGAAGCCACCATCACGCTGACCAGCGGGACGACCTGCGCGATCCATTGGGAGACGGGCGGCTCGTCTTCGGACGGTATCTGCATGCGCAATGACGACGCCTTCTCGGCCGGCTATGTGATGGGCAAGGACATCGGCCTTGTCGTCTACAAGGTCGAGGATGACGGGTCGCTGCACGGCCTGTGGACGATCGCCGGCAAGGAAGGCAACGGCACCGAAATTCTGACGCCGAAGAAATAAGGTCCGCCACCATGGCAGGCTATGTTCTGGGCACCGGACAATCCTGTGGCCCAGCCCTTTGCTGTTGCTGTTTCATGCCCGACTGCTACAGGCTTTAAGCAAAGCAGAGCCGGTAGTCATCTTGCCCCTTTCTCCAAACCTTCGCGGCGCGTTGTTCATGGTGGTGGCGATGGCCGGCTTCACCCTCAACGACGCCATTACCAAATACTCGTCGCAATCGATGAACATGGCGCAAGTCATGCTGATCAGGGGAGCGTTTGCCACCCTGTTCGTCGGCTCACTTGCCTGGCAGCGCGGTGCCCTCGTTCGGCTGCGCTCGATGCTCGAGCCAATGGTGGCGCTGCGCGTCCTCGGCGAAGCCGGCGGCACGGTGACGTTCCTGATCGCGCTCGCCCATTTGCCTATCGCCAGTGTCTCGGCTGTCCTCCAGGCGTTGCCGCTGGCGGTGACGATGGGCGCGGCACTTGTCTTCAACGAGGGCGTCGGTTGGCGGCGCTGGCTGGCCATCGCCATCGGATTTGCCGGCGTGCTGGTTATCGTGCGGCCAGGTTTCGAGGGGTTCAGCGTCTACTCGCTGGTGGCGCTGGCCTGCGTTGCCTGTTGTGCGGTACGCGATCTTGCCACCAAGCGGATTCCCAAGGCCATTCCGACGCTGCTGGTGTCGACCGCCACCGCGTTTGCCATGACAATCCTGGGAGCCGCGTTGCTTGCGCCGATGGGGGGCTGGACGCCGATGACGGGAAACAGCACAGCCTTGTTGGCGCTCGCCGCGGTGCTGGTGCTCATCGGCTACCAGTTCATCATCATGGCGATGCGGGCGGGCGACATCTCCTTCATCGCGCCGTTCCGCTACACGGCCCTGATCTGGTCGATCCTGCTTGGCCTGTTCGTCTTCGCCGACATTCCCGATCTGCCGATGATCGTCGGCGCAACGATCATCATCGGCTCCGGCCTCTATGCGCTCTACCGCGAGCGGGTCGTCGGCCGGCGTAAGATCGTTGCCGAGAGCACCGGGCCAAGCATGGTCCCGGACGGAATCTAGTCGGCCCTTGTGATTTCCGACGGCTGGCGTACAGGCTCGGTGGCATGAAGCGAGATGTTGCAGGGATCATTCTGGCCGGCGGCCAATCAAGACGAATGGGCGGTGGCGACAAGAGCCTGTTGCCGCTTGGCAGGGGTCGCGTGCTTGACCAGGTCGTGTCGCGCCTTGGCCCGCAGGTCGCCCCCCTGGCGCTCAGCGCCAACGGTGACGCCACACGCTTCTCACGCTACGAGCTGCCAGTGCTTGCCGACACTGTGACCGGCTTTGCCGGACCGCTTGCCGGAATCCTGACCGGCCTCGAATGGGCCGCCGCCAACACGGCTTGCAAGACTGTCGTCACCGCTGCCGGCGACACGCCCTTCCTGCCGCTGGATCTTGTCGAACGACTGGCGACAGCCACCGATCAGCGTCCTGGTTCGATTGGCGTTGCTTGCTCGGCCGGCAAGCGCCATCCGACCTTCGCGCTGTGGCCGACGGACTGTCGGGACGCCTTGCGGCACTTTCTGGTCGATGAGGATATCAGGCGGGTTTCGGCCTTCATCGACCGGCATGGATTTGTCGAGGTGGAATTCCCGGTTCCGCAATCCGCAGGCCAACCGGTCGACCCTTTCTTCAACATCAATGTGCCCGATGATCTTGTTCAGGCTGAACGTTTGTTGCGGAGCATGAAATCATGAACAGACGCGTCTTCGGCATCACCGGCTGGAAGAATTCCGGTAAGACGACATTGACCGAAAGGCTGGTCACCGAACTTGTCCGGCGCGGCTGGAAGGTGTCGACGGTGAAACACGCCCATCATGACTTCGACATCGACAAGCCGGGCGCCGACAGCTTCCGCCACCGGCAGGCTGGCGCCACCGAAGTCGCGATCGTGTCAGGAAACCGTTGGGCGCTGATGCACGAACTGCGCGGTGAGAATGAGCCGACGCTAGAGGCGATCCTGTCTCGGCTCGCGCCGTGCGATCTGGTGCTGGTCGAAGGCTACAAGCGCGAAGCCCACCGCAAGATCGAAACTCGACGGCTGGAAGCGAAGGACCGCACACCGCTATCGGCAACGGATCCCAACATCGTCGCTGTCGCCGCCGATTTTGCGGCCGAAGGCGAGATCTTGCCGGTGTTCGATCTCGACGATGTGAAATCAATAGCCGACTTCATCGAGCGGGACATTGGGCTCGTTGCTTGAGAGCTAACGCAGCGGCAGAATAGCCTTGCCCATTTTTGCGGTTTTGCAGTTGCTTTTTTCTTGGAAAGAGTGGGAGTATCGCGCCAGCGGGCGGTCAAAAGCACCGCCCCACAGAGCCGTTTGGAACGACGGCCGGGACCATAAAGAGAGGACTATCATGCGTATTGCACTGCGTATCGCGCTTGCCGCATCGGCTGCGCTGCTGACGCTCGGCGTAGCCCAGGCCCAGGAAAAGACCCTGAGGATCGGCACCGAAGGCGCCTACCCACCCTTCAACAACCTCACCGCCGATGGCCAGCTCGTCGGTTTCGACATCGACATCGCCAAGGCGCTTTGTGACCAGATGAAGGTCAAGTGCACCTTCGTCGCCCAGGATTGGGACGGCATCATCCCCGCTCTCCAGGCCGGCAAGTTCGACGCCATCGTCGCCTCGATGTCGATCACGCCGGAGCGCAAGGAGAAGGTCGACTTCACCAACAAATATTACAACACGCCGTCGGCCCTGGCCGTGCCTAAAGACAGCACGCTGAAAGGCGTGACCAAGGCAGATCTCGCTGGCAAGACCATTGGTGTCGCCACAACGACCACGCATTTCAACTATGCTTCGAAGACTTACACTGACAGCACCGTCAAGGGCTATCCGAGCAGCCCGGAGGAGCAGGCAGATCTTGCCAATGGTCGCCTCGACGCCATCGAGGACGATATTGTTGTGCTTCAGCAGTGGCTGGATTCGCCTGATGGCGCATGCTGCAAGATTCTCGGCCAGCCGTCGCCGCAACCGGTCGACATCTTCGGACCGGGCGCCGGCATTGCCGTACGCAAGGGCGAGACCGATCTCGTCAACAAGTTCAATGCGGCCATCGAAGCCATTCGCGCCAATGGAAAGTACAAGGAAATCAACGACAAGTACTTCAAGTTCGACGTCTTCGGCGCCGAATCCTGATAATATGACAAAGGCGGCGGGGGTCTCCCGCCGCCTCTAGGTCTTCTGTGATCGCCGTGGAGACAAGACCAGTCAATGCCAGCCCAGAGCTTATGGACACTTCTCAGTTGGGGACCCGATGGCTGGCTTGATGATATCGCTTATGGCGCCCTGGTTACCGTCGCGCTCGCACTCGCCACGCTGCCGATCGGGCTGACGATCGGCTTTTTCATTGCATACGCCAAACAGTCCGAAGAACCCTCGCTGCGCCTCGCCGCCAACATCTACACCACGGTCTTCCGCGGCCTGCCGGAACTGGTGACGCTTTTCCTGTTTTTCTTCGGCGTGCCAATTCTGCTGCAGCATCTCATCCGATATTTCCGGCCCGACGCGACCATCGACGTCAACGGCTTCGTCGCCGGCATGATCGTGCTTTCCCTGATCTTCTCGTCCTATGCCAGCGAAGTTTTCCTGTCGGCATTCCGCGCCATACCGAAGGGCCAGTATGAGGGCGGCTATGCCATCGGCCTTTCCAACTGGCTGACCATGCGCAAGGTGATCTTGCCGCAGCTGCTTCGTATCGCGTTTCCCGGCTTGGAAAACTGCTGGCTTAGTCTGCTCAAGGATACATCGCTGGTGTCGGTCGTCGGTCTCGCCGAGACGCTGCGCAACGCCGGTGTGGCGGCTCGCGTCACCAAGCACTCGTTCCTGTTTTATAGCGTGGCGGCCCTGGTCTTTCTCGGCCTGGCCATCGTGTCGTCCTTCGCCACCAGCGCCATCCTGCGCTCGCTCGGCCGGCGGGAGGCACAACGATGAGCGCTACAGCCACCATGGTCGAACGGCCACCGCCACGGGCGCGGGGCTGGCCGCGTCCCCGCATCGCCGGCTATGCGCTCGTCGGCCTGTGGGTGGCCTTCGGCCTGGGCATTGTTGCCTATCTCGTCCTTGCCTGGAATCCGGCCTTCTTTGCCAAATATGCGCCGGCCTATCTGAGCGGGCTTGGGGTCACCCTGTCGCTGGTCGCCATAGCGATGGTGCTTGGGGCGATACTGTCGCTCCCCGTCGCCTACGGCCGCATGTCTAAGAACCGAATCCTATCCGGCCTCGCCTATTGCTATGTCTACTTTTTCCGTGGCACGCCGCTGCTGGTCCAGACGTTTCTGGTCTATTACGGCGTCGGCTCTTTCCGGCCGCAACTCAGCGAATTCGGCATCTACCTTCCCGTCTTTAGCGATGGGCTGTCCGTCGCCCGATTCACGCTTTGGGATTTTTTCAAGGATGCATTCAACTGCGGCGTCTTTGCCTTTGCGCTCAACACCGCCGCGTACCAGGCCGAAATCCTGCGTGGCGCCATCGAGAGCGTGCCCAGGGGCCAGTGGGAAGGCGCTGCTTCCCTGGGCCTGCACAAACTGCAGACCTTGCGCAAGATCATCCTGCCGCAGGCGTTGATCGTTGCCTTGCGGCCTTATGGCAATGAGCTGATCCTGATGATCAAGGCTTCGGCCATCGTTGCCATCATCACCGTCTACGACCTGATGGGCAACGCAAAGCTCGCCTTCGCCAACTCCTTCGACATTCAGGCCTATATCTGGGTCGCCGTCGTCTACCTCGTCATGGTCGAGATATTGCGTCATGGCATTGAATGGATCGAACGCCGGATCACCATCCACCTGAAGCGTTGACCAATTCCATATTGCCTGCACCAGTCGATCAGCCCACAGGCGTCTTGACGAAATGAGCGCAGAGCCTAGAGCTTTCGCAGCGAATTTCGTTTCCGTCTGAAGGATAAAATCATGGCATCTGTGGCATTTCTCGGTCTTGGCGTGATGGGTTATCCGATGGCCGGGCACCTCAGGATCAAGGGTGGCCATGACGTCACCGTCTACAACCGCACCAAGGCCAAGGCCGAGCAATGGGTTGGCCAGCATGGCGGCAGCCTCGCGCTGACGCCGGCGGAGGCGGCCGAGGGCAAGGATTTCGTCTTCTCCTGCGTCGGCAATGATGACGATCTGCGTTCGGTGACGACAGGTCCCGAAGGTGCCTTCAAATCGATGAAGAAAGGCTCGGTCTTCATCGACAACACAACGGCCTCGGCCGAGGTCGCGCGCGAACTGGCGGCGGCCGCGCAGGCCGGTGGTTTTTCGTTTCTCGATGCGCCGGTCTCCGGCGGCCAGGCAGGCGCCGAGAATGGCGTACTGACGGTCATGGTCGGCGGCGAACAGGACGCTTTCGACAGGGCCAGGCCCGTCATCGATGCCTATGCGCGCATGGTCGGCTTGATGGGATCGGCCGGTGCTGGCCAGCTCACCAAGATGATCAACCAGATCACCATCGCCGGCCTCGTGCAGGGCCTGGCAGAAGGCATCCATTTCGGCAAGAAAGCCGGGCTCGACATCGAGAAGGTGATCGAGGTGATTTCCAAGGGTGCGGCCGGTTCCTGGCAGATGGAGAACCGGCACAAGACGATGAATGCCGGCAAATATGATTTCGGCTTCGCCGTCGATTGGATGCGCAAGGATCTTGGCATCTGCCTGACCGAGGCCGACCGCAACGGAGCCAAACTGCCGGTGACAGCACTTGTCGACCAGTTCTACAAGGATGTGCAGGCGATGGGCGGCAAGCGTTGGGATACGTCCTCGCTGCTGGCGCGCCTGGAAAAATAAGGTTCGCGATGACCGAGCTTTCGCCCCAATCCAGTGCCGACGAAATCGTCGCGCATCTGCGCTCGATCGGCTCGGAGGAAAATCGCCTTGGCATGCTGCGCTACGGCATCAAGATCGAACGTGCGCTTGGCATCTCGCACGGCGTGCAGCGGCAGATTGCCAGGAAAATCAAACGCAACCATGAGCGCGCTTTCGCGCTGTGGCAGACGGGCATCATGGAGGCGCAGTTCATCGCTTCCGTCACGGCCGATCCGAAGCGGTTTTCTGCAGCGGATGCAAGACAATGGGCGTCGAGTTTCGACTCCTGGGATATCGTCGACGGCGTCTCCGATCTCTTCGTCGACACGGACGCCTGGAAAGACCTGATTGCTGAGTTTGCGGCCGATGAACGGGAATTCGTTCGACGCACGGCGTTTGCCATGATGGCCTGGTCTGTCGTCCACCGGAAGAAAGAGCCCGAGGCGACCTTTCTCGCCTTCCTGCCGATCATCGAAGCGCATGCCACAGACGGCCGCAACTTCGTGAAGAAGGGCATCAACTGGGCCCTTCGTTCGATCGGCAAACGGTCGATGGAAATGCACGGTGCTGCCCTTGCTGTCGCCGAACGGCTCGCGCAATCGACGGACAAGACGGCGCGATGGATCGGCAAGGATGCTGTGAAGGAACTATCGGATACCAGGACGCTCGAGCGCCTCGCCGCCAGGAAAGGCTGACGGACCTGAAATCCGCTTTACGGAAGTGACGCGCTCGACACGCGCCGATTTCGAAAACCTGTTCGAACAGCCGGGCGCACCGAAATATTGCTGGTGCATGGCCTGGCGTCCTCTGCCCAATCGCGAGCATGTCGAGAACGACGAGAAAAAGCGGGCCATGATGGCGTTTGTCGACGCCGGCACGCCGGTCGGCATCCTCGCCCATCTTGATGGCAAGACCGTCGGTTGGTGCTCGGTCGCGCCACGCCAGACCTATCGCAAGCTTTCACGCCAACAGGACGACAGCCAGACCGATATTTGGTCGATCGTTTGTTTTTATGTGCCAAGGGCCTTGCGAGGCGGCGGGTTGGCAGCTGCGCTGCTCGACGCGGCCATCGATCACGCCTTCGCCAAGGGGGCCGGAACAATCGAGGCTTATCTGGTCGATCAGGCATCGCCGAGCTACAGCTTCATGGGCTTTCGCGACATGTTTGCGGCGCGCGGGTTCCACGAGATCGGCATGGCCGGTTCTCGCAGACATGTGATGCGGCTCGAGCGTTGACGCCATTGGCAGCGGCGTCTCTACTCGGGTCCAAAGGAAGCGGCCAATGAGCAACGATATCGGATCATCCATAGCGCTCGCAGCGTTGTTTGTGTGCGTGGCCGCCGCCAGCGCTTCGGCCGAGACCGCACACATATTCTGGAGGGATCTGCGCCCGGCGACGCAGACCGCAGCCGAAAACGTCGGGCTGCCAATGATCGCGGCAAAATTGCCCGACCATGGCGAGACGCTGTCGCTTAATCTGCAGGACAAGACTATCCAGTTGGCAGGCTATGCATTGCCCGTCGATCGCGACGGAGACCTTGTCTATCAGTTCCTGCTGGTGCCGTGGACGGGCGCCTGCAGCCACATGCCGACGCCGCCGCCCAACCAGATCGTGCTGGTCACGCCGGCCCACCCCTACAAGATGTCGGAGGCCTATCAGCCGGTTGCCGTCACCGGCGCGCTGAAGCCGGCTATGGAGAAAAGCCAGCTGTTCATACTCGATGGCGTCAGCGTCATCCAGTCCGGTTACACCGTGCGCAAGGCCGATGTGGTGAGCGTCGACAGCGTGCCGGACACGATCACGCTGCCGGTGAACTCACCCTGGAGCTTTCTCAACAAGAAAAAGAACTGAGAAGCCCGGGTCAGCTCAAGCGGCGTTGGCGCCAGATTCCTTGTCCAGCACCATGTAATCCAGTGGGATCTCGGTCGTGTATTTGATCTGCTCCATGGCGAAGGACGACGACACGTCGCGGATCTCGATCTTGGCGATCAGTCGCTTGTAGAAGGCGTCGTAGGCGGCGATGTCGGGCACCACGACGCGCAGGAGATAGTCGACATCGCCGCTCATGCGGTAGAACTCGACCACTTCGGGAAATTCCTGGATGACCTCGGAAAACCGCCGCAGCCATTCATGGCTGTGCGAATTGGTGCGGATCGACACGAAGACGGTGACCCGCACATTGACCTTTTCATGGTCGAGGATGGCGACGCGCCGCTTGATGACGCCCTCTTCCTCAAGCTTCTGGATGCGCCGCCAGCAAGGTGTCGTCGACAGCCCGACTTTCTTGGCAACGTCGGCGACCGCGAGTGTCGCGTCCTCCTGCAAGAGGCGGAGAATTTTTCTATCGAGGCGGTCCATCTTTTTCTCTCCGGGGGAATAGATTGGCTATATTCCGCCTTATTGGAGCCTTTCACAAGAAAGAAATTCTGCCGATCGGGCAAAAAGCGAGTGATTTCTTGCTGAAAGTTCAATCGAGACGATAGCGGATTTCCGATCTCAGGAATGGCAGCAAATCCATTTCAAACCATGGATTCTTCTTCAGCCAACCGGTGTTGCGCCACGACGGATGCGGCAGCGGCAGCACTTTCCGGCTGCCGGGCTGATCCCAGATGGCACGCCAGTCCATCACCGTTTCGGTCAACGAAGGTCGGCGCACGGCACCCATGTGCCAGGCCTGCGCATAGATGCCGATCGTAAGCACCAGATCGATCCGCGGCATCAACGCCATCAACGGCGCGCGCCATGCCGGCGCGCATTCGCGCCTCGGCGGCAAGTCGCCACCCTTGGCATCCTGGCCAGGAAAGCAAAAGCCCATCGGCACGATGGCGAACTTATCGATGTCGTAGAATTCCTCGCTCGTCACCCCGAGCCAGCTGCGTAGGCGGTCGCCGGAGGCGTCGGTGAACGGCATGCCTGTGATATGCGCCTTGGTTCCCGGCGCCTGGCTGGCGATCAAGATGCGGGCCCTGGACGATGGTCTCAACACCGGTCGCGGTTCGTGCGGCAGTGGCTTGCCGATCGGACTTTCGACGCAGATGCGGCAAGCGCGAACCGTCTCGGCGAAGCTTTCGAGCGCATCCTCGTCGACCGTGATCTCGTCCGAAAACTGGCTTCCGCTTTTCAGGATCATGGTCAGGCGGCCGCACTCGGCCGGCTGGAAACCGCCTGATGCCAGCGCAACACATTCGCGCATTCGTCCGGCACCTTGATGCGTGCCGGTTTCATGAAGTCGACGGCGATCAGGCCGGTGATGTCGGCAATCGAATAGCTGTCACCAGCGATGAACTCCCGGTTGCCCAGTTCACCGTCGAGCAGCCTGAGGAATTCCACGGCCTTGGGTTTGTTGGCCTCGCCCCATTCGGCAATTTGCGGAATTTCCCATTCCTTCATCGCCGGGTGGATGTGACGGAAGGCCTGTGCGACGCAACTGAGCAGGTTGAATTCCATCCGTCTCTGCCACATCTCGACTTGCGCCTTGCCGAGCGCGCCACGTCCGAACAGGGCCGGCTCGGGCTGCAACTCCTCGAAATAACGGCAGATGGCGACGGATTCGGTGAGGATAGTGCCGTCGTCGAGTTCAAGCACCGGCAGACGCTGCAAAGGGTTACGCGAACTGACCGACGGCTTCCTGTGCTCCAGCGCGCCCATGTCGATGGGCACCAGCGGAACAGTGATGCCCTTCTCGGCCAGGAAAACGCGGACCCGCCTCGGATTGGGTGCGCGGCCACCGTCGAACAACTTCATTCCCATCCTCCCGGTTTCCCAACAACCATAGAGTTCAACCCCTTACGGGGTTACCAGAACCGAAAAATCTCACGCACGGCATCGCCGATCGACGCCAGCGTGCCGTGCTTTCTCTCGACGACTTCGCCGTGATGGCTGTCGCGCCAGTCCTGCGGCCGGTCGAATGTACCCGCCCACATGCCGACCCTTGCCGCACGGGCCGTGGCCTCCTCGCTCTCGAAGCCGCCAAACGCAACCGCCCAGCCCGCCTCCACCTGCGCGCGGTTGAGATCCTTGTCGCCGGCGGTGCAGTTGCCAAGCAACCGGCCGTAGCGGTCCCTCTGCCAGCCGCTACAGGAGACGGGCTTGCCGGCGATCAGTCGCACCAGCGCCTGGCGCGCAAGCGTGCCGCAGGGATAGTCGGCGCCATTCCTGCGGCAGGTCTGCGTATATTCTGGAGCGTCTATACCGCGCATACGGACACGCTCGGCGCCAAGCGTGATGGAATCGCCATCGTTGACGATTGCCACACCCTCCGTCTTGCGTGTTTCCACCCGGTCGAGACGAGCCGCCAACAGGATCAGCAATCCGAGAATGATGACGGTAAGCCCGTAATCCATCAGCCTGCGCCCCAAGCTTCGGGGTGGCGCAGCGTATCGCCGACGCGGCCTCGTGCCCCATGAACGGCTCATATGACAAACGGTTGGTTAATCATTCGAACGTAGCTTAACACTTGGAAACCGCTGCTCGCATAAATTGAAGTTTCATGCCCTTGCAACGCTCGAACACAGCGGACAAGTTCATAGTGGACCGCAGGAAACCTCATCGCAACAGCGATGTCGCGCGCGCGGTGCGCAAGACGCGCGACCGTCTTTCGCAGCAGGCCGGCAATCCCGACTTTGATCGCGAACTCCTGAAGCTCCACGCCCGCGCGATGACAAGCGGCGCCATCGCCATCCCGCTGCTCGTTCTGGCGATCGCGGCAGCCGGCCGGTTTACCGGCGTCGGCAATGAGATCGGCCTTTGGGCCCTGTTCACGCTCGCCTGCTACATCATCGTCACCTTCCTGGCGCGGCGCATTGAGCGTACTGAAGCTTCCGAGCTCAACCCATTGCAAACACAAAGGGAATTGCTGATCGGCCACTTCCTTTGCGGGCTCGGCTGGGGGTGGTTCGTCTGGCTTGGCTGCAGCACCTGCCTGCCCGACCAGTTCCAGGTTGTCAAAGCGGTGGTGCTGCTGGTCGCCATGGCGGCCACCGCTGTCATGACCTCCTCCCTGGGCGGCGCCTTGCTGGCGACCTTTGCCGTTCCGGTGGCGCTCTACGCCTATGCCGGCGTCAAGCTGTGGATGCCGGTCGGGGCGATCATGGTGGGGCTGCTGGTCGTGTCGTTGCCCTTCTTCGCCTATGTCGCCCGTCACCTCAACCGCGCGTCCCTGATGCTGTTGTCGTTCCGCTCCGAAAAGGATGCGCTGGTCGCCGAACTGGAGACGGCGAAATCGATGTCCGACGAGGCGCGGCGGCGGGCGGAAGACGCCAATCTGGCGAAGTCGCGGTTTCTCGCTTCGATGAGCCACGAACTGCGCACGCCGCTCAATGCCATTCTTGGCTTTTCCGAGGTGATGTCGAACGAGGTGCTCGGACCGATGAGCAACCCGACCTATCGCGACTACGCCCATGACGTGCACGAGTCCGGCCAGCACCTGCTCGACCTGATCAACGAAATCCTCGACCTGTCGCGCATCGAGGCCGGCCGCTACCAGCTCAACGAGGAGCCGGTGATGCTGCTCAACATCGTCGAGGATTGCTGTCACATGATGGAATTGAGGGCGCGCAACAAGGATATCCGCGTCATCCAGGATTTCGAGCATGAGTTGCTGCGCCTGTTCGCCGACGAACGGGCGGTGCGGCAGATCACGCTCAACCTACTCTCGAATGCCATCAAGTTCACCGCCAGCGGCGGCGAAATCCGCGTTCGCGTCGGCTGGACAGCGGGTGGCGGACAGTACATTTCAGTCAAGGACAATGGTCCCGGCATCCCCGAGGACGAAATCCCGGTGGTGCTCTCGGCCTTCGGTCAGGGCTCGATTGCCATCAAGAGCGCCGAGCAAGGCACCGGGCTCGGCCTGCCGATCGTGCAAGGCCTGCTCGCCATGCATGGCGGCGAGTTCGAACTTCATTCCAAGCTGCGCGAAGGCACAGAAGCGATCGCCATCTTCCCGCTGAGCCGGGTGATGGAAGAACTGCCGGCGCTGCCGACCGCGGCGGTGGCGGCGCGGCGGCGATAGCAGACTTCGCTCGTGTGTCTGGCGTCTAACCCCGAACGGCCGCCGCCATGCCTGAACTGGTCAGCGCCGCTGCCTTGACCAAGCCTGCGGCAAGAGCGGCCCCTGCCCCTTCACCATGGCCGATGCCCAGATCGAGCAACGGGCGAAGACCGAGGCGCTCGGCGGCCCTGGCATGCGCGGGGTCCGGCGACACGGTGGCAAGAAGGCAGTGGTCGAGTGCCGCGGGGTTGGCGGCATGCAGCGCTGCCGCAGCCGCCGTTGCCGCAAATCCGTCGAGCAGAACCGGTATCTTCTGCATCCGTGCGGCGAGGATGGCGCCGGCGATCGCCGCGAACTCACGGCCACCGACCCGGCGCAGCGCCTCCAACGGGTTGCCGAGGTGGCCGCCATGAAAGGCCAGTGCCGCATCGACCACTTCAGCCTTGCGTGCCTGCATCGCCGCACCGGCGCCGGATCCCGGGCCGACCCAGTCTGCGCCCTTGCCTCCGAACAGCGCCGCAAACAGGGCCGCAGCAACAGTGGAGTTGCCGACGCCGAGATCGCCGAGGCAAAGCAGGTCGGTGCCTCCCGCGATCGCTTCCATGCCGAAGGCCATGGTGGCGGCGCAACCGTGCTCGTCCAATGCGGCATCCTCGGTGAAGTCGGCGGTCGGGATGTGCAGGGCGAGATCGAAAACCTTCAGCCCGAGATCATTGGCAATGCAGATCTGGTTGATGGCAGCACCTCCGGCGGCACAAAGCTCGACCGCGTTGGCCGTCGCCGCCACCGGCCGTGGCGAAATGCCATGCCGGGTGGCGCCATGGTTGCCGGCAAAGACCGCCATCAACGGCCTTGTCACGGCGGGCGGAGCCCGCCCGCTCCAGGCCGCTAGCCAGGCGGCAATGTCCTCGATGCGACCAAGCGAATTGACGGGCTTGTCGGCCTTGGCAAACAGCGTTCGAACACGGGCCTCGGCTGTCGTGTCGACTGCCGGCAAGTTGGCCAACAGGTTGCGAAAATCGTCGAAAGGCAGCGCGCTGGTCATGTCGTCGGCATTCATTCCCTGAGTTGGTGAGCGGCATAGCCGCCTTGCGCGGTTGGCACAACCTCCTGGATCATGCCCATGCATTTGCCGCAAAGGTCGCCGCGAAGGGCGCAATTGCGAGGGCTTGCATTGGCTTTGCGGTTGCACCATGTGGAGGTGGAACAAGGGATTCCTGATGGAAACCCTCAAGAGAAAGACATGACGGTCATCGAATCCCCGTGCATCTTGGTCTGTTCGATCGACATGAAAACCGGCTTCTGTTTCGGTTGCGGACGCACGCGCGAGGAAATCGGCGCCTGGATCGGCATGACGCCCGAAACGCGTCGCTCCGTCATGGCTGAATTGCCTGCCCGTCTGGAAACAGTCGAGCGTCGGCCGCGGCGGGAAACGCGCCGCGCTCGCATGACGCGCGAACGCGACGCGCTTTCGTGAGGCGACCACACAGATGAACCGCCTGTTCTGGATACTGATTGCCGCAATCGGGGTGGGAGCAGTCCTGCTCATGCTCAACGATTCCGCCGGCAGCACGCTCGGGGTCGAGAATTACGATTTTGGTCGGCTGATCTGGCTTGGCGCCTTTGGCGCGCTGGTCGGCGCCGGCCTGCTTCGCTCAGGCAGGCCCCTGGGCGCCATGGCCCGCAACCTCGGCGCCTGGGCGGCCATCGCGCTTGCGCTGATCGCCGGCTACCAGTATCGATACGAACTGCAGGACGTTGCCAGCCGCGTCACCGCAGGCCTTGTTCCCGGCAGCCCGCTGGCTCTGGGCGTCGAGGACGGCCACGCCACGGTGACACTCGACAAGGCGGACAACGGCCATTTCGAAGCCCGCATCCTGGTCAACGGCAATCCAGTGCGGGCCGTGGTCGATACCGGCGCGACCAGCACCGTCTTGACGTCCGAGGACGCCCAGGCATCCGGATTCAATCCAGCGGCGCTCAACTACACCATACCGGTCTCGACCGCCAACGGCATGGCGCGCGCCGCGGCCGTCAAGACCGATCAACTGGCGATCGGCGGCATCGTGCGCAAGGACATGCCGGTGATGATTGCAGCACCCGGCATGCTCAGCCAGAGCCTGCTTGGCATGAACTTCATCGGCTCGTTGTCGGGCTTCGATGTGCGCGGCGACCGCATGATCCTCAGGGATTGACCCCGACCTAACGCGTCAGGCCGCTTCGGCCGCCGCTCCACCGAACTCGACGGCTGCGAAGGCCGTTTTCAGCACGTCCGGTCCGGCACCGGGCCGGGTCGCATCGGTGGACAGGATCTGGCGGTAGCGGCGCGCGCCGGGCAAGCCATGGAACAGTCCGACCATATGGCGGGTGACATGGCCAAGCCGCCCGCCCTGTTCGATATGGTGGGCCGCGTACTCTGCCATGGCATCGATCAGCGCGGCGAAATCGAACGCGTCGGACTTGACGCCGTAGAAGGCGGCGTCGACGCCGGCCAGGATGCCAGGCGTGTGGTAGGCGGCGCGGCCAAGCATGGCGCCGTCGACATGGTCGAGATGCGCCCGCGCCTCCTCGATCGACTGGATGCCGCCGTTGATGCCAATGAATTCGTTTCGTTTTCTGGCCTTAAGCCGATAGACGCGGCTGTAGTCGAGCGGCGGGATGTCGCGGTTTTCCTTGGGGCTCAGCCCTTCCAGCCACGCCTTGCGCGCATGCACCCACAGCGCGTCGGCGCCGGCTTCGAAAACACCGTCCGCCAGCGTATCGAGCGCCGGCTCGGGATCCTGCTCGTCGACGCCGATGCGGCATTTGACGGTGACGGGAATCGCCACCGCCGCTTTCATCGCGGCGACGCAGTCGGCGACGAGGCCAGGCACTTTCATCAGGCAGGCGCCGAAAGCGCCCGATTGGACGCGGTCGGACGGGCAGCCGACATTGAGGTTGATCTCATCATAGCCAAAGGCTTCGCCGATGCGCGCCGCCTCGGCGAGTATTCCGGGATCTGAGCCACCGACCTGCAAGGCGACGGGATGCTCCGCCGCATCGAAGCCAAGCAGCCGCTCGCGCGCGCCATGGATAACCGCGTCGGCCACCACCATCTCGGTGTAAAGCAGCGCACGGCTGGTCAGCTGGCGATGGAAGAACCGGCAATGCCGATCCGTCCAATCCATCATAGGCGCAACGGAAATCCTATGAGCTTGATTTATCACACTTTTTCTCGTATTTTCAGGACCTTAAAACGTGCACACGTTCGCCGTTTGTACGACACGATATCCGTCAGTTTTCGCATTTTGTACTCCTCCCTGTGCACACAGCGTGCACGAAAAAGAGACCACCCATGGCATCCATCAACAAGTTGGCTTCCGGCAAGTGGCGTGTGCAGGTTCGCTGCAAGGGCCACTACCTCACCACCAGCTTCTCGCTCCGCAAGGACGCCGAGATGTGGGCGCGCCGAATTGAGCGAGAAATCGACCTGGGTCAGAAGCCTGCTCCCAAGCACAAGGACGGGATCAAAACGGTTTCCGACCTGATCGACCTGCATATCGCGGATATGACGGAAGTTGGCAAGGTGATCGGGCGTTCGAAGGCATTCAGCCTGGACCTGCTACGAGCCAGGCTCGGAAGGCTCAACATCGCCGATCTTAATCGCGAACAGGTCATCAAGTTCGGCAAGGAACGAGCCGAGGAAGGCGCCGGACCTGTCACCGTTGGAATAGATATCGGATACATCCGGACATTGCTGGTGCACGGCGCGGCTGTGCATGGACTGCCTTATTCAGCGGAGCCGGTGGAGCTTGGTCGTGTCGCCCTCACCCGCTTGGGTCTTGTTGGCAAGGGCAACGAGCGCGATCGGCGACCGACGCTTGAGGAGATAGAGACCCTGATCCGATACTTCAGAGGAAACAACTTCCAGATTATCCCCGTCGATAAGATCATTCGCTTTGCGATCTCAACCGCCATGCGGCTCGGGGAAATCTGCAACGCCACTTGGGAGGACCTCAACGACCGCAACAACACCCTGCTGATCCGAGATCGCAAGGACCCACGCCACAAGAAGGGCAATCACATGCGTATCCCGCTCCTCGATGTGAGTGGTTACGACGCCCGCGCGATCCTCGAAGAGCAGCGTTTCTCCACTGAGGGAAAGGGACGCATCTTTCCTTACAATGGGAAGTCGACCGGAACCGCCTTCCGACGTGCGTGTCATGAATTGAAGATCGAGGACCTGCACTTCCACGACCTGCGTCACGAAGGCACAAGCCGCCTGTTCGAAGCTGGCTTCACCATCGAGCAGGTCGCGATGGTCACCGGGCACAAGGATTGGAAGATGCTCCGCCGCTATACCCATTTGAGGCCGGAGCATCTTCATGTGATCGCGGCGAGGCTTCAACAGACACCGCCAAATACGGAGTTGCGGCAAGCAATCGGCTAATACCACCTTCGGGAAGAGCGGGGTCAGCTATAACGTTAACGTGCCGTCCTAGCCGCGGCTTGCTCCATAATGTCGCTACGCCTATTGCCAGTAGAATTGAACACCACAAGGAATGACGATGACCGACGAAACCCACAACCATTCGACCGAACTAGCCGAACTCACCGCAGATGTAGTCTCCGCCTACGTCGCCAATAACCCGGTCCCGGTGACGAGCTTGCCCGATCTCATCGCTTCGGTTCACGCGTCTCTGTCGGGAATTAGACAGCCAGAAACGAAGCCTGCGGCGGAGCTTGTCCCCGCAGTAAATCCGAAGAAATCAGTGTTTCCTGACTACATCATCTGCCTGGAGGACGGGAAGCGGTTCAAGTCGCTGAGACGGCACTTGAACGTCGATTTTGGCCTCTCCCCTGAGGAGTACCGCACAAAATGGAATTTACCGCACGACTATCCCATGGTTGCGCCGAACTACTCCGCCACGCGATCTGCTCTGGCGAAAGCAGCCGGATTGGGCGTGAAGGCGGCGCCGGCGAAGAAGACTCCAGGCAAGCGCAAAGCATAATAGGGCAAAAAGGCTCGCCGTCCCATTCGCGAGACGGCGAGCCTCCCCATGCCCAACCCTAACCCCAACACACCTTGCAAAGCAATTTCAGTGCCAGCTTATATGTCCCATCGCAGGACGGCATGACGCTACGTCAAGAATCAGCTAGCGCTTGGATTGCGGCGGACCTGATACCGTCTGGCTGGCGCCGATCAGGCAACACCTCCCAAGCTGGCGCCAGCCATTTTCTTAGGCTCGAAGCATAGAATTGACGCACGCACCCAAAGCTGAGAACTATATCGGCGGGGGAAATAGATGGTTTTTCGCCGTCTTGGCGCGATCGGTCTCGGTGTGGCATCCATCATCGGCTGCGCTCATGCCCAGGAAGCCTGCGACCCCAACTACGCGGGGGCGTGTGTTCCAATAGCCAGCGATGTCGATTGCTCATCTGGAAAGGGCAACGGTCCAGCATACGTACGCGGCCCGGTCACTGTCGTAGGCACGGATATCTATGATCTCGACCGGGACGGCGACGGCATAGGCTGTGAAAACGGCTAGAGCACTACGGCTTGGACGGCCCGGTTCCGCTCCACTGGATGAACGGCACCTCCCTCCCGGTCACTTCCCGCACGGCTTTCAACAGCATCTCATGCAGGACGCGCGTCTGACGGTAGTGGTCGCAATGCGGCGATATAAACGGCTTTACGATGCTCAGGTGCAGCGCTTCTGCGGCTACTACAAAGCGCTCAATTTCGGCCTGTGAGAATTGCTGCGAACCTTTCGACCTGGCCATGCCCTACCCCCGAAACCTTTCCATGTGCCAGACGATTTTGCCGTCCACCTTCATTGGCTTGTGGATCATCAGCCGTTTCGGCAAGTGCTCAGGGTGAACCTCCATCAGCGTAATCTTGATCTGAGGCTTGCAGCGGCTGCAATCGAACTTCAGCCGGAGCGGATCAGCGCCGCCCCCATAGACCATCATCAGATCCGCCGATCGGCAGTAGCGGACGTTGCCGCAGCTGCACTCGGCTTTCACAAGCATGTTGTGCCGGGTCGCCTTCCCCAGCGTGTCGATCGGATCGTGCGCCATGCTGACAAAAGAGGAACATATTCCTGTTCCGTCAAGAGGGATTGACTCTCGTGTTCCTATTTTGTTCACTGCGGGTAAATTGGAGACACCTGATGAAACCGTTGATTGCCACGGAAGCCGAACAGCCCGAGATTTACGCCACGGTACGGCGCGAGATGCCCGCCATTCATCGAGCCGTCAGCAAGATGGGAAAGCAGATGCGCGGCCTCTCACCCCTCAGCCAAAAGGCGGCCATCGCCGAACTGACCGCTATCTGGTGCCTGGCGAACTATCCCGATGACCTCGATCGTGCATTGTCTTTGGCAGAGGCCATACGCCATCAGGCCGACATCTATCTCCGTGAGAGCCAGAACACCGGCGGCGCTCGCCACTGATGTGCGGCCGCTACACGCGATATCTCACCTGGTCTGAAATCCACCGGCTCTACCGGCTGACGGCAGCGGCCGAGATCGGCCGCAATGACGAACCACGCTACAACATCGCGCCAACGCAGGACGTGCCGTTCGTCACTGCCGGTGAGGATGGCAACCACAGACTACGCGAAGGGCGCTGGTGGCTGGTTCCGTTCTGGGCGAAGGAGATACCCAAGGCGGCGATGTTCAACGCGAGAATTGAGGGCGTCGATACCGCGCCAGCCTTTCGCGACGCCTTCAAATCGAAGCGCTGCCTGATCCCGGCGGACGGTTTCTATGAATGGACCATTTCGCCGGCTGACGGGAAGAAGGACCCTTGGCACATCTACCAGCCCGGCCACGCGCCATTCTCGTTTGCAGGCCTCTGGGCCTACAATTCCAATCTCGACATCACAAGCTGCACCATCATCACAGAGCCCGCCGCAGAGGCGATGAAGCAGTTGCACGATCGGCAGCCCGTCATCCTTGACCAGGCTTACTATGACGCCTGGCTAGATCCTGCGACACCCCAGGACAGCCTCAAGGATATTCTCAGTCACGACATTGACGGCCAGCTTCAGTTCAACCGTGTCGGGCGTGATGTGAACACGAGCGCCGTCAATAAGTTGCCCAATGACCATCCAGGTCTCGTTGGGCCGATCAACCCGTTATGAGCGACGAACCCTCACGACTTGCCGAAGGTATGACAGCGCCCCCGCGCGATCGACGACGCATCGACAATCACGCGTGCGAGCACGCCGGCTGCGGCAAGGATGCGGGGTTCGGCTTTTCGAAGCCGCGTCAGCCCTCGCACTGGTTCTGCATGGAGCACCGCGGCGAAGGCGAGCAACATCTTTCTGGAGCAGGATGGCGCCAATGACCCGCGCGACAAAGCGCGACGTGTTCGCCGTGAGCCGCGCTGGTCTCCAGATCACCGCCCAACGACGTTGACGACCGCCGCCTGCAGGATAGACGGATGAAACGCGAGGTCAGGGAGGCCCTGTCCGACGTCCGCGCCTTCGGTCTCGCGCCTTATGACATCATGAATTCTTAGTTGATGTCGCTGCGGCTGGAACGGCCCGAATTTACCATGTTTGTTTGGGTTTGATTAAAATGGGCAGCGCAAGGTCACCGTATGCGAAAGATCAATCCCACCTGCGCTGCAATCCTCTTGGCTCCATTTCTGATTTCGGCAGCACTATTTGTAGCTGCGCTGACGCTTGACGGAGGTTCGCATACGGACCCTCGGATCACCTCGTCTGTGAGGTAACAACCCCTGCTGCTGGGACCAGCGTCCGGATAGCGTCAAGTTCTTGGCAGATTGGCCTTACCTTACGTAAGAACGGACGGGGCCATTTAGGTGAACGTCAGGCGCGGAGCAACCGGAGTACCAGCCAACTCTATTTGACGTTGCGACTTTTCAACCAAGCATGCAATGGGGTGGAACAGGCGCGCGTCACGCGCCTTCAGCTCAAAAGGCAGCGATGATCGCCTCGAGCGATACATTCAATGCGTTGGAAAAGGTCCTGCCCTTCTGCCAAATCGCCACGTAGTGATAGAGCGCGGACGGCTCCACTGGCCTTATTCCCAAGTGAAACGCCGCGTATTCGCGCGCAATGATCTCATTGGTTATCGAAATGCCTAGGCCAGCCGAAACGTATCCGGCTTCGTGACCGTTGCAATCGAATTCCACGAGTATGTCCGGCTCAACGCCGGCGAAGCGCAAGGCATTGAAGTTCATCTGGTGGGCGGCGAATTGGGGATCGATATCGACGATCGTTTCGCCTGCCAGGTCGTGTGCCTCGATACAGGTCTGTTTTGAAAAGCGGTGGTCGGGGTGAAAGATGCATACATTTCGGGCCGACCCAAGCGGCGCCCACTCAAACAGACTCGGATCCAAGGGCAACCTCGAGATACCGAGATCTGCCCGCCCGGCCAGGACGTGCTCGCCGATCTGCTCGTAGCTTCCCGAAATCGACCGGACATTCGAAGCCGTCTTTGCGTGGATGATCGCCACGACCTTGGGCAAGGTCACGAAACCGAAAACAGAAGGAGCGGCAATCGCGATCCGCTGCTTTTCCTCGTTCTTCATAGCGAAGATCGATGCTTCCAGCCGATCCAGGGACGTCAGGGCGAGTTCCACGTTTCGCAGGAGTTCCCAGGCCTCCTGCAAGGGGACGATCCGGTTGGCTGATCTCTTGAAGAGTGTGATGCCGAGCGCGGTCTCGAGTTGCTTCACATGTTGACTGACGGCGGGCTGGCTTATCCCGAGCGCAACCGCTGCTCGCCTTGTCGAGCCGGCCCGCAACACTTCTCGGAACACCTTCAGTTGACGGAGCTTCAGGTCGCTCTGCAGCAACTCCATCCCTGCGCTCCTTTCCCTGATAACGCCCACCCGGGAAGCAGATACCGCCAACCTGGGGAGCAACGAACCGCCTCAGTATATAACGGTGCGTTATAGATAAAATAATAAAACTTATAGATTGAGTGTGTAATTTCACACGCTAGAATTGGGCAACATCTCCAATTAACTCCAAATTACCAATATAACAATTCGCAACCTTGGGTTATACGTCTGAGTCCGCGCGACAAAGGGCCGGCGTATCCTGCGGTATTGCGAGTCGAGGAAAGCGCCCCATGGGTGGTTTTACTACTCAGTTTGTTGTCGCACTCACCGTGACCATAAGCCTGGCTCTTGTCAGCGGCTGCCTGGGTACGGCATTCGGGCTGTTTCTGGCCATTTCGAAGGGCACGGCACAGCCGCGCCTCAACAGCGTCGTGACGGCCTACACGACAGTTGTTCGTGGTGTACCAGAACTTCTCATTATCCTGCTCATCTACTTCGGCGGAACGACGCTCGCCAGCAAGATCGCCGGTCGGTACGTGGAGGTGAACGCATTCACCGCAGGGGTTATCGCGCTCTCGGTCGTCTTCAGCGGCTATGCGACCGAAGTGTTTCGCGGCGCGATTGCGGCGGTGCCAGCGGGTCAAGCCGAAGCGGCAAAGTCGCTTGGGCTGAACGCCTGGCAGCGTTGGGTGTTCATCATCGGACCGCAGATGCTGCGGCTGGCGCTGCCGGCCTATGGCAATCTCTGGACTTCGCTCTTCAAGGATACCGCGCTGGTTTCGATCGTCGGCCTGACCGACATCATGCGCGTTGCGTATGTGGGGGCCGGATCCTTGCGCGCGCCATTGACCTTCTACCTTGCGGCCTCCGCCCTCTACCTCTCGCTGACCACCGTCACGCTGCTTTCGATCCGGCTGGCTGAGCGGCGCTATCCGGCACTCGGCCAGTAGGAAAGAGCGACCGATGAATCTCGGCTTGATGTTTGACGCACTGGTTGTCCTGCCCTCGGGCGTTGGTCTCACATTGACCTTGACGGTCCTGTCGCTGACGGCCGGATTTCTTCTATCGGTGCCGCTGGCGTTCATCCGTGCGTTCGGACGTCCCGGCCTCTCGCTGGTGGTGCTCGCATACACCTATGTGATCCGCGGCACGCCGATGCTGGTTCAGCTCTTCCTGCTCTATTATGGCCTCGCTCAGATCGAGGCGGTGCGAGCCAGCATCTTCTGGGTGATCCTGCGCGATCCTTTCTGGTGCGCCCTTTTGACATTCTCGCTGAACAGCGCGGCGCACACCACCGAGATCCTGTGCCGCGGTCTCCAGTCCGTGCCCAAAGGTGTCACCGAGGCGGCCACGTCTCTCGGCTTGAAACGCTTCCAGATCGCTCGCCTGGTCACCTTCCCGATCGCTTTCAGGATATCGCTTCCGGCCTACGGGAACGAGGTCGTGGGGATGATCAAGGGCTCGTCGCTGGCGAGCACCGTAACGCTGCTCGAGATAACCGGCATGGCGAGACAGATGGTGTCGACCACGTTCGCGCCGTACGAGATCTTCATCGTCGCCGGAGCGATCTATCTATCGCTGACGTCGATCGCGGTGAAAGCGATCCAGTTGCTGGAGCGATGGCTTTCGACCGACGGCCAACCGGTGCGACGTCGAAAGGCGCGATTGCGCCCCGCCCTACCTGATCCAGAGATCACGACGCCCCTGCCCTGACCAGTGGGTTTGTGGCGGCCCTTTCCATCTTAAACAACGAAGAGGTGCATCATGCGCATACCCCTGGCTATTGCTGTTTCTATCGCATCCCTGATGTCGGCATTCCCGGCGAGCGCGAAAAGCGAGCGCGTCATTTCGATCGCCTCCGAAGGTGCTTCGCCGCCTTGGGACAGCACCGACGCGAACGGTCAACTCTACGGCTACGATATCGATGTCGGACAGGAGTTGTGCCGTCGCATCCAGATCAAATGTACCTTCGTCCCGCAGGATTGGGACGGGATCATTCCGGCACTGCTTGTCGGCAAGTTCGACGTGATCATGTCCGGCATGGCGATCACGGAAAAACGCAAGCAGAAGATCGCGTTCTCCGTTCCCTACGCCACCGGCTTCAACCAGTTCGTTGTGCGCAAGGACCTGGGTCTCGATCCTGGCGACATCAAGCAGAAGGTCAACCTCTCGAGCCTCGGGGCCAAGGAAAAGGCGACCATCGAACGCCTCAGATCGACACTCGCCGGCAGGGCGATCGGGGCCTTGCGCTCGTCGAATTCGGAAGCAGTCGTGAAGGAAATGCTGGGCGATGTCGTGACCATTCGCAGTTATGACAGCCAGGACAACATGAAGCTCGATCTTGCGGCGGGTCGCATCGACGGCGGCCTTGCGGACTATTTCACCTGGCGGGATTTCCTGGAGACGCCTGCCGGCTCGGATGTGGTGTTTTTCGGGCCTGAACTGAAGGGCGGTCTCTGGGGGCCAGGCGTCGGCGCCGGCATGCGCAAGGACGAGGCCGAGTTGCTGGCCAAGTTCAACGCGGCGATCGACGCGGCCACCAAGGATGGGACGATCAAGGCGCTGAGCCTGAAATGGTTCAAGAGCGATATCTCACCGGCCGTCTCGCAATAAGCGGCAACCGACTTCCACATTGACTTGGCGCTGGCCGGAACGCCGGCGCCCTCCCCTCCTTCAAGGCGAGTTCCATGAAAGACCAGTTCTGCGCGGTCGTTACCGGCCAATCCCTGATCAAGCACGACATTCGTGACGTCAAAGACGAACGCTTCATCGCGGTTGCGGACTTCCTGCGCCAAGGCGACGTCGTCTTCACCAACTTCGAGTCGACGATCCTCGGCAAGCACGGCGGGTGGCCGACCAAGGGCAAATACTTCGGCTATTCCAGGGCTGAAGTGCTCGACGCATTGCAGGCCATTGGTTTCAACGCGCTTGCGCTGGCGAACAACCACGCTTTCGATCTCGGCTCTGGCGGCATCCTCTCGACGCTGGAGGAAGTGGAAGCGCGGGGCTTCCTCCATGCCGGCATCGGGGCTGACGAGACGAATGCGAGGAAACTGGGCCGCCGCCGGCTGGGCGCGCGCGAGGTCGCGCTTCTCGCGCTGGATGCAGGCCCAGGCCCGACCAACATGTATGCTGAAGACCGCACGGCTTTCCGGCCGGCTCGGCCCGGCGTCAATCGTCTGAACACCTTTCGCAAGATGGAGGTGCCGGACGGACATTTCAGCAGACTGGCAAGGCTGGGCGCTCATTTGCAAAGCTCCCCATTTGAACTGGCCAATTATGCGCAACCGGAGGACCCGGTAGAGGTCTCGGCTGACAAGGAGATCAATTTCTACGGCACCGTGTTTACGCAAGCCGCCGATTTCGGCCGTCTGATCGAAGTCGATCAGCGGAGCGCGAGTGTCCATCTGTCCGCCATCCGCCAAGCGGCGGCACAGGGCGACTTCGTCATCGCCTATCTGCACCACCATCATTGGGAACCAGGTTGGCAGGACGTGCCGCGCTGGGTGCAGACCTTCGCCCGGATGTGCATCGACGCCGGCGCCAACCTCTTTGTCAGCCACGGCGCTCCAGTGCTGCAAGCCGTGGAAATCTACAGTGGCTCGCCGATCTTCTACGGTCTGGGAAATTTCCTCTTCCATGTGCACCCCGACGAAAACGAATGGGATCCACCGGAAGTCTGGCAAAGCATTGTCGCCGCGTGCCGTTATGAAGCTGACGGAAACCTAGCGGGAATAGACCTCCTGCCCGTCGTGATCGGGGCGGAGGCCCAGTCTCTCGGATCGGCAAAGGGCAGATCGGTACCCGTCGCCGTCGCGGGAAGCGCGGCGCGAGACATCCTCGAGGGATTCGCCACCCGCTCGCGGGCGTTCGGCGTCGAAATCGAAGTATCCTCGGCTTGCGGCCGCATCGCCCTGCCCGCTACCCGAAAATTTGGCTGACAAGCGCAACTGGCCGTCAGACGGTCTTGCATTCGGCCGGCGCGGATTCGCCGGCCGCTTCGCTATCCGCCTCTGTGTCTGGCAGGGCCAGTTCTTCTCCTAGCGCTGCGATCAGGGACGAGACGCGACCGCGCACACGCGGCGGAAGCTTCAACAGCCCCTCAATCAGGCGCCGGCCCTCCGCGCTGGCGATGAAATGCAGGCGCTCATCGACCGGCAGGGGCCGCGCCTCGACGCGGGCTTCATCGTTTCCCGGTAGGCCTTCGAAGAAGCGGCCGACAGGAACGCCGAGCGAGCTGGCGATCTCGTAGAGCATCGACGCGCTCACGCGATTCCGCGCGTTCTCGTATTTCTGGAGCTGCTGGAAACTGATCCCTATCGATCGGGCAAGCTGGGCTTGCGATATGTCGGACTGGACGCGAACGGTCGCTATCTGCCTGCCGACATGCCGATCGGCGGGATGAGGATCACTGTCGATCTTTGGCTCCGGCCCCGTCCGAAAGAGGACGGAGCGTTGCGGTTTCAACAAGGCCTTTTGATCCTCCACAAGCAAAGTCGGATAGAGAGTCTGTCGCGCACGCTCCCGGTTCCTCACACCCGTGTTAACTGCAGATCGAATCGCCATTAAATATACCTTATAGGGTGCATAATGACCCTATAGGTGGCAAACAATATCGGCCTGCCGATTGTGGACTCATGGTCAGTCCACGACAGATTCGAGCCGCACGGGCTTTGCTTGGTTGGTCGCAGCAGGAGCTTGCCGACAAGGCAATTGTGTCGCTGAATGCGCTGGTCCGGTTGGAAAACGGCAAGGTAGATTCCCGGATCAGCACTCTGCAGGCCATTGAGGCGGCTCTGATAAAAGCGGGTGTCGAATTCCTGTCTGCTGGTCAAAAGGGTGAAGGTGTACGGCTCTTAGATCCTCAGGTTTGAATGTCCCGTGACGGAAAGACAGGTTCTCGCAATTGCAATTTGCCACAAGTAACCTCCTGCGGATGACGAGAGGCAAAGTCGTGGTATTGTCGGAATCAGCCGTGATCCGAGCTCGCTGAAGCTTGGTTGTGGTCAGCCTGGGCAGTTGCTGCACCATCCGTCCGTCAACTTGATTGCAAATTGTCTAACGTCCGTCATTTAAGCTGACATTCGCTCCAAAGTCAACCAAAAAGTCTGATTTTACCTAATGAGCCAAATTTCCGTGGAGCAATGCAGAGGCGCAAGAGCGATGCTAGGCTGGAGCCAAGCTGAACTGGCCGAATCTGCAAGTGTTTCGCGCGCTACGGTTGTGGATTTCGAACGAGGATTGCGCGTCCCACATCGCAACAACCTTGGTGCCATTCGTGAAGCGTTCGAAGCTGCCGGTATAGAATTTATTCCGGAGAACGGCGGCGGTGCTGGCGTGCGCCTGGCCAAACGGCGCTAGCGGCGCCGAACGCACCGCTTCGAGCGATTTGCCCAAATCTGAAGCCATCCTGGTGTGCGAATTCAAGACAACTGCTTCGGTTTGCAAAGGTGTTTAGGTGAACCGTTGCAGACACCAACTTCTGGCACTTTCGCGCCAAAAAGTGGACATTTGAGTTCGTACGCACCAAGGACCGGCTTTGGGCCGATTCCGGACCGTCCGGTTTTAGAAGACTTCGGTGATAAGCCGCCGTTCGGCCACTGACATCATTCCGGAAATTCGGAGCATTTCGGCCGCCTCCCGAAAGCGGCCACTCCCATACTTTTCTATCTGCAAATATCGCGCGGCATCAGCTTCTCCTGCATACTTGCGAGGATGATACCGAACCGCGAATCGGGTCTACAAGCCGGGAGGGAATTGGTGGTCGTGAAGGCGTTAATCGACCATCCGGTAGCGGACTGGGTCTCGAAGAAGGTTTATGACCGGCTGTCGGGCCGGGCTTTATCGTGCGCTGTGAACGCTCGGAACCACCTGGTCAGAGCTCAGAAGATTGCGGACATATCCACGACCGTCTCCTACTTCTGTGCGACGCACGCGACTGAGGAGGCGGTGGCGTGCTTCGTCGCTTCGGCGAAAGCGAACGGCTACAGGACGTGGGCGAGCAAGATGAATATCCGGGATCACGCCCAGAAGGTCGTGGTCGCGTCCTACGCCCAGGTGATCGCCGACCATGCGGAACAGATCGAGCTGGCGATCGCTCACAATCCTGCCGCCGATGACCTGCTTGCAAAGGTCAGATCGGGAGACAAAAAGGTCGTGTATCCGCTGGGGCTTCGGCTGTTCTCCTTCAATGAGGACGGGGAGAACCCGTCTCCCGCCGCCGCCAATGATGCCTTTGTCAGCCGATTCCCGGATATCCGAACTATGGTGGAGTATGTTCACAAGCGCGCGAACTTCCGAGATACGGCACTCTATGCTTGTGACGAGGGTGCCCCCGATCTAAGCAGAGAGCAGCTGGACATCGGTCTTCGAGAGCACACGTTCTTGACGATCGGCCTGATCTGGGCGGCTATAGATGTCACCTACCACAAAGAACCAGAGCCATTCGTCGTCCAGATCCTCGGCGCGATATCGGCGGTGATCGACAAAGTCAGGCCTCCGCGGGTCTGCAAACATTGCGGGCAATAGTGGCAGAGAAGGCAAATCACCACTTCATCCCTCAGTTCTATCTGCGGAATTTCAGCGTTGGCGGTGATAAGCGGAAAGCCAAGGTCTTCTGCTACGATCAGTCGACGAGAAAGTCGTTCGAGACCTTGGTCCGGAACGTCGGCAGCCGGCGCCACTTCTTCCGCATCGACGTCAAGGGCTTCGACCCCAATCACATCGAAGACGGGATGGCTGAGATCGAGAGTGAAATCTCAGGGCATCTCGCCGAGGCGATCGCCGCCAAAGGCTTCCCTTCCGACGCCCATTTTTCCTCGGTCATGCTGCTGATGGCGAATGTGGCCGTGCGCAATCCACGCTTCAGGTCGATGAACGAAGAATTTCATCTCAAGATTGTCAACGGCATGATGGGTATGATGCTGAAAGACAGGGATCGATTCCAGGACTCGGTGAAGGAGGCTCGAGAGAACGGCGTCCCGATCCGCGATGACATCAACTACGAGGATATGAGGGCTTTCATCGATCGCGGCGGATACGAGATCGCGATCGATCGGACCTACCTGATCGGATTGGAGCTCCAGGCGGTCCAGCCGGCCCTCGAACAGCTGGCTCGCAGGAGCTGGTCTTTCGTCTCGGCCGAGCCTGGCTGCACCTACGCGACGTCCGACGATCCGGTAATCCTAGATTGGGCTGACGGAAAGCCGAGGCCGTACTCGCCGGGGTTCGGCCTCCAAAATACGATCGTTATGTTCACGATCTCGCCTGAGCTCGCCTTGGTCGGGCTTTTCGTCAAACAGCCCGCGCAGCGAGATCATCGCCGCGACCAGGTTGCCGCACTGAATACGAGCATTGCTCGATATGCGACCAAGCAGCTCTATGCTCGCGACGGGTCGTTCGAGCTCCACACCAGGACAGAGCCCTACGTCCGAGGCCAGGACCTTGGCGGGGCTTTGGAACGACAGGCGAGAGGTGGGGGCTGATGTCTGCTATTGGCGCGTAGCAGCAGTGTGTGAGGGCCGAGCGCATGTCCGCTTGTCCAATCAGATTGCCCAAAGGCGCCATTCTGCTTCCCACCCAATAGGTGCCGTAGACGTCGCCCCAAGTGCTCCACCTAGGAAATGATTTCCCGTCGCCGATATGGGGCCGAAACCGGTACGGCAACTTTCGAGCCGATCGCTCATGATAGCAGACCTCGCCGTTGAGGCCGGCTCCGACACATCGCGACCTTGAAGATCCAAGCGCTCAGCCAACTAGAAGCCAATCCCTCTACGCCAGGTTTAACGCGCACGCACGTTCTCACACCGCGCGAAAGCTGCCGAGCAAGACGGCGCTAGGGCGCGTTCTCCAGTCCAACCTCGGGAAGCCGACCGCCACGGTCTTGGCCCCAGGAGCACTCCCTGTCGAACACAGCCCGCAAGGTCGTTCGCGTCGGGGACGTTGATCTATAGATTTGGGCTAACATGCACTGCACTCCAACTCACGCGCGCCGCTTCCATGCCGGGTCTGCTCGCGGAGAATATAGGTTTTGTCCACAGGCTGAGCTACCGCCGCCAATCACCAAGCTCTTTAGGCGAAAATGGATCGCAAGCGGACTGGCAGCTGGCAGGCATTCGCAAACGAAAGCGGACTTGTGTGTGAGGCTAGCGTCGCTTCAGAAATGACACAGACGCTCCAGACCGTCATCAGCTTCCTAGCTCATTTTGATACCAATAGTATGGTCATCCCGCGTGTAGTAACGGCCGATGGTGTAGGCTTCGTCGTCCAGCTCTGGCGCAATCATTGAGGTCGCATAAATGACCTGATGATCGACGGCGCTCTCCTGAGACACTCGTGCGATTTGTAGTTGAAAATTGTGGCTTCGCTGAACCTCCATCCCCTTGTCCTCTGTGATGTCGATGATCGCAAAACGAGGATGTCGGAAGAACGCATTTTTATTCGCTGCGGCGAAGAACCCGAGATAAAAACTGCTTTTCAGGATGACCCGTGAGCTCGCAGAGAAATAGCTTTGGCCGTCAACGCTGATCCGATTTGCGCCAAATTCGAACTGAACGCTTCTAGCCGCTTCAAATGCCTCTTCGCGTCTGAGATCGTTGTGAAGCAGTTTCAAGATTTCGGCTTCGATACGACTGTAAGCTAATTCCAATCGAGTGCTTTGAGATGCCTTCAGCACGTCATTCTCGTTGCGCAGCTCTGTGATCCGCGCATTTAGTGCCCCCTTGGTTTGTGAAAGGTCATGCACCCGTTGCGCTATCTTAGCTGTCTCTTCGAGGTTCTCGCGTTGCCGCTCAAGGTATCCCGCCTCGCGTTGGAGTTTGCGGAGCGCTGAAGTGCCATCCGTTGTAGGCAGTCTCTGAAGTGCAGCAAGGTCTTCCGCAGCCTTGTTCCATTCGGCGGTCAAATCGTGAAGTCTGGCGTCCAACTTAGATAGCTCAGAGCGGCGCTTCTGCTGGAGATACGTCGATTGCTTGATCTGTAAAGCGGTGTCGTTGATAAGCGCTACAATTCGATCGCTGGCCTTTGCGCTCTCGAACGATGTTTTGCAGAGATGGCACTTGGAATGGTCATCACTCTCATCAATCGGTGAATAGCACGATGGACAGAAGGCAAATTTCACTTCACCCAAATATTGGGCCACGGTCGAGGTATCGGTCAAAGCAGTGAGCTTGCGTTGCAAGCTTTGAACGAATGCATCGGAATCAGCGATCGTTAGCGCGATTGAGTCACGTTGAGAGCGCACCTCACTTATTTGCCCCTGCAAAGACCGCAGGCGATCGTACGCTTGATGTTGAGCTTGGAGCGTCACCTCCACAGCTTTAGCACCCGCAAAAAGGTCGCGTTCGGCCGTCTCGATAGCAGTTTGAAGTTCGGCCTGACGAGCCAACAGAACAGAACGCTCCGCCTCAATCCAATCCATCGTAAGGGGTTGTCCTGATCCACCGACGACAGACAAGAGCGTTCGCAACTGCGCACTCACTTCATCGAATTCGCGAGTTCGAACTCTGATTTCAACTTCGTTTTCGTACAGCGCATTGTCATAGGCACCGCACAACAGCCTTCCGATCGTTTCGCGCAGCAAAGGGGGATCAAATCGTTCGAACCTGAAGATGTCTTCAAGCGGACTCAGTTGGTCAGCGTACAGGAGTCTCAAAATTTGATGCATTGTTAGGTTCTGAGCGGCCTCGCCACTCTTAACCTCAGGAATGCCCAAAAGTCGGAACAGGGCTTGAGAGAAGCTCTCTTTGGACTCTGAGCGCTTGTACGGGTATCTAACCCATTCCGTTCTTGGCGCGCGTTCCGAAGCCTCAAAGTCGCCACCAAACAGTTCCATCGGCTGACCACTTTGCTCAGAGATTTGACGTGATAGGATCGCGCTATTTCCATTTATTGAAACTTCGACGCTGACGCTTGAACATAAAAGCGCCACGGCGCTCCAATCGGCGAGATCGCCGCCCAGCCCATAGAAGAGGAAATTCAACACCGTGGACTTGCCAGACGAATTCTCACCTCGAATCACATTGACGCCAGGATGAAAGAGTTCGTCAAAAACGCGATTGGTGTTGCGATACACCACCAGGCGTTTGACGATCAGGGTTGGCTCAAACTGCATCATAACGATGCTCCAATAGGCCAGTGCGGTGCTTTAGTCCGTCCATGCCATTAAGCGGAAATTCTGCCAAAGCTCCGAGAACAGCGAGAAGGTCCGCCTCGGAGGCGTTGGCTGCAAGAATCCGCGCGACAACAGGTTCTGGAAGCTGCTCCGCAGTCGCCACTACAGTGCCGTTTTCAAGCGCCTCCTTGTCGATCAGTGATCGCAGCGCCAAGGCCTGAAGAGCGGCCTTCTGCATCGGTTCCATACGATTGAAGACCATACGATCATCGGGCTGTTCCCCGTATGGAACGGTGTGCTGGTAGCTCTTGGCAACTACCTTCAGCGTGCGCATGGTGACGGGAGCGCGCATGCCGGCAAGCCTGAACGGAAACAGGAGATAGAAATCTAAAATTCGGACGTGATCTATGGCCAAAGGCTTAGGAGGTTTGCGGAACAAATCTCGCAATCGCAGGAGCCGGAATACTGCATGCAGTGGGTCAAATGCCGGCTGGAAGGCGATTTGATTCACTTGTGCCACCTCACAAAACAGCGCTCGGCCAGCCAATAGATCATGCCCATCGCGGCTGCATGAGAGAAGTCTACGGTTTCGGTACCGCATTCGGAAATGGTAGGCGTGACTACGCGATCTGTGATGAGTTGGTTGATACCACTTTCGTCCAGCGAGCCAATTTTGGGTGAGATAGAATAGGTAAATTCGTGAACCGCGCGCCCTAAAAGGTGCGCGAATATCTCTTGGGCTGAAGGATATAGAGACCAGCGTTCGAGCAGCTTTGCGAATGCCTCTTTCGTTTCCAGAGCAATGTCTTTTTCGTGGGAGCGGCCTGCCTTGTCGAGCTTTGCTTCGAGGCCAATCACTCCGTCGGAAACGGATTTATATTGCTGAAACTGCTGAAGCTTTTCTATAACATGCTGAATTTCAACCTTTTTCTCAACCTCCGTCTGAAGTTTTTTGATTAGCACTCCGACGAAGCTCAATTGAGCCTCATGATTCACAATCGTGAGTTTGTTACCGCCGACGATGTCGCCGTGCGCAGTGGCACTGTTCTGATCGACGAGCCCCTTCATCAAGCGGTCGGGACCGAGCTAGCTTCGGTCAGACTTGTTACCGCCGACGATGTCGCCTCCGGCCCGTGTGCGACTTTGGTCCACAACTGAACCGCTGCCATTAACGCTGTTTTGGCGAACCATTTTCAGCGTGAGAAGCGAGCCGCCGATACCGCCTCCGACCAGACCACCGAGGAAACTCCAAATTTCGGACGAGTACTGACCAAACATACGCCCTCCCGATTCGTTTTTTTGCTTGCCCAAACGCTTATTAACACAGTTCGTGGACGAAAGTCGTCTGATTGAAGAAAGGGTCTTGTTAATCAGGCGTCTGTCTGTGGCGCATGTCCGACCCAGGAACAGATCTGCAATAATGTCTGCAATGGCAAGCTTGGCCGTTTCGGCCGACATGAGGCGCAAAGCAGCCGTTTGCCGTCAGGTTAAGAGCGGTTGTCCACCTGCTTGCGCTCTTTCAAAACTCATGGGCCAGACGACATCTATTCGAGTTGATGGATCCTCGTTCCCGGCACGACAGCCTCAGCGATTTCACATAAGTGCTTGTGGTGCGTGAGATAGATGACCTGCCCTGTGTTCGCCATCTCCCCAAACAATCTGAAAACCTCCTCCGAGCGAATATGGTCGAAGGTTTCCATGATGTCGTCGGCGATGAAGGGAACCGAGGGCCGGAATTGCGCAAACTCGTAGTAACCGGCGAGTCTCAGGGCAAGGTACAACTGAAAGCGCGCACCCTTTGAAAGCGCGTCGGTGACCTTGGATTGCCCGTTACCTTGCACAGCAATGAGCACCTCGCCACCTTTTACAGGCTGGGCTGTCAGCCCCGAATACTGGCCACGCGTCATTAGCTTGAACGCGTCTGATGCGCGCGCCATCATCCCGGAGCGATGGGTCTCACGGTAGATCCGCAAAGCATTTCCAGCCGACATGATGCCAAGCTTCAGCTCAATGTAGCGAATGGCCTTCTCCTCGATTTCCAGCAGGGTTGTGCGCCGTTCAGCATCCAGACGTGCAACCGCACTATCACCGCCGACGGCGTCAAGCTTGTCGGCCGCGCGCGTCTGCCGGATCAGCTGTTGCTGGGTGATTTCATCGAACTGGCGAAGCCTCTGCTCGCCCTCGGCCTTCTCGACCGCGAGGCTATCGAAATCGCTCGCATCCAGGATTGAGCGTGCCTGCTCGAATCCGTCGACTGCGAGTTCCGCCACCACCCGTTCCTCTAGTTCGGCGACGGTAGCCCGCAAGCCATCCCGCTGACGCAGCAGCTCGTCGCGTTCAACAACCTCGGGCAGAGAGGCGACACCAAAGACGCCCAGCACCTCGTTCTTACGGCGTTCGTGTGCCGAAATCTCGTTGTCGAGTATGTCGCGCGCCTCCCTCAGACGTTTCAGGTCGTTGCCGAGGCTTGCCTTCGTTTCGCGTGTCCGCTCGGCGCGCTCTAGGCGCTCGGCAAGGCGGATGGTCAACTGCTCCGGCTCGCCATCCTTCGTCGGCTCGTCGGCTTCAACCGCAACAGCGATGACTTCGACCAGAAAGTTCGCCCTGTCGGCCTCCATCTTTTCGATACGCAGCTGCAGGTCGTCCCGTTCCTGCAGACTTCTTGACAGTTCGGCCAATTGATCGAGCACAGTGCCGACGCCGGTCGCGGAGAGCCCGCTTTCGAGCCACGTTCCCTTGAGCGCTTCGGCAATACCTTCCAGCCATTCCTCCTCGCGACGCTCTGCCACGCCTACGGCAACCCGTCGGGCGGCTAGATCCTCTTCTTTGGAGCCCACCATCCTGAGCGCCTCGGCATACTCTGCATCGACCTTGCGCTGCCGGTCTAGAAACAGCTCCGCGATGGCTATGATTGCTTCGAGGGTGTCGCCGGGCTCTGATACAATGCCGACGCTTTCCAGTGCTGCTCTCATTTCCGAGCGTATCTGCTCGCCGGCGTCAGCGGCTCGCTCCGCCTTCCTGCGGGCAAGTTCGATCTGCTCCCAGGCAGCGAGCGCATCGCTGCGCGCCTCGATCTGATCCTCAATCCTTTCGATCAGGCGCTCAGACGAAGGTTCCACAGCGTCTCCGAGCAGGTCTCTAGCGGCCGCGCGGATTTCCAACAATTGGGTATCCACATCCTTGCCGAGCTGTGTGCGTTGGATGCCGTTGCGTGACAGATTGGCCGCGGCCTCGGCCAGGTCGCGGGTCGTTGCCCGGATTCCGGCCAGATCCGCCGCGCCGGCCAGCCGGCCTGCGCTGGCAATGTCATCGCGCGCCAATGCCACGGCGAAATCGTCAGCGGTGTCACCGGTCAGCGCTGCGCGGTGCGTTGCCCACGCATCATCGCGGACATGGCGGATGGCGGCAGCCGCTTCATCGTCGACAACGTCGACCGAGGCACGAAGGGCATCCAATCGTGCTGCGAGCGTGGCATGGCTGCCCTCGTTTTCGGCGAGGCGTTGGGTAAGTACGGCGGTGTTCCTTGCCAGTTCTGACGCTACTGTCTTCCAAACGGTAATGTGCCCGGCGCTCGGAATCGCGACGTTGGCGAGAGCAAGGGCATCTCCGGTCCATGGACGCAAGCGCGCGAGCGACGCCGCCCATCGAATTGTTCCCGCATCTTCCGCCTCGCGAGCCGTCCTGATCTCTGCCAGGTGTCCGCTTGCTCGCGCTTTCGACAAAGCCGAGCCCAGTCTAGCCCTGGCGGGTTCAGGCACCGCCCTTTCCTCACCGACCCGCTGCCTTGCCGCCTGCAGCGCATCGAGTGCCGCCGCGGCCTCGTCGCGAGCGGCACGCACCCCGGCAGCAATCCCGGATCTCTGCTCGACCATGGCGCGAACGACGCCAACGGTGACGGCAGGCAGAAGCAGCGCGGCAGGATCTGACTCGGAAGATCGGCCCAAGGCGGCAAGGCAGTTTGCCACGGTGTTGTTGAGGATTTGCAGCCCCATCCTGCGAGCGGGCAAGTCAAAGCCGGCCGCGGTATGGCGCACCTTGCTCTCCGCCAGCCCGCGGATGCGTTCAGAAATCGACAGGATCGGTTCATCCTCGTCGACCGCAGTGACTTTTGCCTCCAGGCGCTCGACCTCGTCGATGTTTGCGGACAGCCGTGTTCTGAGGCTAGCATCGTCATCGATCAGGTCGGTGACACTGCCCGTCCATGTGCGGGCTGGGGAGGCGATGTCCGGCAGCTGATTCAGCCGGGCAATCTTGCGCCGGATATCTGCCAGCATCGGCGCCGCCCGCACGTGACGAGCAATGCTATCCAGCCTGGCCGCCAGCACCGCTCGGTCGCTGATGGTCCGGTCGTACTGCTGCGCTGCGTCGAGACGCTCGGCCTCCAGGCCCTCATAGGTTGATGCAAGGGTGTCGATCGCATCCCTGCGCGACTTCACGTCAACGAGGCGCTTCTTCAGCAGCGCAAGTTCGGTTCCATGCGCCTGCTTCCGATACAGCGCGTCTGCTTCGGCCTCGAGGGCGTGCAACGTATCGCTTGCGTTCCCAAGACCGGCGCTGGCCGTGAAAAGGAGCTTGCCGAGGTCGCCCCGCGACTCCAGGATCGACTTCCCGCCCGCTTCCAACGTCTCGTCATCGAGTGAAAACATCGTCGTGTAAGCGTCACGCGACAGTCCGGCGAGATGCGCCGTGATCGCCACCTCGCTCACCGGTTGGCCCGTCGCGTTCAATAGCGAATTAGTACGCTGTTTCGTACGCGTGAACGCGTGTTCGGAGCCGGCCAGTTCCAGGACCCCGCCGATGCGCATGGCACCGTACTCATGCAGGAAGTTGTAGCGGCTCCGCTCCTCGATGCCGAACAGCAAGTCTAGATAGGCGGAAAGCGCGGTCGATTTTCCGGCCTCATTCAGGCCGAACACGATATGCAGGTCGGGTCCGGATTCCGGTTTGGGTCCGAAGTCGATCGAACCATCGGTGAACTTTCCATAGCGAATGAGGTCAAGGCGCCGCAACCTCATGACGATCCACCGGACTTAAGGCGGGCAGTCACCAAGTCTGCGCCCTTGGACAGCACCTGATCGAGGAACCGTTCCAGCCCGGCTTCGTCCTTCCCCGCAAAATCGCGTCCGTCGGCCGGAAGGTCGGCGACGATCTTTTGGACGAACGCCCTCGCCTCGGCGCGGAAGGCCTCCGAGGTGGCATCGGCGTGCATGGATTGCTCAAGTTCAAAAATCGGATCAGCAATATCCTCGACCGTCTCCGCCCGAGGTGGTGCGAGGTCAAGCTCGAGCTTCTCCACCCATGTATGGCCTAGCTGTTCCGCAGCCTGTTCGGCTTCGGCAAGAAGGAGGTCCTTGTCGCGGATCAGCGCCCACATCAGTGGTGACGTTCCCGTCAGGCCAATGCGGGCCACAGCATGACGAGACCGGACGGCGGCCCGCATCTCTTCGAGTGCGTGGCGAACACGTGCGACTGCCTCGGGCCACTCCACTGCTCCGGTAAGGTCGACGCTCACCCGTTCGAACTGCGCAACGCTGGTCAGCCTCTCCTCGATCTCCACCGAACGGTCGTCGCGCACCGTCACCAGGGTGACTGATTTCTCGCCGGCCTCGTTGATATCCCTCCCTTGCGGTATTCCCGGCATCACCACGGTACTGATGCCAGGATGGACTTGGCGAGCATGGATGTGGCCGAGGGCCCAATAGTCGAAACCGTGGGCGTGCAAGTCAGCGATGCTGCAGGGCGCGTAAACGTCGTGTCCGGGCGATCCCGCCAGACTGGTATGCATGATGCCTACGTTGACGGCCCCTTCACGAGCAGCCGGATATTTGGTCAGCAGGCTGTCCGGCGCCTTAGGGTTCGCAAAGCTCAAACCATGGAAAACGACGTCCAGACCGCCGGCTGTCTGCAATACCGACTGAGCACGACCGCCAAAGATTGTAACGGTGTCGGGAAATACTAATTGTTTCGAAATCCGCGACAGGGCGTCGTGATTGCCGCGGATCTTGAAAACCCTGATGCCGGCCTGGTGCAGGCGTGTCATCTGCGATGCCAGGAAGCGCGCTGTCTTCATCGAAGTCTGATCGCCATCGTAGAGGTCGCCGGCTATGACCAACGCGTCCACACGTTCCTCAAGGCAGAGATCCACTATCGAAACGAATGCCTGGCGGCTGGCGTCGCCCACCAGCCCGGCAAGATCGGGATTTCGCAACGCCAGCGAACGCAGCGGCGAGTCGAGATGAATATCGGCCGTGTGTACGAATCGAAATGCCATTCGGCCTCCGCCAGGGAAAGAGGTGTTCCGAGCTTCGACAGAAATTGCAACGAGGGCGCTGCGGCGCCCCGGTTACAGTTCAGCTAATTTCTCGCTCGCGGATTCGCCGGCCACCAACAAGCCGTCTTGGGACCGTAACAATCCCTTGGCAACCAAATCCGCGACCCCAGCTGAAATCAGCTGCCTCAATTGTGCGCTTGTGGCTTTGAAGCCGAGCATCCTGGCAACGCCTGTGGCGATTTCTTCCTCTGTAGCACCGAGGTTGGATTTCACGACTTCCATGGCGCCTTGGGCGACCTCGTCCTGCGCAATCATTTCGGGCTTGCGCAATCCAGCGGACACGACCCCACTGCGATCTCTGAGACGAACAGGAGCACCTGGCTTGAAGCAGAAGTTGCCGCGACGGGCTACTGCACCACCTCCCTGTGCTATGCTTACCCCCCGCTCGATTGCATCCTGAATCCTGCCACCGGCCCGCTGCAGACCCCAGGCGTCCCGAATACGCGAAACTATTTCGTCGACATGGACTGGCGTTTCTGTAGCCACGACCTGCTCGACCAGTCCGGCCATGATTCCGCTGGGCGTCTCGTGGAGTTCGAACGATCCCGGTCGCTTTAGTTCGGCCTCTTCGTAGGCTCGATTGGGTGTCTCGGATCCGTTTGTGCTTTCGAGACCGATTTCCGTCACGTTGCCTCTGTCGACCGTAACAACCTGCACGGCTACAGCTCGATTTCTCTGGACCCCCAATTCGGCCCGCTCATCGAGTTCCTTTCTGGCAGCCTCAATCGTTAGTATGGTTCGCTCCAGCTGCTCACGAGGTCGTTGGAACCAGTCCGCGCTCCAGATCCGATGAATAATCCAACCATGGTCTTCCAGAACAGACTGCCGAAGCCGGTCTCGATCCCTGGCAGAGCGAGATGAATGATATTCTGCGCCATCGCATTCGATGCCAAGAATATAGCGGCCTGGCCTCTCCGGATCCGCAACCGCGAGATCGATGAAGAAGCCGGCAATGCCCACCTGAGCGTGAACCTGATAACCCTTTTCGATCAGCGCGTTGGCTACCTGTTCTTCAAAGATTGAATCCATTTCGCGAACCGTGGCTTGGGCAAGCGAAATTCGCCCTGTTCTCGCGTAGTGCAAGAAGAGCTTGAAGGCGAAGATGCCTTTCCCCTTACCGCGCTCCAGGTCGATGTCTTCGTCGGTGATGGACGCGAATACTTCGCAGCTGCGCTTGGCGCGGCTTATGAGGACGTTGAGCCGACGCTCGCCGCCTTCCGCACCAAGAGGGCCGAAACGCATGGCCATATATCCCTGCGCATTCTTGGCATACCCCACTGAGATCATGATCACGTCGCGCTCATCGCCTTGAACATTCTCAAGGTTCTTGACGAAGAATGGCTCGCTGGGATGCGCGTGAAAGAACTCCTCCGTATCGGGATTTAGTCGCCGCAGCGCTTCGAGTTCATCCTGGATCGCGCGGCGTTGGCTAACCGAAAATGTTGCAACGCCTAGAGTCTCTTGCGGGTTCACCTTCGCATGACGGATGATCGCTTCGGCTACTGCTCTCGCCTCTACCGGATTGGTTCCTGTTCCGCCGGAATCGAAGACCCCCTCCGGCACATGATGAAACCGCAACCCCATGCCTGCCTCTTGAGTATAGGGGCTTGGCACGATGAAAAGCCGGTTCTCGTAGAACTGGCTGTTGGATACTGCGATTAGAGATTGGTGACGGCTACGGTAGTGCCAGCGGAGCATACGCTGCGGCAAGCCGCGGGCCGTGAACAGGCCGAGGATGCTTTCAATGTCGGCGACCTGCGCGCCCTCTCCCTCGTCATCGTCAGACTGCGAGCCTGTCATCTTCGCGAAGAATGTCGTGGGTGGCAGTTGGCGTTCGTCGCCAACAACGACCACCTGATTGGCTCTGGCGATCGAGCCAAGCGCGTCCACGGGTTGTATCTGAGACGCCTCGTCCATCACGAGCAGATCGAAGGACATCCGGCCGGGCGACAGGAATTGCGCCACCGAAAGCGGGCTCATCATGAACACTGGCTTCAGCGCCTGGATGGCAGGGCCTGCCTTCTGCATCAATTGGCGGATGGGCATGTGGCCTCGTCGGCGCGCCATCTCAGAACGAAGCAGTCCGACAGGTCCAGCTCCGCCGTCTCTTGAAGGAATTTTCCGGTGATGAGCCGTTACAACTTCGATGGCGCCGGCCTTGATGCGCTGGCGGTCCAGATCTGCGAAGTCACGTACAGCCCTTGAATGCAGTTCCCCGTCGAACCTTGCCAGCTCCGGCTCATCGGTCGCCATCGCTAGAAACATTCGTTCGTAGTACGCCATGTCAAAAACTGATCGCGCCGATCCTGTTGTAATCTGGCCGTTGGCCAGGCCGTCTATCAACTGTCCCAGTCCAGCCTTTCGGGCCGTTTCGGATCGCTCTTCATAGGCAACCCATTTCGAGAGCTGCTCCTGATGATCGAGCCAACCCTGCAGTCGAGAAACGACCGCGCCTATCGCGACGTCCGGAAAATCGTGTACTCCAAACAACGAGGAAGCATCGGCTTTCAAATCGCTTGAAAGCGCCTTCAATTCCTGCGCTGCCGCTTGGGTCGCTTCACGTGCTGAACGAGCTAAGTTTGCGATCTCGATTCTTTCAGGCAGTCGCGCAGCCAAATGTCGGATGGAGCCATTTTCTCTCAGCCAAAGCTCGGCTTGCGTGAGAGAAGCCCAATCGGATCCTCGACCGAGCCACGACGAGCCGAACGCGAACTTGCCAAGGCTTTCCCCGGCATCGATCTCTTGAGCAAGCGCTTGTAGTCTGACTAGTCGGCGCAGTAGCTCCACCCGCTCAGTGATCAGATCCGGAACGTCAGTCAGAACCTGTCGTGACGTATCATCGGCTTGAGCTACAGTGCTCGCCTTCGCTTCCATCAGTTGCAGCGAGGCCCGCTCGGCGGAAGCCACGTCGCCTAGCATGGATGACGCGAGGTGCCCGAGATCGTTCCAGAAACCCTCGATAATCGGCCGACCGATTTCGATAACCTTACGAACTCGCGCTGCACGCGCACCGGCCTCGGAGCGTTCCGCCATCCGGCCGGCGATAATCCGAGGTTCGGAGCCCAGCCCTCGTAAAGTGCGCATCCATTCCACTAGCGCTAGCAGTGGCGCAGATGGCGATCGCTCCCCACGCCAATCTGCCCCGAAGGCGGAACGGCCAAAAGCGTCGCCTTCGCGGACTCTTGCTGCGGCAGCCTGACCCTTCATCAAAAGGTCGAGGAGACCAACTGTCTGCGTCGCAGGCGCGCTAGGGTCGACCACAATAGTCCGCACAAGTCCAGTGGCGCGACGGTAGTCGCCGTTCAATGCTTTCAATATCCCGGTGTGTGTGGCGAGCGCTTGCCGCGCCGCGGCCACCTCGGTGTTCCACGCGGCGTCAACGACTTTCCCCTGGAGTTCTGCTCGAGCAGCTTCAAGCGTCGCGATGCTCTCTGCCAGATCGCCTGCTTGCTCAAGTCCGGAGTCCCAAACGGTGGCTGCAAAAGCCTCCGGACTTGCGTCAGGTGCTGCCGCTACTCGCTCGCCGGTCACGACCAGCCTGAGCAAGCCTGCCAACGTGTCAGGCAATATCGCCGATCCGAGTTCCTGATTCAGGCGCTCAGCTTCTTCCCTCAAGCGCGGAAGCAGCACGGTCAGCTGTCGCGCACGATGGAAACCATCTTTCGGAAATTCCGAGGGAAGCGTTGCAAGCTCTGTCTCGAGACCTTCAATTGGCGTGTCGATAGCCGTCGCGGCCAACTTCTCCGACAGTTCCTCGGATTTGCGGGCGAAATCCGTTCCTGACCAGAGAAGCGATGAAATGTCTTTCGGACGCTCATCCCACACCGGCGAGACGAGCGCCTCGGCAGGAAGGCCAGGCGCCGACGCGAGGAGTTCAGCGCGATCTTCTATCTCGCCGCTGTCGCTGAGAATTTGCGGAGGCTTGGCCTCGATCCGCTCAGCAATATCGACCAGTTTGGCGTGCAGTGCCGTGTCTTGATCCAGCAACGACGCAATGCGTGGGACGAGCCTCTCAATGGTCGTTGGAAGAACGACATCCAGGCCAACTCCCCTCCATGGGTGGTGGATGGGCAAGCCGATCTCGTTGATCCGCTGAGAGACCTCATCGAGCAATTTGCGACGTTGCGAAACGCCGTCATTTGTCCAGCTTGTGGCGTCCGTAAGTTCGATGTCCACGGGTTTCTGCCCGGCCTGCCTTAGGCGGGTCAGCTGACCTAGAACCTGATAAGCGGTGAGTTCGGAGGCTCCATATGGAACATGCATCCTTGTAGCATGTGCATTGAGTTTATCCCTAGCCTCCAGCAGGCGTTCAGTAAGGGAAGAAGCAAGCTGTCCGCGAGGCGATCCGAGTTGCCAGGTGCGCCGCAACTCCTCCAGCATCATGCGCTTGTTTGCCTTGTTGCTATGGAGTTCAAGGCAGGCGTCCCCCACCCCCGCAGTGTCAAGCCGTCGCTTCACGACCTCAAGTGCGGCCATTTTTTCCGCAACGAACAGCACGGTCTTTCCGTCGGCAACGGCCGACCCGATAATGTTCGCGATCGTCTGCGATTTTCCTGTCCCGGGAGGACCTTGGATAACGAGGTCGCGACCCTTTCTTGCATCATGGATCGCCAGCGTCTGAGAACTGTCACTGTCGACGATATGCAACATTTCGGCAGGCGCAATATGCGGATCAATCGCAATCTCGTCCGACATCAGCGGTTCGCGTGTTTCGAAACCATCTGAAAGAAGCGAGCGGATCTTCGGTTGTTCGATAATCTTTGCGCCATCCGGCCAGAGATCCGGATCCAGGTCACGGTACATCAAGAACTTAGCGAACGAGAAGAAGCCGAGCACCATATCATCGGCAAGCACCTGCCAACCCTCTTTGGTCGACACTGCTTCGGCAACGGCATCGAGATAGGCCGAGACGTCGAAGTCGTCTCCCACTTCAAAACGCGGCAGGGCGAGCTTGTGGATGCGGTCGAGATAGAGTTCCAAGGAGAGGTTTGCGGTAAGATCTTCCGGACGAGCTCGCAGCCGAAACTTTTCTCCAGCGGCCCCTCGCTCAAGCCGTACCGGCACCAAAATGAGAGGAGCCTGACGGATGTTTTCTTTGTTGTTCGGGTCAATCCACTTCAGCATTCCAAGGGCCAGAAAGAGGATATTGACGCCCTGCTCTTCCTCGAGTGTGCGGGCATCATGGTAGAGATCAAGGAGCCGCCGCTGCAGTCCAGTTGGGGTCATACGCGTCTGCAGCTTGGTGTCAAAGTGTCGCGCGGATATCCCTCTATCGTCGACTTCCTCGTCCTCAGGCTGAGCAAGAGCGACGGGGGAATAGTCGATTTCCTCGTCTGTAGGGTTGCTTCCATCCTGGCCCGCTTTCGGCCTATCGGGCTTGCCGGCCAGGAAGGTAAAAGCCTTTCCTTCGGTCACCAGCAACCGATAAATTTCGGACGACTTCTCGTCGACGATATCGATCGTCTTCGCGCTCTTGGAAAACCGCGGCACATTCAAAAGTCGATTGCGAGCGGAAAGATCGAGCAACTCCATCCTGGCGCGCTCGAGTTTCTCCTTCAGCGGCAGATCGCTTTGGAAGACTGACTGCTTTACGTCCAACACTTACCCCCCCGTTCAAGGCGGACCACCTTGAGCCTGCGTAGGGGGTTCGCACAAGAAGAAACAGCCGTTTTCAACTTCAGACGACTGCAATCAACCCTGAAAAGGGTTTGGTATTGTGGGATATCCGGTACGGGCCAAAGTAACAATTTTTGGTCCCAGACCTCCCATTAATCGCTGTCTGACGAGGATGTCCGCTCCCGGCTCCCATATATTGCTGCGTCGATAAGGTCTTGGTCCGACGTGGAGAATCCGTCGCGGAATCGCACTGCCCCTGGACTTGGAGCTCGGTCCAATCCCCTGTCTTTCCTGTCGGCAACACCACCCTTTGGCTTACCCTTGGGCAGATCGTTCGAAAATGTCATAGATACGATCCTCACTCTCTGCGACTCTAAATCCATCCATCGGCTACTCTCAAGCCGCTTTCTCGGTCATACAAAGAAAACGCCATTCAAATATTAGGCAAAGGTCGCCACGGGTTTCCAACGGCAATGGCGGCACACGGCGGGCAGATTGCGGCTCCCATAACGTTCAAGATTCAGAATCAGTAAGCTCTTCGTCGAATCTTGAGTGCTTTAGGTACTCCACGATCTGGAGATAATGCGCGTGGTGTGGACGCGTTCATCCGCTGGAGGCGGCTGGTTTTTGCGACGGAGAAGTAATAGATGGGTGTTATATTGCCAAATTGTGGAGCAATGAATTGGCTGACGAAATCGAAAACACCGCCGGCGCGCTGATCGAGCTTACCGCCGATATCGTTGCGGCCTATGTAAGCAAAAATCCAGTGCCTGTCTCTTCCCTGCCGGACCTCATTGCGAGCATAAACTCATCCTTAGTGCGCATCGGTCAGATCACCGAACCAGAGAAGCCGACCCAAATTCCAGCGGTCAATCCCAAGCGCTCAGTTACTCCAGACTACATCATCTGCCTCGAGGACGGCAAAAGATTCAAGTCTCTTAAGAGGCATCTGAATACGGATTTTGGCCTCACACCCGATGCCTATCGTCAGAAATGGGGCCTGCCAAACGACTACCCAATGGTGGCGCCGAACTATTCGGCTAGTCGCTCTAACTTGGCAAAGTCAATGGGCCTCGGTCGCAAACCAGCGCCTGCGAAAAAGGCGCCCACGAAGCGGGCAAAGGCACGTTAGAAATCATGCAGCCTGCGTTTCGCAAAGGATCGGAAATTGAATAGCAATCGCTATTCTCATCGTCGCCGCGCGCGACCAAGGCGCGGCGCGGAACCAATCGTCCGCAGACGTTTCTTTCCAGATGTGCCCTTGCCCCTGATCCTAGTGATCGTGGTGGCCTTGGCTGCTTACGCCACCCACCATTTTACAGGCTCGGGCGACCAGTTAGGTGGTCTGGATATAGCAAACTCGACCGGGTCGAGACCGGCGCCGATTGTCGGCATAGCATCGGTGGTTGATGGAGACACGATAGAGATCCACGGGCAGCGCGTCCGCTTCAACGGCATCGATGCACCTGAAAGCCGCCAATACTGCAATGACGCGAGCGGACATCAATACCCCTGCGGGCGCCAGGCGGCCGAAGCACTGGCGAATTTCCTTGCGGCTTCGCGGCCTGTCCAATGCACCTTTGTTTCATGGGATCGGTACCGTCGCTTCGTCGGTGACTGTCGGCGCGCGGACGGTGTCAGCGTCGCGTCCTGGATGGTCGAACATGGTCGAGCCTTGGACTGGCCCCGCTATAGCCACGGCGCCTATGCGCCACAGCAAGCTAATGCTGCAACCGCAAAGGTTGGAATCTGGATTGGGACTTTTGATAACCCTTGGGATTGGCGCGAACAACATGCCGAAGCTGCGAGCCCAACCAAAAGCCCCCTTGGGCTTATCAGCCGTCGCCAAGTAGCACAGAGCTACTCATGCCAACCTCGCCGCTTTTGCACGCAGATTTCATCTTGCGAAGAAGCGCGTTGGTATCTCGCCAACTGCTCATGGGGGAGCAAGTTGGATCGAGATAGCGATGGGATTCCATGCGAAGGCGTTTGCTGACCTAGGCCATGCTTTGAGCCATCGCCACTATCAGTCCCTTGAGTGCGCGTCCAGTGTTATGGATTGGCGGTCGGAGCTTCGATGCAATTGCGCGAGTGCCGATAGAGCCTGGCAAAAGGGCTGGCTGACGTTTGTCTTGGAAAATTCCACCAGCTCGTTAAGTCCGGACGGGCTAGAAAACCGCAACCCTTCATAGCGGCAGACAGGGATCTGCCGATTGTCTTTGAAGCGCTTGTCGGGCCCACCGTTTTTGTTTGGGTGAGCCCAGGTGTAGCTCACGATCTCCGCATCGGATGGAACTTTGCCGGTCTCGATAAAATTACTCGGGGCGAATTGGGTCTGCAGATCGGCATATCCGACTGCGCCGTATCGGTTTCCGTCCTTCACCAGCACTAGGTCAGGCATGAAGAAGAGCACCTGCCGACCCACATGGATTGAAGGCGGAGTAACGTTGCTGCGCACAACCTTCGGCAAGGAGCTTTCAAGTGTCGTGGGCTTTTTGTCGACCAGCATGCTGGCCCCGGCATTTCGCTTCCAAGCCGTCAGATCCTCTATCTTGCCGCCGGCAGCGACATGCCATCTCCCTCCGCAGCCGGTGAGAGTTTCGAACGCGCCGACAAGTCGCCCGTAGGCGGCCTCCGCGTCTTTCTCCAGATCGTAATAGAGCACGCTTACCCGGCGGTAGCTGTCAAACCATTTGCCAATGAGCATACCCGGCACAAAGGCACCGATGCCCAGCACCGGTGCGGCACCTCCGAGCTTGGTCCCCACAAGGAAACCTGCAATCCCGAACAGAACCGCGAGTGCTACGGACAGCCGCGTCTGCGATTGCCTGGCATTGATTTCATCGAGCACGTTGGCAAATGTCTCGTCACGCATCTCCACCACATCGCGGGACTCGATTTCTCTCATCACGACGCCGTCAGAGACGTACTCCGGGGGCGAGGATAGTGGACGGGGTTGCGGCGCAGATGGGGTTTGAGAGAGCTGGACTACCTTCTTGGCGCTAGCCTTGCCTAAAGTGCCACGATAATAGAGCCCACCGACGCCGGCGTGGATGTAGTGACCTCGTGGCCCAGTGCCGATGCGGAGGCCCTTCACGCCAACGGAAGCGCCAACCCCGCCGGACGAAAAGTTAAAGCGGAATGGTCCCGCACTGATCGATTTTCGAACGTAAAACCCCATAGCACAGTCCCCCCAAACAACTGCCGTACCGGCTAAGGCGCCAGTGTCTCGTCCCCATTCATGGCTTGGCGCCACCAACCGGCGCCAATTTTGATCGCTGCCGTACCCTTATCTCGATGCGTCTTCGAGCCCTCACATCGCCCATCTGCGCTCCGTCGGTGAGATGATCGCCGGGCAGGATGAGCTGACCACCTGACATCGGCAATATCGTAAACCCCTTTAATGCGGGCATGTCACTGAGCACACTCGTAACTGAAATCGCGCGCGCCAGCCCAAGGCCGGCATTGTCGGCGGGATGGAGTGAGCCGATTTCCACTTTCCCTGACAAGACCGGCTGGAGCCCCTTGTCCATGTTGGAGGATTCGCCCGCCATTGCCTGTTCGTCCGTGTGTCCAATCACCTCAATCACGTCGACACCGTACGAGGTCGCAGTGCCGGCGATTGTCTTCGCAAGATCGCGCAACTTTGTTTTGAACGGATCCGAAAGCTCTGCGCTTCCGGTATCGAAATTATAGCCATCCAGTTCGCTGAGACTAATGATCGGCGGCCAATCGTGAGGTTTTGCTGCTTGCGCCGGCTCTGCAGCGTTCTTGAGCGCATCAGTCAGATCCTGCAGCCCTTTGTCGGTGCCGATGTAACCAAATTCTTTCAAGACCTTCGCCGCATCGATCATGGCCTTGGCCTGATCAACGCTTATGTCGTTGTCCGCAAGGACCTTCGCGACAGGGGCATTTCGCACGACCTCCTCCAGAGAAATACCTGCTTGCTTGACCGACTTAACAGCATCCTTGGCCAGGACCAGCTCGCGCCATTCTTCGTCGGGAACGGTTCCTCCGCTCGCGGGCTGAAACACCGCTTTTATCTGAGCCAGAAGCCGCTTGTTTTCGGCTTCGAGCCTCTGCACGTTTTCCTTGTTTGATTGAGCGGCTCGCAGTGCCTCATCGGTCTCTTTCTGCTTTTTGGTGATGATAGCACCGGCTGCTAGCAGCAGGCAGAACACCAAAAGCAGCATCGTCTCGGCCATGGTCAGGCCCAGTATCAAACCGCGGCCGTAACCCTTGCGCTCGAAGGCGACCGAAGTCCCGCCAGCGTCACTCACCTGCCCCACCAACTGGTTCGCTTAGGCGGTTCCGTTCGTTCGGCGGGAGGCTCGCTTCCCAGAGTTTGGAAAGCATCTGGTTGGGGCTCAGGCTCGACCCTAATCGGTGCGCTCTCGACGGTGTCATTTGCGGCCAGATCTGTCAGTGGCTGTTCGATCGCGATAGGAGCGTTGAGAGGGGGAACAGGCCTCGGCGCGTGAAGGGTTCTTCCTGCCAAGGTTGCGACAAGGTCTCCGGTGTCCTTGCTTTGCTTTTGCACCACTGCAGCAAGCGCCTGGGTCAAGCGCTGTTGCGCTTGGACGCTCTCCGCTGTTTGCTCTGCGGCTGCCACAGCCCTTTCCACACCTGCGGCCACTTTAGCCACAGCATCAACGATGCCCGCCATGCGGGCTTGCTGTTCCTGCGAAGCCGTCTCTGTTTTGACAGCATACTGAGCGACCGCGCTGCCAAGAAGTTTCACCATCGGCGCCAAATCGTTCTTAAGGACCTCATCAGGGACGACAACCTTCTCCAACTTGGTGGCTACGCTGTCGGCCTGTTCACCCAGTCTGCCAACTGAAGAGGACATTGAGCTGTTGGCTTTGTCGAGCAGATCGGCTGCCGCCTCGACGCGCTGCGCGATCGACGAGAACTGACTTTCGATCTGCCCAAAATTATCGCTCAAAGCGTTGCTGAGCTTTCCCGAGGCCTCTTGAACCGGTTTGATCGATTCCATCGCGATTTTATCCAGCGCCGATCTTATGTGCTCTCCGTTCCGCTCCGCTTGAACGGCAATTTCGGCAAAACCCTCCTCCAACATCTGATTGCTGACGCGGCGAAAGTCAGCGAATTCCCTGGTTACACTCTCCATCTCAGCTCTTACACGACGCGTCATATCCGCGAGTTCGTGCCTGGCCGTCCGTTCGATGTCGGCAGGATCGCGGCGCATCTGATTGTAAAAGATCCGCAGAGCAATGCCCGTGATCGTCGACGTCACCGCGATACCAAAGTTCCTCACGATTGTGTCGGTGGATCCTTCGGAACCAAACTGAAACAGCGATACGCCGAGACTCGTCAACGTAAACAAGAAACCCATGTAGTAGAGATTGTCGCCAGTCTGCTCATCGTGGAGCCGCAGCTTGCCGGTGAAGACGGACGCGGCAAGATAGATGAGCATCAGGCATACAGGTGCGCTCGCCGCCATTATCGGGTCTACGCCCGACAGCTTGGCTATTGCGATGAACACACAGCCGCCCAGGGTTAGCGTCGCAAAGACGACAAGGGGCAGGCTCGGATGTCCCAAGAAAGACTCCCCTCGCTTCTTGGCCATCAGTTTAACCCCTCCAACCCTACCAGCTTCTCAAACTCGCCATGATGACCTTGAACCCACCGGGTCCAGAACTCTGCATGTTCGAAAGAGCCAAATGGCTTCTTCGCCCTATCGACATAGAGTATCGTAACCCCCACGCCATCAAGCGATGTCCCGTAGGTCCTGTCAGCCGAACTATCAAGGTACTTCTGATAATCGAGACCCGAACGATATTGTGAGTACAGCGCCGTATGTTCAATCATATCCGACACGACTATTATTCGCTTTGCGGTCTTCTCTTTCGCCAAATCGCTATCGAATAGCGACAGTTTGATTTTTTGAATTCCGGCCATGATTGGAGATTGGCTCGCCGATTCTCCATTGGGAATCTGGTCGGGAAGCTTCGTCAGAGGGTCCTCGAATGCATTTTCCCATTTCTTCTGCCGCCGGGACGGATTGTTCGTCCAGCTGTCGACCGTCGAGCCATCGCCCGGGTTGCATCCATCAAACATCACAGTCAGGTCGCCGGGGGTCGGGCCTAGAGTCAATATCCTCAGATAGCCGCCGGGCTCGACGCGCCCAATGGTCTTACGGAATTCATTCTTCAAATCGGCCATGGTTATTGGCGAAATCGGGTCGGTGGCGTCGATCAAGACCGCCGTCAGGCTTACAGGACCGCCCAACGGGCAATTCGTGCTGGCGTCGATTTGGTCCTTCCCGGATCTCGACCACATCAAAACAAAACCGGCCAGCATCGCAGCCGATAGCGCGGCCAATCCGACTGCTGCCACAATGGTGCCGCCACTGCCATTCTTTCTTCTGCGGCCCCGCCTAGCCATTCACGCTGTCCGGATGAAGCTTGTCGAGATCTCGGTACTGTTCGATCCCGCGCTCGCATTCCAGCCCGATGAGCCGCACCTGAGCGTTGAGTTCTTCCTGCGCGTCACGAATTGAGGCGCCCAGGTCCTTCTCGCTCCATTCATCGTCGGACGATATCAGGGGTTTTATGCGCTCGAGTCTGTAGGGCGTGGCAAAATGTTTTGGCGCTGGCTCTGTTCGGGCCTGGATATTGGCCTCCCTGTACTTTGCGAGAAGCTGGTTGCAGGCTCGCTCTAGCTGGTCTTGATGCTGCGCAAAGAGCGTCAGCAGCCTCGACCGATGATCGATGATCGCCCGATGCTCCCTGCGTCTGCTCCCCAGCCGCTTGACGATGTCCTCCACCTTCTCGTTGTGCTCATCGCGCACCTCTTGCAGCGCCTCGATGAGCTCGCTCTTGCGCTCGATGTAGTCTTCCCTGCGAGCGACCAATCTGTTTTCGACACCCGCATAGCCTGGGTATGGGTCGAGAACGAACCAGCCGTCGATAAACGCAAAGATCGAAAACATGAGACCGATGCCGAACAGAAGCCAGGATTTCACGTCCATAAGGCCAGCCGGATTGGCGAGCATGCTGCGCACGACCTCGACGCCGGCTCCGTCCACAAAGGACCCGCTAACCTCGCGGTAATGCGCAAGCGCCAAGTTTATGGTCAATGCCAATCCGATATAGGCCACAATCGACAGCGCGCCGATCAGCTTCACGAAAAACGATCTGTGGGTCACCAGGCGTGCACAGAATATTGCGAAAAGCAGAGCGGCGCCGATGTTCAAAAACGAGAACGCGGCGGCTTCGAGGAGCCCGCCAAAGAATCCCTGTTCATTTCCTTTCGCAAGGAAATTTCCGTTCATCGCCGTTTCTATGAGGAACAGGAAGATTAGCAGGGAGACTCGGAAAACATGGGCCGCTCCGTGCTGAACCCTCACGGCGCGGACAAGCCCGTGCTTCTGTTTGAACCAGTCGTGTTCCTTCTCTGCATCGTTGAGCGATTTGCGCAAGCCGTGAAGTTCGTCCAGGCCCACTGCGATCGAGGCCTTGAAGTCGGAAACACTGGCGGCGTTCGCCTGACGGATCAGACCAAACTGCTCTTCAAAGTCGAGGCCAGCCAGTCGTCCGGACAGAAGCTGTAGGCTGTCCTCGAGGGTGTGGTGTGCAGCCTTCTTTTCGTCCTCGACCCTCTCGATCACCATGTGCTCAACATCGTCGAAAGTCTTGGCCGCCTTCGGAGGTTGGTTCGCCTCTCCCCGCTGTGTTCCACGACCTGCGAGATCCATTTCGCGATCAATTTTCGCGACATCCAGGCTATTGAACAATTGGGTAGTAGCGCGGAAATCGTGATTTGCGTCCAGCAGAGACTCTCGCAATTTATTTAGTTTTTCGAATTTTGATCCCACTGCACGCCCCCGCACTCAAATTTTCCTACATCAGCCCCCAGCACAAATGGCTTCTATGCACAGTAGAAGCAAAGGGCAACTGCGTCTTCATAATGCTGCGGCCCACTGCTCACGAAACGATCGTCTGATGTAAAAATGAGGGCGATAGCTGCCGTGGCACGCGGGCCTCGGCGAATGAGTAGGCCAGGCAAAACACTCTTTTCCGCCGGGCTTGAGCGCGCATTTCGCCGATGCGACCGCACTTGCATGGAGTTTTTGATGCGAAAACTATGTAGGTTGTGGAGATGACAGACCAAGCCAAAGCTATTGTTGGAAGCCTTTACGGCTTGCTGCGACGCGTTCGCGATGAGAGCGGCACGCTGTTTTCAGGTATCGGGGTCTTGGTCAGTGACACCCCCGATACTCTTCCAACTTTTCCATTGCGGCCTAGTTCTGTCACGCCCCGCAGAGGATCTACAACTGGGGTCTTGAGTTCGATTTCCAGGGACTCCAGCGATCTTCATGACGGATTCCATCTTCTTTCATCGACCTTGGAGATCACCTCGCTGTCCGTGTATTTTTCGCCCCCGATCCTACGATCGGTGGTGATACCGCATCCCACCCTAAGGCATGGCGGACGCTACCTGGCAGCACTGTTCGGGTCGGCGTTGCCGGGCGTTATCGCGGCAGGTGTAGCGAGCACACATTACGGCGTGGTCATTTTCAAAGACGGTATGGAGGTAGCCGCAGATGCCTGATGATAATCGCTCAGAAGAGACCGGACCGCACGGATCGATGATGTTGGAAGCGTTCCCGGCCGTTGGCGGGACTTGGAAGATGGAAATCCACTGGCAAAGGGGTGACCGGATCGGCAAGGTCGATGCAACCGCCATCATTCGTCAGAGCGATTGGGGGATCGACATGCAAGTGTATTCGATCGGCTCGGATTCTCGCACGATCCTCGCCAAGCCTGATCATGATCTGTCAGGACGGCCCGTCATTCATTACATGTACGAGGTTGAACCCAAGGCTATGTGGTCTGACGCAGTAAACCCATATAAGGGTGCGGCGATCCTTCGACTGAATGAGCATACCGGCGAATTGAGTGGGAACTATTGGACAAGCCAGTTGTCGAAAGGCTTTTTCAAACTCAGCCGCGAGTCTCAGGGCGCGGTAGTCGGCCCACAGGACGGTTCTGTGGATGTGTTGTTAATAACCGCCATTGCCGATGAGTTCGCTGAGGCACGCGCTGTGTTTGGCACGCGGGCTGGGTCGCCAGACGGCGTGCCGGAATGGCTACCGCGAAAGACCCATCTCAACGACGACTATCTAGTCGGGTCCTTCCTCGTAGGAAAAGAGGCGCGCTTCAGTATCGCTTTAGCGAGACCGAGTCGCATGGGGTCAGTGAGCACAAGCCCGGTGGCGACAAACCTGGCCAACTATCTCCGACCTAAATGTCTTGTGATGTGCGGGGTTTGCGCTGGCAACCCAGGCGATGTTGAGCTTGGTGATATTGTCGTCTCAGAGGTTGCCTATCAGTACGACGAAGGAAAACGTGAAAAGGACGAATTCTTCAGCGACATCCGCCAGGCGCGAATATCTAAGGAATGGCTTGCGGCGGCGCAGTCTCTCGATCCTCGCGATCTCCCGAGTTTCGGTCATCCAAACGATGGGGAGCGCAGATTATGGCTGATGCACAAGCTCTATCAAGGCTTCGATCCACGAGTGCTGCCAGCACGTAAACGCTATTTTGTCGACGGGGAGTGGTCCGCGACGCTTGTTGATCTAGAGAAGTCCGGGGACCTGACAATAGAGGGGACCTCGATAAAACTGACCGAAGTAGGAAGAAGTGCTGTGGAACGCTCCCTCGTCATGGATGTTGATCCCCCCAAAACCCTACCCTTTGAAATTAAGACTGGCCCAATCGCCAGCGGAAACGTCGTTGTCAAAGACGGCATGACCTGGGACATGTTGAAGCGCAGCGGCGTGCGCACCGTGTTGGGGCTTGAGATGGAAGCTGCCACAATCGGTGAGATCGCAAAGCAGTGTGCTATCGGCGAGTGGATCGTCATCAAGGGGGTTATGGATCATGCCGATCCCAACAAGGCGGACCGTTTCAAGCCGTTTGCGGCGCGTGCGTCTGCCGAAGCTCTTCGGAACTTCTTGATCGGCAGATTCTCAGTCTGACAGAATGCAGGACCACCGAAAGGACATGATCGCGAGGTGAACGGTCCGTCGAGCTTTTCATCTAGGACGCGCTGCTCCGATCTTGCCATCACTCTGATGGTGATCAGTCCACGATAGCCCCTGCCGCTCACCAGACCTAGCGGACTTCCGTCACGTAGCCAAAGCTAAGTTCCAAAACAACATTCGGCCGCAATGCTTCAATCATGACCAACGACCACCCTGTTGCGGCCGCCGTTTTTGGCTTTGTAAAGGGCGACATCAGCGCGCTTTATCAGCGCCGCGACTGTATCCGGCCTTTCGAATACCGAAGACACACCAACGCTGACCGTGACTTCGGTCGTCTTGCCCTCGTGACCGATGGCAAACGGCAGTTGGGCGATCTCGGCGCGAATGTGTTCGGCAACCTTTTCGGCAACCGTGCTGTCTGTGTCCGGCATCACCACTACGAATTCATCGACCCCGTAGACGCATGCAAGGTCGATGCCGCGCACATTCTTGCGGAGTCGGCGCGCGCACTCACGCAGCACATCACTACCTGCATCGTGGCCGTGTGTGTCGTTGACCGACTTTAGAAGGTCGACGTCGGTGATTATCACCGATAATGGTCGCCGGCGGGCCACAGCTCGGTCGAACAGCGTCTGTAGGTGGCTGTCTAAGTAACTTCGGTTGTGCAAACCTGTTACAGAATCGATCACCGCCATCTCGATGCTCTCGGTGACACTGGCGCGCAGCTGGTCATTGTAGCGCTTGCGGCGTACCTGCGTGCGCAGCCGCGCTGTCAGCTCCTGCTGGTCGATCGGCCGCATCACATAGTCGTTAATGCCCAGTTCGAGGCCGCGGATGATACGCCCCTCTTCGCCTATGTCAGCCAGTAGAATGATCGGCAGGAAGCGGGTGCGATCGAGCGAACGCAACTGCGAGCACAGCCGTAGCGGATCGAAATCGGAAAAGGCGGTCGAGATCAGCACACACTCATACGGTGTCTCGGCGGCCTGGAAGAAGCCGGTATGCGGATCGATGGCAATGTCGAGTTCGGCCTTGCCGTGCAACATTTTCTGGATGTGTTCGAAAGAGGATTTGCGCTCGTCGATCAGGAGCGCTTTCAGAGTCGCGCCATCAAACATGGAACTACGGTTCAAAAGCGCCTCGATGCCGATGTCGTGGGTGGTCGAGGCGCGCAGACGCAGTTCATCGGTCAGCGACTTCAACCGGACCAGACTCTTAACCCGCGTCATCAACTGCAGGTCGTTTATCGGCTTAGTAAGGAAATCATCGGCGCCGGCCTCGAGGCCGCGCACGCGGTCCGTAACCCGGTCAATCGCGGTGATCATGACCACGGGGATATGTGAAGTCCCCGGACCACTCTTCAGTCGCTTGCAGACCTCGAACCCTTCTATGTCGGGCATCATCATATCGAGCAGCACAACATCGACCTTGCCGTTTTCACAGGTCTCGATGGCGTCGAGCCCATTGGACGCCGTCAGCACCTCAAAATATTCGGCCAAGAGCCTGACCGCGAGCAACCGCGCATTGGCAGAGATACTGTCGGCGACGAGGATACGCGCGGTCATGACGAACCCGGATTGGAATTGATTGAACACTATCGACTACAATACCAGCACACACTTTACACTAGACCTGCGCTCAGCCAACAAGGTGCTCCCGCGATCTCCTTTGCGGTCGTCGTTAGCTTCCGATTTGAGACAATGGCAGAGCTAACTCTGATGACCTGGATGAGGCGCAGTAAGCCAGTGCGCGAGTGGCTGCGCTACTTCCCTCGCTTTTCAATCTTTAGATTTGGGAGTTCTGGTCCCTTGGATACCACACCAGCCTCCTTCAAGGCCGTGTATCCTACCTTCTTGAGGAGCTTCTCTGTTTTGGCTCGCTCCTTGTTAAGAGCGCTCTTACCTTTGACCTTGGGCATCCGTCCTCCATTTAGTTCGCCGTCGTTTCCAAGCAGACAAGATTGCAGACGCTATACCGCGTGATGTCAGCTTTGAGGCTGCGGTAGTGATTGCGTCAATGACCGAAATGAGGCGCGAAGCAGACATTCGCAATCCCGCGTGCCCGCGCTAACTGCTGGAAGCGCCCAAGACATTTCAGGAAAAAGCCCACTCCTCATCGGCCGGCGCAATCAGCCCGTTCCGCAGTCGTCTGTGAAGTTCATGCCACGACGGGTCCGACACGAAGCCTTTCATGCTTCCACATGCCTCGGCGAAGGAAATGTCGCCCAAATGGTCGATAAGATCACTGATCCTGCCGTTCCTGCCATTTAGGAACAGCTCGAACGGATCATCATCACACTCAATTACCCGATGTCCCCAAGCACCCGGTACGTCGTCGGTTGCGAGAGCCTGCCGAAGATCTCCATCCACGCCTGCGGCCTCGAGCGCCCGGCAGACGACGTAGCGCATCAGGGGGTAGTAGATCGGCTGATAGCTGCCTCCAAGCGCGCGCACGCCGGGCAGGATCGACAAAACCAGAAACATCAGCAGGAGATTCGGGACAAGGCTGCGGTTTGCCAGCCGCTCGAGGATGTCGGGGGCTGTGAAGCCCGCCACCTTCATACCGGTCGCAGGATCGATGAGTTCGCCGGCGATCAGACGCAGCGGACGGCGTTTGCCATTTTCATAGAACCAGAAGAAATCAGTGCCCCGAGCGAGCCAGCCGCTCCAGGGGCCAGACGCGAGCCCGTCGAGGCCGGCAAGGATGTTGGAAGCGAACTTCGGGTCTTCCAGCAGTCTCATGCGTAGCCAGGAATTTTCGTCCGACAGATGGTCGGCCACCAGGTCGGCAACATCTTCGTCGTCGATCTGCAGGAAGGCAAAGCGGCCTCCGAACATTTTTGGCCAAAGGATGAGATTGGCTGCCTTGATGGCGTGCGCGGGCCGCTCGAATTGCGTCTTCGGCAGAAAGCTACGAAGCAGCGTGAGGCCGTCTCCCCCCGTGTTTGGCTCCGTCGGCAACAACTCGAACCTATAGGGTCCCGGCCCGGCTAACAGGCTGTATCCGATCATCCGGCTTCGGCTGAGGCCGAAGACGTTGATCGGCTTCCCGTCAACGGTGAGCCAGCCTGGTCCCTTGCGTGGCTTTTCAACGAGATTCACCGTCGAAACGGCGTAGGAAACATAGGTCGAACAGCCATGCGCGGAGAGACCAAGGAGGCTGAAGATATGCGTGTAATAGGCTTCTGGCTCCATAAGGAGAAACAAATGAGGGCCTGTCTGCAACACGCGGCGCTTTTCGAAATCCCTGCAGATTTCCGAGGCGGTATCGTCAGACAACCCGTTTCGTGTCGATGCCTTCCTGATGATGTCTAGTAGTTTGGTGAAGGCTCGAAATCGGATTTCTGGCACGGACCTGGAAGCTGGCGCTTCGAACAGGCGAATCGCATAGTCGCGTATCGGCCGGGAATGATATGGGCTCATCCAGGGGTAGAGTGCGGTCAGCGACCCCAGGACTGCCTGTTTCGCATCTGCACCTGCTGCTAGCTCTTCCACCTCACGATTCACCTTTTTCTTGTGGCTGACCGGCACCGACGCTCAAACACAAAATACTGATGAGGAGCACCACTCCGAAGCTGAAGAAAATCGTCGAAGGAAACGCTCGATCTCCTGCAGCGGCGGCGATGCCAAAGACGAGTAACCCGAGCACCACGGCCACACTATGCATAATGCCTTTTGCCCGGCCCAACAGATAAACCGATACACGCGACTGCAATGTGACTTCAACGCTGACGCGTCCAAGATTGTATAGAAATCCGAGCGCGGCAAAAAGGATCACTGTCCAGGGCGTGCGCAGATATGCCAGCGCCATGAGTACCAGGGCCGTTAAGGCCAAAAGCATGAGATGCCGCGCATGGGCACCCATCGCTCTTTCAATTTGGGACAGAGAGACCGCGCCGATCAGTGAGCCAGCCGACCATGCTGCCTCGAGGTAGCCGAAATCCACGGCAGTACCCTTCTGCTCCTGGAAGACGAAACTCGATCCCATGACGCTGACAAGCAGAGCGCTTGTATAGAGAAGCGCGTAGACGACGATGAGACGACGCAGGCTCAGATCGAATTGTGCTGCAGAGATTTTGGCGATGCGTACATCGCTCGAAACCGGCTCCAGCCGTATCAAGGCAAGGCAGCCCGCTGAAAACAGGAAGAAGGCAGCAAGAACGGTGAATGGCAGGGCTGGGGAGCGCTCATCCAGCAAAGGCCCTGCAAGCAGAGCTGCGCCGAGATTGCCGAACTGCATGACGAAGAAGACGGCGGAATTCGAGGCTACAAGATCGCGGCCGTCAGCGATGACGGGGATCATTGATTGAGAGCTCGTAAGCGCGACACGGTCGCAAAACGAAAAGAGGGCCGCTGACAGACAGATAATCAGAAACACGTCCATGTAGAGAAGCGCGCAAGCGGTAGCCAGCAAAACGACGAAGCGGCCGAGGTCGGCCGCAACGTTCAAGCATCGCCTGTCAAATCGATCCGCAGCTACGCCGGCCAGAGGGCTCGCGATGAATTCGACAATGCTTGCGATCGCAAGGAACGTCGCCACGCCGGCAGTTCCGTACCCTCGCTCAACGAGGATCCAGGCGGATGCGATGTAGTAGCCGTTTCGGGCAACAGCCGCCGATAGCGTGCTGGCCAGGAATCCGAGGCAGGGATTGGACCGGTCGGCCCGTCCTTTGCCGTTACGAATTCGAACCAGGTTTGACATGAGCGGCGTATCCGGGCTGATCGCCGATGGATACCTTCTTCCGCCAAGCCTGCTTTACTGTGATGTTGGGCTTTTCCGATAGTTGCTGAGAACCGACAAGCGGCGACCTAGATTCTGCACTTACGACGAAATTCCGTGGGGGCCGCGCCGAAGGCCCGCTTAAAGGCGGTCGCGAAATGGCTCGAACTGCCGAAACCACATTCCATCGCGATGTCCGTCGCCGACAAATTTGTCGATCGCAGCATATCCGCGGAGTGCTCCAATCGGCGCTGCGCAATGAATGCGTGCGGTGTCATGCCTGTCGACTGCTTGAAGGCCCTCCAGAAATGGAACCTGCTAACCCCAATTTCTTTTGCCAAATCGGCGAGCGTAGGCCTGCCGCCCGACAAGGCCTCGATCATTCCCACCGCTCGCTTGAGATCGAACGATGACAAACCGCCTTTTGCCGGTTCCTGATGGACGCCGTTCAACCTGAACATTTGCCCGAGCAATTGCGTGGCCTGGCATTCCACCATCGTTGCGCTGATGGGGTCAGGCTGCTTGAGCTCCAAGACAATCCTCTGCAACGCCAACTCTACAGTGGTGTCCCGAAATCCGATCGAAGGCGGCAGCACTGCCGCGCGATTGCGAGCCATTCCCGCAAACACGTCATCGGCGAACCCTTTTTCAATCGAGACCAGGAGGTAGGAAGCGGTCGCGTCCCCCTCGTCCCACCCATTCCAATCACTGTCGGCGGGCATGAAGATTATCGAACCGGCCCGGCGCGGCAAAAAGGTAATCCGGCGCCCGTCCACAATGTCTTCTCCGCGGCACGCTGTGCCCTTCAGGTTCATCAAGAACACATGGTTTGGCTGGAGGATTCTTGTCTCCTGGCGCTCAAGCCCGGTCCTTTTGACTACGTCGGCCCGCACGCTCCCCCAGTTCTCATACGTGTGGGCAAGCGATTGGTGGCGTGAATGGCGGTTCTCGGTCGGGTCGAGGGCAAGAGTATTCACGTATCCACAGTCTCCTTACTGGCGAGTGGCCAGTCGTTGCGTGATGTGGCGAACCATGGGTTGCTGAACAACACGCAAATAACTCTGGATTGGTAGAAGATGTGACTTTAGCGAAAAAATGGCAAGCGAGTGAAAGCCGCCTGTATCCGGCAGGCCTACCAGTTGGCTCAGCCAATACTTGAGCCCGGCGAAATATTAGACCACACTTATCTTAGTGGAATTTCCCCCATCGACGTATCGGCATCACACCAATGGAACGGTGCTGGAGGCATACTGCGATGCGTGGACTCGACGACTTTCTGGCTGAGTGCGACCATGGTCCGCGGATCAACGGACTAGCCGGCTTTTTCGCAGCGACCGCCGCCGGAAAGAGCGGGATGCCAATCCGGAAGCCCGTGGCCGACGCCCGCCTACTGCCGAGCGATGAACTGCAGCGCGATCTGGTTGCCCTGCACGCGACCCGCCAGGGATTTTTCGACCAGCACTATCACGGCAGCATTCCCTACAGATTGGAAGAGGAGTGCCGGATGGCCCGCGCGGTGCTGAAATATGCGCGCCATCGTGGCACTCCGCTTTCGCTATACAGCCTTGGAACGGCGGAAGGCACGATGGCGAGAACGTTGTCGGAACTGTCCGAGGGACAGATACGCACGCTGTCGTGCAGCCCAAACGCGGAGAACTACACAAGCTTCATGGCCTATGGCGAACCACCGCACGCCGACTTCTTCATTGGCCCCTTCCATAAGTTGACCAAGGACGTCCTGGGTTCAGATCCGCGACTGGCAAATTTCGCCCACGGCTTCGATATTATTCTCGAGGACACGACCTTTCAGATGTACTCGCCAAACAGAGCAAGCCAGATCGAGTTCGTGACCCAGCACCTCAAGCACGACGGAATCTTCGTCTTCGTCGAGAAGTTCCGGGCTGCCGAGGAGCCGGATTACCGGCGTCGCGAACACCAGAAGGATTTCGGCTTCAAGGCGCGCTATTTTCCCCCAGACGAAATCGAGAAGAAGCAAACCCTCGTTCTGGATACGATGTTCGGCAATGAGGTGACTTTGGCACAGATGGCGGACGCAATACGTGCGCATTTCAGCTACTGTTCCCTGACGTGGAACAGCGGAAATTTCTGTAGCCTGGCTGCGAGCAATAGCGAGGAAAACCTGAACCGGTACCTCTCCCAGATGGCCACTCCAGCCATTCCGCACGAGTACGTCTACGAAACCAGCTTGTATCCGACCCTGCCGGTTAACGTCGCCGCCGCGCAGGAATAGGCTCCTGAGCTTTGGGACAGGTCAACAACACGCTCCGCCGTTTGGACCATGTCTTCGCAGCTGTCGACCATGGCAGCCTCAGGCAGGCTGCAAGAGTTCTCAGAGTGAGGGAATCCTGTGTCAGCCGCAACATCGTTGCTCTCGAGCAATTGCTGGACATGCAGTTGTTTGACCGCGACGTCCATGGCGTTCGGCTGACCGAGGCGGGTCGGGACTGGGTCGATCTTGTCCGCGCTCATTATGAAGGCTTGCGCGATGCCCTGGCCGGAAGTCGTCGCGGTCACCAGGATGCCAGAACGGTCAGGATAGGGTTATGCGCCCAGATGGGGCGCACGTTCGTGGCACGTCTCATCGAGCGTTTTGGCCGTTTGCATCCGGACGTGTGCGTCGCGATCGAAGACGTTCCAGTCGAACAGTGCCTGGCGGCTATACGCCGTCGGCGCCTCGACATCGTCTTCACGCATGGGCTTGAGAACGCCGCCCTATGCCGTAGCGAGATATTTGCGCACGAGCGCTTGTTCGTTCTCCTGCCACGTTACCATCCGCTTGCTGAAAGGCTTGCGGTCACATGGGCAGATCTTGCAGATACGTGCCTGCTGGTTTCAGGCGCATCGCCGCAGGATCTGGGTTTGCTGGAGCATATTGCTGCGAATGGTGGCCCCACTGTCCAGATATGTCGCGCTAGCGAAGCGACGGTCATCCTCAAGGTGCAACTCGGTCAAGGCGCGACTCTGGCGGGCGAGGGTTTTGCCACGACAGTTGCCATCGACGCTACGGTGTGGAAACCCATCGACGATCCGAACGGCGTCAGTTCGATCAAGGCGGTGTGGCTGGAATCGAACCCAAAGCGTGCGCTTTTGCGACTGGTTGGGACCGCAAGAAACTTGGTGTCCGCAACATCCCTGGGGGCAACCCCCGTCAATCCAGGGAAGTACGGAACGCTGAGTGGAGATTTCTGAAATCACGTCATGACTGGGAGGCGCGACTGACCCGGTTCGACTTCAGTCGTCCGGCTTTTAACCACCCTCCGAGCGCTTCGCCCTGGCAAAGCCCCGGTCCGTCGCAATGAACCTTTCCAACATCGCGACGATGAGGCGCGGCGCATCGGCGGGCCGTTGCCCTGCGTCGCGGCCGAGGATCTCGGCATAGGCGGTCAGGTCACGGTGCAATGCCGCAGGAAGCTCCACCGTGACCTTGACGGGTTTGTCGTCGGCGATCGGACCCAGTTTCAACTTGGCCATTTTCAGCTTCCATAAGGTTCGAGCACGAGATCGCGTGTGACGATCACGCGCACCGGGAATCCCGGTCGGATCGTGAGTGTCGGCGCTATGTTGGGCTGCCGCTGGACGATCTGCTGGCCTGCCTGGCTGATGCTGTCGGAAGCACCCTGGCGCAGAGCGCGCACTATGTCGCTCTCCTGGCCCGATGAGCCTGCTTGCGCACCGATGCTCAGAACCGTGGAAAGTGCTGCAGCCTTGAACAGTTCGCCCCAATGATAATTGACGCCATCCTCAAGGCCAGCATAGCCCTCGGCGTCCGCTCCAGGCTCACGTTCCAGCACGATGGAGCGGCCGTCAGGAAAAATCAGCCTGGTCCATACCAGCAACACGCGGCGTTGGCCGAAGCCGACACCATTGTCGTACTGGCCTATGAGGCGCGTCCCCTGCGGAATGAGAAGGATATGGCCGGTGGGGCTGTCATAGACATTCTCCGTCACCTGCGCGGTAATCTGACCCGGCAGGTCAGAACGAATGCCGGTGATGAGGGCGGCTGCGATGACGGCGCCCGCCTGCAGGACGTTCTTCGACGCCGGCGCCGCGACGCGATCGGCCGAGACGGTGCGTTTGTCCTGTGGCTGATCGAGGAATGCGCGCTGGCGGTCCTGCGCCGAGGGCGTCGCTGGCTGCGGCGCGAGGCCAAGGCTGGCGAGATCTGGCCTTGGCATGGTCTCTGTCGTCGGCTGAGCGGCAGTCGCCTCATCCGCAGGCCGCGTTTGCGTTGACGCGAACAGGCGCGCGGTTCTTGCCGCTTCCAGTTCCTGCTCCCGGCGCTGCTCCTCCGGGTCCGGGCCGATGGGGCCCGTCGACAGCGCGGGGCCGCCATTCTGTGCGGCGAGGATTGGGCGGCCGAGATCGCCGGGAAGCGGTGGGCCAAGCTTCGGAACGCCGGCATAGTCCTTTGGCAAGCCGGCGAGCCCATCGGGGGTCGAGCGATTGTCGGTTGAATAGAGCTCCTGACCCTGGCCTTGCTGACGGTTCTGCAGCGCGTAGATCAGCGCCCCGCCGACAGTCAGGCTTGCGGCGAGCCCCAGTCCGGCCAGCGCCTTGCGGGACAGACGCGTCACGCGCGGCGGCTCAGCGCGCAGCCGCATGGCCGCGGCCGGCTCGCCTGTCAACGGCCGGGCGTCATCCTCGACCGGCGCCTCCGGGCGGGCGTCATTCATCGGCCCCCGGCCCTCTTCCTTCCCGGGATCCAATCTGTTGCTCATGATGGCGACCCTCCGCTGTCTGTTCGGAGGTTCGTCGCTTTCGGGGTCTCACCAGGGCCACGCATCCATGAAAATCGACTGCTCCTTACCCCATCGGTGCGAGAGATGCGGATGCGCTGCTGGTTCTTGCCGGCGCCGAAGCGCAACTCGGCTGCGGCAAACAGCCGATCGACGATCATGTAGTTGCCGCGGACGCGATAGTTCACCAGTTCCGACGTGTCGCCTTCCGGCCCAACCACGAAGAGTGGCGGCATCTCGCCCTGGCCGATGCCTCGCGGGAACTCGATGAACACCTGCTTGCTATCGTCGAAGGCGCGCAACGGCCGCCACGGTGCGTGATCGCCCGTCACATCGTAGCGGAAATTGACGCGAGCAAGATCGATGCCCGTCGAGACCGGCTGCGCAGCCTCAGCCTGTTGGCCCTGACGGCGCAAGGCGATGAGCTGGTCCTGCGGGTATTGCCAGGAAACCGATGCCATATAGGTCGACGGCGTCGAGCGCAGCTCCATGTGATAGGTACGCCGATCGGTATTGATGACGAGATTGGTTATGAGTTCGGCGCGCGTCGGCTTGACGAGGATGTGGACTTGCTTGGTCCCGCCCGTACCGCTCTCGGTATCGCCGATGATCCAGCGCACGGTGTCACCGGCGGCGACGGGGCCGGAGCCGACGAGCTGCTCGCCGGGCTGGAGCGCGATGTCGGTGATCTGTCCCGGCGAGGCATAGACCTGATAGAGCGCGCCATCGACGAAGGGATAGACCTGCATCGAGTTGATGAACCCGTTGCGGACAGGCTGCATGCGCGCGGCCGCATTGGCCAGGTTCACGCGCGCGGTCGGATCGGACGGTTCCGGCTCGGGCTTTGCGTCCTTGCCGACCGGCTTCAACTGGCCTGGAAGCGGCAGCGGCTTTGACAGCTCTACTACCTTGACGGGCGGGGGCGGATCGACGGCCTGCACGGCCGGGATCGGATCGTCATAGGAAATCTCCGGCGGCTTCTGCCTGGTGGCACAGCCTGCAAGCGCCGAAGTGCAAAGCAGCAGTGCTGGAAAGGCCATCTTGCGGAAAGCCGGCATTGCGTGGATGAGGAAAGTTGGACACCCCCAGTGGGCGGCCTTGAAGAGTGCGGGCGTCATTGTCCAAGCTCCTTCGACCAGTTGATGGCGTTGATGTAGATGCCGAGCGGGTTCTTCCTCAGTGCGTCGGCGTCGCGCGGGGGCTGCACGACAATTGTAAGGATCGCGGACCAGCGCTCCGTGGAAGCAAGGGAGCCGTCCTGATAGCGGCGTTCGACCCAGGCGATGCGGAAGCTCACTGGGGATGCGCGGATGACCGACGACACGTCGACGGCGATCTGCTGTTTGCCGACCTTGGTGAACGGGTCATTGGCGCGCGCATAGTCGTTGAGAGCCAGCGCCCCGCCCTGCGTCGCGAAGTCATAGGCGCGCAGCCAGTTCTGCCGCACGATGACCGGATCGGCGGGGATCGACCTCACCTGTTCGATGAAGTGCGCCAGGTAGAAGGCGATCTGCGGATCGTTCGGCTGATAGTCGCCGACCGCTGGGGCGACAGCCTGCGCCTGGCCGAGACGATCGACCTGCACCACCCAGGGCACGATCGAGCCGTTGGCGGATTGCCAGACGAGCGCAGCGGAGAACCCGGCGGCGAGCGCCAGGCAACCGAAGGCCATGTAACGCCAATTGCGCGCCTGCACGCGAGCCGAACCGATGCGCTCGTCCCAGACCTGTGCAGCGCGTTGGTAGGGCGTCTCGGGTTGTGGGGATCTGCCGTAGTGCGTGGACGGTCGTTTGAACATGCTTAGTCTCTTTCAGAGAGGTTGATCGAGGAGCCGCCGCCATGGCTGTCGCCACTGCGAACGGCGTGGGCGGCGGCCTGGACGCCATGGGTCATCTGTTGCGAGCGCTTCATGCGCTTCGCCCAGGCGGGCTGACTTTCGGCTACGGAAGACGCGACGGGAGCGGAGCCGGCTTCGCCAGTGTTCGCGCCGATTGTGCCAGCGGTGGATGATCCGCCCGTCGTCTCGAAGGCTGCGCGAGCGCCGGACTGGTAGCTGTGCTTCATGCTGCCTGCCGCATTGTTGGCCGCGCGCTTGAGCGGTGAGATGGCACCCTGGGCGCCGGCGCTGATGACACCGCCGAGCCCGGATGCGACGCCGGAAAAGCCAGAGTCTCCGGCCGCGCCGAGATTGTAGGCTGTGGATGCCCTGCCCGCGGTGGCGGCACCGCCACGGGCCGCCGCTGCTGCACCGCCGCTGACAGCCGCGCCTCCGGACACGACGGCGCCGGCGGCCGCGGCGCCCACTGCTGCCATGCCGCCGGCGGCGAGCCCGGTGCCGACCGCCGCGCCCGCGCCGAGTTGCGGGCCGCCGGAGACGAGACCGTTGGCAATGCCAGGTCCAAATATGCCAAGGCCGAGCAGCGACAGCGCGGCCAGCACTATCGCCATGGCGTCGTCGATCGACGGCGTGTTGCCGCTGAAGCCTGCGGTGAACTCGGAGAAAAGAGTCGAACCGATACCGATGACGACGGCGAGCACCAGCACCTTGATGCCGGACGAAATGACGTTGCCGAGCACCCGCTCGGCCATGAAGGCGGACTTGCCGAACAGACCGAAGGGTATCAGCACGAAACCGGCGAGCGTCGTCAGCTTGAACTCGATCAAGGTGACAAAGAGCTGGATTGCGAGGATGAAGAAGGCCAGCAGCACCAGCGCCCAGGCGAAGAACATGCAGGCGATCTGGATGAAGTTCTCGAAGAAGGACCAATAGCCCATCAGGTTCGAGATCGAGTCCAGCAACGGCCGGCCGGCGTCGAGCCCGGTCTGCGCCACCTTGCCCGGGCGCATGAGATCGTCGACGGCAAAACCCGTTCCCGAGGCCTTCAGGCCAAGCCCGGCGAAGCTTTCGAAGACGATGCGGGCGAGATTGTTCCAGTTGGAGATGAGATAGGCGAAGACGCCGACGAACAGCGTCTTCTTGACGAGGCGCGCCATGATATCGTCGTCCGCCCCCCAGGACCAGAAGAGCGCCGCCAACGTCACGTCTATGACAATCAAGGTCGTGGCGATGAAGCCGACCTCGCCGCCGAGCAGGCCGAAGCCGCCGTCGATGTAGCGCGTGAAGACTTCGAGGAAATGGTCGATGACGCCCATGCCGCCCATGTCAGTGAATCTCCGGCCGGGGCGGCTCGACCTGCATCGCGGGAGCGGTCACATCCGTTCGCGCCCCTTCTTTCCGGTTGGCTGATGCCGGCACATCAGGGAATAACGTTTTCGGGGCAACGGCGGCAGGCGCGGTTGCCGTGTCACGTTGACGGAGAAACCGGCGCCGGCTGTCTGCCCACGCTTTCAGGCAGCCGGGATCGCGAGGGCCTGCCTCGCCGATCCCGGAACAGCGGCGCAATTCGGCCGCGAGCGGGTCTTGTGACGCGATGGAACGGTCCCGCATCGCCGGGGCGTCAGGCTCATCGTCCTTGCTGCTCATCTCGATTGCGGTCACTGTCAAAGCGACCGCGATGAAGACGACTGCACCGATGCGAGCGAGGATCTTGCCGTCCATCGCGGGCCTCAGTTCTTGCCATAGAACATCTGCGCACTGCCGGGCTGGTAGCCCGAGCCCTGCGTCAGGAAGCGCCGGCGCTGCTCGCGGCCCTGGTCAGCGGCAGTGGCCTGTTCTGCCGATTGCAACGCCTGCGCCCGACCGTTCGCGGCGACGACAGCGGTGAGATCGGCGAGTTGCTGCGCCTGAAGCGCGAGGAGCTGGTTGCCGGCCTGCGTTGCCTGAAGCGCTCCGGTCGCACCCTGGCTCTGGCCGACCAGCGCCGACATCTCACTGCGATTGGTGTCGATGTTGCCGACGACGCCCGCCTGCACACGCATGGCATCCTGAAGGCCACCAACCGTGTTGCCCCAGCGCGAGCGCGCGTCGGCGACGAGTTGCTGATCCGAAGCCGACAGCGAGACGTTGCCGTATTTCTGCTGGAAGGCCTGATCGATCTGCTGGACGTCATAGGCAACGTTCTGTGCTTGACCGAGCAGTTGCTGCGTGCGCTGCACGGACTGCTGGAGCTGTTGCAGCGAGGAGAATGGCAAGCTTGCGAGATTGCGGGCCTGGTTGATGAGCATCTGCGCTTGGTTCTGAAGCGAGGTGATCTGGTTGGTGATCTGCTGCAGCGAGCGCGCCGCCGTCAAGACGTTTTGCGAATAGTTCGAGGGATCGAAAACGATGAAGGCCTGTGCCGGCGTCGCCAGGATGGGCGATAATGCGGCGGGTGCGGCAAGCAGGGCGGCAGCGAACCGCATGGCAAGTGAACGACGCATTTTCATGGGGACTTCTCCTTGTTGGTGAGGGCGGGGCTGGTCAGGACGGGAACGAGTTCGGCGGCCCAACCGACGCCTCGGTGGCTGAGCCAGGCTGCGAGGAACCCGTCGCGGCCATGCTCGGCGACGATGCGGGCGATCGCGGCCTGGTCGGTCTTCGCGGATACAGCGCAAAGGGCGAGTGCCACATCCGACAGACCGAGCTCGAACAGCCGGTTGCCGCGACGGGACTGGCAGTAGTAATCGCGCTTCGGCATCGCCCGCGCGATGATCTCGATCTGCCGATCGTTGAGGCCGAAGCGGCGATAGATCGCCGTGATCTGCGGCTCGATGGCGCGTTCGTTCGGCAGCAGAAGCCGGGTCTGGCAGCTCTCGATAATCGCGGGCGCGATTGCCGAACCATCGATGTCGCTGAGCGACTGCGTGGCGAAGATGACGCTAGCGTTCTTCTTGCGCAGCGTCTTCAGCCATTCGCGGAGCTGGCCGGCAAAGCCCTCATCGTCCAGCGCAAGCCAGCCTTCGTCGATGATGAGAAGGGTTGGCGAGCCATCGAGCCGGTCCTCGATGCGATGGAAGAGATAGGACAGGGCCGCGGGCGCAGCACCCGTTCCAATCAGCCCTTCGGTTTCGAATGCCTGGACTGACGCTGATCCGAGCTGTTCGCGCTCGGCATCGAGCAACCGGCCGTAGGGACCGCCGACACAATAGGGGCGCAATGCCTGCTTGAGATCATTTGATTGCAGCAGCACGACCAGACCGGTGATTGTGCGCTCCTCGACAGGCGCGGACGCCAGGGAGCTCAACGCCGTCCAGATATGCTCCTTGACCTCAGGGGTGATCGTCACATTCTCGCGCGTCAGGATCGCCACGATCCAGTCGGCGGCCCAGGCACGCTCGGGGACATCATGAATGCGGGCGAACGGCTGAAGGCTGACGCTGTCGATCGCCCCATCGCTGAGGTCGCCGCCGAGATCATGCCAGTCGCCGCCCATTGCGAGCGCCGCCGCGCGGATCGAGCCGCCGAAATCGAAGGCGAATACCTGCGAGCCCGCGTAGCGGCGGAACTGCAGCGCCATCAGTGCCAGAAGCACGGACTTGCCCGCGCCGGTCGGGCCGACGATCAGCGTATGGCCAACGTCGCCGACGTGAAGCGAAAGCCGGAACGGGGTCGAGCCTTCGGTCTTGCCGAAGAGCAGAGGGGGCGCTGCAAAATGCTCGTCCCGTTCCGGCCCCGCCCACACCGCGGACAGCGGAATGATGTGGGCGAGATTGAGGGTGGAGATGGGAGGTTGACGGACGTTGGCGTAGACATGACCCGGCAGGCTGCCGAGCCAGGCGTCGACGGCGTTGATGGTTTCGATCATTGCCGTGAAATCGCGGCCCTGGATCACCTTTTCGACCCGGCGCAGTTTTTCGTCGGCGATGCCGGGATCATCGTCCCACACCGTCACCGTCGCCGTGACATAGGCCATGCCGGCATAGTCGGCGCCGAGCTCCTGCAGCGCCATGTCGGCATCGGCGGCCTTGTTTGCGGCGTCGGTGTCGACGAGTACGGACGCCTCGTTGGTCATCACCTCCTTGAGGATCGCGGCGACCGATTTGCGCTTGGCGAACCATTGACGCCGGATCTTTGTCAGCAGCCTGGTCGCATCGGTCTTGTCGAGCAGGATCGCGCGTGTCGACCAGCGATACGGGAAGGCCAGCCGGTTCAGTTCGTCGAGCAGACCCGGCGTGGTCGCGGTCGGGAACCCCGTGACGGTCAGAATGCGCAGATGCGACGCGCCAAGCCTCGGCTCAAGACCGCCGGTCAGCGGCTGGTCGACCAGCATGGCATCGAGATACATCGGCGTTTCGGGAACGCGGACACGGTGGCGATTGGTCGAGACGCAGCCATGCAGATAGGTCAGCGTCTCGGCGTCATCGAGCCAGCGGCACTCCGGCATGAAGGCTTCGACAAGGCGCAGGACGCGGTCGCTGCGGTCAGTGAACCCGGTCAGCACCGCATTGGGGTCGAGGCCCTTCTTCTCGCGGCCTTCGTAGAGCCAGCTTTCCGCACGGGCGGTGTCTTCGGCGGGCGCAAGATAGGTGAGCGTCAGGAAGTAGCTGGACTCGAAGTGCGCGCCGGCCTCCTCGAAGCCCGCCTTTCGCTCCGCATCGACCAGCGTCGAGGCCGCATCCGGAAAGTGGCTGTCGGGATAGCGGGTCGAAGCATGGCGCTGCGCCTCCACGAAGATCGCCCAGCCGGACCCCAGACGGCGGAAGGCGTTGTTGAGCCGGCCGGCGACGGCAACCAGTTCGGCGGGAACGGCGCTGTCGAGATCAGGACCGCGAAAGCGCGCGGTGCGCTGGAAGCTGCCGTCCTTGTTGAGGACGATTCCGGCGCCGACCAATGCCACCCAGGGCAGAAAGTCGGCGAGCCGGCTGCTTCGGTTGCGATATTCGGCAAGATTCATCATCCAATGGCCCCCCTCAGACCGTGAGATGCGCCGGGATGCGCAGATGCCGGCGAACGACGTCGACGAAAAGCGGATCGCGCTTGGCGGCCCAGACGGCGGCAACATGGCCGATCGCCCAGATTGCGAGGCCGACCAGCCACAGACGCAGTCCCAGCCCCACGGCGCCCGCGAGCGTCCCGTTCATGATGGCGATGGCGCGCGGGGCGCCGCCGAGCAGGATCGGCTCGGTCAGCGCGCGGTGCACGAGGACCGTGTAGCCCGGCACTGCATGATCGGGCATTGGGCCGCCCTGTTCGACCGAACCCGCCATCAGATCAGCGCTCCGCCGCCGAACGAGAAGAACGACAGGAAGAAGCTCGACGCCGCGAAGGCGATGGACAGGCCGAACACGATCTGTATGAGCCGGCGGAATCCGCCCGACGTGTCGCCGAAGGCGAGTGTCAGGCCGGTGACGATGATGATGATCACCGCCATGATCTTGGCGACCGGGCCTTCGATCGACTGGAGTATCTGTTGCAGCGGCTGTTCCCACGGCATCGACGAGCCGGAGGCAAAAGCGGGCGCGGCCATCACCAGGATGAGCGTGGGAACGGAAACGGTCATGGCGAGACGATGGCGCGCGAGGCGCAGGCGTTGGATCACGGATTTTCTCCTTCAGGGCTTTGGATGGGGAAAGTCGGGCTGTCGTCGCCCGCGATGACGGCTGGCGTGACCTGGTAATCGCCGTCCGGGCGAAGGCCATCGACACGGGCGAGTTCGGACAGCCGGCGCGCGGAGCCGCGGCCGGAAAGGACGGCAATCAGGTCGATCGTTTCGGCGATCAGCGCGCGCGGGACCGTGACGACGGCTTCCTGGATGAGTTGCTCCATCCGTCGCAGCGCGCCGATGGCGCTGCCGGCGTGGATCGTCCCGAGGCCGCCGGGGTGGCCGGTGCCCCAGGCCTTCAGCAGTTCGAGCGCCTCGGCTCCGCGCACCTCGCCGACCGGAATGCGGTCGGGGCGCAGGCGCAGCGATGAACGAACGAGATCGGAGAGCGAGGCGACGCCGTCTTTCGTTCGCATCGCCACGAGATTTCGCGCGGCGCATTGCAGTTCGCGCGTGTCCTCGATGATGACGACGCGATCGGCGGTTTTGGCCACTTCGGCCAGCAATGCGTTGATCAGCGTGGTCTTGCCCGTGGATGTGCCGCCAGCGACCAGGATGTTCGCGCRGCTGGCAACGCCCAACCGAAGTGCGTCCGCCTGGCACGCCGACATGATCCCGGCCGCGACATAGTCTTCAAGGGTGAAGATGGCGACGGCAGGCTTGCGGATCGCGAAGGCAGGCGCCGCGACGACGGGAGGAAGAAGCCCCTCGAACCGCTCCCCTGTCTCGGGCAGCTCGGCCGAGACGCGTGGGGCGCCGGCATGGACTTCAGCACCGACATGATGAGCAACGAGGCGAACGATGCGCTCGCCGTCCGCTGCCGACAGGCGCTCTCCCGTGTCGGACAACCCCTCGGACAGGCGATCGATCCACAAACGTCCATCGGGGTTGAGCATCACTTCGACGATGCCCGCGTCGTCGAGATAGCTCGCGATCGCCGATCCCAGCGCTGTGCGCAGCATGCGTGCGCCGCGCGCCAGACCTTCTGAATTGTGAGGCGAAGCTGCCATCCTGTCCCCGTTTCGATCCGGGGAACATGGGCGGCCCCTGGACGGGGATGATTAAGAGAGCCGCATCTCGCGTGGTTTCAACACCAATATCGAGGCGTAGTGGCGTAGCGTGCAAATACAGGAGATTGGCGGTGCCGACCTGTGATCAAGGCTGACGATCTTCAGGCAAGGGCGGCGCTCGCCCTCAATTATGCTTCGTCGGCAAAGCCGTCTGATCAAGCGGCTTCAGCACGAGTTGACCGTCGAGGCTTGTGGCGAACCACCACGTCGACCTTGTAGTCGAGGCGGTCCAGACAGCGAACCAGCCTGTCTATTGAAAACTTGCCCGTGCGCCCGGTGACGATCGCGGAGACGTCGGGCTGTTTCATTCCGAGCAGTTCGGCCGACTTCGCCTGGGTCAGGCGCCGGCGCTTGATAATGGCGCGGATCTCGCGGGCCAGCTTGGCCTTGAGCAATTCCTCTTCGGGATTGTCAAAGCCGAGGTCCGCAAACACGTTGCCGCTGCTCACTTCGGCGGTGATGTCTTCTGTCATGACTTTGTTCCTTTCCCATAGTTTTCGCGGTAGTGCGCCTCGGCCGCCTTCAATCGCACTGTCACGAGATCGATTTCGTGCTTGGGTGTCTCCCTGCCCTTCTTCGACTTCTTCTGGAAGCAATGAAGCACGTAGATCACCCCGGCAAAGCGCACGGCATAGACGGCCCGATAGGTATCTCCGTCGAAGTCGTCGACCACCTCGAGGATGCTGCGGCCCCCAAAGCCTTTCAGGGCTTTGACAGCCGGGTGCTCCTCACCATTCTGGGCGTCGTTGATTGCAACACCCATCAATCGGCGAACATCGACCGGAAACTCGCGCAGGTCGGCCTTCGACGACCCCATCCATACTGCGGGCTTTTGGTTTTTCATTCCCCTTGCCTTATAGCATACAGACTATAATTATCAACGACGAATCCTGACACCGACCAGCCGCTGAAAATAGTTGATTCAGGTGAAAGCAGCCGTTTTTCCCAAGTGATCATAGAAACTTGTGAAAGGCGTGGTCCTTCATGTAGCCACGGATCTTAAATTGCGGATTTCGCGCCAGATCTGTCCCGTGGTTGCCGCAGCATGACTCAACGTGGTTCCCGTGAAACGACGCCACCCTGCGGCTGTCTAGTCCTCTTCTGCCAAACTCGACAGGTCGGCAAGGCGTGATCTATGACAACAACATATCATTCCAACGCTTTGATATGTTTTGACATATCGATGCTTGCAGAATCTTCAGTCCGCCCGTCCATTTAGCCCACGGGCGTGCCGGGCTGGAGTGTGTCCAGGCGGCCATCGATGTCCTCGGAGATTTCCTGTCGAAGCTTTGGCCCTTTCGCCAGGCGCCGGCCGAGCGCGGTGACGAAGGCATCATAGCGCTCGCCAGCCTTGGCGTGGGCAGCCTGCGCCGCGGGCTCGGGCAACGCTGGCGTTGTCGCCAGCCAGAAGCGGACGAAAACGGCGAGCGTCTCCAAGGCAATTCCAAGATCGCGCTCCTGGCGTGCCGTACGGCGATCGAGTTGATCGAGCCGCTTGGTGATCGCCGCCTCCTGTCGCTCGGCGGCATCGGGCGAGAGGAACGACTCGATGGCCGCCTCGGCGACGAGCGACCGTGAAAGATCTCGGCGCGCCGCATGTTCGGCCAGCCTGCTCATCGCCTTAGGATCTAGATACACGGACAGGCGTTGCTTGCGGGGAGCCTTTGCCATCGGAGCCTCACATATCCACACCGTCGCCAGGGTCGAGGGAGGCCTGCCGCGCAATGCCTTGCATGAGGCGCGTCAATCGACGATTGCGGGCAACATCGTCGTCCACGTCGTCCAGGTGATCGATCTCGAATTCGTTCTGGGTCGATGGCTTCACGACCGGCTCGACGCGACTGAGCTCAGGTTGCCGACGACGTTCGGAATCAGTTTGATCCTCATCCCCGGCCGACGGCGCCGACCTGGCTTCGACAATCCGGGGATGGGAAGGCAGAGGCAGGCTGGTCCAGTCGTTCGGTCTCCCCTCCACAGCCGCCACCAACGCCGGAGGTGGCAAGATACGCTCGTTGAAGCGTGCATCCTCATGATAGCGCGCCTTTTTGGCGCGGATCGGCGGCGCACCCGAGACCATGACAATCTCGTCGGTGGCCGGCAGTTGCATCACTTCACCAGGCGTGAGCAGCGGGCGAGCCGTCTCCGAGCGGGAAACCATGAGATGAGCGAGCCATGGCGACAGCCGGTGGCCGGCATAGTTCCTCATGGCCCTCATCTCGGTCGCTGTTCCKAGCGCATCGGACACGCGCTTGGCGGTGCGCTCGTCGTTGGTGGCAAAGCTTACCCGGACGTGGCAGTTGTCGAGGATTGAGTTGTTGGCGCCGTACGCCCTCTCGATCTGATTGAGGGATTGAGCGATCAGGAAGCTTTTCAGCCCGTAGCCGGCCATGAAGGCGAGCGCCGACTCGAAGAAGTCGAGACGGCCAAGCGCCGGGAACTCGTCGAGCATCAGGAGCAGCCGATGCCCCTGCGCCCTCACCTGGAGATCTTCCGTCAGGCGGCGACCGATCTGATTGAGGATCAGGCGAATAAGCGGCTTCGTCCGGTTGATGTCGGACGGCGGCACGACGAGGTAGAGTGTCGTCGGACGCTTGTCGTCGACGAGGTCGGTGATGCGCCAGTCGCAGCGGCGGGTCACCTCTGCCACCACAGGATCGCGATAGAGGCCAAGGAACGACATGGCGGTCGAGAGCACGCCAGAGCGCTCGTTGTCGGATTTGTTCAAGAGTTCTCGGGCGGCGCTGGCGATGACCGGATGCGCACCGCCCTCACCCAGATGCGCCGTTTTCATCATCGCGGACAGCGTCGATTCGATCGGGCGCTTTGGATCGGAGAGGAAGCCGGCGACGCCGGCAAGCGTCTTGTCCGGCTCGGCGTAGAGGACATGCAGGATCGCTCCGACCAGAAGGGCATGGCTGGTTTTCTCCCAATGGTTTCGCCGCTCGAGCGAGCCTTCGGGATCGACCAGGATGTCAGCGATGTTTTGCACGTCGCGGACTTCCCATTCGCCGCGGCGCACCTCGAGCAGCGGATTGTAGGAGGAGGATTTCGGATTGGTCGGATCAAACAGCAGGACGCGGCCATGCCTGGCGCGGAAGCCCGCGGTGAGCTGCCAGTTCTCGCCCTTGATGTCGTGGACGACGGCTGAGCTCGGCCAGGTCAGCAGCGACGGGACGACAAGGCCGATGCCCTTGCCCGAACGTGTGGGCGCGAAGCACAACACGTGCTCCGGTCCGTCGTGGCGCAGATAGGCACCGTCATATCGCCCAAGCACCACGCCATCGGAGCCGAGAAGGCCAGTTGCCTTGACCTCCTGCTTGTCGGCCCAGCGGGCGGAGCCGTAGGTCTCGACCTTCTTGGCCTCGCGGGCTCGCCAGACCGACATGCCTATGGCGACGACGACGCAGGCGAAACCGCCCGACGCCGCGATAAAGGCTCCCTCCACGAAGATCGACGGCGCGTAGGCATCAAAGCCATACCACCACCAGAAGAAGGACGGCGGAAGGTAAAACGGAAAGCCGAGGACATGGAACCATGGCCTGCCGAGCTCGGGCTGGAATGCCAGGCGCCAGGCCACCCACTCCGTCGCGCCCCAGGTCGTGAACAGTACGATCGCCAACACAGCGAGGATCTGGCCCCAGAGTATCTTGGTGGCGGACATGGAAGCGGTCCTTTCTTCAACATGAGGTTAGAGGCCGAGGCCTCGCTTGCGGCCAAAACTCCAGTCGATGCCGTCGTCATTGCGAGCGACGCCAGAGACGTGGCGGCCAAGATGCTTTTCCAGGGATGGCGTCCAAGGCACCAGTTGGAAACCGAGGCCATCATCGATCATGGCGAAACGGCCCGACGCGAGTATGAAACGTTGCCGGTAGGAACCGGTGACGTAGTCGCCGCCGCGGGCGCGATTGAAGGGCTGGCCGGTCTCAGCGGAGATTTTTTGCCCGAGCGCCTCCAGCTCGCGGCGACGCAGCGTGTCGATCAGGTTGGGCGTGAAGCTGACGCGTTGGCCATGCCGCTCGCCGAGGCCCTCTTCGACGAGATGGTCGGCGCGGCGTTGCATTGCCTGCCGCACCTCGGCGCCGAACCCGCCTTCCGAGAGTGCAATCGGTTGGCGGGCGATATTCTGGCGGTCAAGCCAGGTTGCGCCGGCGGCGGTCGTTTGCTGCTCAATGTCGAGGTCGGAACGGACAGCAAGTGCTGCGCGCCCATGTCCCTGCGCGTCATGGAACTTGCGCAGTTCGACGATCGAACCCGGAGCGCTGTCGCCCGCTGCATCCAGATCGGATAGCTTGATGTGATGGGTGCGGCCGTCGGTGCCATCGACCACGGCGTAGGCGCTGCCCTTCAGCTCATCATCGAGACCGCGGTCGACCAGCCGACCGACGATCGGCGTGTCGAGACGCTCCGCTGCCAGCACATAACTCGCCGCGCCGCGCTCGATACCCTGTTCGGTCAGGGCGCGGTGCATCCGCTTGATGATATCGCCGCGTTCGCCAAGCTCGCGCAGCGTCGCCTCGGCCTTGTCGTCGATGATCCACTGGCCCGGTCCGACCTGTTCGGCAAGGCCAAGGGTTTCGAGCTTGCGCACCCGCCCGACTTTCAGCACCTGATACTCGTCGGACTGGGCGTTCGCGGCGGTGGCAAGGTCGATGACGCCTCGGTCGCGCCCGTCGCGAACAAGCTGCCGGTCAAGCTGGGTCCAGCGCTCGGCTTCGACCTGGCGCTGCAGATTGCGATGGATGTCGAGATCGCTGCGCGGGCCGAGCTCCTGGGTAACAAGATCGGCCGCACGGGCGCGCATCCCCTCCTTGATGTAGTCGCGCGAGATCACGAGATCCTGCCCGTCATCGGCGTGGCCGCGCAGGATGATGTGGAGGTGGGGGTTGTCGGTGTTCCAGTGATCGACGCCCGCCCAATCGAGCTTCGTGCCGAGGTCCTTTTCCATCTGGCCCATCAGGTCGCGGGCGAAAGATTTGAGATCCGCCATGTCGACGGCGTCTTCCGGCGAGACAATGAAGCGGAAGTGGTGCCGATCGTCGCCGCACCGCTCGGCAAAAGCACCGCCATCCACCTCCCCGCCTTCCGGCCCGAACAGCCTTGCCTTCTCCCCGTCAAGGGTGACGCCTTCGCGACGCAGATAGGCGAGATGGGCGGCAAGCGGGGCGCTGCGCGCGTGATGGCGCACAAGGCGTGTCTTGATGATCACGGCTCGCGAGCGGCCGGTGAGGATGCGATTCGCGCGCACGCTCGCCGAGCGGCCACGCCCGAAGCTCGAGCGATTGCCCGGACTGATCCGGCCGGAGCGAGAGATATGGGCACCGGCCTTCTGGGCGGCAGCAAGCGCCTGCGCGATGAAGGGCCTCGCCCGCTGGGCGCGGGGCGAGCGAATGCGGCCGGGCCGGATTCGGAAACCATCCTCACCGTTCATGGCGAAGATCCGCACATCGTGTCAAGCCACGGAAATCACAGGCAGATCGGTGTTCTGGCGCGGTGCGCCAAATCTTCGCACCTCGTGGAAATGCTGCATAACCTATTGAAACAACACAACCGACCGACGCCGCACCTCGCGGCCTTTTATCTCGCCATCTTCCGGTTGTTTTGCACCCCTCCCGCCCCCATCCACGCCACGGTGCGCTGGAGCTTGCGGCTGCGCGAAAACGCCCATGCGCGCTCATGGCTGGATCCCTTCGCCGGCTCGCGCCACGAAGAGGCCTCCGGACAGCGGCACGATGGCGGAGACATCGCGCACGCTGGGCGCGGAGCTCACGTCATTTTCTGGGCGCTCGGTCGGCACGAGAGCGACAGCTTGTATGCGATCCGACTGACCCACGAAGAGCGAGCCGTGCTTCCAGGGAATGGCCTCGACAGACGCGACTGCGAAAGGGCGCATACCCTCGCTTTCACCGATCAGTGGGGCAAGTGCTGCGACATAGGCGCGGGTCTCGGCCGGTAACGGACGCCCGGCGAGGTAGGCTTGGTAGCGTGCAGGTCCCGCGTTGTAGGCGGCCAGAAACCCCGGCGAGCCGAAGCGATCGTGCAGTTCGCGCAGATACGCCGTTCCGGCCAGGATGTTGTCACGGGGATCGAATGGATCGTGGCCGAGCGACCAGCGGGCACGCAGATCATCCCATGTGCCGGGCATGATCTGCATCAAGCCGCGGGCGCCGGCGCTGGAGACGGCGCGCACGTCGCCCCTACTCTCCTTGCGCATGACGGCGCGTATCAACGCAGTCGGAACGCCGAAGCGATGCGAGGCTTCGATGATGTGCGCGCCAAAAGGTTCGCGCTGCGACGATCGTGTGAGAGGTGTTTCCTGCGCCAAGGTCGGCGCCGGCATGACGGTCGCAACGGACAGGCCGCAAAGGAGGAGCAGAGCCATGCGCCGGGCAGCACGAAGCGGCCCAGGCGCACCGCGATGGCTCGTCGACGGACGGCGAGCGCGCATCGTTCAATCCTTCTCGCTGCGGTCGCGCGGACGCGCCCAGTGCAGCGACCAGGACGTCTTGTCGTCGCCATTGCGAAAGAGGTTCGCGCGTATCGGCTGCGCGAGGGTCGGGTCGTCGAGCTGGATCGAGACATAGTCTCCGGCCTTTTCGCTGGAGCGTTTCCAGCCGGCGCCAATCTCGGGGCCGTCCTCGCTTCCAGCGTGAACGCGGTAGTCAGGCGCATTCTCCGTTTCGCTCGCCTCTGCCGCCACGATTGCGATATCCAGGTTGAGGCTGAGCGTGTGGATGCGCCCGCTATAGCCAGTCTTCTGGCGCGTAAATTCCCCGATCTGTTGCATGTCAGGCTCCTGTTTTGGAGTGGTGCGGTGATGAAGGCTGGCGGCGCGACGCGCGCCGCCGGTCGCGCGCTCACCGCGTTGACGCGCGCCATTCGAAGCGGCCATCGCCGGTTTCGTCCGTCCACAGCGGGACGGCGCGGCCGATGATTTGGCTGGTTGCGAGGAGGCCGAAGTAACGGCCGTCAAGGCTGTCGCGGACCTGCCGGTTCATCAGGAAGACTTCGCCGGCGGGGATGCGGCGGCAGCCCTGCCAGACAGGCAGGTCACGGCCTGTCCGATCACGCTCGAGCGCCGCGCCCGCCTCGACGCCATCGACGGTGATGGTGAGGTTCGAGCGACAGACACGTTGCCCGGCAACGCCAAGGATGCGCTTCATGAGTGGCACGCCCCTCGGCAGATAGCCGCGATCAGCGAGGAACGCGGCGAGTGGCTCGGGCGCGTCGACGGCCACAAGATCGGTGACCTCGAAGGGTCCGTCGACGTCGATCGCGTAGAAGCCGATCGGTGCGCTGGCTGACGCATTCCAGATGAGCTTCGTGGGCATCGAAGTGAGGCCGGGATAGCCGACGCCCATGGTTGCGAGAACGCTAGCGAGGATGATCCCGGCGCGCGTCACGGCTCGGTCCTTTTGCGCAGCAGGAAGGCGCGATGTTGGTCGAGTGTGTAGCTGCGCGGCGCGTGGCCGGCGGTTATCCGGTTGTGGATGTGCCGCCAATGATCGGGCGACACCAACTCAGGCTCGATGTCGAGGCGCTGGATGGCGTCGATCGCCTGCAGCACGCGTTCCACCTTGGGCCAGCTCTCGACCTTCAGAAGGATGTCGCCGCCGGGGCGCACGAAGGGCAGTGTCTGATAGGCTTCGCCACGCGCGACCGCACGCACGATATCGATGCGTGAGATGATCGTTCCGAAGTCGTTCGCCGCCCAGCGCACAAAGGCGAAGACCGCGCCGGGGCGATAGGACAGGATGCGCCGGCGACGATCAACGATCTGTTCCTGGGCGTGGGTGCCGAAGCGTATCCAGTTCTCAATTTTCTTCTCGACCCAGGTCAGTTCGACATGGACGAGTTCGTCGCGAGCGTGGTGCGTGGCGGCGCTCATCGGGTGGCTCCCGAGCACGGATTAAGAGGCGGATTCGGGGCTTCGGAGACGCCGGTTGCCGTGCTGCTGCCGTCAGAAACCGGTCGCGCATTTGAGGCCTTTTCGGTGTCTATGCTGAGTGCGTCGCTGGTTCGTCGGACGACCCTTTGCACATCACGCGCGCGCGCTTCAAAGTTAGACTCTGGGTTAGACTCTAAGTTAAGGGCGCGATTTCGGCTTTGCTTTCCAAGGGTTAGGCCCCGTTTAGGTTCCTGATAGCACGTGCCTGCGGTTCCCGATGGCACGATAGGTCCGGTTCCCGATAGCACGAGGCTGTCCACAGGCCTTCCACCGGAGGCGATCCGCTCGAAGGCGAGCAGCGTCCGGCCGCCCATCTCCACTTCGAGGAAGAGCGTGTAGCCGGGCAGCGGCTGGCGGCGGATGATGTCGCGCAGCTCGAAGGCAAAGCGCTTGTGGGGCGACAGGCTGCCGGATTTCTGGTGAAGGTGACGGAAGTCGAAGCGCCAGCCGTCGCGCTGGCGTCCGCCATGCTTGCGCACCAGCCGATAGAGCCAGCGCTCCAGCCCGCCAGTCAGGTCAAAATAGGCGCGATCGATCGTCAGCACGAGTGCGTCATCGAGGACTGCCTGGTAGAACCAGTCGGGGACGATCAACTCGATCCCCGCGGGTTTACCATGGCGATCGATGCGCTCCTGCCACTCGTTGATCCATGAGAACCGGTGACGCCTGCCCTCGGCAGGCTGACGGATGGTCGTCGAGACGGTAGTCGACTGCAGCCGGTCAAGCGCCGCCTTCAGGCGTTGATAGTCGCGCAGGCTCTTGCCGCGGCCGACGAAGGTGAGGATCTCATAGGGCGCGGCGGCCATCAGGCGCGAGGTACGAAGCCCGGTGTCGCGCGCCTCGACGATCTGGCTCGCGGCCCAGATCAGGATGTCGGCGTCCCAGATGGTCGCCATCCCATGATCGGTTACGGCTTCGACCCGGATCGTGACGTTGCCCGCGGCAAAATCGATCGGGGTGACGCGATGGGTCTTGGAAAGGGAGAAGAACGGATAGGCCATGAGATCCTGCGCGTCTCGTGGAGCGAAGTCGCCAGGCAGCGCCCGGAACAGGTCGAGTTGCCCGCGCTCCGAAAGGGATTGGTTTCGCGAAACCATTTGAAATCCGCGCGCGGTCAGCGTGCGTATCGTCCGCCGTGCGCCGGCGGCGTCGACGTGTGACGCTTGGCCGGCAGGACCGATCCCCGCGGGTCGGATGTAGAGGTGACAGCGCCGCGTTCGGCCCAAGCCTGAAGGTCGTCGACGGCATAGACGACACGGCCGCCGAGCTTGCGGTAGGAAGGACCAGTGCCATAGGTACGGTGCTTTTCGAGCGTGCGGGCGGACAGGCTGAGGAAATCCGCGGCTTCCTTGGTGCGCAGGAAGCGCGGCGGCAAAACGGCGATATCGGGTCGCATGGGTCGGACCTCCGTGGGGTTTTGGGCAGCCGCTGGCGTTCAGCGGTGGACGGCGACCACGGTGGCGGAGAGTGGGCTTCGCAAGGGATGGGGAAGTTGAGGGAGGCTAAAATCCCACCCCCTCGTCCGGAGCCAGAACCGCTACGGTCGACGGCGATGACGCAGGATCTGCAAATAGCCGCCGCCGATCATGGCGGTGGCGCCTTCGACCAGGCCGATCACCGCATCGCGCAACGCCGAGGTCTTCCAAGGATCGGCGGCGATGCGCATGTGTCCATAGAAAGCAACCGCAATGTCGCGGTAGCTCGCGCCGTTCGCACGGCCGTCAGCGGCCTGCATCATCAGACGAAACCGGCGGCGCTGCTGTGGGGTCATACGCGTGTCCGAAGCCGTTGGGCGCCCCTGCAAGGAACGCCAGAAACGGGTGAGTGCTTCGATCCGTCCCAACGTTTCTGCATCCAAGGGGATCAGCGCCGCCACGTGGCCGTGCGGATCACTGCCCGGCAGAAGGAGAAGTTGGGTCGCGACGCCTGCACTGTGGACGATGTGACGTCCTTCCGGGCTGTCGTGGACCGCCCCAAGACCGGTCAAAGGCGCCGATCGCAACGACGACAGGAATTCCGGCGCCGGCACGAGAGAAACCACAGCTGGATCGACGTCAGGCGACCACAGAACGTCTTGCGCCAAGGCGGACAAATCCGGCCTGGCCGGGAAATCGCAACCCCCACAGCCGCTGTGTCTCAAAGTGGAAGGGTGCTTTTTCGGCCCTGGTGGTCAGGAGCGCCTGATAGTGCCGTTGATAGGGTTCGTGACGCCGCAGACACTCCCAGGCGAGCCCTTCGACGGGCAATGTATCGAAATAATCATAGCTGGCATTGTCTCGCCAATGCGACGTATCCGGCCTCATCCAAGAGCTCCTCACGCAAGAAACGCGTAGACCCCGCCTCAAAACAATTCCGGGTTGTAGCGATTGGTGGAAGACCCTCGCCGGGCATCGGGTGATGCCGAAACGGCATCACCCGGGAACGACAGGAGCGGTGGTGCTAGCTGCCTGGTTGACGCAAAAGATGGCGGTAGCCAGCACGCGCCATCCAGCGCGCTCGCGCCAGATGGCTGTCATGGATTCGCCGGGCGCGTTGTGGCTCCTTCGTCAGATCAATGCCGAAGAGAATTTCGACCACCTCGCGCCAGTCCGCGCCGTCGTCGGCGGCGTCGAGCAGGCGCACATAGAGCTTGACGTGTTCCCGATCGTATTCGGTGAGTTCGTCACTGGTCGGCGCGGTTTCGTCAAACGGCTCGATCATCGCTTGCCTCGTCTCCACAGAGTGAAAGCCTGTATTTTATAGAAACAACAGCGCCGACGGAGGATGGTTGATCGGCATCAGGCGATGCGGTTTCAGCATCGCTCTCGGCTTGAGTGAACCGACCCGGACGTCCGCGAAAAAAGGCCCCGGCCTTCCGGCCGGGGCCTGCGCGGGTCCTTAGTCACCCCGCCGCGCGTTCGGGCGGGACCAGATGAGCGAGAAACCCTCACCTTCCTCGTCGTCGAAGAGGTTGGCGTAGATCGGGGCGTTGAAGCTCGGATCGTCGAGCTTGAGACCCAGGTAATCGCGGCCTTCGTTGGAGGTCTTCGACCAGGCGGCCCCGATCTCGGCGCGGCCTACCAGCACCCGGTGGCTGGGAGCGTTCTCGCCGGTGGCGCGGTTGTCTGGGACGATGCGCACGTTCTTGGCCAGGACGCTGAGGGTGACGATTTCGCCGGTGAACTCGTTCGAGGCGGACTTCTTGAAGGTGCCGATGGTAGCCATTGTAAGTCTCCGTTTTCTGTTCCGAGCCCGCACCATGCGGCCTCGATGGCGATCACTTGGCCGGAGGCGGCCGACGACGCATCGCTTGCGACCGGAGCAACGCGGAGGACGGCGCAAGAACGACTTTCTTGTCTCGCGAGGAATGGCGGCGCTCGGGGTCCCCATGCGCTTGCGGCATGGGGTGGGAGCCGGCAGGGGAAGAAAGTAGAGACGCGGCGTTGCGGCCTAGGCGGTCGAGGCTTCAGCCGTCCTTCGGCCAGATCAGCCCATTGAAGAGGCCGTTTGGAGCGCTCTTGGGACAGATTGGCAACGGAGACGTTGGCGTCCAACGCACCTCCAGCAGATCGCTACGAGTTCACTGGCGTCGTCCACGCATTCCAGGCGCCGGGAACCCCACGCACCTCCAACGCCGCAGCCACCGGCCGCGCTGCCATCCTGCCACCGACTTGTCGGCCTGCCTTGCGGCGTCGACCGAAGAAAGTCCAAGTCCACAAACGAGGCCGCGCCGGCGTGGAGCGTGGCCGTTGCTCGATCCTTGGCATGCATCCCGAGTGCTCCAACCACCGATGACAAGGAGGCCAAGCCTTCATCGCTCTGGTCCATCCGCCTCGCTCGCGCGGGTTTAAGCTCGAACCATGCCCCTACCGGATTGGTCGCCGGCGGCCATGCCCGCGACCCGGAGAAACGCCGTGACGCCGACGGCGACCGCGCCAATGGCGGAAAAGACGATCTGCCAGGTTTCCGAAGGCATCATGTGCTTCGCGATGCCATGAGTGGCATGGTAGCCGGCAACGATCGCGGGAGCGACGAAGACCATTGCGATCGCCAGCTTCGCCCACATGGGTCTGATAACGCCGAGGAGGATTTGGCCGACGCCGAGCGTCAACCCGGTTGCGAGGATGCCGACAAGGATCGCGCCAAACCAGCCGGCACCGGTGTTGAATGCCCATGTAGTTGCGTTGACGCCGACGAACAACGGAAGGGCGACGATAGCAAGCGTGAACAGCAACCAGCACAAGATGCCGATGGCCGCGATGCAAAGGAGAATGCCGAGGATGATCATGGTGGTGTCTCCGAAAGAACAGCTCTAGCGATTGCGCCTTCCACCACCACCTGGCGCAGTGCACAGCGTAGCAAAGGAAAAGCACGGGCGAAACCCGCCGGTGTTCTTGCATCGCCAGGCGCGATGTCCGCCCCGTCATGGGGCGAACGGGTCGATTTCGCCGATGATGGCGGTGTCGTCGCCGTCATACTCGTTCGACGGCACGACCGAGAGAGTGCCGTCGCCAGCACGAAAGATGACGATGGTGACCATGAGAGTGGCGGCGAGGCTGAAGGCGAAGGCATGTGCGTCGGCGAAGGACATCGATCCGGCTCCTGTTTGAAGCGGAGGACCCTCCCCCGCTGACAGGCGCCCGATGTGTTCGGCCGATGGCCGCGATCACCGCGAAGGCGAAGCTGGAGCGGCGGCACGCTTCGCGTAGTCCGACCCCTTGCGGGTTGATGGCGTCAGGCCGTCGACCGGACCAAGGATCAGCGCAATGGATCGCGGGGTGTGGTCATCTTCAAGTCAGGAGCAGCGGGAGTCGTCGGCGCGACGCTTTTGCTCCAGGAGAGCCTGAGAAAGCTGCCGCGCGATGTGGCGGGCGTCGAGCGAAAGACCGGACGGCCATGATCGCGATGGATCCCGTTGGAAGCCGCCACGCTGAAAATGAGTATGAAGCTGGACGATGACGCTGTGCAGTCGCGGTGGCAGACCTAATCCAGCTCTCTCGGCGTAAAGAGCCGCCTTGTCGAGATCGTGCCCGATATGGCGGCGGTTCCAGCGATCATCGGTCGCGACCCTGAGAAGATGCGACTTCAGGAGCAATTCAATGGCGATGGCGATGGCGTGAAGGGCCGCATTGTGCCTGCCTATATCCGCCGCCCAGTCAGCGCCATCGAGGTGGGCGGCGGCATTGCGCAAGAAGGTGTCGGCAAGCGCGATGTCCGGTGCGTCGGGAAAGGATACGAGCGACATGGCTTGAAGGATGCCGGACCTCCCAGTCTTTTATAGGGGCGCTTGGGTTCCGACGGCGCTTATGCGCCGCCGTTGCCGAGCCGATAGACCGGAATGCCGAGCTTGCGGGCCTTGTCCGCGAGATTCTCCTGAATGCCGGTGCCCGGAAAGATGATGACGCCGATTGGCATGACCGCCAACATCTGGTCATTGCGCTTGAAGGGAGCGGCCTTGGCATGTTTGCTCCAGTCGGGCTTGAAGGCGACCTGCGGCACCGTGCGATGATCGGACCAGCGGGCGGCGATCTTTTCGGCGCCTTTCTGTGATCCGCCGTGCATCAGCACCATGTCGGGGTGCTTGGCGCGGATTTGGTCGAGCTTTGCCCAGATCAGCTCGTGATCGGCGGTATCGCCGCCGGAGAAGGCGATCTTGGGGCCGGCGGGTAACATGACCTCGGTTTCGGCGCGCCGCCTGGCCGCGAGGAAGTCGCGGCTATCGATCATTGCGGCGGTGAGATGGTGGTGGTTGACCATCGACCCGGTGCGCGGTCGCCAGGCCGAGCCGGTGTACTGATCGTAGTGGTCGGCGGCTTGGTCACGCATGAGCTCGAAGGCGTCGCGCCGTTCGATCATGGTCTGGCCTTGGGCGGTGAGTGTCTCGAGTTCGACCGCCTTGATCTCGCTGCCGTCCTGTTCGCGCTGCAGTCCCCGCTGGGCCTGCTCGTTGTCGTCCAGTTGCCGCTCGATCCGTTGTACAGCTCGGTGGAAGACATTGGTGACGGACCAGAGCAGGTCATCGAGGTCGGGTTCGAGGCGCGTGTCGGCCAGGGTGGCGATGAGGGCGTCAAAGATGTCGGCGACGGCTCCGGCCGCGTGGTCGCCACCGGGGAGCGGTCGCGGATCGGGCTCGTCGGCAAATGGGCGCCAGCCATAGAGCTGGAGTTCGGTGAGGAGGTGATCGGTTGGAGAGGCGGCGTGGTGCGGTTCAATGTCGTCGTGCTCGCTCATGGGGATGCTCCCGTCGGTTTGACCGCGACCCTCGCGGCCTTCATGGCGACGAGAGCCCACGGGCGGGACGGTCCGACACCCGCAGCGTAGCGGAGGGCCGGAGCGTAGCGGAGGATGGCGGAGGAAGGCTATTTTGCCTCGCGATGGAAAGGCGTCGCGACCAATCGCTGCCATTCGCGAGCAGTCGCGCGCCGCCGGAAAATAGTCGGCCGCCGCCATTGCCTGGCCGGCCCGATTGTGGGCCGATCGCCCTCTCGAAGGCCGGGTCGCGGTTCCCTACCGGCGGGCTCCCATCCATGCGATGCGGCCACACCGTGCGCCGCGCGCTTCCCTTCCCGGCTCACGCCGCCCATGTCAGATAGCGGATGCGATCCCTGCGCATGAGCTGGTCCGCAATCGAGGCGCGGAAGGTGGCAAGTCCGAAATGGCGGAGATCTTCGTTGAAATCCTCCATGAACGGCGAAAGAACGATCGCCTCGATCCCGGCGTCGATCGCGCGCTCGAGCAGGCTGTCGCGGGCACCGTCACCGGCCGGATCTTTGTCGCGGATGACATAGAGCCGCTGCAGGTTCGGCGGGAACAGGATGGCGGCGAGATGAGCCGCCGAGAGAGCTGCCGCCATCGCCATGTCGGGCAAGGCGCATCTGAGCGATAGCGTCGTCTCGATGCCTTCGCCTGCCGCCATGACGCTGCCAGGTACGCCGAAGCGGACGGCGTGACCGAGAAGGTCACCCATTGCCCTACGCGGCGTGTCGATGGGTGCCTTGCCGGCGCCGTCCGGTGTGAGCCAAGTGCGGTGCGCGCCGGTCAGAAGCCCGTCCAGATCGGTAACGGCGGCAATCATCGCCGGCCAGGTCTCGGTCGGTCCATGATCGTCGGGCCGGTAGTAGCAGTGTGGATGGAACTGCAAGGCTGTGGTTCCGTGCAAAGTCGTGATGCCACGTCCACGCAAATACGTTTCCACGACGGTGCCGATGATGGGCTTCGACATGGCGACAAGACGTCGGGCTGCTTCCCCAGAACCGGCGCGAGCGGGAGGTGGCTTCGTCGTCGGCCGTGGATCGGACTCTACATCCGGCATGGCGAGGAAGGCGCGTGCCTCGTCGGCTACCTCCTTGAAATCGACCAGTCCGAGGGATTGGCGGATGACATCGAGTAGGTCGCCATGCTCGCCGGTAGCGGCGTCGGTCCATTTGCCTGGCGGTCCCTTCGGGGATGGCTGCAGACGCACGAACATCGAGCGACCCGGCGCATTGCGGACGTCGCCGACGGTCCAATAGTTGCCCTGGCGACGGCCATTGGAGAGGTAGTGGCGGCACACCGCCTCGGCATATTCGCCGAGGCGGTGTGCGAGGTCGGATGCATCGTGACGCGGAATCATGCAGCCTCCCGCTCACTGACCCGATCGATTGGGAAGCGGTCGAGCACGCGCTCCAGCACGGCGAGCCCGTTGCCGTCGATCGGCACGAACATCCTGAGCTTCCACGAAATGATCTCGTGGAAGAGACCGTAGGCGGTGAGGCGCTCGCGCATCGTGTCGGTGAAGCCGGACAATTCGATGCGCCATGCGCCCATGACGCGGCTGCGGCGAAGCTGGAGATCCTCGGCAAGATCGAGGATGGTCCGGCCGTCCATCAGAGCCGCAAACGCCTGCTCCGGCGACAGCGCAACCACATTCGTCGCAGACGCGTTGGCGACCCATGCCGGCGAGACGCGGCGGCCGATGAGGCGCTCGCCCCCGTCGGTCCGAAGTCGATAAACGCGGGTCGACTCGTTGGGCAGGCGCTTCCAGATCGGCAGCAGCAGGCCGGTGACCATGTGCAAGACCGAGTCCGAAAACTCCGGCACACCGGCGATTTCGGCCGTCCAGGCAGTTATGAACGCCTCGCGGTCGGCCTCGACCCAGTGTGTTTCGCCCATGGCCTTGAGCGGCATGTTCTGGCCTTCCATCGGCCGGATCAGGCGAACACGTCGCTCGACCTCGCCATCGTCGAGCATGACGCTCGGGGTCGGTATCTGCACGGCGGCGCGGCCCGATTGCTCGTTGATGAGCAGTAAGGCACGCGGATCGCGGAGTTGATCGAGCGCCGCATTGAGCGTGACGGGCCGATTGCGCTTGCGTTCGGTGATCGTGAGCAGGCGGCTTTCGGCGCCAGTGCGCGGATGGGTGTAGATCACCTGCCGATCGGTGACGACGAAGTTTTCGGCCTGCAGGGTCTCCAGCCCGGCATCGTAAGTGCCTGACGCGATCGCGCCCTCGATGCGCGCCGCCAGCAGTTGCTCGAAGGCACCGAACAGCACGCCCTGCAGCGCAATGGTCAATGCGAGCAGACGATTGAGGAAGGTGGTGATCGGCGGCAACTCGTCCTTGATGCCATTGGCATCCATCAGCTTGAGACCAGTCGCCGCCTCGAACCGCTCGAGCGAGCAGCCCTCGACCTTGCCGCGTACGATCAGCAGATAGAGTTGCCGTAGCGCATCGCGGGCATAGTGGCTTTCCAGATTGTCCTCTGGCCGGAACAGGCCCTGGCCGCCGGTCTGGCGCTGGCCGCGCGTGATTGCCCCCAGCGTATCGAGCCTTCGCGCGATCGTCGAGAGGAAGCGCTTTTCCGCCTTCACATTGGTCGAGATCGGCCGGAAGAGTGGCGGCTGCGCCTGATTGGTGCGATGCGTGCGGCCCAGGCCCTGAATGGCGGTGTCGGCCTTCCAGCCGGCTTCGAGCAGATAATGCACACGCAGCCGCGTGTTCCGGGCCGAGAGTTCGGCGTGGTAGCTCCTCCCCGTTCCGCCCGCGTCCGAAAAAACCAGAACGCGCTTCTGGTCATCCATGAAGGCCTGCGTCTCGGCGAGGTTGGCTGACCCGGCACGGTTTTCAACGACAAGGCGCTCGCCCTTGCGGACAATGCGGCGCGAGCGACCGGTGACCTCGGCCACGATGCCCACCCCGAAATCCTGGACGATCTGGTCGAGTGCGCCGGGGACAGGCGTCAAGCTGGCGAGTTTGGCGATCAGCTCGTCGCGCCGGGCGACCGCCTCGCGGCTCTCGACGGGCTGGCCATCGCGGTAGACCGGGCGCGACGACAGATTGCCATCGGAGTCGGTGAAGGGCTCATAGAGCTGCACCGGGAAGGAATGGGCAAGATAGTCGAGGACGTATTCGCGCGGCGTGATGTCGACTCGAACGTCGTTCCATTCCTCAGTCGGCAGCTCGGCCAGCCGCCGTTCCATGAGCGCCTCGCCCGTCGAGACGATCTGGACAACGGCCGCATGGCCCTCCTCCAGATCGCGGGTGATGGAGCGGATCAGGGTCGGCGTCTTCATGCTGGTCAACAAATGACCGAAGAAGCGCTGCTTGGCGCTTTCAAAGGCGCTGCGCGCGGCCGACTTGGCCTGGGCATTGAGCGTGCCGGTGCTGCCGGTGATATTGGCCGCCCGCATCGCCGCATCGAGATTGTTATGGATGACGCCGAAGGCCCCAGCGTACGCGTCATAGATGCGGACCTGTTCGGGCGTCAGCTCATGCTCGAGCAGTTCGTATTCGACGCCGTTGCAAGAGAGCGAGCGGGCCGTATAGAGGCCGAGTGCCCTGAGGTCTCGTGCCAGCACTTCCATCGCCGCGACGCCGCCGGCCTCGATCGCCTCGACGAACTCGGCGCGGGTCGAGAATGGAAAATGCTCGCCGCCCCAGAGGCCGAGCCGCTGGGCATAGGCGAGATTGTGAACGGTAGTGGCTCCGGTGGCCGAGACATAGACGATGCGGGCATTCGGCAGGGCGTGCTGCAGCCTCAGGCCGGCGCGGCCCTGCTGCGAGGGGCCGGCGTCGCCGCGTTCGCCCTTGCCGCCGGCGGCGTTCTGCATGGCGTGCGCTTCGTCGAAGATGATGGCTCCATCAAAATCCGGGCCCAACCATTCGACGATTTGTTTGACCCGCGAAACCTTCTCGCCGCGATCGTCGGAGCGCAGCGTGGCATAGGTGGTGAATAGGATGCCTTCCGCGTGCGTGACCGGCTTGCCCTGCGGGAAGCGGGAGAGCGGTGTGATCAAAAGGCGCTCCATGCCTAGTGCGGACCAGTCGCGTTGCGCATCCTCGATGAGCTTGTCGGACTTGGAGATCCAGACCGCCTTGCGCCGGCCCTGCATCCAGTTGTCGAGAATGACGGCGGCGGACTCGCGGCCCTTGCCTACACCCGTACCGTCGCCGATCATGAAGCCTTGCCGGAAGCGCACGGCCCCTGCGGTGGCATCGGCCGCGGCGCTAACCACGTCAAAGGTATCGTCGAGCGTCCAGGCGCCGGCGAGATACTCGGCGTGAGCCTCGCCGGCATAGATGACGGTCTCGAGTTGCGCGTCCGAGAGCAGGTCAAGGACGTTCTTCGGCAGGCGCGGCCGGTAGCTGGGCTTGGGTGGCGCCACCGAGGCCATGGCCGCCGATTGAACGAGCTGGGTGGGGTGAGCCCGAGAGCCGGGGATGCGGATCGCCTGAAGCCCGTAGGCCTCATAGATGGCGTCGCTGATCTGGCCGTCCTCGGCTGCCTGCCAGTCGACAGCCTCATAGGCGAGGTCGATGGCTTCCGGTTCGGCGATCGACATGCGTGGCGTGGTTCTCGCCGCGCGTGTGAGAGAGCCGTGCACGGTGCGGGGTGCGGCGACCGCCGATGCCGCGCTGGAAACGGCGGCCATCACGACCGGCGGCCGCGCGGGAAGGCGCTCCTCAATCCACGCGAGGAGCGTCGCCGCATCCGGAGCGATGCCGGGAGCATCCGCGAAGCGATGCGCGGTGAGCTCGATCACCAGGCGTTCGGGCAGCGGCTTGATGGCGTCGCCGTCATCCTCATCGGGCTCGGACGTTTGCGCGCCGATGGTGATGGTGGCGCGGCGAACCGAAGGATCGTCCCTGCCCTCCTCGCTCTCGGTCGCACCGTCGGGCTCGGCGGCGTCGTCGTCGACCGCTTGCATCGCTTCGTCCTCGGGGCGCACATATCCGCGATCGACGACCAGGTCCCCGGCACGGTCGATGCTGATGAAGGCACCGGCGCGGCCGATATCGGCGGGATCGTAGTTCATCGGCCGGCTCTTGAAGGCCTCAAGCGCAGACTCGATCTCGCCGAGACGCTGATCGACCTCGTCGGGGAGTTCGTCAGATTCGCCATACTCGGCTTGCAGCCGATCGTACTCCGCGCGCAGGGCTTCGCGTTCCGCACGCTCCGCGTCGGTCAGATTGACGGGGGTGCCGGCCAGTGCCCGCAGACCGTGATTATGGCCATAAGGCAGATCGACATCGACCACGATCCACTTCCAGCCCTCCGCCGCGATCTCCTCGGCGATCGACTTCAGCTTGTCGCGGACCAGGCGGTCGAGCAGAGCGGGTTCCTGCAGCCAGCCGCCATTGTCGGCCTCGAACAGGTCGCGCAGCACCACGCCGGCAGCAGCGACATACGCGTCGACACCAACGAACAGCGCACGGCGATCGGTCGCGCGCACCGTGGTTTCCGTCAAAAGGCGCCGGATCAGGTGCGGCTCCTTTGACCAGGAGTTTTCGAGCGCCTCCCAGACCTGCTCCTGGCGGGCGTGGTCGTCGGTCACGGTAAAGGCCATGAGCTGCTCGAGCTGCATGCCCTCCTGCTCGTAGACCTCGTGCAGCTTGGGCGAAACCTTTGCGAGTCGCAGGCGCTGCTGGACAAAGGTAGCGGACACGAAGAAGCGTGCCGCAATGTCCTCGTGGCTGGCGCCTTGGTCGTGCAGGGTCTGAAAGGCGCGAAACATGTCCAACGGATGTAAATCTTCGCGCTGAAAATTCTCGGCAAGTGAATCCTCCTCGATCGGGACCTCACTGTCGGCGTTGGTGACGACGCAGGGAACTGGCTCGGTCTTGATCATGCGCTTCTGCTTGACCAGCAGTTCCAGCGCGCGATAGCGGCGCCCGCCAGCCGGCACCTCAAACATGCCGGTCTCGTTGCCCTCGCCATCCAACACTGGCCGGACGTTGAGGCTCTGGAGCAGGCCACGCCGTGCGATCGAGGCGGCAAGGTCCTCGATCGTTTCCCCGCGCTTGATGCGCCGGACATTGGATTGGCTCAGCATCAGCTTGTTGAAGGGGATATCACGCGAGGCGTTGAGGGTGATCTTCTGCTTGGGCGTAACCATGTGGACTATCTCCGCGACGGGCGGCTGAGACTCTCTCGACCTCCAAACCCGTCACAAAGGAAGACGCAGCCCTCTCACTCTGAGGACTGCGCCGCACGCGGAGCTGAAGGGACACAAGGCCGCAGACACGCTTTGCGCATCTGCGGCCTTGCGGATTTCGAGCCGAGATCTCACGCGCCCTCCCGACCAGACTGGGCGGCCGGGTAGAGGACGCGTTCGGCGTCGCGAATGCTTCCGGCCCGGCGGGCCGCCTCTGCCCAGGCCGAAATCGGCAGGTCGGTGGCAAAGAGAATGTCGCGCTCGATGCCCATGCCGAAGGGCAGCCGGACCGACGTCATCTCGAGGAGTGAGAAACTGCCCAACTCGGGATAGCCGAGATCGGCGAGACCGAACATGGCGTCGCCATCGGCACCCAGCTCCGTCGCGAGCCAGGTTCCTTCGCCGAGGGGATTGAAGAACTTCACGACCGGTGCGTGATCGGCGTTGCGCTCGCGGCCATTGGCGAGCAGCCGCTCGCGCAGTTCGTCGGTGAGGAGGATCATGCCGCCCTCCTGTCGATCTCGGCCTCATCAACGTCTACCGGGCCTGCCTTGGCCGCACCGTCAGGTTGCGGCAGGAAGGCAAGCAGCCAGTCGGCCGCCTTGCTGGCCTGGGAGGCGGCACGAACGATGGCGCGGTTGTCTTCGCGCAGGACCTCGAGCCAGGAGGCCAGGTAATCGGCGTGGCGCACGGTTGGTACGATGCCAAGCGAGGCGCAGCAGAAGGCTGCGTTCATCTCGGCGACCAGTTCCTCGAAAGCATATCTCTTGGTGCCGAAGGCGCCTCCGAGGTCGCGGCCGACGCGGGAGGCATGGCCGGTCGCATGCCCAAGCTCATGCAGGGCGGTGCGGTGCCAGTCGATGGTCTCGAAATAGGCCTGCGGGGGCGGCACCCGCACGTAGTCCTGCGCCGGCACATAATAGGCACTGCTGCCACCGATGCGGAAGTCGATACCTGTCGCCTTGATCAGCGTCTCGACTGTAGGCTCGATCAGTCCGGGTTCCGGTGCAGGCGGAGCCGCGGCCAGATCGTCGGGCAGATTTTCGCATTGCGCTACGTTGAACACAATGAAGCGTTTCAGGAACGGTATGGCCTGTGCCGCCTCGCCGGTTTCCCGAGCGCGATTCTTCGCGTCGTCAGGGATGAAGCGGTCAGCATAGACGACGGTGGTGCCGTGTTCGCCCTTGCGGACATGGCCGCCCAGCAATAGCGCCTGGCGGAAAGTCAGCCAGCCCTGGATGGGAAAGCCATGCTCGACGACCGCACCCCACAGGATCAGCACGTTGATTCCGGAATAGGCGCGGCCTGTCGCGGCATTGGCCGGCATAGCAATGGGCGCTTGCGCCGCCGCCGTGCCCCAGGGCTGCACCCAGGGAAAGCGCCCTGCTTCCAGTTCGGCGATGATCTTGCTGGTGATATCGTCATATAGGCTTGACCGGTCGGCGCCGGCGCGAGCGTAATGTCTGGACATCGCGGTTCTCCGCGACGGGCGCCGGAGGCCTCTCCTCCAGCTCTCAACCCGTCACGGCAAACCGGTCCGTACTCTCACTCTAGACGGCGTTGCGGGGGCCTCCCGCAGAAGGGGGACGCTCTCGAATTTTGGGCAAAGGCGGTCCGCGCCAAATGCTTATTCCTACCGGACTGCGTGGCGGATGCGCTCGGTAAGCGTTTGTTCGACGTCGAAATAGCCTTCCCAGGCTTCCGGCAGCTGAGCGCGCGCGGCGGCGGCGAAAACATCGAAACAGTTGGCGCTTTCGCAGGATGGCAACTCCTCCCAGCTGACGGGCACCGCGCACCCCGCCCCCGCGCGTGCCCGAGTGGACCAGGGACAGATTGCAGTGGAGCCCTGGCCGTTGCGTAGGTAATCGAGAAACATTCGGCCCTTGCGCTTCGCCTTGCTCATGTTGGCGACGAAGCGCGACGGATCTGTACGGGCCAGTAGTTCGGCGAAGTCTTGGCAGAAGCTCTTGACCTCGTCCCAACCTGCTTCCGGGACGAGCGGCACGACCACATGAACGCCCTTGCCGCCGGACAGCAACGGCCACGACCGCAGTCCAAGCGCTTCCAGGATGCCCCGAATGTCGAGGGCTGCCTGCTTGACAGCAGTGAAGCCCAAGCCCTCGTCGGGGTCGATGTCGAAGATCATGCGGTGTGGCAGATCCGGCTGCTGGCGCAGGCTTCCCCAGATGTGGAATTCGAGCACGTTCAGCTGGACGCCTGCGATCAGCCCGGCCAAGTCATCGACCCACAAGATGCGGCTTTCCTTACCGGACATCTTCTCCAACTGGCCGTCATGGATGGCCTTGGGCATGCCGGGCAGTCTGTGCTTCTGAAAAAAGGTCTGTTGCAGGTCGCCGTCGGTATCGCGCACCAGCGAAAGCGGCCGATCCTGGATGTGCGGCAGCATCTTCTCGGTGACCATGGCGTAGTAGGCGGCGAGCGTGGCCTTGGTCACCTTGGTCCCGGGATACATGACCTTGTCCGGATGCGTCAGCTTGACGCCGACAGCAGCGGCGATGTCCTTGCCGATTCCCGGATCGAGATTGGCGGAGCCAAGAGTTGCCGGCGTCTTCCGCATTTCCATCACCACCTGGTCAGCTCGCTTGTCTTCGCGCATGCCCTTAAAGCTTGGATGCCGCAAGCTGCCGTCCGATGTCACTTCGGCATAGGTGACCTCGGCAACAAGCTCGGGCCTCACCCATCGGGCACGGCGGGCAATGTCTCGCGGAACGGAGGCGAAAGCCGGTTTCTCAACACGGCGTGTCTCGAGCTTCGCGAGGATGTCCTTGCGCGTCGCCGCGGTGAACCCCGTGCCGACGCGGCCGCGATAGATGAGCTTGCCATTGTCGTAAGTGCCGAGGATTAGCGAGGCCATGCCATGTCCTGTGTCACTTGGTCGATAGCCGCCGACGACGAATTCCTGTCGCTTCGTGCACTTGATCTTGAGCCAACTCCCGGTGCGTTCGCCGACGTAGGAGCTGCCGGCACGCTTGGCGATGACGCCTTCGTGGCCGCCCTCGCACATGGCGTCGAACACCCTTTTGCCTTGGTCGACGATGTGGCTGGAGAATTGCAGGCTGTCGTCAGGGCGGCGCGCGCCCAGCAGCGACTCAAGTCGCGCCTTGCGCTTGAGGAGCGGCTGGTTCGACAGATCTTCGCCATCGAATTCAAGCAGATCGAAGGCGTAGAACTTGAGGGGCATACCCGCGGCAATGCCGGTTTTCAGCATGGAGAAGTTCGTGCGGCCCTGGCTGTCGATCGCTACGATCTCGCCATCGATCAGCACCGCGCCTTTGGTCAGTCTCTGAAGCGGCGGCAGGATGACCTTGAACTGTCGGGTCCAGTCGTGGCCATTGCGGGTATAGACGACGACGTTCGAGCCGGAGATGGCGACTTGGGCACGATAGCCGTCGAACTTCATCTCGAAGAGCCAATCCCCGCCCGCCGGTATGTGGTCTGTCAATGTGCAGAGCTGGAACGACCGAAACCCGGGCAGCGGATATGTAGGGATAGATTCTGAGTCTCTGCGCCGTGTGCGCCTTTTGCTGATGCTGAGAGTGCCATCTACAACCGACATGCGGAACTCGGATACATAGTCCCATTCAATACCCTGCCCGGGATTCGGTTCCATGCCCAAGCATCTCCGAGCCGGCGACCGCCGGCGCTCAAAGGAAGAACGGCGTATAAGCCGCAGTCCTGCGCGCGTCCGTAAAACGGGCGATTGTCGCGCGCAGGACGTAGGAAATTCGCCCCCGCCGCGGGCGGTGAACGGGACAGCCGTAGGAGCGTCAGCATAGCGCCGGCCGCAGGACGGGACGCGGGACCGACTGTCCCCGTCCGCGGCGGTCCGTGTGGATCTCGGCAGCAGGCGTTGGCTCCCTGTTACGCCCACAAGGCGGCGTCAACAGCCATCAACGATCGGCTGTGATCAAAGCGCGTCAGTACTCGATGCGCATAGAAGGCGTAGAGGCGCGCGTCGATACCATGCTGATCCGCAGAGGCAGTTCAATAAAGACGGCGTCCGTCCGGAGTGGACGAATTCACCTGGAAGGAGCGTCGGTAATGCATTGGGCTGGTGTTGAAGCGGGCCCGAAAAGCTCGGAAATATGTCGCGGAAGACGTAAATCCGCTTGCTAATCCGGTTTCCCGCACGCTTAGCGTGCTATAAAGAAGCAATTCCTTAGCGCGCTGCAGTCGAAACGTAATGTAGTAGTTCTTTGGACTTGCTTTTAAATGCTTCCTGAATAAATGCTGAAGCTCTCTTTGGGAAATTCTGCATTCATTCGCCATGGCTTGGATCGACAGCGGATCCTCGATGTTGTCTTGCATCAGTTTCTGCGCACAAAGAAGAACAGGATTTGAATGCCAAGCGTTGCCATTTATGATTTGACGTTGTTGACCTGTCTCGCTTTTGACTGACGGGTAAATCATCTCGTTTGCGACAACATCCCGCAAAACCCTGCCGCAAAAACGATCCAGCATGAAGAGCGCATAGTCCAGGCAGGCGGCCTGGCCCGCGCAGGTCGACCGGTTTCGATCTACGACAAATAGCTGTTCGACGATCTCCGTTTCGGGATATAGCTCCTTGAACGACGCCAACGTGCTCCAATGGCCCGTGGCCTTGAAACCATTGAGCAGCCCCGCTTCCGCGAGAAGCAGCCCACCAGCGTCCAATCCGCAAAGATGGGCGCCAGCAGATGCCTGCCTCCGGAGCCATCGAAAAAGCGAGGCTTTGCCTTGTCCGCCCCAGGCATACGAGGAGTACAGAAGCACAAGGTCGTAAGTTGTCGGCGCGTCGATCGTAGCTGTAGCGGGAATCGAGATGTCGAGATTGGTGTTGGTGCACTGGCCGTCGATAGAAACAAATTCGATCGTGAAAAGGCGCGATTTGCTCATCCGGTTGGCGGCGCGAAACGGCTCTATCGCCAGAAGCGTGGCGTAAAGCGACGGCTCAATGCAGACGACCGCTATGCTGTGCTGGGCGTCAAAGGGCGACGTTCGATTCCGTTTCTGTTCCATCCAACGGTGCTCGTATCCAAACGTCCCTAATGCTGACCAGCGTGCCATGGTTTAAGGGGGACTAGCGGTAAGCGCAATCCTTATTGCGTAATGCGCTATCGGCCTTCGTCTGCGAGCTGGCGCTGCCAGGTCCCCATCGCGCCCGCCGCTCCAATGAGGCCGTAGCGTCTCTTGGAAACGTGACCTTGACCTATTCGTTGGAAGCCCTCCATCCATCACGACCATATCGTGCTTCAGGATCTTGGACTTGATTGATGGGGAACACTTCAACGGCGCAACTTGGGCGAATTGGAAGACCAAGTTCACCAGGCGGTCGCCACCCGAACCGTATCCGACGGCTTTGGCCACTCTGATCGCCCGCCGAGCGTAGCACATTGATAAAAAGGGAGAGCGCAGACTTGAGGATTGGTAGCGGCGCAAACCTTGTGGCCATTACCATTGGCACAGCTATTGCGCCCTTCTCCGACCGCGATTCCGTCTTTAGGTGTTTCACGTCCTTCGAAGCTCCATTGATCGACAGGGCTAAGACCCTGGCTGCGCCGTTCATCCTCAATCGGCATCCCGACTGCGTCAAGCGTTGAAGGCCGAGGAAAGCCTAGCCTTACCGCCAGACCGCCTATCAGGCGCGGTCGGCTCGAACAGGATTGCGGTAAACGCAATGTTGTTGGCGCAAAGCGATATGCATGGGCCGCAATTCGCTGGCAAGCTACTGAAGGGCTGCGCCTAGAACCGCGCTACGCGCTCAGTAACGAGCCCAGGATACGATGGGAGATGACAATTCGCATCACTTCACGGCCAGTGCGTTAAACATAGACATGCACGATGATATATCATATCAAGGGCTGATAATGCCGGAAGACGTAACAATGGGAGTTGCTACAATGATGGTTATGCAGAACAGCGGTGCCCACGCGGCTCGCATCCTTCGGAGAAATACGCTCGCTCTCTCGCTGGCGGGTGCGGCGATGCTGATGCCCTTCGGTGTTGGCGCGAGCCAAGCGCAAGACAAGCCACTGGTGGTCGCGCGCGATATGGATATCAATTCCTTGGATCCCGGGCGGGCGTGGTGCGACACTTGCCAGATCTATTTGACGTCCACTTATGCGCGCCTTGTGAATCTCGACAAGGATAACAAGACGATCGTGCCGATGTTGGCGGATAGCTGGACAGTCAATGCCGACCAGACCCGTTTCACGTTCAAGCTCAATCCGAAGGCGCTCTTTTCCGATGGCTCGCCGGTGGAAGCGAAGGACATAAAATGGACGCTGGAGCGATTCAAAAACGTCAAAGGCAACGCCTCATATCTTGTGGATCCGATAAAATCGATCGAAACGCCGGACGCGCAGACCGTCGTCATTGATCTCAACGCGCCAAACTCGGAGTTCCTGAGCGTTCTGTCCGCGCCTTTTCTGTCCATCCTCAATTCCAAGCTCGTTGCGGAACACGGTGGCGACGCCGGACCAGACGCTGCTACCAAGGACACTGCGGAGCAATGGCTGCTCGCCAACTCCGCAGGCGCGGGTCCGTTCGTCCTCGCGTCATATAGCCCGAACCACGAGGTACGGCTGAAGCGCAACGACAAGTTCTGGGGCACGCCGGCCGCTCTCTCCGAGATCATCCTCCAGCAATCGAAGGGTGGCGTGAGCCAGCTTCAGCTCTTGGAGGGCGGTAGCGCTGACATCGCGATGCAAGTGGACCCGACCACGGCCAAGGGCATAACCAATCCGGACATCGTCGTTGATGCCCAGCCCTCGCTTAACATGGTCTATGTCGCTCTTTCTCCCGGGGCCAAAAATCTGTCCAATCCGCTGGGAAGCAAAGTTCGCGAAGCGATCGCCCACGCGATCGACTATGATGGAATCATCGATTTGACCCTTGACGGCAAGGGCCGCCGCCTTGCGACTGCCATTCCGGAAGGCTTCCCCGGAACCGGCGGTGCGGAACCCATCTCCTACGATGTGGAGAAGGCAAAGGCGCTCATGAAGGAGGCGGGTGCCGAGGACGGGTTCACCATCGATACCGCGTTTCCAAACGTCAACACATACGGTGTCGACTACAGCTTGATGATGCAGAAGATCCAGCAGGATCTTTCGGAAATAAAGGTTCAGCTCAACCTGGAGCCAATCGAGTTCACCGTCTGGCGCGAGCGTATAAACGGAGACGGGATCCCGTTCACGGCGGTTTTCTATGCACCCGATTATTTCGGGACCGCGCAATATATCCAGTATTTTTCGATGATGAAGGATACCGCTTGGTACAAGCGGGCTGGCGCGGGTAAAGATCCGAAACTCGCCAGGCCCGAAGCCGCGGAGCTGTTGCAGAAGGCTCTCGCCACGAGTGGGGCTGAAAGTGACGGCTATTTCCGCAAACTTGCCGTCGGAATGGCCGAGGATCATATCATCCTTCCGATCGTTAGCCCCGACAACATCTTCGTCTACAAGAAGGGCTTGTCGGGACTTCGTTTCAGCGCTTGCTGCAACATGGTTTTGTCCGAAATTTCCTGGAAATAGAGCCGACCTTTTCTAACGAAACAGAACCGATGCCGGAGAGTGTATCTCCGGCATCCGGGTATTTTTCCCTTAAAAGAGGTATTTATTATCATGCCAACGGAGTTTGATCGCGACGTCGTGGTCATCGGCGCCGGTCTGTCGGGTCTCAATGCCGCGACCCTGTTGAAGGAAGCCGGCCTTTCGGTGATCGTGGTCGAGGCGCGCAATCGCGTGGGAGGACTCACATATTCTCCGACAAGCGCGGCCTATGGAGGGCGCGTTGATCTTGGCGGACAGTGGGTATCGCCCAAGCATGGACGCATCAACAAGCTGATTGAGAAGTACACGGTTCCGTTGATCAAGCAGTTCGTGACGGGGCAGCGGGTTTGTCTGCACGGCGAGGACGCGTTTGTCGGGGCAATGGGGACGGTTCCCGGTCTCACTGACGATGAGCAGACCGCGTATAAAAACGCCTTCGGAAAATTATATGAGGCCATGGACCGGATTGCGGCCAACCCATGGGAGAGCGCCGATGCCGATCAACTGGATTCCATCACTTACGCGACCTGGGTAAACAGCGTGTGCGAGCCAGGACGGGTTCGCGGGGCAATGACGCGCATCCCGGGAGCCTATTATGGAGCGCTGGCTGAGGAGATCTCCGCCCTTGAGTTGCTCCAGAAGCTGAAGTCTTGTGGCGGGCCTATCTTTATGTCGTCTACCGAGGGCGGCGGCCAGTCAGCCCATATGATGGGAACCCAGATCGCATCGGAGGGAATGGCGCGCGATCTTGGTGACGACATCGTGCTTTCGGCTCCCGTGCGAACCGTGGATTGGACAGCGAAAGGTGCGAAGGTTCACACGGAAGCCGGCGTGTGGCGGGCCCGCTATGTCGTCTTCGCCACCTCGCCGACCATGATCAACCAGATACGCTTCACGCCCCAACTGCCGTCAAAACGCAGAATGCTGCATCAGCGCTTCCCCAACGGGCGCAACACCAAAGCGGTCATCGTCTACGACAGGCCGTTTTGGCGTGACCGCAACCTCAATGGCAACGTCATCTCCACCGATGGGTCTCTCACCGCGGCGTACGACCTTGGGGACGAAGAGGCGCGCAAGGGAATCCTGATCACACTGTTCACCGGACTTCCCGCTTATCGTGTCGACAATCTCGCGCCTGCGCAGCGAAAGGCTCGCGTTCTCCAGCTGCTGACGCAGGCGCTGGGACCGGAAGCGCAAGACCCGGTCGAGTATATGGAACGGGTTTGGGCGGATGAAGAATGGTCCGGGGGGGCATCGAGCCCCTTCCTGACACCAGGTGCGCTGACAACAATAGCTGGTGACCTTCGCGAACCGGTAGGGCCTCTGTATTGGGCCGGCACACACATGTCGCCGGAATATAGAGGATACATGGAAGGAGCCCTGGCTGCGGGTGAAATCGCTGCCAGGCGAATAACGGAGGCGTGTTAACGGCGACGGGATAAAAGGGTCAGAACTGGTACGCCTTATCGTTAAGTAACTGAGTAGCGAGACTCCGAATGCTGACATACGTCCTGAGACGGCTTCTTGCCATGCCCCTGCTTTTGCTGGGCGTGGCGGCCTTGGCCTTTTGCCTTTCTCACATGACGCAGGCCGATCCCCTCGCGGCCCTGGTTAGCGATCGAATGACGAACAACCCCGAGGTCGTGGCTGCAGCCAAGGAACGTTGGGGGCTCGACAAAAGCCTGCCCGAGCAGTTTCTCATCTATGTCAAGAACCTCGCCACCGGCGATTTCGGTGTATCTTTTCGCACGCGCAGGCCCATCCTGACGGACATTGCAGAGCGACTTCCAGCGACACTTGAACTCGTCATCGCAGCGATGATCTTTGGCACTCTAAGCGGTGTATTGCTTGGGATAGTGGCCGCGCGCTTTCGCGATAAGTGGGCGGATTACATTGCCCGCCTGTTCGCATTGTTTGGCTCGACGATACCCGTCTTCTGGTCGGGTCTACTGCTTCTCTACATATTCTCGGTTCAGTTTTCGCTCATACCAGGGCCGGGTCGTTTTGATCCGCGCGGCGAACCTCCGCCCTTCGTAACCGGGATGTACACGATAGACGCGCTTGTCGCCGGCGATTTCCGGGCTTTCCTGACAGCACTGCATTATCTCCTGCTGCCCGCCTTCGTTCTCGGCTGGTCCGTGACCGGAATCCTGGCCCGCCTGGTGCGAGCCAGCATGCTCGATGTCCTGGGCCAGGATTACATTCTGGCGGCCCGAGCGAAGGGCGCCGGAGAGAGACGCACTCTGTTCAAGCATGCATTGCCCAACGCCATGATCCCCACGCTTACGATCATCGGATATTCTTTCGCCTATCTGATCACCGGCGCCGTGCTGACAGAATCCGTCTTCGCATGGCCCGGCATCGGATCCTACGCAGTGGATTCGGCCAGAACGCTCGACTATCCCGCGATCATCGGCGTCTCGCTTGTGGGCGCGGCCGCCTTTCTGTTCTCCAACCTGATCACCGACGTCGCTTACGCATTCGCCAACCCTCGTATCAAGCTGAGCTGAATGGCATGACTTCCATCGTTTCGATAGCAAGTTCGCCGCGCCAGTGGCACATAGCGAGGCCTGCCCTGCTGATTGGTATAGGCATCCTTGCCGTGTGGACGGCAATTGCGTTGACGGTTGACTTCTGGGCACCTTACGCGCCTCTTAAAATTGTTGGCCGGCATCTCCAATCTCCCTCTTTGGCCCATTGGCTGGGAACCGACTCACTTGGCCGCGACGTGCTGATCCGCACGTTCTACGGCGCCCAATACTCCCTATCCATTGCCGTCATAGTGGTTGCCGCCTCTGTGCTCATTGGCTCAGCCCTTGGGGCACTATCCGGTTTTTTCGGCGGCTGGGTCGACTCCTTGCTGATGCGCCTTGTCGACGTAACCTTGTCTTTCCCGCCAGTGTTGCTGGCCATGTCTATCGCTGCCTCACTTGGACCAGGGGTACAAAGCACGGCCATCGCTATCGTCGTCGTATGGTGGCCTGTTTACGCGCGCCTGATGCGAGGCCAGGTGCTTGAGGTCCAGTCTCGAGACCACATCGAAGCGGCGATTGCCGGCGGAGCCTCGCGAACACGGTTGCTGCTGAAGCACATCCTGCCGCTTTCCTGGACTCCAACGATCATCAGCGCCACCATGGATTTCGGGCAGGTCGTCCTCTTGGCCGCGTCGCTGAGCTTCATTGGATTGGGCGCCAAACCACCGACCCCCGAATGGGGCTCGATGATAGCCGAAGGCGCCGCGCACTTCTATTCCTGGTGGATCGCGTTTGGGCCGGGTCTTGCGATCTTGTCTATCGGCCTTGGCTGCAACTTCGTCGGAGATACGCTCCGCGACATATTAGATCCGAAGGATGACTAGTCGTGACGTCCGATAGCCCCTTGCTAAAAGTCGACGATCTGCGCGTTACGCTGCGACGAGGGATCGAGGTCGTGCGCGGTGTGAGCTTCAGTGTCCACGCGGGAAAGGTCGTGAGCATCGTCGGCGAATCCGGCTCTGGCAAATCCATGGCAGTTCGCGCCGTGATGGGCCTGCCGCCGCCCATGGCTTCACTATCCGGATCGATATCGCTCAATGGCGAGCAACTCATCGGGGCTCCGGAGCGCCGTCTAAAGCAATTGCGCGGTTCGAAGATCAGCATGATCTTTCAAGATCCGATGACGGCTCTGAACCCAGTCGTGAGGGTCGGGGAATTGATCGCGGAAGCGGTGCGACTGCACAATCCCCAGATGTCGGCGAGGCAGGCCGCCCTGCGTGCGATTGAATTGCTGGAAACCGTTGCCGTGCCTCAGCCTGACGTCCGGGCAAGGCAATACTCGCACCAGTTCTCTGGCGGTATGCGCCAGCGGGCCATGATCGCAATGGCCATAGCAAACAATCCTGACGTCCTGATCGCTGACGAGCCGACAACGGCTCTCGACGTGACCGTGCAGGCGCAGATCATCGAGGTCTTGGCGAACTTGCGCCGGATGTTTCCGGTCGGGCTTGTGTTGATCACACACGATCTCGGCGTGGTCGCCGGTGTCGCCGACACCGTCGTGGTGATGTATGCCGGAAAGGTGGTCGAGACAGGCGAGGTGCGCGATATTTTTCATAACTCACGGCATCCCTACACGCGCGGCTTGCTGGCGTGTCTCCCCGACATCGAGAAGAAGGGCGGCAAGCTGATACCAATCCCCGGCAACCCCCCATCGCTATCGACAAGACCGAGTGGCTGTCCGTTTCGCCCGCGTTGTCCAATCGCGCGAGACATCTGTGCCCACCAAGAGCCACCGCTCAGGCACGTGGATCGCGTTGAGACCGCGTGTCATTTCGCCGAAGAGCTGCGCTCGCCCGGCGCGCCGGCACTCCAAGCCACCGGAGGCCACGGATGACGACAACCATGATAGCGCCTCTGGGCCAGGAAACGCCGGTCCTTTCCGTCAGGAATCTGAAGAAGTCCTTCGATATACGGGGCGGGCTCTTTGGCACGAGGCTGGCCATGCAGGTACACGCCGTGTCTGGCATATCATTCGAGCTGTTTCGGGGGGAGACGTTCGGGCTCGTCGGCGAGTCCGGATGCGGCAAATCCACGCTTGGAAGATGTATCCTTCGACTTGTTGAACCAACCTCGGGCGAAGTCTATTTTTCAGGCACCAACATAACGAAGCTCCCGCGCAACCAGATGCGCAAGTTCCGTCGCCACATTCAGATTGTTTTTCAAGATCCCCTCGCCTCACTTCACCCGCGCATGACAGTGCGATCAATCATCGCCGAACCTTTGCGTCTGATTGGGGTGACAGGAGCGCCCGCGCTAAAACGCGCGTCGGAGCTGCTCGATTTGGTTCGACTGTCGCAAGAACACGGTGACCGATACCCACATGAGTTGTCCGGGGGGCAGAGGCAACGCGTGGGTATAGCACGCGCCCTTGCCCTCGAACCGACCGTTCTGGTTCTTGACGAACCGGTTTCCGCGCTTGACGTGTCCATCCAGGCCGGCGTCCTGAACCTCCTGGAAGAGCTGCAGGAAACGCTCGGAATCTCCTACGTTTTCATCGCCCACGACCTTGCTGTGGTGCGCCACGTCTCCGATCGGCTAGCGGTCATGTATTTGGGGCGCATCGTGGAAATCGGAGAGGCCTCAGACATCTACGAACACCCGGCCCATCCATACACGAGGGCCCTATTGTCGGCAGTTCCTTTGCCTGACCCAGACAAGGAGCGCCAGCGCCAGCGCATAACGCTGACAGGAGACGTTCCCAGCCCGATGAACATTCCTTCCGGCTGTCCCTTCCGCACCCGCTGTTGGAAGGCGCAAGACATCTGCAGGGAAGTCACCCCACAACTGGAAACGCGCTCCCAGGGCCATGCCGCCGCGTGCCATTTCCCGGAGGCCTAGATGCCGCGCACAACCCGAACCTCGGGTAGTCGGCAGGGGGCAACTTGAGTTCGAACAAACAGCTGGTTTTCGGCGCCGTGGCAGATGATCTCACCGGCGGCTCCGAACTCGCGTCCATGCTTGTGGCAAGGGGCATCCGGACGCGTTTCACGATCGGCACGGCGACAGATTCTGGCGCGGATTTCGATGCCCATGTAATCGCACTCAAGACACGCGTGGTTTCCGCCGACGAGGCGATCTCGCAGGTCCTGCAGGCTGCCGAAACACTCCTTGCCCGAGGCGTACGACAGATATTCTTCAAGTATTGCGCTACCTTCGATTCAACTGCCGATGGCAATATTGGCCCTTGCGCCGAGGCTCTGATGGATCGGCTTGGCGCTCGATACGCTCTTTTCTGCCCTGCATTCTGCGAAACTGAAAGGACGGTCTATCAAGGTCACATGTTTGGGGGCCCGCAATTGTTGGCCGAGTCGCCGAAACGCAACGACCCGCTGACGCCAATGACCGACTCTAACTTGGTGCGGGTCCTGCAACGGCAGTCTCGCCGCAAGGCGGGCCTGGTGAATTACAAGGCGGTCGACGCGGGAGCAGGCGCTATTCGTGCCGCGTGCGAAACCCTGGCCGACCAGGATATTTCGCTTGTGCTGGTAGACACTCTACACGAGCGCCATCTGGCCTCCATTGCCGAAGCCAGCGTTGACATGCCGCTCCTGACCGGTAATTCCTCGATTGCCGCGCATCTTCCGCCAATCTGGCTGCGAGATGGACTTATCTGCGCCACGCACTCCGGCACGCTCCCCGGCGTGATGGGACCGGGCGCTGTTCTGGTGGGAAGCGTTGCCGAGCAGACACTGCTGCAGCTTGAGTGGTTTGCGCGAACTTATCCATTCATCACCGTGGATTTGGAACGCGCCTTCGCCGGCGACGATGTCGTGGGGGAAGCGATTGATTTCGCACGCAAGGCGATTTGCGACAACGTCCCGTTTGCGATCAGCACGGCGCAGCCTCATGGTTCCGTCGAACGGCTGCAGTCGAGGTACGGGCGCTACGAGGCGGCTGCCAAGGCAGAAGATCTCCTGTCGCGTGTTGCGACCACGATCACCCTTGAACTGGGCGTGCGGCGGTTGGTGGTGGCGGGGGGGGAAACGTCGGGCGCCGTCATCTCGGCGCTCGGAATATCGGAAATGACCGTGGGACCCTATCAGGGTCCCGGAATGGCGCGCGCCGTGACCTCACTGCCGGCCCGGCTGGCGTTGATGCTCAAGTCGGGAAAACTAGGCAAGCTGGATGTGTTCCAGACCGTTCTCGACGAAATGCAACGCGATTTGGCCTATACGCCCGCCTCGGAATGGCCGCCTTTGAAAAAATAACAACATATTGAAATGTCGGCCTCCGCTGCCGCAGGATATTCATCTCGTCTCGGCCTTCGCTCTCAATCTATGACCGTGAAGCCCAGCATGGCCTCCCGGCTCCGTGCCTGCCTGGAGTAGCCTGTCGAATGCCGGCGGAAACAACTGCTGGCCACCTTCGATCGGTCTCGCGTCTCTCCACGATCACTGCTTTATGCTAGACACAGACGTCCACCATGATATATCATATTAAACATCGAGGTCCTTTACCGGAAGACCGATGCCCAAAATCCCGCCAGACAGATCCTTTACCAGAATGTTTCGAACCTATTTGCATAGCGTGCTGTTCTGGCGCTGGATCGTGAAAGCAGCTGGTGAGAAATCAGTAGCTAACTGTGGCCAGGTGACGGCCAGCGCGCCATCGTTTTGTTGTTGAGAGGGAGGGCAGTCAGGCATGAGAAAATCCATGGCCACGAAGATATTTCTGGTAACAGGCGCAGCGAGCGGTATCGGCGCCGCGATCGCGAGGTTGGTGGTCGACCGAGGTCATAAAGTCGTCGTGGCAGATATCAACGAGGCAGGGGCGCGGAGCGTTGCTGAGGCATTGGGTGACAATGCCATGGCCGCGAAGCTTGATATCCGCTTGCCGCAAGAATGGGAAAGCGTCGTCGACGCTGCCTATGCTCGTTTTGGCGCCTTGGACGTTCTTGTCAACAACGCGGCCGTGGTCCACACCGGGTTGACAAAAGATGTATCGCTGGCGAAGCATGAGCAGACGATGACGGTCAACGTCATTGGGCCGATGCTCGGAATGCTGGCGGTTCTTCCTCGTTTCCGGCAGCAGCAATCAGGGCACATTGTGACCATCTGCAGCATGACCGCGTTCCTCCCCTTCCCCGGCATTGCCAGCTATGCAGCCTCCAAACATGCATTGCGTGCAATTCATTTTGGGGTGGCCATGGAAGAGCGGCACGAGCCGATTAATTTCACCATCGTTCATCCAAGCTCGACTGAAACTCCCATGCTGGAGGAAGAGGCCAGGACGGGGGTAGCACTGGCTTTCGCAGTGCCATCATGGAAACCGGAAGATGTTGCCGAGATCGTACTGGCTGCCATCAAAAACCAAAAACAGGAAGTCTGCATACCGGCCTCTCGTGGCCGCCTCGTCAAGTCGATAGGCGGAAGTCCCCGAAAGCTTTTCGAGATGGTCGAAAGAAACGAAAAAATAGGTGCGAAAAACCTTGCGGAACGTCTAAGTGTGGCAAAGACGATAAGCTGACGGTCCCTTGGACGTAGACTGCCTCATGGATGGGTTAGCGAGGAAAGGGTAAGCAATGGGAACGCACTGGACGCGGCTTGGAGAATGAAATGAGCCTAGCCGACGAAACGGAAGACCAGGCTTCCATGGGTTTGTCGCGCGACAGCCTGTCGGCGATGATCTACGACAGTCTCAAATCCAACTTGATGACAAGTGCCTACGAACCAGGTGAGCGGCTCAATATCAGGCGCCTGGCGATCAGCTTCGACACATCCCCTACCCCGGTGCGCGAAGCCGTCATGCAACTTGTGAGGGACGGTGGACTTGAGCTGCGGCCGGGACACGAACTGCGTGTACCGATTCTTTCGGTGGACCGATACCTGAAGATACGTCAGGTGCGAGCTCCTTTGGAGCGTCTGGCAACGGAACTGGCGGCCCCCCGGATATCCAACGACGTTCTGGCGAAATTGGCGCAGGTGAACGATAAATTCCTGGCGGCTGAAGAAGCAGGCCATTGGAAAGTCGCCCTCTCCTTCAACACGGAATTTCACTTCCTGGTTTATGCTACCTCGGGAAATGAAATTCTTGTAAAGGCAATTGAGAATTTATGGCTCCAGACGGGTCCCTTTCTGATTAATCAGTATCCTTCGGCAATTCACCCCCACGATGAACACCACCCCCACCTGGAGCTCATCGATGCGCTGCGGCGCCGCGCTTCTGCCGAGGCGGGCGAGATCGTCCTGCGCGGGATGGAAAAAGGCTCTGCACTGATCATCGACAAGCTGAAACGGGACCCGCGGTAGGCCACCCGAAACCAAGAAAAAATCGCGGGACAAGCTTTGTCGTGAGCGCGTGGATATATCATATGAACTAGAGCGAAATCTCGTATACGTCCAATACATCAAGGAACTTGGCTGAAAGGAATTTATCGTGTCATCCGCAGAACGGCTAAAAGAATTGGGCATCGAGCTGCCTGCTTTGGGCGCGCCAAAGTATACCTATGTGCCTTTTCGAAGGGCGGGGGATATCGTCTTCCTGGCTGGACAAGTACCTCGTTTGCCCGACGGCTCGTACCTCACCGGGAAAGTTGGTGGTGATTGCTCACTAGAGGACGGGAAAGAGGCAGCGCGTCTCTGCGGGTTGCATATGCTGACGTCCGCGCAAGCAGTGACCGGCTCACTGGATGACATCGAATTCTTGAAGGTCTTCGGGATGGTGAACGCGGCTCCCGACTTTCGCGATCATGGGGTGGTTATCGAAGGCTGCTCCCAGCTGCTGGTCGAGGTTCTTGCCGAGCGTGGTCAACACGCTCGATCCGCGGTCGGGATGGGATCCCTGCCCGGCAACATCCGTGTCGAAATTGAAGCCGTTCTCCGGGTAGTGAAATAGATTTGGGTCAGTGGCATGCGTGTCATCACGGACAAGCTTACGTTCCCCGAAGGCCCGATTGCATTTTCAGATGGCTCCGTCATGGTCGTCGACATTATCGAGCAAACCCTTGTCCGAGTATCACGGGACGGGGATATCGGGGTAGTCGCCAAGGTTCCGGGCGGGCCAAACGGGGCAGCTGTTGGGCCAGACGGCAAGATATTCATTTGCAACAATGGTGGTATGGACTGGGTCGAAGAGCAAAAAGGACGATTTCGACCAGCCTTGCAGAGCTCCGGATATACGGGCGGCAGCATTGACGTCGTGAATCCTGCCGACGGGTCCGTCCGCCGTCTTTACGATCGCTGCTCGGACAACCAGTTGCGCGGCCCCAATGATCTTGTATTCGACGGAGACGGAGGCTTCTGGTTCACGGATATGGGGAAACGCCGTCCTCGAGAGATGGACCTTGGGTTCGTCTATTGGGCGGCAAGCGACGGTTCAGAAATTAAAGAGGTCATCTCTGGTCTGATCACGCCCAACGGCATCGCCCTCTCACCTGACGGAAAGACACTTTATGTCGCCGAGACTATCCCAGGTCGAATATGGGCATATCCCGTAATCGGTCCAGGAGAGGTGCGAAAGCAGCCATGGCCTTCCCCGGCCGGCGGAATACTCTTTGCCGGTCCTGGTGGACGAACCCGGTTTGACGGCTTGGCGGTGGCAGAATCGGGAGCCGTCTATGCTGCTGCGCTGGACATGTGTGCGATCCTTGAATTTACCGGAGATCTGAAGAGCCATGTCGTTCACCCCATTCCCGATCTGATGGTGACGAACCTCTGCTTTGGCGGTTCGGACATGAATACCTGTTATGTAACATTGTCTCACGAGGGTAGACTGGCCGCGTTTGATTGGCACGAAGCCGGCCTGAAGCTTAACTATCAATCCTGAAATCCAGGTACGTCACCGAGACGACGCTTGCTCGTCTTGATATATCATGCAGAAAAGAAGCCGACTCGTCCTTCGAGCAGGCATGGAGCCGCAGGAAAAAGATGAAAATCACCAACATTCGTACCACCCCGCTGCATTGCAGGTTCAAGCAGGATTACCATTGGGCAGATGGCATAACGTTGTGCTCGCCCGTGATTCTTATCGAGGTTGAGACGGACGAAGGTGTCGTCGGCATTGCCGAGTCTGGAGCAGGGCCGACCATCGAGCCGATGTTAGCCATCCTTCAGGACGCGATACCCCATTTCATCGGCAAATCGGTCTACGATGGCAACAAGCTCATCTGGGACTACTTTCGGACCGGGTTCAAGGCCCGAGGAGCCGGCAGTCAGTACCGATACTTCTCACGCACCATGTCGGGCATCGAGCTTGCAATGTGGGATGCGATCGGCAAAGGCCTGGGGCAGCCGGTATGCAACATCCTAGGGGGAGCCTTGCACGACAAGGTGGGCTATTTTGGTTTCGTTCAGGGGGATACACCTCAACAGCTTGCCGATGACGCGAAGCAGTTGGTTGAGCAGGGATATCCAGTTCTCTATGTGAAAGTCGGGCGCGACGACAAGCTCGATTTGGAGATCGTCCGGGCCGTGCGGGAGGTGGCTCCAGATGTTCGCCTTCGCCTGGACGCAAACGAAGCGTGGGACACGCTACGTGCTGTGCGCATGATGGAAAAGCTCAAAGCGTTTGATATTGAGATCATGGAGCAGCCAGTTCCCGGTATTGGAGGAGCAGATGCACTTCTGCGCCTCCGCCACGTCGGGATGCCGCTGTCTGCCGATCAAAGTGTGTATCTGCCGGAAGAAGTATATGCGATGTGCAGCACCCGCGCCGTCGAGTCGGTTGTCCTGGGACTGCACGAAACTTGCGGCGCTCTGCGGTGGCGTAAAGCGGCAGCGATCGCCGAAGCGGCAAATGTAAGAATCAATATCCACGGAATTTTCGAAACCGGCATCACGACCTGCATCGCTAATCAGGTTGGTTCAACGGTCCCCAATCTGGACGATGCCAACCAGATCATGTGGCAGTTGCTTGAGGAAGACATAATCGAGAGTCCGAACCTTACGCCTGTGAATGGATTTCTGCCGGTGTCGAAGAAGCCTGGATACGGATTCGAACTGAATCGAGATGCGGTCGGCCGCGCTGCCGAAGCCTATCTCAAGCAAAAACGCTAAAGCATGATGCCAAAAAGTGTGAAGCGCTTTTCGGACGACATGTCGACTTGGAGCCGGATTCAGATCAGGAGACGCTGCCCCGGCGGCCGTGCGAGGTCTGCTGGGGAAATTCCGACAGCATCGTGCGGTGTCGTTGTGGCTTGCCTATTCAACCGGACTGGTATTGGGCCCGGGTCTTCCGCAGACTGTGACGCCTGCCCCATTCCGGGATATTTTGTTATTGATACAGCCAGACTCAAAGGCGCTATATCGATTCGCCGCGCCGGAGTGAGGAGCGATCAATGCCTACCGCTATCAGGGCAAGTGGGCCTGCCGACGAGCTCGAGACCGTAGGGTCGGTTGGGATTAGCAGGAACACGTTCGCCGACCGAATTTATGCACAGCTGCGAATTGCGTTGATGTCGGGTCGCTACGAACCGGGAAGCCGGCTTAATATTCGGCAACTCGCCACCGCTTACGAGACCTCTCAGACACCCGTCCGAGAAGCGGTCCTGCAATTGGTGGCGGAGGGCGCGCTGGAACTCAAACTAGGCCATCAGCCTCGCGTTCCCATCCTCTCTATCGCCAGATATATTGAGATACGCGAGACGCGCGCTCCGCTGGAGCGGTTGGCGTCCGAACTCAGCACCGTCAACATGACACGCCAAGACATCGAGCTGCTGGAAAGGCACCAGACTGAATTCATGGCGGCGGAGGCCGCGGAGGATTGGAAGGCAGCTCTCGCGGCAAACCAGTCATTCCACTTTGCGATATACCGTAAGTCGAACAACCAGGTCCTGGTGCGGGTGATCGAGAATCTGTGGCTATTGGCTGGCCCGTTCGTGAACAATCAATATCCCTATGCCAAGCCACTTGCCTTCGAAGTTCACCCCCACGATCTGATCATCGACGCTTTGAAGCGTCGGTCACCGACCGAGGCCGGTGAATTGGTGGTGCGTGATCTTCGCGATGGCTCATACAGAATTTTGGAAAAGCTGAAGTCACAATCCGGCTCAAGGCGTAGGCAGCAAGAAAAATAGTGCCTCGTGCCTGCAACGACGTCCCGTCGGCTCCACGGAAGCGGTTGGGCAGGTGCCGATATCGGATCTGGGCAGAGCCCTCGCGATATCCTGCAGCCACCCCGGTGCGCCTGACATGGTGCACGTAACCACGCCGGGCCGCCTGAGACGCCCTGACTCGAAAATACCTTTCCGCCCGTTCTGCTATTTTAGCGCGAGCGCGTTGGCTGTCGAGCCGGAGCCGCCCAGCTTGTTGAGCGGTGCGGAAACAAACATTCCTTCATAGCGGCCGTCTTCTTCGCAATCCGCGGCCAGGGCGTCCAATGCGAACATTTCCCCGATGGCGGTGCCCAGCATCGGAATGAGCCGGTAATGTAGGAAGCCATCGGCATCTGTTGGGTCGAAGGGCTGAACTTCCAAGGCAGGGTTGTCACCGGCAACAGCGGCTACACCCTTGTTCCATATCCAACGTGCGGTCTCTTCCGACCGCGAAAGTCCGCAGGCGGCGAACTGATCGTCGGTTGCCATCTGCTCGCGCGTTGCGGAATCGACACTTTCGTACCACTGGACCCAGCCGAACCGCAGGAGCAGTATGTCTCCTATATTCAGCTTGGATTTCTGCCTGGCAAGACAGGCGTCGATTTCAGCGACCGTTATAGGATCGGGATATCCCGGTTGGATCGGCCGTCCGACCGCCTGTCGAAAGCGAGCAAGGTCCGCTAACACAAACCGGCCGACGATGCCTCGGGTGGCCCAGTTCTCGATACCCAGCCGCGTTCCCGGGAGCCCCGTTATGTCATGTTCCTGAAAGCCTTGGTAAAACCCATGAACAGGGTGGCGGATATGCGAAAGACTGTCCCACTGGGAGGAGCATTGGGGGAAGAACCCCTCATACATGTCGTCTGTGCCGGAACTATCGAAATTGATGGTGTGCTGCATGTTTCGGCGGCCAAAGAGTGCAGGGTTGGGAAGATCAAGGGACCAATTTAGAGAAAAGACCGCCCCCTTCGAGACCAGAGCAGCTCCGCTCAAGACACGCTCCGGCGTCAACAAACCGACACTTCCAAGCTGGTCATCGCGGCCGTAGACGTTCCAGGATGACCCTGCGGGCACGCTGCCCTCGAGGCCAAGCTGGTCGTAGGGGATGCGGGTTTCGAAATTTGACACTTTTTCCTCCAACAAATCCTATCAATCATCGGGCTTCACCCGCCGAGAAACGTCACTGGACGAGATCCCTCGGCCAAACCGACGATCTCGTCTCAGTTCCATGGCTCACGTTCTGAACGGAAACTCCTGACACATCACGACAGCGTCGGACCGACTGATCTGCCGGAGTTTTGACCATGGCGAGAAGGGCTCCTCCAGTGCCGATGACGGCCGAGCCAAGCAACACGCCAGTTCCCGCGACCTCATCAAAGAACACCCTACCAACCCCGAGAATACCAGCAGGCTGTAATCGATCGCGCGCCACAATCGACAGCCACTGCGCTTCTGTACCCTTAGGCTCCAAGGCTGTCGTATCGCTGTCTGTCGTCGCGTTCGTTCATCATGTTGCTAAAACCGTATGCAAGCGGGGCGCATTACATATCGTGAATTGCGCGACTAAGAGTGCAATTTGCGTTTCATTGCCAAATTTCCCGTCGTCACTTCCGATAACTTTTCATTGTGCGGCGCATTCGGAACCGCCGGGGTCGAGGTCTCAAAAAAATCATTGAGCCGTCGCCACGGGATTACCTCATTGAAGACGATCAGCCACCGCCGCGAAGCCGATTTCGGCGGCAAACAGGGTCGCTTCAATATCGGCGTCAGTGTGGGCAGCACACAGAAACATGTTGTGTTTGGGATGGAAATAAACGCCGTGCGTCAATAATGTACTGCAGAACAGTTCACCTTTGCTGCCGTCGTGGTCTTCGTCAAACATGATGAGTGGCATCTGGACGGGACCAGTTTGTCGCAAGACCATGCCAGCCTTGGCTGCACGAGCATTCAGTCCGTCGCGGAGTTTGTTCCCGAGGCGGATCAGATGCTGCACCACGTTGTCCCGGCGGGCTATCTGGAGCGTGGCCACTGCGGCCGCCATTGCGACTGACCCGCACCAGAACGATCCCGTCACGAAGATGCGCGACGCGGCTTCGCGAAGCCAATCCGCCCCTGTTACCGCCGCCAGTGGATAACCATTTGCAATCGCCTTGCTCCATGCCGAGAGGTCAGGGCGGACCCCAAATGCTTCCCAACTGCCGGCCAGATCGAGGCGCAGGCCAGCCCTCACCTCGTCGATGATAAGCGCGGCGCCGTTGCGATCACAGATTTCGCGCATCGCGCGCGCGAATTCTGGGGTCGCCATCGCCTGATCCTTGCCGAAATCGTGGCGGAACGCCGAAACCAGGATGGCTGCCAGATCGCCCTCGGCCGCTTCCGCCGCGCTTCGCAGGCTCGAGACGTTGTTGAATTCATAGGTGCCCAAATGAACTCGGTCCTCCGCGGTGACACCAAGGACAGAGGGCGAGCACCAAGGCACTGCGCCATGATAAGCGCCCTGGGCAACCAACACCTTGCGCTTGCCGGTCGATGCGCGAGCGATGGTCAGGCACGTCGTAGTCGCATCCGTCCCGTTCTTCTGGAACTGCACCCAATCAGCGGCAGCAATCATACTGGTAAAAAGTTCCGCGAGATCGACCAGCGCATCTGTCGGACCGTTCAGGCAATCGCCACTGGCCGCCTGCCGTGCTGCCGCGGCCTCGACCTCCGGTTGGCGATAGCCCAAATAATTCGGCCCCCAGGCGCACATGAAGTCCACATAGCGTCGGCCGTTGACGTCCCAGAGTGCGGAGCCCTCGCCCTTCTTGAAGAACTGCGGATATCCAGCCGGCAGCTTGGCCGCGTTTAAGTGCCCCCACATGCCACCGGGAATAACCCGCAGCGCTCTTTCGCGTAGGAGTTTGTCGGCTGATTGAATGACTTCAGGCATCTTCGTCCCTGTTCCAGTCCGGCGCGCTGCGGCCTACCAAGAGTGCCGCCCCTCGATTATAGGCTTATCCACCCAGCGGCGGCTCGCTGCCGTTGAGCGCCAAGGCTGATTTTGCCTGCTCCGCGACCCACAGAAAACGGCGGCCGCGGAGCACATCATCGCCTTGGGAGGCAAACGATTTAGGAAGCTTCGAAACAGCGCGTGGACTGCTTCGAAAAATCAGCAATATGATATATCATGTTGGTGCTGGCCGTCAATCAGTCTCTCCAGTTTGATTGACGGCAGCGCGGCCATCGAGCGCGCCATAGAGGACGAAAAGCGCCGCGTCCGCAACTGATCAGCAGGCGATGGCGTTTGAGGGCTGCCGCAGATGTGGGATCCTTTGCCAGGCTCCCCTCGCCTGCCTGCCAGCACGTGGCAAGGTCGCCACACACACTGTCTTTGAGGAGACCGTGCTGCATACCGGCATAGACTGCCGGGACGCCCGCATCACGCGACGCGCAAGTCTTCTGTTTTTGATTGTGCAAAGTGACCGCTGTCGGCTGTCGTCACCTTCAAGCGCAGAACGCGTGATAGCTCTACGCAGCCGTCGACAGGGCGATAAATCGCTCCAGGTGGAAATCAGAGTCGCCGAAGCGGTGTTCGATCATGGTGAGCCGCTTCGCGAGATGGCCAAGCGCGTATTCCATGGTAATGCCAATACCGCCGTGCATCTGGATTGCCTCCTCGACCACGATGCGTGATACCCGGCCAATAAGATTTTTTGCGGCACTCACTTGCAGTTCGCGCTCGCCACGCGGTGCGTCCAGATGTCCGCACACGTTGATGGCGGCCGAGCGGGCCTGCTCGATTTCGATTAGCATGTCGGCCATGCGATGCTGGAGGGCCTGGAATTTCCCAATTGGCTGGCCGAACTGCTTGCGGGTTCGCAGGTACTCCACCGTAAGATGCTTGATGCTCTCCATAAGCCCCACGGCTTCAGCACATTGGGCGGCCACAGCGCGGGCATGCACAGCCTCAATGGCGTCAAAAGCACCGCCCACTTCGCCCAAGCGCTGGCTGTCGGGAACCGCCACACCATCCAGGCTCAATTCCGCGGCGCGACCGCCGCCATTGAGCGGATAAGATCGCAAGGCAAGTCCATCGGAATCCAGCGGGATCACGAAAAGCGTAATGCCATTTCGCTCGTCGGCTGCTCCCGAGACTCGCGCGCTGACCACCGCGAGGCTCGCCGCCGGTGCGGCCACAACCAGGGACTTGCCGCCAGAAAGCACCCAACGTCCATCCTGCCTGGTGGCGCGTGTCTCCACGTGAGCAAGATCGTAACGGCCGCCTTGCTCTGCGTGAGCCAGAGTGACAATGCGGCCCGAAATGATCTCGCCGACCAGCGCAAGCTGGTCAGCGGTCGCGAGCGATGCGATGAGGCCGCCGGCGAGGATGCCAGCTTCCATCAAGGGTTCGAAGACACCGGCGCGACCGAGTTCCTCGAAGACGACAGACACGTCGAAGCCTGACCCGCCGAATCCGCCGACCTGCTCAGCAAAAAGGGCGCCCGGGACGCCCATCTCGACCAGTCCGTCCCAGAGCTCCTTGGAGTGCCCTTGTGGACTCTCCGTCGCCTGAAAAAGGATTTCCTGCGTGACAAATCCACGCAAAAACCGCCGCAGGCTGTCCTGCAGCATCTGGCGTTCTCCAGTGAGATCGAAGTTCATATCATAGCTCCAGAATGGCTTTGGCGATAATCTGCCGCTGAACCTCGTTGGAACCGCCGTAGATGGAGAGCTTCCTGTTGTTGAAGTAGCTCTGTGTGGCAGCCATCGCGTAGGCCGGACCGATCGGGGCCGCGTTGGAACCCTCGTCAAGCAATTCGGAGATGAAGGGGGTTGCATTGGGACCAGCGGCCTGGCGGGTAAGCTTGTTCAACTCCTGGCGGATGATCGTGCCCTTGACCTTGAGCATCGAACTTTCTGCCCCCGGGGCCTGCCCGGCGGCTGCTTTGGCAACGACCCTGAGGTTCGTGGTTGCCATCGCCATCAAATCGATCTCGACTTGCGCGATCCGGGCCGCAAAGAGAGGGTTGTCAATCAGCTTGCGGTGGCCATCCGGCTCAGTTGCGGCGACGCGCTTGAGATTGGCGAGAGCCGCGCGAGCCATGCCCACCCCGGCAAGATTCGTGCGCTCATGGGTCAATAGATACTTCGCGTAGGTCCAGCCCATGTTCTCCTCTCCCACGAGGTTCTCGGCTGGCACACGGACATTGTCGAACCAAACTTCATTTACTTCCGCCTCGCCGTCCATCAGCACTATCGGACGGACGCTGACGCCGGGTGCTCGCATGTCGACGAGCAGAAACGAAATCCCTTCTTGTGGCTTGCCCTCCTTTGACGTCCGAACAAGGCAGAAGATCATGTTTGCGTGCTGGGCAAGGGTCGTCCAGGTCTTCTGGCCATTGACGACATAGTGATCGCCGTCGCGCGCCGCGGAGGTCTTGACGCTTGCCAGGTCGGACCCGGCACCGGGCTCCGAGTAGCCCTGGCACCACCAGTCCTCGCCATTCAGAATGCGCGGGAGCCAATAGTCCTTCTGCTGCTGTGTGCCAAAATTCTGCAGGACCGGTCCCAGCATGCTGAGGCCGAAGGGCAAGATTCGCGGAGCATGAGAGCGCGATGCTTCCTCTTCGAATATATGGCGCTGAACTGCATCCCAACCGGGGCCGCCATATTCCTTCGGCCAACTCGTCGCGAGCCAACCTCGCCGGTTCAAAGCCGCATGCCATGTCTCGTGGTCGTTTTTGGTGAGACGCTGGCCGGATGCGACTTTGGCCGCGATTCTTTTCGGGAGCTCCCGGTCAAGGAAAAGTCGGACCTCTTCGCGAAATGCGAGCTGTTGCGCGGTATAGGCCAGATCCATGGTTCTTATCCGTTCAAAGTGGCAAAAATGGCGTTATCGGCCACCAGACGCTCAAGCAGTGGAGCGGGAGCCCAGAAGAACGGATCGTCTTGGGCCCAGCCTCGGATGTCCGCGAGAAGGTTCGGAAGGCCAGCGCCATCCGCCCAGTGCATCGGTCCGCCGCGATAACGTGGGAACCCGTAACCGAACAGGAGAACTGCATCGACATCGAGCGGTCGAGCTGCGATTTCCTCGTCGATTACACGGGCGGCTTCATTCACCATCGCAGCCATGTAGCGGCGCTGGATTTCGGCGTCGGTGAAGTTGCGCGCTATGATGCCTTCTTTGGCGCGATAACGCGCGATCATGTCATCTACGTCGTGATCTGGCACACCAGGACGACCGCGTTCGGCGTAGATGTAGTAGCCACGACCTGCCTTCTGGCCGAGCCGCCCCATGTGATAAAGTTCATCCGCCCATTCCGGCACAACGTCGCGAGGATCCCGCGTCGAGGCCTTGCGCTGTCGGGTCAGAAAACCGATGTCGAGGCCGGCCAGATCGTCGACGGCAAAGGGTCCCATTGCCAAGCCGAAGTCCACCATTGCCCGGTCGACCTGATACGGGCTTGCGCCCGCCAGCACCATCCTGTCGGCGGCGCCCCGAACACGCGCCAAGATGCGGTTGCCGATAAAGCCGTCGCACACGCCGGACCGTACGCAAACCTTGCCCAGCTTCTTGCCCACGGCAAAGGCCGTCGCAACCACATCGGGCTTGGTTGCATCTGCGACAATCACCTCCAGAAGCTTCATTACATGTGCCGGCGAGAAGAAGTGGAGGCCAACCACATCGCCAGGGCGGCGAGTGATCGAGGCGATCTTGTTGACATCGAGATAAGAAGTGTTGGTCGCCAGAATTGCCCCCGGCTTCATCACCGCGTCCAGCTGCGCAAATACGTCCTTCTTCACATCCATGGATTCGAAGACCGCCTCTATGACGAGATCGGCCTGGGAGAGCACGGCGTATTCGGTCACGCATGCCAAGCTCCCAGACAAGATCGTCGTGCGTTCCGCTTCCGACAGCTTGCCGCGTCCAACGGCGGCCGTCAGGTAGCCCTCGATCGTTGCGCGCGCCCGCGCCGCGGCCGGGTCGTCACGCTCGACAAGGCAAACGTCATAGCCGGCCAGCAACGCTGCTGTCGCAATCCCCGCTCCCATCGTGCCACCGCCGATCACACCTACCCGCGCCACATTTCGTGGGTTGACGCCGTTCAGCGCCGTTAGGCGGGAGACCTTGCGCTCAAGGAAGAATGCATGGATGAGGCCTGCCCTTTGCGGCGTTTGCATCAGCGCCATGAACAAACGGCGCTCCTCGGCCAGACCTTTTTTGAAGGGACGCGTGGCCGCTTCAATGGCATCTACGACAAAGAAGGGCGCGACCAGGCCCCCGGCAGTCTTCTGAAGCTTCGTCCGGGCACCGGATATTGCGTCGGGATCGGCCGCGGGTGCAGGCATTTCGCTTACGCGGCGCGGGCCCTTTCCAGCCTTTAGAAGGTCATTTGCGAAAGCGAGCCCTGCCGCGCGCACATCGCCATCGCCAATCCTGTCTATGAGCCCGAGTTCGAGCGCTGCCGTCTCTGAAATGGGAGCTCCCGGAACGATAAAATCGAGCGCCTTCGCCACTCCGGCAAGGCGTGTCACGCGCTGCGTGCCGCCTGCGCCTGGCAACAGGCCGAGAGTAACCTCGGGCAAGCCCAGTTTGGTGCTCTGCATGGCCAGCCGATAGTGGCAGCCAAGGGCAAGCTCAAGCCCTCCACCGAGACTGACTGCGTGCATCGCCGCCACAATCGGTTTGGCAGAGCTTTCTACGTGATTTACCAGATCGGGAAGCAGCGGCTTTAGGGGCGGCTTCCCAAACTCGTTAATGTCAGCGCCACCAACGAACATGCGTCCGGCGCCTATGACGAGCGCAATGCCGACGTTCGCATCCTCGCTAAAGCGGTCTATCGCGCGCCACAGCATGGATCTGACTTCATGGCCCAAGGCGTTGGCGGCCCCGTTGCGGATGGTGATGACGGCTATCCGCCCCTCTCGCTCATAGCTTACCAGTGGATCCATTGGTCGCGTCCAGAAATCGGAATTTAATTCCATATATCGAATTTTCTTCGCGCTGACCAGTGTCCTTCGGGCGGACCGAGAGCGCAGTGCCATTCGTTGGCGCCACTGATAAAAGCGGCCCCACCGAACCAGGCAGACAGCCCTCTCGGCAGCAACTCGCACCGGCGCGAGATCTGCTCTGCGGCACAGGTGTGCAGGCGGAAATGACCCATTTCGTGTTGCCTGACCACGTGGATCTCGAACTCTGCCGATTGTCGGTGAAGGCTGGCCGAAGCCTGCCACGCCCTTCCGACCGCACCGCTGTCAATTGCCAATTCTTGCGGCATATAACTCGGTCGCGAATTCCACAGCGATATCACGCGGCAAATCCACCTTTGGCATCAATCCGCTCCCCGAACAGTCAGAATCCGCTCGATGAGCCTGCGACACTGCTGGCGAGCGTCGTAAAGGTTCGCGATCTGAACAGGGGCGACTCCGTCGGCCATTCTTCAACCTGACGAGCGCCGGCGGCACGCCAAATCGCGCTTGTCGCGATCGGCTATGCCAGAGGCTATCAATGGGCAAACAGCAACCGGGGTCTTGTTGCTTTCGGCAGACAGATCGCGCCTGTGGTGGGCCGCGCCTCCATGGACCTGACCGCAGTCGATCTCACCAGTCTGGGCTTCGTTGACGAGGGTACCGGTGTCGGACTCGTCGCCCGAGTATTCCTATCGCCGATTTACCGAGCAGGCTGGTCCGAGCGAACATGAGGCACTCATCGCACTTGGCCGCGCATGTCGCCGTATCCATTTGGGCGTCGATTCAGCGACCCGACCGGAAACAAGGGCAGTCACCCCGACGCTTAAGCGTTCTCCAGCAGATCCTGTAATTGCTGCTTCGTCCTCAGCAATGCATCACCCACGGTGGTCAGACAATCGTCACGCGAGACGATATCGGAAATGCCCCCACATGTGAGAGCAACGAGCGGCGATCCGTCGGTCGGCCGGAAAGCAACTCCGATGGCGTTGATGTAGCTGTACCAAGTCCCAAATGAACAGACGAAGCCGCGCGTTCTGTAGCTTTGGATCGCCTCCTCGACACTATCTCGGATCGCGTTCGCATTGGCGGGCTCCCGCGCGATCAGTTGGGCAAGCAATTCCTCGCGCGCTTGCGGTATCATCTCCGCCAAATAGGCCAAGCCCATCGCGGTGCGCCAGATCGGTAACTGTGAGCCCACATTAAGTTGCAACGTCACCGGCCCGAACGCACGGCAGTTGGCCAAATAGATCATCTCGAGTCCACTACGGGCGCCGAGCGCTGCTGCGACGCCCGTTTTGTCAGCCAGCCCCTGCAACAAAGGCTGGACCATGCGTACGACCGGGATAGAGCTCATCGCTGAATAGCCAAGCGAGATGGTTGAGGGGCCGATGGAGTAACGGCCCAGGGATTCGTTGTAGATGAGGTAACCACTGCTCGCCAGAGCATAGGTCAAGCGCGACACGGTGGCTTTTGGAAGCCCGGTGCGTTCGATCAAATCCTGGTTGCCCAATGTCGACTCGCTCGCCTTGAAAGCCCGCAAGATTTCCAAACCTCGCAGGAGCGAACCGGCGGCGACGCCTTCTTCCCCGCCATTGGCATCCTCCGCTGATTTGGAACGCTTTCTCATCGTCACCTCCTGAGGTTCCGCGGCAACTCTAGCCGCAATTGGCTCGAATACAATGGAATTTAATTCCATTCAGTTGACGCGCAAGGTACCAGATGGCATTAGTAACGCAAAATCGAACCCTGCCGCCGGGCACGACAGACGAGCCACATCATCAAACGGCCGAACTGCTTGCTTCCGACATCTCGACCCAGTTTGCAGTCGGGATCGATCGGAATCAGACAGGTAGGACGGGAGATCAGCTCGACTGCGTCGCCGGGACAGAGGGGTCGCAACCGAAACCCGTTTGCGGCGGACATCTCGAGGAGACCAGCAATGGAGAAGACAGAGCTGCCGCTGCACGGAATCAAGGTGCTGGATTTGACGCGGGTGTTGGCCGGTCCCTGGCTGACGATGTCACTCGGCGATCTGGGTGCCGAAGTCTGGAAGATCGAGAGTGTGGCCGGGGGCGACGACACACGGGCATGGTCAGTTCCAAACTACATGGGGGTGAGCACCTATTATCTCTGCGCCAACCGCGGCAAGCAAAGTGTGGCTGTCGATCTGAAATCGCCGCAAGGGCGTGAAATCATCTTGAAGCTGGCTACCAAAGCTGACGTCGTGGTGGAAAATTTCCGTGCAGGCACGATGAAGCGGTTGGGTCTCAGCTATGAAACGCTTCGCGACATTAACCCGGCCCTCGTTTTCTGCTCGATCTCGGGCTACGGCCAGACCGGACCGGAAAGCGATCGTCCCGGTTATGATTTCATTATGCAGGCAGAAAGCGGACTGATGTCGATCACTGGGGCCGCCGATGGACCGCCCAATCGGCTGGGGGTGGCTTTCACGGATGTCGTCGCGGGCATGGTTGCTACACAATCGGTCTTGGCGGCGCTCTATCAGCGACGCGATACGGGCAAAGGCCAGTTTATCGACATAGCCCTGATCGAGAGCACATTGAACATGCTGATCAACGTCGGAACAGGCTACTTAAACGCCGGCGTGGATGGGTTCCGATATGGCAATGCTCATCCTAGCGTGGTGCCTTACCAGTTGTTTGAATGCTTGGACGGCTTCTTTGCGCTGGCAGTGGGCAACGACCGGATGTTCAAGGATTTCTGCATCCAGGTCATCGACCGACCGGATCTGGCCGAAAATCCACGCTTCGTCACGGCGCATCAACGTGCGCTGAACCGCGAAGACCTCTTGGCAGCCCTTGGAGAGGCGCTTTGCAAAAATTCGGTTGAACACTGGCTCGATGCCTGTCGCAGTGCGTCTGTGCCAGCGGGTCGCGTGCATACGGTCTCCCAGGCTCTGGCAACGCCCACGGTGATCGAAAGGGGGATCATTCAGTCCTTGAAGCATCCCGAACTCGGTACTATCCGCTTGATCAGTCCGGCCCATGGCCTCGCTGGCCAGAAAAACCGCGTGCAGAAGGCTCCCCCCCTGCTTGGCGAGGATACCCGCGCCGTTCTTGAGATTGTCCTTGGCTATGACGATAGCCAGATAGACCACCTGCTTCGAACTGGCGTCGTCTATTGCCACGGCGCAGCGGCACGACAGGCCCAGGCGTCGGAGGGCGCTGCGCAATGAGCCGCGCCTTCGCCGCACAGGGGCTTGCGGTTCTTCGCGCTCTTGGCCTGCCAGACGACGCGCCGCACGTGAATCCCAATGGAGGCGCCATCGCGGTGGGCCACCCTCTTGGGGCTTCGGGCGCTCGACTGGCGCTCACAGTCGCCCACGAACTGAAGCGCCGAAATGGTCGCTTTGCGCTTTGCACAATGTGCATGGAGTCGGTCAGGGGATCGCTCTCATTCATGGAAAGGCCCTGAGCCGGAATATGCGCGCCCCATTGATCCCGCCTGGACGTCACGCATCACGAGGAAAGTCGATATGAGCAACTATCCCGACGTAAACCTTTACATCAACGGATCATGGCGGCCCGCAGAAGAGGAGCGTTGGATCCCGGTGACCGATCCATCCAGTGGGCAGGAAATTGGTCGCGTCGCCAATGCCTCGCAAAATGATTTGGACGATGCGCTGGCCGCGGCCGACGAGGGGTTCAAGATTTGGAGCCGGACTTCACCGTTCGAGCGCGCCAAGCTCATGCGTCGCGCCGCGGACCTGCTGCGCCAGCAAGTGGACGAGATTTCACATTGGATGACCCTGGAGCAGGGCAAACCCCTGGCACAGTCGCGACTTGAAACATTGGCCGGGGCAGACATCATCGACTGGTTTGCGGGCGAGGCCCAACGTACCTATGGCCAGGTCATCCCGGCGCGCGCGAGCGACGTGCTGCAGATAACAATCAAGCTGCCCGTCGGGCCGGTGGCAGCGTTCACGCCCTGGAACTTTCCTATCAACCAGATTGTTCGCAAACTCTCGGCCGCCGTGGCTGCAGGGTGCTCCATCATCATCAAGGCGCCCGTGGAGACACCTGCAAGCCCGGCGGGTCTCGTTCGTGCCTTTGCAGACGCCGGCTTTCCTGCTGGCGTCGTCAACCTCGTGAACGGACGCTCACCCGAGATCTCGCGCTATCTGATACCCCATCCTGTCATTCGCAAGATAAGCTTCACCGGGTCGACTCCAGTTGGCAAGGAGCTTGCAGCGCTTGCTGGACTGCACATGAAGCGCGCCACCATGGAGCTTGGCGGTCACGCTCCGGTTGTGGTGGCGGCCGATGCCGATCTTGACCTCGCTGTTTCCACGATGGTGCCGTTCAAGTTCAGGAATGCTGGGCAGGTATGCGTTTCCCCCACCCGGTTTCTCGTCCACGAGACGCTGGCTGAAGAGTTCACCCAGCGTTTCACCGCCGCCTCAAAATCGATCAAGACTGGAAACGGCTTTGAAAGCACAACGGAGATGGGTCCGCTGATCAACGAGAAGCGTGTCGCAACGATAGACGGGCTGGTGGCCGACGCGGTCAAAAAGGGCGCCAAATTGATGACGGGTGGCAGGCGGATCGGGAACCAGGGCTGTTTCTACGAACCAACCGTCATTTCAGATGTGCCGGTCTCCGCGCAGATCATGAACGAAGAACCGTTCGGCCCGGTGGCAATAATCAATCGCTTTTCGACGATCGACGAAGCCATCACGGAGAGCAACCGCCTTCCTTTCGGATTGGCCGCATATGCCTTTACCCGTGATACCGCACTGGCGACGCGTCTGGGCAACGAAATTCAATCTGGCATGACCGCAATCAATCACCTCGGCCTTGCTCTTCCCGAAGTGCCGTTCGGCGGTGTCAGGGATTCGGGCTACGGTACGGAGGGCGGGTCGGAAGCGATCGAGGCCTATCTGGAAACGCGCTTCATCAGCCGCAAAGGATAACTGCGGGACATTATGGAAATTAATTCCATTTTCGGTTGAACGGCCGGCTCTGAAGTGGCAGAGCTAGAGACGGCTCGCCTATCGCACTTCCGGCGGTTGGCGAGCCTTGACCACGCGCAGCCGAATAGACGCGATCGGGAGAAGCCAGATGACCGTCCCTGAAAGACCACAGATGAATGGCGCGCAAAGTCTCGTCCACACACTGGTTGCGTGTGGAATCGATACCTGCTTCGCCAACCCTGGAACCAGCGAGATGCACTTTGTCGCAGCGCTCGACCAGATTCCCGGGATTCGCTGCGTTCTCGGCCTGCAGGAAAACATCGTGACCGGGATGGCGGACGGCTTTTATCGGATAGCTGACCGCCCGGCGACCAGCCTGCTGCATTGTGGACCGGGTCTCGCGAACGGCCTGGCCAATCTGCATAATGCTCGCCGTGCTCGCAGCGGCATCGTTAATATCATCGGCGATCAAGCGACATGGCACCGTCCCTTTGACGCACCATTAACGACCGATACCGAAGGCCTGGCTCGGTTCAGTTCAGACTGGGTGAGGACGACGACCCGTTCGGCCGACGTCGGCCGTGACGCAGCCTGTGCCATGCAAGTCGCCCGCCGCGCGGGGGGTGGCGTCGCTACGCTAATTCTCCCGTCGGACGCATCGTGGGACCAAGGTGGCGTAGCGGCTTCATCGCTGCCAGATCTCGCCCCAACCGCGCCTGATCCACATGCCATTGGCACTGCGGCCCGAATATTGCGCGAGCATGGCGAAACGACGCTGATCCTGCTTGGCGGCCGAGCCATGCTGGTCGGGGCGCAAGAAGCCAGCTGGCGGCTTGTGCAGGCCACCGGAGCCGAAATGATGGGAGAATACGTCTGCGCGCGCATGTCGCGGGGACGTGGTCGTGTTCCGCTCAATCGAGTCCCCTACGCTCAGGCACCGGCGCAAAAGGCATTGTGGCGGTACAGTCACATCATTCTGGTAGGCGCCCGCCCACCTGTGGGCTTCTTCGGTTATCCGGGACAGCCATCGATCCATCACAACCCAGAAACACTTTTCCACGTCTTGTCGCGGCCCGATCAGGATCCTGCCACCGCCCTTACCGACCTAGCGGAAACCCTGAACGCCCCAAAAGCCGCGATCCCGGACGCGGGCCCGCGCCCCGACCCGATCGTTGGCGCACCAACTCCCGAAGGCCTTGCCCGCACCTTGGCCGCGATCATGCCCGAGAATGCTATCGTTTCCGACGAAAGCGTCTCCTTCGGTCGCGGATTCTACGAGCATACGTTTGCAGCGCCACAGCATGACTGGCTGCATTTGACGGGAGGGGCAATTGGCGACGGCCTGCCTGTCGCGACGGGCGCCGCGATCGGCGCGGGAGGCCGACGGCGTGTTATCGGTCTGCAAGCGGACGGTTCGGCGATGTACTCATTGCAGTCGTTGTGGACGCAAGCACGCGAGCGTCTTCCGGTGACTACTGTTATACTTTCAAATCGCAAATACAAAATATTGATCAATGAATACGCGGGAGTTGGCGCAAGCCCTGGTCCGACGGCGATGAGCATGCTGGATTTGACGAACCCGGAACTCGATTGGGTGAAAATCGCCAACGGCATGGGTGTCGAGGCAGCCTGGACCGACACGCTGGAAGGCTGCGCCGACCTGATGAGACAAAGCTTCGCGAGCCAAGCTCCCTTTCTGATCGAACTAGCAATCTGACCTGTAGCCAAGCGGACGATGCTATGTGGCCAAACGGGACCCGACCACTTTCCGTAGCGCGCGATGGTTCTTGCCCGACGATATGCGAACTTTGAGCCATCGCGCTCGCGACGGCAAGCTCGCGACTGCCATCCTGAACACATGGAGCGAACTAAACCCGTGTCGTAGCCATTTCAAAATGCAGGTGGACGTCAAGCCAGGAATCCTACAGGCGGGTGGTTTTCCGTTGGAATGGCCTGCAATGGCGCTTGGCGAGGTGTTCTTGAAACCTCGACCATGCTCTTCGCAACGTGCCCGAATGCAGGCTGAAGAACCATGGGTGGCTGCGTCAAAACAGTCCCGGGTTGCTGATGGCAGCATTTGCTTTATCGATGCCATCCGGGAGCTTGCCGCGATCTCGGCCATCTTACCCTTGAGCGCGTCGCTAAATGCTTGGAAGGCCGCAGTCCCCAGCAGCACTTCGATGCTGCCGCTGATTATTGATTCGTCTAGCAGGCGGACGGACTGAGGCGAATAACTATCAGCACATGAACCAGAAGCTCTTCGTCTTTCTGGACGAGCTTATGCCATAATACATCTCTGAGAGTTAAGCATCCGGCAAGGTTCCGTTACAAGGGCCTCGCAACAGGCCCGCCTGCCCTGCGAACTGCTGGCCGCGCGACACCACTTGGTGCGAAATTGTGGCTCAGCATGGTGAAAGGCTACAGATACCTGGCTCGGATGGAAACCTTGACAGAGTCGAGCAGCACCGCCGCCAGGACAAGAGCGCCCTGGATCATTTGCGTGTACTGCGGCGGCATGCCGAGAAGATTGATTGCTGTTCGGATGGAACTCAGCAGCAGGACACCGGCAAAGACGCCCGACAAACGCCCAACCCCTCCCTTGAGGCTGACGCCGCCAATGACAACCGCGGCGAAGGCCTCGAACAGCATGCCGATGCCGAGATTTGCAGTGGCCCCGGCGGACCGAGCAGCAAGCAGCCAACCGGCAAAGGCAGCAAGCATCCCGCAGATCACAAAACTCCAAACGGCGATGCGCCCCGTGTTGATGCCTGCCCGGAACGGCGCTACCGCATTGCCGCCGTAGAGATACACATATCTGCCGAACGGTGTTTTGGAGAGAATGAAGGTAAAGACCAGGAAGATGCCGATGGTGATCCAGGCCAGCGCGGGAATTCCGAGCAAATGAGCCGTTGCGATCAGACGCAGTTCCGCCGGCATTCCGAAGATTCCCCTGCCGCCGCTGAACGCAACGACCGATCCGCGAAGAAAGATGTAGGTGGCCAAAGTCGCAATGAATGCGTTGATCCCGAATTTGAGCACGATCATGGAATTGAAGAGGCCAATACACGCGCCAAGCACGAGCGCCATCACAAGCGTTGCGGGAACAACGAGCCAGGGCAGACCAAAGAAACCTTCAGTTCCGGACGCGGCGCCTATCGCTGCTGTTAGCATGGCGGAAAGCGCCATGGTGGATTCGATGGATAGATCCATTTGTCCTGCGATGATGGCGATCGACAGACCGACGGCCAATATGCCAACGAAGGTGGATTGCTCCAAAATATTGAGGAAAATGCCCGTCTGTGCATATCCTGGAATCAACAGACAGAACGCCGCCAACAGGGCGAGCAAGATCAGCCACACGGCGTGCTGCAGGACGACCTCGAGTAAACGATGGTTGCGCACCCTTGGCGGGAATGCCTCCAGTGTCTTGGCAGTGTCCATTTCATTCCTCTGATCTTCGTATGGGCGCAACCCGGTGGCCCCGGTCGAGGGCCACCGGCAGTAGCAGTCACTTCACCGGTTCGACTTTTTGCGGCGGCAACTTCAGATTTGCCCAATGGAGCGGATCGTCGACATTTTCTTTGGTTACCAAGGCGCCCGGTATTTTCAGGTTCGGACCCCATGCCTCGTCCGTTAGCACAGACTTGAGCCCCAAGACTTCGTATTCGCCCGCCTTGAGCGGCTCGCCCCGGATGATCTTGTCGAGGAACATGGCTACACCATAGGCTTGTGCGAACATCGGCGCTCCCACGGCAACCTGCTGCCACCCGGCGCGTATCTGAGCCAGGCCGCCGATGTCGCCGTCGGCGTCGAGCATCAGGATGTCGCCTGGCTTCTTGCCGGCCGCCTGCAATATGGCAACGACCGCCGAAGCCAGGTATCCCGAGTGATAGAAGATGAGATCGACATCAGGATTTGTCTGAAGGTAGTCTTGCGCGATGTTGGCAGCGTTGGTCGGCTCCCACTGCATGGCCGCCTTGGTTTCTATCTTCACATCGGGATAGGCAGCCATGATTTCGTCGAAGGCACCCTTGACGCTGACCGAATAGGAATCCCCGGGATCGCCGGTGATTTGCAGGACCTTGCCTTTCACCGCCCCTTTGCGCTCTGTCAGCAGGCGAATGGTCTGCTTGGCGGCGTCATGGCCAATCTCGATCGTGCCAGCCACGGAGGTGAGCGCGAGTTTGGCGGAGGTAATGGGCCGGTCGAACGCAATGACCGGGATTCCCGCCGCCTGTGCGCGCTCGACGCCGGGAACCACTGCGTCGAAGTCCACGGCGGCAATCACCATGGCTTTCGGCTTTAGATTGATGACGTTGTCAATCTGGTTCAGTTGTACGTCAGATTTATTGGTGGCATCGAGCGTCGTCACCTTGTAACCGATCTGGTCAAGGAAATGCGCCATCACCTTGGCTGACTCTGGATAGAAGGGGCCTCCCGAGTCAGGGATAAGATAGTATATCTCGCCCTTGTCCTGAGCTGTGGCGAATACCGGTGCAAGTATCAAAAATAATACAGACATCAGTATAGACACGGCGGATTTCAGCATGTTCACTCCTCCCGGTTAATATTGTCAGTTATGGGAACTTGCTTTGGGCTTTGTCCCGGTTATGATCCGGACGATTTCCTCAGGCGAGGTATCGACGGTGTTCACGTCGCCCACGACCGATCCCTGCCGCATGACCACCATGCGGTCCGCGATTTCGAATGCATGAGACATGTTGTGGGTGACGATGATGACTGCGATGCCCTTGCTACGGACATCGCGGATTGTGTCGAGGCTGCGCCGAACCTGTTCGACGCCAAGGGCGGCGAACGGCTCATCAAGAACGACAAGCTTGCCGCCCCAATGGACAAAACGGTTGAGTTCGATGGCCTGTCGCTGACCGCCGGATAGGTGTTCCGCATTCATCTTGACCGAGGGAATCCGCGTGCCGGCCTGCCGGAGGACACTCTCGGTGACCTGACGCATCTCCGCTTCCTGAAGGATCGGAATACCGAGAACACGGCGGACGATTTCACGACCCATGAAGAAGTTCGCGACAACGTCGACGTTCATGCAGATGGAAAGGTCTTGATAGACCGTTTCAATGCCGAGTTGCTTCGCGTCCTGCGGGGAATTCAGGTGCCTATCCGCACCATCGAACAGGTAGCGGCCGCTTGTCGGCTGCAAGCCTCCCGAAATAATCTTCACCAAGGTGGATTTGCCGGCGCCATTGTCGCCCAGCAGCGCAACGACCTCTCCCCTGCGCACGGAAAGATCAACGTGCTCGATGGCGGTTACAGCCCCAAAGGTCTTCGAAATTCCCTGAAGCCGCAACAATTCTCGATCCATGGGCCAATCTCGTTGTCTGCGTTTTGCAAGATGATATATCATCTTTAAGTTTTGGTCCATTGGCAAGAGAAAAATCGCCTCCATTCTTTGCCTTAAAGCGGTCCTTACAACTCCATCCTACCGATCACTCGACGGTACTCGGCTATGCTGAGGATCCAGGGCGAAGGGCCCCGACATTAGGGAGTCTCGGCTCTTCGAGCCGCACTTTATAACAAACGAGGGGTGCCGATTGCCCACAGAGCGCATGATATATCACGTTAGCGTTTCGGACCGACCATATCGATGACTTCCACGACACGCGATCCTCAGCGCAGGCACTTGAGGCCAGACTGCCGGAACTATCGGGTTCGTGGAAATCAGGCGATCCTAACTTAACACCGCGTTGGAAAGCCGGCAGCAGGCCAGATTTCGGCCCAGTCGTGCACAGCTCATCGAAGTGTAGGGAACGCAACAGGGCATAATCACGCCGTCACCGGATCGCCGTGATTTCGTCTGGACTCGGCCCATCGTAAGGAGAGCTAGGCCATGTTGTTCCCCGCCAGGGCCTTCGGAGAGGTGCTCTTCTTCAGCGCGCGGCAGCTCGCACGGCTTCTTCAGCCACGGCTTTGACCGCGGCCCAATCCGAGGCTTCAATCAATTGTTTAGGCGCCATGTACATGCCGCCCGCGGCAAAGACGTTCGGCTGGCTGAGAACCTCGCGAATTGTTTCGTTTGAGATTCCGCCCGTCGGGCAAAAGCTGACATCGGGGAACAAGGGAGCGAGGTGCTGAAGCCATCGCAAGCCGCCGTTGAGATCCGATGGGAAGCATTTTAGCTCGGAGTAGCCATGCTCCCGCGCCACAAGCACTTCAGTCGGGGTTGTAGCGCCCGGCAAGAACGGGAGCCCGACCTCATCTGCGGCGTTGGCAAGTGAGGGCGAAAACGCAGGGCTGACAAAAAAGCGCGCTCCTGCATCACGCGCCGCTGCAAATTGCTCCGGCCGCGTCAATGTCCCTGCTCCTACGATGGCTTCCTTCGCGCGCGCCGCCATCGTTTCGATGACCGCGAGCGCACATGGGCTTCTGAGCGTCACCTCGATGGTCTTGATGCCCGCCTCTTCGAGAGCGTCGAGGAGGGGCACGGCATGACTTAGCTGTTCGACATGGAGAATGGCGATCAGCCGCGACGTCTTGCTTAGCAGCTCATCGAAAGGTCGTGGCGATGAGAGTGAATTTTTGGGCGATAAGGCTTGCATCAGGGAGTCCTTGAGTTGTCACCGGAGCGCTTCGGCACGCCGGCGAAGCGAAGATAGAGTCGAAAACCTTAGGCTGCAGCGGCGGAGAAGTTGTCCTTGAAACGGAAGGTGTAATAGTGGACGTAGCGCTCGCGACACTTCTCCAGCATCTCGCTTTCGGACATCCCTGCTGCAAATCGATCCAGAGCCATTGGCGACAGATCGAGTTCGGTGCGGCCATTGACGATAAGTTCCGCCAGCTGCTCGCCCAGAGCTGGCGCAATCGACAGACCGCCGACATTGCAGCCACCCAGAACGTATAGACCTTTTGCACCGGGCGCCTCTCCCAGGATATGATGACCGTCGGTGGTCATCGTGGGAAGACCGCCTCGATGCTCCTGAAGCTTGAGGTCTTGCTGGAAGATCGGCAACTGGTCCTTAACCGTTTCGGTGAGCCGCTTCAGAACTGACAGATCGAGCTCAAGATCCTCAATCCGAAACGATGGCGACATCTGCGAGACATCGACCGGTTTAGGGTCCTTCTCGTAGCCGCCGAACATGAGCCCACCTTTATCGGGCCGCACATAGACATTGGCATCGATGATGCGCGTGATCGGTTGAGTTGTCTCCACCCCCTCGATCGGAGCGGTGATCATCAGCTGGTGGCGCATGGCAACAACCGGTACGTTGCTGCCGGCAAAGGATGCTACCAGGCTCAACCAACCACCGGCGGCGTCGACAATGGTTTTCGCAGCAAGATCGCCTCGATCGGTAACGACACGGCTGACGGCACCGTTCTCCACGACGATCTCAGACACATGGGTGTGAGGAAGGAGCACTGCCCCCAATCTCTTCGCGCCGTTGGCATACCCGCGGGGGACTTGCACCGGCTCAAGAAAAATGTCTTGGCGCATATAAGCAACGGCTACGATGCCCTTCGTCGCCAGAAATGGGTTCAGTTCGTGCGCGTGATCCGGCGAGATCATATCGACGTCGAGGCCGAGAGTCTTGGCCAGGGCAAGTCGCTCCTGCAGCATCGCAGCATGTTCCGGAAACCGGGCCACTGACATGCTCCCAGGCTGGAAATATTCAATTTCCTCGCCAGTCTCCTCGGCAAAGCGCCTTATCTTATCGATAGCGCGCATTGCGAGCTTCGTCATCACTTCGGTCTGTCGAACCTGCCCGCTCAAACCAGCGGCGCGGGCGGATGTCTGGGACGCGATTTCTGCCCGGTCCAGCAGCGCTACGCTTTTCCCCGCCTTCGCGAGATGAAATGCCGTACTGGCGCCAAGGGCTCCTGATCCGATGACAATTGCGTCAAATTTTTCCATGACTGAGCATCCTTTCTTCCACTGGGCCTATGCTGAGGCGAGCCTCAAGGATGCGAACAAAATAAGATAACGGGAGGGCCATCAGCAGGTACATGAGTCCGACCGCAACATAGATTTGCAGCGGCATAAAATACTCGCTTGTGAGATCGCGAGCTTGCAGCATCATTTCGGGAGCCGAAATCAACGAAGCGACGGACGTATCCTTCAGCAAGGAGATGCTAAAATTTCCCATCGGAGGAAGAACGACCCTGAAAGCTTGCGGTAAAACAACGTGCCGCAGGACCTGGACAGGACGCATTCCAATCATTTGTGCAGCTTCGCGCTGCCCGGGGTCGATAGCCTGAATGCCTGAGCGATAAATTTCGGACACGTAGGCGGCGCCGTTCAGCCCCAGCCCGAGAATCGCCGCGTCAATCGCATGCAGGGTCAGCCCGAATGATGGCAGCCCGAAGTAGATGACGAACAGCAAAGTCAGGGACGGCATGCCTCTGATGATCTCGACATAAGTCTGTGCGATTAAGCGCAAATAGGAATAGCGTGAGAGCCTAGCCAAGGCGATTGGCAGCGCGAGAACAGCGGCAAGCAGGAAAGACAGTCCCATCAGTCGCAGTGTCCAAAGGACACCACGCATCAACTGCGGCATCCATTCGACGACGAGCGAGACAAATGCCATCACACGCTCCTCCCTTGGCTGAAGCGCCGTTCGAGACGCTGTGCAAAGCGCGACAATGGGAAGCTCATGGCGATGTAGACGGCGGCCACCAGGAAATAGATAGGTCCACTGAGATAGGTCCGCGTCACGAGATTGCGCGCATAGAAGCTCAATTCAGGTGCGGCTACGGCAGATGCTAGGGAGGTGTCCTTGAGAAGTCCAACCGCGAAATTCGCCAAAGGCGGCAAGACCACACGCATGGCCTGCGGCAGAACCACGTAGCGCAAGGCCTTCATCCGCGTCATTCCGACCATGAATGCGGCCTCTAGCTGGCCGGAGTGAACCGACTGCAGGCCCGCGCGGAAAACCTCTGTCAGATACGCTCCGCCGTTGAGACCGAAGCCGACGATAGCGACCGGGATCGGATTTAACTTGATCCCGATCTGGGCTAAACCGAAATACAAAACGAACAGTTGAGTTAGGACGGGAACTCCTCTGAATACCTCGATATAGATCCGGATGATTATCTTCGGCAGGCGAGCGGGGAAGGTCTGAATAAGCCCCAGGACCAGTCCGATAGCGACCGCGAGCACGAAGGAGCCGATCGTTATATGTATCGTCGTAACCGCTCCCCAGAGCAGAATTCCCAGGAATTCGGGAAAAAGCGGTAGTGCGCGAGCCCACTCATTCATGAGGAGGTTCCAGCCCGCAGCGCTGTCGAACGAGGTTCGCGGTTCGGGCGCAGGAGCGCTAGCGTGCGCGGATGCGCCGGTGAGGACACCAGCGTGTCGGGTGCGCCCTGATCGACGATGACGCCGTGATCCATGACGACGATGCGGTCGGCCACTTCCTCGGCAAAGGACATCTCGTGGGTGACGATCAGCATTGTCATGCCTTCTTCGGCGAGTTGGCGAATGACGTGCAGCACTTCGCCGACGAGTTCCGGGTCGAGCGCCGAGGTGGCCTCATCGAACAACATCAGCTTCGGCTTCATCGCAAGAGATCGTGCGATGGCGACCCGCTGCTGCTGCCCCCCCGAAAGATGGTCCGGATAAGCGTTGGCCTTATGGGGAAGACCAACCTTCTGGAGTAGATCACGGGCGATGGGCTCAACATCCTCGCGCTTCCGGCGCAGCACTTTGAGTGGACCAAGCATGATGTTTTCTAGTGCGGTTAAATGCGGGAAAAGGTTGAAGCGCTGGAACACCATGCCGATACCGGTGCGGATCTGGGCGATTTCCTTGTCGGACATCGGCACCTTGCGTGCGCCGACGATCTTCTCTCCGATGGACTTGCCGTCAATGGTGATCAGTCCATTTGTCGGCTTTTCGAGATAGGCAATGCATCGCAGCAGCGTGGTTTTTCCCGAACCACTCGAACCGATGATCGCGACCTTCTCGCTTGGGGCGATAGACAGATCAACTCCGTCTATCGCCTTGAAGCTCCCGAACGATTTGTGAAGATCCTTTACCACGACGAGCGGCAGATCGATTTTTGGAGCCGGGTCGGCGTCTCGCTGATCTTTGGCCGATCGATCTGCCACGGCGATCACCCGAAGAAGCTCGAGAAATCTTTCGGCGCATGCGCCCAGGGACCTAGGACGGTGCCCTTTTCGTCGCGATCGATGCCGATGCGTGGGTTGCGTTCGGGCGGGACCAGAAAGTCAGGGTTGTTCAGTCCGTACTTCGCCAGAAACTCCTTGTTCCCGCCGGTCTTCCACAGCCAGGCGATACCGGCATTAAGCGCGTCGAACAGGTCGGTATTCTCTGGGTTCATTCCCATCAAGGTCAATTGCTTAACGCCAAGAATCTTGAACTGTGGGTAGGAGGTAGTTGGAATTACCTTCAGATCCCAATCGGGGTTTTGCTGAATCATGTAGCTGATTGTCGGAGTATCAAGGAACCCGAAGTCCAAGCGGCCGGCGCGAATGTCGCGCACGCACGCGTCGGTGGTGTCGTAGAGCCTCACTTCCGCGGCGCCCGGCACCTGCTTCAATTCCGGAACGATCGTGAATCCTTGCACAGTCCCAAGGGTTCGATCCTTCATGTCCTCAAGTGTGAGCCGGTCGCCAACGGGCATGTCCTTGCGCATGAGCGTGAACTTCGGCGTGTAGTAGATCGGATCGGTAAGAAGCATTACTTCCGCGCGCTTCTGCGTCCAACCCATATTTCCCAACATAACGTCAGCTCGGCCACCGCGGACAGATTCAATCGTGGCCGACCAATCCATCAAAGCGGGCTGTGGCGTTAGGCCGAGTTTCTCGGCGATCTTTGAAATCATTTCGCCATCGGTCCCAATTATCTTGCCATCTTTGACGCTGGTCATTGGCATGTCGCCGTTCATCGCGATGGTCAACGCGCCTGGGACCACCGTTTTTACCTCTGCAGTCGCCGCGAACGCTGCGGGCAGCAAATTGGTCGCGGCGGTGACGGCGGTCGCCGCAGCGCCAACTAAAATGGATCGGCGGGTGAGGTGATGATGAAGACAGGCGTGTTCTGGCATTTTTGATGTCATCGCTGTTTCCCCTTCAAGCCGGTGCAATCCTGAGAGGCGAGGCCCGGCGCCCTCGCACGAAGCTCGGCCCTCAGCTCAAGGGCCGGGTTCAAAAGATCACTCCGCTATTCCCGCGGCGGCGAACGCTCCTCAAGTATGATATATCCAGCTCTTAGGCGGAGGTTGGACGGCACCGGTCGAAGACCTGACAGATGTATATCTGCCGCAAGATTCGGAGTTTGCAAGAGAAAAATGCCCGCCAGCGGCATTTTTTGCGACCGGCTAATAAAAAACTGCCGACGCGCACGCGCCCTGGCCGGCTTCAGGAATTCAGATGGCCTGACAATGAATCGGCATAGCAGACACCGATTTCGCGTACTTTACCATATGATATATCCAGCTCCTTGTTGGCCGAGAAGCCCCGATTGCCGTTTCAGGCTGAGAACCGAGGTTGTTCGAAAATCAGCGCGTGCGTCGCCGGGCCCCTACTACCGGCGCTGTTCGTCATGGAAGGCGTCGCGTGCGTCCTCCCTTCAACCGGTCCACGCTCCTCAACCGCGATAGCGCGTCAGCTGCAGCGCTATCACCGTCGAGCCGATGGTGAGCAAGAGGATCAGCGTGCCTATGGCGTTGACCGTTGGTGTCAGGCCCGTGCGAACCATACCCCACACCAAGGTCGGCAGAGTGTTGCCGGTACCGATGGTGAAGAAGGTGATGATGAAATCGTCGATCGACAGCGCCATGGCGATGAGCGCGGCACCGATCACCACCGGACGGATGATCGGCAGCGTCACCGTGAAGAAGGCCCGCAGCGGGCTGGCGCCGAGGTCGCGCGCGCTTTCCACCACGCGTGGGTCGAAATTGACCAGGCGCGCATGCACGATCAGGGTGACGAAAGGCTGCGCGAAGAGCACGTGGCTCAAGATGACGGTCGGCAGGCCGAGCTTAAGGTCGATGCTGACATAGAAGGACAACAATGCGACGCCGAGCACCAGTGGCGGCAGCATGACGGGCAGCGTCAGCAGGGCCATAATGATCGAGGCACGGCGGGCGGGCATCGCCGCCAGCCCCATGGCCGCCAGCGTGCCGACGATCGCCGAGACGACCGCGACGCAGGAGCCGACGATCAGGCTGTTGGCGAAGGACGGCCAGAACTGCCGGGTCACCACCATCTCCTGCCACCAGTGGACCGAAAGCTTCTCGATCGGGAAGTTGGTCAGCGAGCGCGACGTGAAGGAGAAGAAGACGAGGAGCACGATCGGCGAAAGCAGGTAGACGATGAACGCGACCGCCACAATGCCCCACACGATGTTCGAACGCACGTTCATTGGCGGCTCCACAGCGCGATGAGCAGGCGGAAGAGGTAGACCACCACTACAGCCGCAAGCAGCATCACGATCGACATTGCCGCGCCCAGCGGCCAGTTGAACTGAGCGCCGAACTGCGGCACGATCAGATTGCCGATCATCGTCAGTTTGCCGCCGACCAGAAGCGGCGTGACATAGTCACCGGCGACCATCAGGAAGACGAAGCTGAAGCCCGCGACGATGCCGCTCTGGCAGCGCGGCACGATGACCGTCGAGAGGATCGGCCAGCGGCCGGCGCCGAGGTCACGCGCAGCCTCCACCTCGCTGTCGGAAATGCCGCGCATCGACGCGTAGATGGGCAGGACCGCGAAGGGCAAGGTGAAATGCATCAGCGCGAGGACCACGGCCTGCGAACTGTAGAGCAGCGAGGTTATCGGCGAGGAGATGACCCCCATCGCCATCAGCGCGCTGTTGAGCACGCCCTCGTTGCCGAGGATCGTCTTCCAGGCATAGATCTTCATCAGATAGCCGCCGAACAACGTGATCAACACTATGAAGAGCAGTGCCTGCGCCCATTCGCCGGCGCGGAAGCGGGCGAGGAAGGAGAAGGCGAAAGCCAGTATTGTGGTGAGCAGCGCCGTTGCCATGGCGATCACGACAGTGAATGTCATCACATCCCAGTAATTGGCGAAGACATCGCGGTAGTTCGCAATCGTTGGCTTGGCGCTCAGCGCGAAATATTCAACCTGCCAGAAGCTGAGACTGACGAAGTACGCCATCGGCGCGATAAACAGCACGCAGAACACCAGCGCCGAGGGCGCGATCAGCCAATAAGTGGATATGTTTTTCATCTGCCCGCATATCAAGAGGTATGGGAGCCCTGGCCAAGGCCGGGACTCCCCGGAAACGTTACGCGGTCTTGAAGCGCTCGTAGGCCTTCATCCACTCGCTGAAGGTAGCGAAATCGCCTTCCCGCTCGAGCGGCGGCATGCCGAAGAAGCCCGCCTTCTTGCCGTAGTTGGCTACGTCGTCATATGGGTACAGAGAGCGGATGTTCGCCGGCAGCGCCGCGGCGGCATCGACGTTGACGATCGCCTGGAAAGCGACGTTGGCGAGGCGCGTTTGGCCCTCAACGCTGATGGCCCGATTGCACAGCTCATAGGCGGCGTCGAGGTTAGGCGCGTCCTTGGCGATGCAGTAATTGTCGAGCCAGGCGTTGGTGCGCTCGACCGGATAATTGTATTTCACCACCTTGCCCTTGTCGCCGCAGAACTTCACCATCGTCTCCCAACCATTAAATGTAATGGTGACGTCGCCGCGTGCGATTGCGTCGGACAGGTCGCCATAGCTCGCCGCGACGACGCGCGACTGCTTCTTCACCTCGATCAGAAAGTCGATGGAGCGCTCGAGTTGCGCCGCGTTGATCTTGGCCGGCGTCTGGGAGCCGGTCGTGACAAGGGAGCCGATCATCATATTGCCGAGCGGGTCGTCCAACATGCCGACCTTACCGGTGAACTCCGGTTTCAGCAGATCCTTCCACGAGGCCGGTGGCGTCGGGATGGCCGCCGGGTCATAGACCATCGGAGCGCCGCCCCAGGTGAACGGCACGCCATAAAGCCTGCCGTTCACGTTGAGGTTGGGATCCTTAAGAAAGATCGGCATCACCTTTTCGAGGTTCGGTAAGCGCGAGACGTCAATCTCCTGGATAAGGTCGAGCTTCGCCAAAAGCGGAATGTAGCCCATGTAGGGCGTGACGATGTCGATCTGGCCAATGCCGCCGCCCTTGAGCTTGGCGACGATCTCGTCATTGTTTCCGATATAGGTCGTGTTGAGCGTGATGCCCTTCGATTTGAGAAAGTCGTCAAAGGCCAGCGGGTCGTCGTATCCCTGCCAACCGAGGAAGGTGACGGTCGATTCGGCGCGAGCGCGCGTGGCCGGCAGTCCGATTGCACCCGCCGCCGCGGTCGCGGCGAGGACACGGTTGAAGTCGCGTCGCGTCAGCCTGGAGGCCGACAGATTTGAATTATCGCTTCCCATTTTGCTTATCCTGCCTTGTTGTTGTGTGGTCTTCCCTCGTCCCGGCTCGGCCTAGGCTCTGACGACGCGTTGCTGCTGCAGCGGCCAGCCGAGCCTCACACGTTCACCCGCTGCCGGCCGCGGCATGACCGCCGCGTCGAGGTGAACGATCACGTTCTGCCCGTCGGGCATCCCGACCGAGCATTTGATATGGTCGCCGAGATAGAGCACGTCGCTGACGGTACCTGTGATCTCGACCTCCAGTGTTTCGTCAGGCCCGAGCAGCCTCACTGCTTTTGGCCGTACCACGACGGTAACGGACCCATCCGGCCCGGCATCGGCGAAGGTCGGTCCGGCCGCGAGCGTTACCACCCCACTCTTGCGTTCGCCGGGGAGCAGATTCGCCTCGCCGATGAACGTCGCGACAAAACGGGTCGCCGGAGCGGCATAGATGCTTTCGGCGTTGCCTTCCTGATCGATGCGGCCGGCATTCATCACGGCAATGCGGTTGGCGAGCGACAGTGCCTCGCCCTGATCATGTGTGACGAAGACGAAAGTGCCGCCGAACTCCTGGTGCAGGCGACGCAGCTCGTCCTGCATAGCGTGACGCAGTTTGAGGTCGAGCGCAGCGAGCGGTTCGTCGAGGAGCAGCACCTTCGGCCGAAGGATCAGCGCACGCGCCAACGCCACGCGCTGCTGCTGCCCGCCAGACAGGGCCGTCACGGAACGGTCGGCGAAATCGGTAAGCCTGGAATGACGCAGCGCTTCCGAGACACGGTCGTCAATCTCGCCTTTCGGCTTTTTTTGCAGGCGCAGACCATAGCCGACATTCTGGCGCACGGTCATGTGCGGAAACAGCCCATAACCTTGGAAGACGGTGTTGGTCGGCCGCTGCTCCGGGCCGATACGGGTCACGTCGCGGCCGTCGATCTCGACAGTGCCGGTCGTCGGCGAGACGAAACCGCCAATAATACGCAGCAAGGTCGTCTTGCCGCATCCCGACGGCCCGAGGATGGCGACGAAATCGCGCGGGTATATATCCAGATCGAGCGGCTCGACGGCAGCGACCGCGCCGTAGTTTTTCGAGATGCCGCGCAGCCTGAGAAGCGCAGGCGATCCGGCTGCCGGCGAGGACGGGGGTTCTGTTTGGACCCGGAGCATCATTTCGTCTTTCGCCCTCCAGTTGCGGAGGCGAGCCGCTTGCGCGATCTCGACGCCAGGAAACGGATGGAAAAATCGACGTTCTCGATGGCGGTCACAGCGCCCAAGTCCCTTCTTTAAGACGCAACAAATCCGGAGCCATGTTGTCTCATTATGTGCATCTGGAAGATCGTATATCTTTCCTCACATTCAATTTTGTTGCAACAGAAAAACGTTCGTCTGCCCCTCCTTTGGCGCAAATTCGTTATGAACTCCGTGTTTGAGCCGTGGCCAGATTGAGCAACCTCGGGTCGTAAAAATCAGGATGGGACTCGGCATGTGGCTGATTGACACCAATTTTGCCTCATGCAACACACGATATATCATCCAGCGCCGAGCGCGGTGCCGGAAGGTCGAGTGTCCGGCACCACGAAACGCCCGAGGACCGGAAACGAATTAACTATCGCCGGACCAGGCCCCTGCCCGCCCCGCGCTCCCGGAAGCCCTCAGAAGGACCTTGATATGAAAGCTGTCGTCTTCGAACAGTTCGGCCAGGCGCCGACGATCCAGACCGTCGCCGATCCGAAGCCGACGCCCGAAGGGGTCGTCATCAAGGTCGAGGCGACGGGCCTTTGCCGCAGCGACTGGCATGGCTGGATGGGCCATGATGAGGGCATCACACTGCCGCATGTGCCGGGCCATGAACTGGCCGGCATCGTCGTCGCCGCCGGCAACCAGGTCACACGGTGGAAGGCCGGCGAGCGCGTCACCGTGCCGTTCGCCGTCGGCTGCGGGCGCTGCTTCGAATGCACTTCGGGCCATCACGAGATTTGCGAACACCCGAAGACGCCAGGCTTCAGTGCCTGGGGCTCGTACGCTGAATATGTTGCCATCGAGCATGCCGACACCAATCTTGTGCGCCTGCCCGAGGAGATGGAGTTCGCCACCGCAGCCAGCCTCGGCTGCCGCTTCATCACCTCGTTTCGCGCCATCGTCGACCAGGGCCGGGTGAGGCCCGGCGAATGGGTGGCGGTGCATGGCTGTGGCGGCGTCGGCCTGTCGGCGATCATGATCGCCAGCGCCATGGGCGCCAATGTCATTGCTATCGACCTGACGGATGCAAAGCTGGAGTTTGCCAAGAAGATCGGCGCGGTGGCGACGGTCAACGCCTCGACGACGCCCGATGTGGTCGAGGCGGTCCGGGAGATCACCAAGGGCGGCGCGCATATGTCGATGGATGCGCTCGGCCACTCGACGACCTCGTTCAACTCGATCGCCAATCTGCGCCGGCGCGGCCGCCACGTGCAGGTCGGGCTGATGCTGGGCGAGCATGCCAGGGCACAGGTGCCGATGGATCAGGTGATCGCCTTCGAGCTCGAAATCCTCGGCAGCCTGGGCATGCAGGCCTACCGCTATCCGGCGATCATGGCGATGATTGGCAGCGGCAAGCTGAAGCCCGAACTTCTGGTCAGCAAGAGGCTCAGCCTCGAAGAGGCTCCGGCCGCCCTGATGGCCATGGGCGGCTTCGAAGGCATCGGCATCGGCGTGGTGACCACGTTCCAGTAGCCGCCCTCAAGCCCCCC
>NZ_JBFUDW010000006.1:0-391383 GCF_056404515.1 Mesorhizobium sp. P2_C7 | reverse complement strand
AGTTGCAAGGGCGATGAGATGTGATGGCGAACCGGTCATACCGGGAGCTGGGATAACCCGTGCGAATGTCGTGGGCATCATTGCCCGCAAAGCAGAGTGGGACCTGACTCGCGGATACCATCAAGGCCAGCGGTCAACATGAACGACTGCATCAACAGGCCGGACAGAAGACCGCACCTGACCCAATCGTCAGAAACGTCAAATCACCCCTTGCATCGCGGGAGCCATCCACAGAGGACATTCCCCCATGCCGCGCCCACCGACGGTTCCGGCCCATTGCCGACCGTCGGCGGCCGTGGCAAGCCGCATTGTGGCTTTTCCGTACCAGCCATTCTCGCCGGCCGCAGCATTTTCAGTTGGACAATGCCGCCGATGCTGACGTGTCGCTCAACCGTGCAAGCCGTCAGGCTCCAAGCGGGCGCGATCACACCTACCGGAGCATCAAACAGGACCGAAGGTCCTTTGCCGACTACTGGCCCGAAACATCGAAAAAAGACCGGTGCCAAGACCTCGGCCGTTGCCAGCTTTGGCTTCGTCCAGATATCACATGCTATGGTTCATTGTCGGATCGCCAGATGGACTGGCGGTCCGACGGATTTCTTCTATCTCAACCAACTTCACACGCTTTCAGCCGACCTTGATCAGGTTCTGGAAAATCAGGGCATTTCTGGCTTGGATCAGGCGCCCGCCTTCCGCGATCTTGCCCAATTCGATCGGTGCATAGCCAAGGTCGGAGACCAGTTTGGCGACCAAAGCGCTGGAGGCCTCGTCGTCGCTCGACACGAACACGACGCGGCGGCCATCCGGAATGACCGGGGCTACAAGTCCCTTCATCGGCAACTGGTTGAACGCCTTGACGAGATTCGCGCCGGGGACCCGATCTGCATTGACCTCGGACGACAAGCGGCCCTGAAGTTCGCGCTCCTGCACGTCGAGCGGCAGAAAGGCAGCGTTGGTGACGTCGATAACGATCTTGCCGGTCCAGTCCGACCGCGTGGCGGCAACATCCTTGAAGTTGAGGAAAGGGACGGCAAAGAAGATCACGTGGGCCTCGAGAGCCGCGTCCAGCGTGGCTGCCGTCACACTCTGGCCAAGCGATGCGATCAGGGGCTCGATCGTGGCTGGGCCGCGGGTGTTGGCAATAGCGACGTCGATGCCGGCGCGCGAGAATATCCCGGCGAGGGTCAGGCCGACGTTGCCGGTGCCGATGATGCTGTAGGTCATGGTCATTTTCCTTTTGGTTGCGCCACTGCTGTGGCTTGGCTGTTGGAGGCGAAGGTCCCGCGCGCAAAGTCCCGGCGGGCCTGACGTATTTCTTCGGCGGTGTTCATCACGAAAGGGCCGCCGAAGACGACAGGCTCGTGCATGGGTTTTCCCGCAAAGACGAGAAGGCTCACGGACGTATCGTCCGTGCGCAGTGTCAATTCTGTCGGCTCCGGCTGGTTCGGGCGCGTAAGCCAAGCGATTTGCCCGGCACTGACGCGGCTTTCACCCGGTCCGACAAGGACGCTGCCTTCCAGGAGGAAAAGGAAGGCGTTGTCTTCTCCGGCAAGGTCGATCGACGTAGCGTCGCGCGGACCCAGATCGACCTTGAGCATGGTCACCGGGACATGGTTCAGCGTAGTGGCCGAAATCCCATGACTTTGCCCCGAGAAGACGGAGATACGGGTGCCGCCCCGCTCCCACCGAGGCCGGTCCACCGCCCGCAGATGCTGATACCGTGGTTCGGTCATCTTGGCGGCGGCGGGCAGGTTGATCCAGAGTTGCAGCGTGTGGGCAATCGTGCCCGGAGGCGCGCTTTCCTCGTGCAGAACGCCGCGCCCCGCTGTCATCCACTGTGCATCACCGGACCCTAACCAGCCGAGATGACCGGCCGAGTCGTGATGATCGACCACCCCCTCGATGACGTAGGTCAGGGTTTCGATGCCGCGGTGCGGATGAACGGAATAGGCACCATGCGGCATCCAGTCCTCGCCCATCAGCAGAAAGGGATCGCTGAAGGCGGGATTGTCGCTGCCGATCAACCGCCGAACCCGATGGCCGGAAACGAAGCCCGCTGTGGTCACTGGATCGTCAATCCGGGCAACGCCGCGTTGGGCGACTTGCGGTTGAAAGATCATGGCGGCGATCCCCGGTGTCACATCGCTGCGGCACTGGCCGTCGCTCGGACGGCGGCGGCTTCGACCGTGGCGCCAAGGGCCTCGATCGCGGTTTCGCCGACGCCGCCCGCGACGCTCCGGCCGGCCAGCGTGATGTTGACGTCCGTGATCCCGATCCACCCCAGCACCTGGGTCAGATACCCGCTGGCAAGGTTGTAGCCCGCGACGCGCGAGCCTGGCGTGAAATCACCGCCGGTGGCCAGGATGATGTCGGCGCGCTTGCCGGTCAGAAGGCCCTTGTTGTCGGGGCCCACCGTCACCCCGACCCGCACGATCTGGTCGATCCAGGCCTTGAGCGCTGCCGGGATCGAGAAGTTGAACATCGGCGTCGCGATCAGCAGGTGGTCGGCGGACTTCAGTTCCGCGACCAGATCATCGGACACCCTGATGGCCGCCGTCATTTCGGCTGTGTGCGTGTCGGCCGGCATGAAGGCCCCGCCGATCCAGGCGAAATCCACCAGCGGAACCGGCGCCTTGGCCAGGTCACGGGTGATGACCCTGCCTTGCGGATTGGCAGCCATCCAGGCCGCAACGAAGCGTTCGGTCAGCTTGCGCGAGGTTGAAAAATCAAAACGCGGGCTGACTTCGATGACGAGAAGGGTGGGCATGAGGGGAGTCCTTTTTGAAAGGGGGAGGGGAGTCTGGGAAACGGGGCCGCCTGCGGTCGGGCGGAGCCGGTTGGCAATCCGCGCAATCCAGCTTCCCGACCCGGTTTTCGGTCTGTGAGGCATGGTCAATTCTTTCCTGATGACCGGCACCGACACGAGTGCACGGCCTGACGAGAGGCTTGATCGAAGGTTTGTTCTGTCCGGCTCAGGGCGGCTGCAATCTTGGGAAGGTCGCCATCGCCAACTGATGACCGATATTTAGTGCTCTTGATTGCATCAGTAAATTGACGTAATTTCGCTTCTATACATCTAATGATTGGATGGGAATTTGCTGGACAGCGTCACCATCAACCAGTTGCGCACCTTCGTGGCCGTTTGCGAAGAAGGCAGCTTTTCGGGTGCCGCCAAGAAACTTATGCGGGCGCAGTCCGCCGTCAGTCATGCCATCTCTGCGCTGGAGCAGGCGCTTGATGTCGCGCTTTTCGAGCGGGATGCGCGCCGCGCCGAACTCAGCGCTGCTGGGCGCAACCTTCTGCCCGACGCGCGATCGGTCATCGCCCGCACTGAAGAGATGAAGACCCGCGCCAGTGCCATCGCGCGGTTCGGCGCACCGCAGCTGTCGATTGCGGCGGACGTCTATTTTCCCCGGCCGCATCTGATTGCCTGCCTTCAGTCTTTGCAGACCCTCTCGCCCATGGTGGCAGTCAGCCTGCGGATGACGACGATGCAGGGCGGCGAGGCGCTGGTCCTCGACGGCGTCTGCTCCATGGCCATTTCCATCGCCGACGTGCCAGAGTTGAACCCTGACGCCATCGAACGGCACTGGCTGGGAGAGACGTCGATGGTCACAGTCTGCGCCCCGACCCACCCCCTGGCCGCAGCACGCTCACCAGTTCCAACCGACGAATTCAGCCGGCATGTGCAGCTTGTCGTCACCGACAACCGCCCGAACGCCGACAAGACCGAAGTGGCCGTGGTCGGAGAGCGCAAGTGGCATGTCAACGACCTGAGCGCCAAGCATGACTTTTTGACCGCGGGCCTCGGCTGGGGCCACATGCCGCGCGATCTGGTCACGGGCGATCTGGCGGCCGGCACCCTTGTCGCCATTCAGCGCCATGCCTGGCACATCCGTCCGTTGACCTTCATGCTCTCACAACGCCGGGGGCAACGGCTGCAGGACGCGGAGGCGACCTTGCGCGATCTACTTGCAGATTGGGAAATGGAGCAAAGACCCGGAAAACCCGATCACTTAGGCCCCGACGCCAGAAACTCCAGCACCTGATTCGCCCTTCTGCCGATGATTGCGTCATTCCTGACGGAATCCGTCGGCATGCTTTAACGCGGTGCAGCAAACCTAGCTCAAGCTTCAGGACCGTCCGGAACGGAGCTCACGTGAATGGATGAAAGTCCCGTGGCAGGTCACGCTCTATGTGTGAACGTCCGCTTTTTCAACCATGCTGCATCCGCTATACTGCACTATCGTGAGGCGGCTTTCCGCCCTCTTGACCGATTCTGCTCGCCGTGTTGAACGGCAGCTTCTGGGTGACTCAGCAAGCCGCCTGAACGACCGACTTGAGGCGCAAAGCTGCCGTCCACACTCGACGCATTCCCGCTTATCCATAAGCACCCGAAACTTGGGCCGAGGCACGACTCAGAAAGGTTGAAAGGATTCAAAGGAGCCCAGGGATATTGTCATCGCGCCCATTTGCGCTGTAGTCAGCCTTATGATGTGTCGAACCCGGTTGATGAACTCATGAAGCCGCTGGTCCTGATCTCCTCGAAGGACCCGGATTTTTTCCTGGTTTTCGGGCACATACTTTCGGTAGCTGGCTTCGAGATTCGACTGATCACGGGAGACCGGGAAATCGCACGCGCCATCGAGGCGGCAGCCCCGCTTGCCGTGATCATGGACTGCCATCCAGGCGACCGTGCAGTGGTCAAACAGTGCGCCTGGTTGAAGTCTGGCGCCGCAACCAAGGGGACGCCGGTCGTGAGCCTGGTTGCCCCGCGTTCCGGCAAGCTGCATCTGGACCTGATCAAGGCTGGCGTCGACGAGATATTTTCCCGGCCGTTCGCCCCCGAACAGCTTCTGGCCTGGCTGCATGGCAGAGCGGGCCTTGCGAAGCTTTCACGCGAAACGGACTCGGGCGAGTTGGTGCATGGCGATTTCCGGCTGGAGCGGCAGACCCACCGGACATTCTTCAGGCAAAAAGAAATCGTCATGCCGCCGATCGAGTTCAAGCTTTTGCGCAGCCTTTTGGCGCAGCCTGGCAAGGTCTTCAGCCGCGAGGAACTGGTCGCGACTGCGTGGCCTGAACATGCCGCCGCAACCGACGTGCGGGGCGTCGACGTTCATATAGCCAGGCTGCGCAAAAGGCTTCGGGCGTCCGTAGGAAGCGATGTGATCCGGACGGTCCGCTCGGCTGGCTACGCGTTCGCACCGGAGTGGTGACCTGCTCGGCGCTTCCGGCATGTGGCGCGCTTGCACACCGATCGCCGGCACGCCGGTTCACACGCGTCGGCTCTCAATGGCTCAGGATGGTATCCAGGAACAGCCGGGCGCGTGGGTGAGCGCCTGCTGAGAAAAAGTCTTTGGACGAGGCATGCTCGACGATGCGGCCTTCGTCCATGAAAACGATCTCATCGGCGACTTCGCGTGCGAAACCCATTTCATGGGTCACGCAGACCATGGTCATGCCGCTGCTCGCGAGCGCGATCATGACGTCGAGTACTTCCTTGATCATTTCCGGGTCGAGCGCCGAGGTGGGTTCGTCGAACAGCATGATGCGGGGATTGAGGCAAAGCGCGCGCGCGATCGCCACCCTTTGTTGTTGGCCGCCCGAGAGCTGGGCCGGGTAGGCCTGCGCCTTTTCGGGGATGCGCACTGCTGTCAGATGCTGCATGGCGATCTCTTCGGCCTCCCGTGCTGGTTTCAGGAGAACCCGGCGCAGCGCCAGCGTGCAGTTGGCGAGCACGGTGAGGTGTGGGAACAGGTTGAAGCTCTGAAACACCATGCCTGTCTGCCGGCGCGCCTTCGTGGTATCGTGGCCATCTTTTCTCAGAGTTGCCGCTTCGAACTCGATCGTTCCATTCTGGAAAGGCTCGAGACCGTTGATGCAGCGGATCAAGGTCGACTTGCCGGAGCCGGACGGTCCGCAAACCACGATGCGTGCGCCCGGCCGTACGGATAGATCGATGTTTTTCAAAACGTGCAGGACACCGAACCATTTGTTGAGGCCGTCGATCCGGACGTGAGGAATGGATTGAACGGCCGGGACGGGATGTGGGGCCTGAGCGATCATCAGTGGCGTCCAGCTGCAAGCAGGCGCTGCTCGACGCGCTTCACGCCATAAGAGATGAGCAAGGCCAGAGCGAGAAACAGTATGCCGGCAACGGTCAACGGCTCTGCGTATCGATAGGTTTCAGAAGCAATATCGAAGGCGCGTCCGAGCATTTCGGGCACGGCCAGGATCGCGAGATAGGGCGTCGCCTTGAGGATCGACACAAGATAGTTGCCCAACGGTGCGGCGACGTTGCGCAACATCTGCGGCGCGATGACGAAAACGACCGTGTCGCGGCGGGTGAGCGACAAGGCTCTGGCCGCTTCCTGCTGGCCTTTCGGGATCGCGTCGATGCCCGCTTTGAACACCTCCGCCAGATAGCCGCTGTAGTACAGGCTCAGCCCCAGTATGCCGACCGTCATGGCGCCAAGCCGGATCCCGTAGAAGGGCAGGACGAAATACAGGAAATAGAGCCAGGCCAGAACCGGCGTCGAGCGGATGAAGTCGATCAGGAAGCGGACGGCGAGGCCAGTCGCACCGCCCCCGCGGCGGATCATTTCGAAAGTGAAACCAAGCACTGAGGCGCCGAGGCAACTCAAGACGGTTGCGAGCAGGGTCGTTCCGATCGCTCCGATGATCGTTGGGACGGTCGATAGTGCGAAATCGAGGTTAAATCCCACGCGGCGTTCCTCTTTCAGGATTGACCCGCGCCTCGAGCCAGCGGCCGGCAAGTGCGATCGGATAACAGACGACGAAGAAGGCCAGCAGCAGCGCCGAATAGATCGCGACGGGGTCGTAGTCGGTCTGCGCGATTTCCTTGGCGCGGAAGGTCATGTCCGTCAGCGTGACCAGCGAGACGAGGGACGTCGCCTTGACGAGCTGGATAAGGTTGTTGACGAAGGTCGGGCTCATCGCGACCAGCGCCTGCGGCAGCTCGATCAGAAGCAGGATCGCCGGGCGCGAGAGGCCGAGCGCCATGCCCGCCTCGCGTTGGCCGGCGGGCAGGGACTGCAGCCCGGCGCGAACCGCCTGGCTGGCATAGCCGCCGGTGTTGAGACCGAGCACCAATGCACTGACGGTCAGCGCCGACAGAGTGACCCCCATCACCGGCAGCACGTAGTAAAAGAAGAAGAGCAGGACGACGACCGCTGAGCTGCGCCAGAATTCGATCACGGAGGTAACCAGAAAGCGCGTCATGCCGGTGGTCAGAAACTGCGCGACGCCGAAGACGAGCGCGAAGGGGACTGCAAAGACCAGGCCATAGGCCGTGACCTGTGCGGTGATACCCAGCCCTTGCAGAATGCCCAGCCAGATGTGGAGCATGTTCATGGGGTCCCACCACTCTTCGTCGAGGCGGGCGGCGACGATGTCAGTATCGTGTCGGCGTGCTTGAGGAGGGCGGTTTTGCGCCGAGACATCGCGCCCTCCGGACCGGACCTCATGACATCCTCCGCGCCGTGGAAAGAACGATGCCTGTAGGAGCAGGCCATCGGCGGCTCTCTCATAAACCCGGCCGGAGTCGACTGTCAATAAACATGTACAAATTATTGCGAAAGTTTACATTATGGCGCAACGGCCGTCGCCGCCGCCGTTGGCCGGTAATTGCACGCTACGCTACGATGACGGCTGAAACCCGTTGAATCGGATCGCTTCAGGGCTCTTTTGATCGTCCCCGACCGGGCGTTGTTTGACGCGTTCCCGGCTCAGACGGGGACAGGATGGCTATCTCGCACAACGATACCGAGGGACGCGCGCGCAGCTCGCGCATGCTGCGCACCGCGCTCGGACCGGCCATCGCCCGGTTTCTCGACGATCCCGCGATCGTTGAAATAATGCTGAACCCGGATGGCCGCATCTGGGTAGATCGGCTTTCGGAAGGTTTGGCCGATACAGGGGAAATGCTGGCGCCTGCCGCTGGCGAGCGGATTGTGCGCCTGGTCGCCCATCATGTCGGCGCCGAGGTCCATTCCCGTTCCCCGCGTGTCTCGGCCGAGTTGCCGCAGACCGGCGAGCGTTTCGAGGGCTTGTTGCCGCCCGTCGTCGCAGCACCGGCTTTCGCGATCCGCAAGCCCGCCGTAGCCGTGTTCACGCTCGATGACTACGTCGCGGCAGGCATAATGTCCGCCGGTCAGGCCGCGATATTGCGCGCCGCGGTTGCCGGTCGCGCGAACATCCTTGTCGCCGGCGGCACATCGACTGGCAAGACCACCCTCACCAACGCGCTGCTCGCCGAAGTGGCGAAAGGGATGGATCGGGTTGTCATCATCGAGGACACCCGCGAACTGCAGTGCGCCGCGCCCAACCTTGTCGCAATGCGCACCAAGGATGGCGTCGCCACGCTCGCCGACCTGGTTCGCTCTTCGCTGCGCCTGCGGCCCGATCGCATTCCCATCGGCGAGGTGCGTGGCTCCGAGGCCCTCGACCTGCTGAAGGCATGGGGAACCGGGCACCCCGGCGGCATCGGCACCCTTCATGCGGGCTCCGGCATCGGCGCCCTGCGCCGCCTTGAGCAGCTTATCCAGGAAGCCGTCGTCACTGTCCCGCGTGCGTTGATCGCCGACACGATCGGCCTCGTCGCCGTCCTGTCGGGACGTGGCACCGCGCGACGGCTTAGCGAACTCGTCCGGGTCGAGGGGCTCGGCCCTGACGGCGATTATCGCATTGCTCAAGCCACACCGATCAACCCAGGAGAAACCTCATGATCCGCCTCCTTGCACACTGCCACCGCCACCTGGCCGCGGGGGCCGCCGCCCTTGCCGTCAATCTCCTGGTCGCGTCGAGCGCCCATGCGTCAGGCTCCTCGATGCCGTGGGAACAGCCACTCGAAAAGATCCTGCAGTCGGTCGAGGGACCGGTTTCCAAGATCATGGCCGTCATCATCATCATCGTCACCGGCCTGACGCTGGCCTTCGGCGACAGTTCGGGCGGCTTCAGGCGGCTCATCCAAATCGTCTTTGGCCTTTCGATCGCCTTTGCGGCGTCGAGTTTCTTCCTGTCGTTCTTCTCGTTCGGCGGCGGAGCGTTGATCTGATGACAACCGCTCTCGAACAACTCGACGCCATACCGGGGTGGACGGTGCCCGTCCACCGGGCGCTGACCGAGCAGATCCTGCTCGGCGGCGCGCCGCGCGGGATCGCGATCCTGAATGGCACGCTGGCGGGCGCGGTCGGTCTTGGGCTGCGGCTGTGGCTGGTCGGTCTGCTCATCTGGGCAATCGGACATTTCACGGCGGTATGGGCCGCCAGGCGCGATCCGTTGTTTTTCGAGGTTGGGCGCCGGCACCTGCGGCTCCCCGGACATTTTTCGGTTTGAGGGCGCCGCTATGATGAGCCTTGCCGAATACCGCCGAACCGCTGCTCGCCTTGCCGACTATCTGCCTTGGGCAGCTCTCGTCGCGCCGGGCGTCGTGCTCAGCAAGGATGGAAGCTTTCAGCGCACCGCGAGGTTTCGCGGCCCCGATCTCGACTCCGCCGTCGCGGCAGAGCTGGTTGCGGTGGCGTCGCGCATCAACAATGCCTTTCGTCGCCTCGGCTCGGGCTGGAGTATCTTCGTTGAAGCGCAGCGGCACGAAGCGGCTCCTTATCCCGAGAGCCAGTTTCCCAATGCGGCCTCCAGCTTGCTCGATGCCGAGCGCAAAGCCGATTTCGACGAGGAGGGGGTTCATTTCGTATCGAGCTACTTTCTCACATTCCTGTTTTTGCCACCGCCCGAAGACGCCACGCGCGCCGAGGGGTGGCTTTATGAGGGGCGCGACCAGTCGGACGCGGATCCGGGCGAGATCGTGCGCGCCTTTGTCGATCGGACAGAGCGCGTGCTGTCCCTGCTCGACGGGTTCATGCCGGAATGCCATTGGCTCGATGACGGCGAAACGCTCACCTACCTGCATTCGACGATCTCGACCAAACGCCATAAGGTGCGCGTCCCCGAGACGCCGATCTATCTCGATGCGCTGCTGGCCGATGAACCGCTCGCCGGCGGGCTCGAGCCGCGACTTGGCGACAAGCACCTTCGCGTGCTCTCGGTTGTCGGCTTCCCGACCGCCACGACACCCGGCCTGCTCGATGACCTCAATCGGCTGGCCTTCCCTTACCGCTGGTCGACCCGCGCGATCCTGCTCGACAAGGTCGACGCTGTCCGCCTGTTGACCAGGATAAGGCGGCAATGGTTTGCGAAGCGCAAGAGCATCGCCTCGATCCTCAAGGAGGTGATGACCAACGAAGCGTCAGCCCTCCTCGACACCGACGCCGCCAACAAGGCGGCCGACGCCGACACTGCGTTGCAGGAGCTCGGCGCCGACATGGCGGGCATGGCCTATGTCACCGCGACCGTCGCTATATGGGATAGCGACCCGCGCGTGGCCGACGAGAAATTACGGCTTGTCGAGAAGGTCATCCAGGGCCGCGACTTCACGGCGATTGCCGAGACCGTCAACGCCGTCGACGCCTGGCTCGGTTCCTTGCCCGGGCACGCCTACGCCAATGTCCGTCAGCCGCCCATCTCAACGCTCAATCTCGCCCACATGATGCCGCTGTCTGCCGTGTGGGCGGGGCCGGAACGGGACGAGCATCTGGTCAGTCCTCCCTTGCTTTACGGCAAGACCGAAGGCTCGACCCCGTTCCGGTTGGTCCTTCATGTCGGCGATGTCGGTCATACGCTGGTCGTCGGCCCCACTGGCGCTGGGAAGTCGGTGCTGCTCGCGCTGATGGCGCTGCAGTTCTGCCGCTACCGCAACGCTCAGATATTCGCCTTCGATTTCGGCGGCTCTATCCGCGCCGCGGCACTCGCCATGGGTGGCGACTGGCACGATCTCGGCGGGCACCTCACCGAAGGCGTGGACGCGTCCGTTTCGCTGCAGCCGCTCGCCCGGGTTCATGACACATACGAGCGCGCCTGGGCGGCTGACTGGATCGTCGCGATCCTGATGCGCGAGGGCATCCAGATCACCCCGGACGCAAAGGAGCATATCTGGGCGGCGCTGACGTCGCTTGCCTCGGCTCCCGTCGAGGAGCGCACCATCACCGGGCTCAGTGTGCTCTTGCAAGCCAATGAGCTGAAACAGGCATTGCGCCCGTACTGTGTCGGAGGCGCTCACGGCCGATTGCTCGACGCCGAGGCTGAACACCTCGGCCAGGCATCCGTGCAGGCCTTCGAGATCGAAGGACTGGTGGGCACGCAAGCCGCGCCGGCTGTCCTGTCCTATCTGTTCCACCGCATCGGCGATCGGCTCGACGGGCGTCCAACGCTGCTCATCATCGACGAAGGCTGGCTTGCCCTCGATGACGAGGGGTTTGCCGGGCAGGTGCGCGAGTGGCTGAAGACGCTGCGCAAGAAGAACGCCAGCGTCGTCTTCGCCACCCAGTCACTTGCCGATATCGACAATTCGACCATTGCGCCGGCGATCATCGAAAGCTGTCCAACCCGGCTGCTGTTGCCCAATGAGCGCGCGGTTGAGCCGCAGATTACCGCCATCTATCGGCGCTTCGGCCTGAACGACCGCCAGATCGAAATCCTGGCACGAGCGACACCCAAGCGCGATTACTACTGCCAGTCCCGTCGCGGCAACCGTCTCTTCGAGCTCGGCCTGTCCGAGGTCGGGCTGGCACTTTGCGCCGCGTCCTCGAAGAGCGATCAGGCCCTGATCGGCAGCATCATCGCCGAGCATGGCCGCCACGGCTTCCTGGCGGCCTGGCTGCGTGCCCGCGACGTCGGCTGGGCCGCCGACCTCATTCCCAACCTGACCCTTCCCCAACCTGAAAAGGATCCCCAACCATGACTGTTCGTCAAAGCCGCCCGCGCGCCATCTTTCTGGTCGCGGCGATGCTCGCCGCGCCGCTCGCGATCTCGCCGATGGTGACTGCGCCAGCCTATGCCTTCATCGTGTTTGATCCATCGAACTATTCCCAGAATGTTCTGACGGCCGCGCGTTCGCTGCAGCAGATCACAAACCAGATCACCTCGCTGCAGAACCAGGCCCAGATGCTGATCAACCAGGCGCGCAACCTGGCGAGCCTGCCTTTGTCCTCGCTGCAGCAATTGCAACAGTCGGTGCAGCGCACCCAACAGCTTCTCGGGCAAGCACAAAACATCGCCTTCGACGTCCAGCAGGTCGACAAGGCCTTTCAGCAGCAATACGGCAGCGTCTCGCTCTCTGCATCCGACCAGGAGCTCGTCACGGACGCGCGCTCGCGCTGGCAAAACACGGTGGGCGGCCTTCAGGACGCCATGCGCGTCCAGGCGGGCGTCGTTGGAAACATCGAGACCGGCCGCGCGCAGATGTCGGCGCTGGTCGGCGCCAGCCAATCGGCGACCGGAGCGCTGCAGGCGACGCAGGCTGGCAATCAGCTTCTTGCGCTCCAGGGCCAGCAGCTCGCGGACCTGACCGCTGTGGTCGCCGCCAACGGCCGCGCCCAGGCTCTGACTGAGGCTGAGCGTGCCGCCGCGGTCGATCAGGGCCGCGAGCAACGCCGCCGCTTCCTGACGCCAGGCTCCGGCTACGAGGCCGGCTCGGTCCAGATGTTCAACCGCTGAGATCGAAGGCCATGGACGGAAAAACCCTCGCTCGCWTGGTGGCAGTCATCTTTGTCGCGGCCGCCGTCACGGCGGCCGCGCTCGGTATGAGCCGGAAGGAGAACAAGCCGGCGGGCGAGGGCGCGCACATAACCGCGGGCTTGATGCCGAATCCGCTGCGCGATGGTCTTCGCCGCTGCCAGGTCCTCGGCGTGGCTGCCCTGCGTGACGATGGATGCGCGCGGCTGTGGGCCGAACAGCGTGATCGCTTCCTCGGTCTCAAAAAGCCATCGGGGCATCCGATGGGCGAGCCGGAGGCGCCGGATGCTGCCCTGCACGAGGCCCGATAGATATGGGCAATACCGGTGTCATCGACCAATTCCTGGCCACCTTCACCCGCTACATCGACAGCGGTTTCGGCCTGCTCGGCGGCGAGGTCGCCTTCGTCGCCACCACGCTGATCATCATCGACGTGACGCTCGCCGCGCTCTTCTGGAGCTGGGGCGCTGATGACGACATTCTTGCGCGGCTCGTCAAGAAGACGCTCTTCGTCGGTGTCTTCGCCTATCTGATATCCAACTGGAACGGTCTCGCTCAAATCGTATTCGAGAGTTTCTCCGGTCTTGGTCTGAAGGCGAGTGGAACCGGTTTCTCGGCACAGGACCTGCTGCACCCCGGCAAGGTGGCGCAAACCGGTCTCGATGCGGGACGACCATTGCTTGAGGCGATCTCCGGTTTGATGGGCTACGTCTCCTTCTTTGAAAACTTCATCCAGATTGCTTGCCTGCTCTTTGCCTGGGCGCTTGTCCTGCTCGCCTTCTTCATTTTGGCGGTACAGCTCTTTGTGACGCTGATCGAGTTCAAGCTGGCGACGCTGGCCGGCTTCGTGCTGATCCCCTTCGGCCTCTTCGGCAAGACTGCCTTCATGGCCGAGCGCGTGCTCGGCAACGTCATCTCGTCCGGCATCAAGGTTCTGGTGCTTGCCGTCGTCATCGGCATCGGATCGACGCTCTTCGGCGAATTCACCCAAGGCTTCGGCGGTGAGAGCCCCACCATCGACCAGGCCATGGCGATCGTATTGGCGGCGCTGTCGCTGCTTGGCCTGGGCATCTTCGGTCCCGGCATCGCCAACGGCCTCGTCGCGGGTGGACCGCAGCTTGGCGCCGGTGCGGCCGTCGGCACTGGCCTTGCCGCGGGCGGCATGGCGGTTGCGGGCTATGGCGCAGCCGGCCTGGCGGCACGAGGTGGGACAGCCGCATTCTCGGGCGCAATGTCAGCCGCGCGTGGCGGGACGTCACTCGCTGGCGGCGCCTCGGCCGCTTATACGCTTGGCGCTGCCGGCCAGACTGGCGCGGCAGGCATCGCCTCCGGCTTGGGCGGCATTGCGCGTGCTGGCGCTGCGGCAGCCTCCTCCCCCCTCAAGCGCGCTGCCGCAAACACCGGTCAGTCGATTAAGTCCAGCTTCGCCTTCGGCGCCAGTTCGGCGGCTGAAATCACCGGCGGTTCGTCGACCACCATGGGAACGATCGGCGGCGCCGCGTTGTCAGCCGCAGCTCCTGCGTCCGGCGCGGGCAAGCCATCCGGCTCTCACGGACAGCCGGAATGGGCCAGACGCTTGCAGCGCTCTCAACGCCTCTCTCATGGCGCCCAGACCGCCGCCCACGCGGTACGCGGCGGCGACAGCCATGGCGGCGGAGCTTCGATTTCTCTTTCTGAAGGCAAATGACAAGATGAATATCTTTAGGCGCCCCGACGTCCACTACGGCAAGACCCCTCGACCGGAAACCCCCTATCAAAAGGCGGAGCAGATCTGGGATGAACGCATCGGCTCTGCTCGCGTGCAGGCACGCAACTGGCGCGCCATGGCGTTCGGGTCGCTCATCTTGTCGGCAGGCCTTTCCACGTCACTGGTCTGGCAATTGGGCCGCGGTACTGTCGTGCCCTGGGTCGTGCAGGTCGACAAGATGGGCCAGGTTCAAGCGACCGCGCCCGCCATCGCGGATTATAAGCCGACTGATCCTCAGATAGCGTGGCATCTCGCCCGCTTTGTCGAACAGGTGCGCTCCATCCCCGCCGATCCGATCATCCTGCGCCAGGACTGGCTGCGCGCCTATGATTGGACCACCGACCAGGGCGCCGCAGCGCTCAACGACTACGCCCGCGCCAACGACCCTTTCTCCAGGGTCGGCAAGCAGCAGGTCGCGGTGGATATTTCGTCGGTCATCAGGGCTTCACCGGGCTCCTTTCGTGTCGCCTGGATCGAGCACCACTACGAAAACGGCCAGCTTTCCGGCACCGAGCGCTGGACGGCGATCCTGACGATCGTGACACAGATGCCAAACGACGCCGAACGTCTTCGCGCCAATCCGCTCGGCATCTACGTCAACGCCATCAACTGGTCCCGGGAGATGAGCCAATGAACCTGCCATTGTCTGTCATCGCCACTCCGGCTTTGAAAAGGTCGGCGTTTGCCGTGGTGTTGCTGTCGGGCTCCATGCTTGCCGGTTGCGCCACACCGCAGAAACCACCTCAGGTCTCCTATGATGCCTACGTGCCGCCTTTGCCCGCCGCTCCGGCAGCCGCGCTCGATGAAAGGCCAAAACCGCTGCACGTTCCACCAGGGTGGGTCCCGGCCCGCGGCGGTGTCGCCGGCAGCACGCCGGTGGCGCGCGTCGAGAACGCCAACGCGGCGGCGCGAGTCCAGCCGCGTCGTGAGGGCTATTACAACGCCATCCAGATTTATCCTTGGAGTGAAGGAGCCCTTTATCAGGTCTATGCCGCTCCAGGACAGATAACGGACATCGCGCTTGAGCCTGGCGAAAGCCTGACCGGCGAAGGTCCGATCGCGGCGGGCGATACCGCGCGCTGGATCATCGGTGACACCGAAAGCGGAGCGGGCGTCACCAGGCGCGTCCATGTGCTGGTCAAGCCTTCGCGCTCGGACATCAACACCAATCTTGTCATCACCACCGACCGGCGCAGCTACATGATCGAGCTGCAATCGGGCGAGAAGCCGTACATGCCCGCCGTGTCATGGGCCTATCCCGCGCCGCCGGCCGGACAAGCGCGGGCGATCCCCGTGACACCGGTGATTCCCGCCATCACCGCACGCAACTACCGCTATGGTCTCACCGGCGACGCGCCCTCCTGGACGCCCGTCAGCGTCTATGACGACGGCAGGCGGGTCTATGTCGAGTTTCCACGCGGGATCGTGCAAGGCGAGATGCCGCCCATCTTCGTCATCGGCCCGGACGGAGAGGCCGAGATTGCCAACAGCCGCGTCTATCAGAACACCCTGATCGTCGACCGTCTCTTTGGCGCGGCGGAATTGCGGCTTGGCAGTGGCAAGCGACAGCAGACCGTCAGGATCGTCCGCACCGATGCCACGAGGAGAGGTCTGTGGATGTCAGGCACCAACGCGGCGCCGAATGCAAAGAACGCATTTCGTCAAAGGGGAGGGGAGCACTCGTGAACGAGAACGAAATCCCGGCTGCCCCCATGCAGCTTCGCGCCGATCCGCCGCGCGTCACGCGCCTGTCGCGCAAGGTGCTCGCCGGCATCGGCTTATGTGCATCGCTTGGCGTCGGCGGCGCGCTGATCTACGCGCTTCAGACGAGTGAAACCGGCAGGCATGGCGACGAGTTGTACTCGACGTCCAACAGGCAGCCCGCCGACGGACTGGCCAGCCTGCCGCGCGACTATACCGGCCCTGTTCTTGGGCCGCCGCTGCCTGGCGATCTTGGCCGGCCGATCCTTGATGCGCAGAACAAGGGACAGCCCGTCGTGCCGCCAACGATCGCGACACCCATGGTCGATGAGGCGGAACAGCGCCGGCGGGCGGAAGAGGAGGCGGCCCGAACCTCGCGTGTCTTCTTCCAGACAGGGCAGTCAACGGCGGCGATGGCCGAAACCCCGCCCGCAGGAACTTCCCCGCCGAACCTTGGCGGCCCTGACCTTGCCGGTCAGATCGGCCAGTCGACCACGCAAGACCGCCAGCTTGGCTTTTTGAATGCGGCCGCTGATCGGCGCACCGTGGCGCCGGATCGCGTCACGCCGCCGGTATCGCACTATGTGCTTCAGGCTGGGGCCTTCATCCCGGCGGCCCTCATCACCGGTATCCGTTCCGATCTGCCCGGTCAGATCACCGCCCAGGTGACCGAAAATGTCTATGACAGTCCCACGGGTCGCTCGCTGCTGATCCCGCAAGGTACGCGTGTCATTGGCCAGTACGACAATGGGGTCGGCTTCGGCCAGCGTCGCGTGCTGCTCGTCTGGAGCAGTCTGGTCTTTCCCAACGGACGCTCCATTGTTCTTGAACGCCAGCCTGGCACTGACGCCCAAGGCTATGCTGGCCTTGAGGACGGCGTCGACTACCATTGGGCCGAGCTGTTCAAGGCGGCCGCACTCACCACCATCCTTAGCGTTGGCGCTGAGGCCGGCTCGTCCGGCCAGGAAAGTGACATCGTGCGCGCCTTGCGCGGCGGCGCCTCCGACAGCCTCAGCCAGGTGGGCCAGCAGATCGTCCAGCGCCAACTCAACATCGCACCGACGCTGACGATACGGCCGGGCGTCAGTGTGCGTGTCGTCGTGACGCGCGATCTCGTGCTCGAACCCTACGGAGGCTGAAAATGGCCAAGCTGAAACTCGGTCCGATTGCAGACGACAAGCCGGTTAAGGTCACAGTGGAACTGCCGGCGCCGCTGCACCGCGATCTGTCCAGATATGCTGAGATCCTTGGCCGCGACGCGGGTCAGCCGCCCACTGATCCTGTTCGCCTGATTGTGCCCATGCTTGAGCGATTTATCGCGACGGATCGGGGCTTTGCCAGAGCCAAGCAGGAGCGGAAAGGTTGAGGGTCACCTCGCCGCAAGGCAAAACGAGCAATGCCAAAAGGCAGCACGGTCACTGCTCTGACCGGCAGTGATGAGTTTCTTGAGATCCATCAGTTCCTCCCATCAGCCCTCCAAAGTTCAAGCCACGCTTGGCGAGAACAACCCGCATTCTCATTTGATAGACGCAATGCGGGTTTCGACCTGTGCCGAGGCTGAGAAGTATCTGGGCACTCCTACCGGCTGAGTTTCCCGTTCGCCACCAGCCACTCGACGGACTCATACACTGCCTGAAGCGACGAATACCGCGGGTCGTAGCCCAGGAGGTTCCGCGCCTTGGCGATCGAATGGCTCGGGCTGCGTGCAATGTGCTCCCAGGTGGCGCGCCAGTTTTCTTCGGTCTGCTTGCCCTTCCACGTATCGAACGGCTCGTAGCTCAGCCGCGGGGCGTGGCCGAACCAGTTGTACAGGGCCTCGGCGTAGCCGCGCAGATTGATCGCCTGAGGCGAGACGGTGTTGAAGGCCTCGCCCACCGCGTTGCTCCAGCTCACAATGGCGCGCATCACCATCTGTGCTACGTCGTCGGCATGCACGTGGTGCACTGTCTCGTTGCCAAGATTGGGCAGCACCAGCGGCTCGCCACGGGCGATCTGGGAGAACACACCTACGTCGAAGTGCCCCGCCGGATTGAGCGGCTCCCAGCCAGGCCCCACGATATGGCCGGGACGAAACACCGTGGCTGGAAAACCGTTCCGCCTGGCTTCGTTGAGCAGCCAGCTCTCGATCTCGGCCTTTTGCGTGCCATAGCTGCCGAACGGATTTTTCGGCTGGTCCTCTGTCGCGGGGATTGCGGTATTGTGCCCATAGACCCAGATGGTGCCGCAATGGAGGAAGTGCTGCACCTCGCCTCGCAGCGCACCAACGATCTGCCTGGTGCTGTCGAGGGTGAAGGAAATCATGTCCACCACGATATCGGGCTTCAGCGCGCGGACCTTCTCGCCGAATGTGCCAGCCTTCTCCTCCGTGTCGCGATCGATCACTACGGGCTCGACCGATTTCCACGCCGCATTCAGCGTATAGGCTGCGCGCTGGCCGCGGCTGACATTGACCACTTCATATCCGGCCTCGACCAGCCGCGGCACTAGGTACGTGCCGACATGCCCGCTGCCGCCGATGATCACTACGCGTGTCATTTTCGCCTCGCCGATTGCTGGCGGATTGTGCCACTGGGAGTTGGCGAACGCCACTCGATTCCGCCGCGGGTCAACGCCCAGACCTGCCGATGGAGACAGAAGTGATCGACGCCATCGTTCTGAAACCGGGCGCGCGGTCGCCATCGGCACCAGGTAGCGAGAGACTCGGGGTGCGGTGACACGGCCGCATCTGTCTCTCCAATACGGCTTGCGGATTTGTGGTCCGCATTAGTCGGGCTCCTTCTTCGGTTCGCCAGACCATACGAGAGAATACGAAGGAAACGGCTTGGCGAACCATCCGCTAACGTATTGATTTTGTGCAGAAAACGCTGACCCTCGGCGACTAACTTAATCGTTATTTGTCAATGGGTTACGAAGCGGTTCGCCTAGATTGATTCAAGAAGCTGATCCAGCCATTCGCTGATGGCATTTATCTTCTACCGAATGGCAGCAATGCGCCTCATGTCGGTCCCAGAGCCAGCCGTTGCCTCTGCTCGAAAGCAGACACCACATTGCTTTCTGCGTGAGGTATCTCTGCGCCAAAAGCGGTCATTGATGTTGGGCGGGCGAGCTCATAACCGATTGAAGCAACCGGAGTCAGTTGTTTGCACGAGTAAGGGCAGTGACTCCGGAGGGCTTGGGCGCCCGCCACGGATCGCCGTAATCATCGAACGGGCTACCTCGGCAGCTTTCCCTCCGGAGCGACAACTGACGTTCGGCGTCATCAGAAAAAGGCGGACTCTGGCACGGTTCTGGTCTATGCCGACGCTCGTTGCCGGTCCGCCGGCCTTTTGCAACTGGTCCATGAATGAAGCGCCAGCCCACGACGTCGAGCCTGTTACGCCGACTCAATCGTTCGGCCGTTGTGGATTTGATCCGCACCGAAGGAGTGATTTCGCCCTCGAGCCTCGCCGAGCGGCTGAACATCAGCCTGCCGACGGTAATGCGGGTGATCGAGGATCTGATTGCCGAGGATTTGGTGGCGTATGACGGGTTTGACGAGGCCAATGTCCGGGGCCGGCCGCGGGCGCGCATCAAGTTCCGCGGTGCGGCGCATGCGATCATTGGCATCGAGGCCGGCAAGGGCGAGTTCTACGGCGCCGTGGCCAATCTCGAAGGCCTCGTGCAGACAGAAATGCACGAGACGGCCGACGATGATGGCGAGCGCAATTTCGAGAAGCTGGTCGGCCTGATCCGCCGGCTGATGGCGGCCCCCCGCCCGCGCGGCCAGACCATTCGCGGCATCGGCATTGGCCTGCCCTCGATCGTCAGGCAGCCGGAGGGCGAAGTGGTGCTGACGCTCGGGCTCGGCTGGCGCGACATGCCGTTGCGGGCGCGGCTCAGCGAGCATTTTCAGATGCCCATCGTCGTCGAGAACGGGCGCAACCTCGCCGCCGTGGGCGAATGGGGATTCGGGGCCGGGCGTGGCGCCGACAGCGTCGTGAGCCTCTCGATCGGGCCCGGCGCCGGCGCGGGCGTCGTGATCGACGGCAAGCTTTATGGCGGGCACTCGCATGCGGCGGGCGAGCTCGGCTGGTATCTCGACGACCCCCTCCTGACCGGGCGGCCGTTCGAACATCTGGGCGACAAGCAATCGCTGCGCTTTTTCGGCATCCCCGAACAGGCGACCAATATGCTCGAAGAGGCCAACACCCAGTATGCGGCGGGAAAGCTCACCCTGGCCGCCGTCACCGACCGGCAGGCGGACAAAATCGCGCCGGTTGTCACCGAGTTGCTGGACTATGCGACGATGGCGGTGGGCAGTGTTGCTGCCTTCATGAACCCGGAAATCATCGTACTGGCGGGCCGTATCGTCGGCGGCGGTGATCTGGTGCTCGACGTGCTGCGGCACCGCCTCAAGGGCAATGTGTACGACCCGCCGCGCCTCGTGACAGGCGCGCTGGGGCACCGCGACATCGTGCTTGGAGCGGTGCGCCTGGTGCTCGATGCAACGACCCTCAACCCTGCCGACAGCCTCGTGATGGCCGACTGGCGATCAATCGATCGCAATTGACAGCGACTGTCTGTCGGCATTAAGTTTCTAACTGAAAGAAAAACTGCGCCCTGCGTCGTGTGGGAGCGGATCTTTCGTGGGAGGACTTCAATGACGAAGATTTTCAATCCGCTTGGGCGGATGATGCAGCGTCGTGACTTCTTGAAAGTTGCCGGTGCGAGCGTCGCGGTAGCGGGTCTGCCTGCGGCAGTTCGCGGTGCCGAGCCCGTCAAGGTGCTTGTGTGGTCGTGGGTGCCGAATCTCCAGCTTGAGGTAGACATGTTCAACGCCGCGCATCCGGGCATCCAGATCGAACTCGTGAATCCCGGCCAGGGGGACCCGTTGTATAACGCGCTCCGCGCGGGCCTGCAGGCGGGCAGCGGCCTGCCGGACGTCGCCCAGATCGAATACCAGCACCTCGAGAGCTTCCGCCAGGTCGACGCCCTCGCAGACATCGGCCAGTACGCCAATGCCCATAAGGGCGAGTTCCCCGAAGGCCTATGGGCGCAGGTCGCCATGGGCGATGTGGTCAACGCCACGCCGCAGGATTACGGTCCGATGGCGATGCTCTATCGCAAGGACATCTTCGACAAGCAGGGGATCACGCCGCCCACCACCTGGGCCGAGTTTGCCGATGCGGGCAAGAAGATCCATGCGGCCGATCCGAATGTGTTCATGACCGACGCGCCGTTCGGAGCCAACGCCGACTGGGTCTTGGGTCTGTTGTGGCCGATGGGCTGGAAGCCGGTTAGCCGCGATGGCGACAAGCTCGTGATCAGGATCAACGACAAGATTGCTAAGGACTTCGCCGCCTATTGGCAGGACCTTATCACCGCGGGTGTTATCGAGACCAAGCCGGGCTTCAACAATGAGTGGTATACCGGCCTCGACTCGGGTCGCTATGCCACCTGGCTCGCTGCGGGCTGGGGTCCGCTGTTCCTGACCTCGGTCGCCAAGACCAGCGTGGGCAAATGGCGTGCCGCCGATCTGCCGCAGTGGGACGCGAGCAAGTTCGTGACTGGCGCTTGGGGTGGCTCATCGCTGGCCGTGATGAAAGCGACCCAGCATCTGCCCGAGGCCGCCGAAGTCGCGATCTGGTTGAACACGAATCCCGAAGCCACAAAGCTCTACACCACCAAGCAAAACTTCTTCCCCTGCACTAACGCGCTGCTGTCAAGCCCGGAATGGGCGAGCGCCAAGCCGGAATTCTTCGGCGGCCAGGAGGTGAACAAAGTGTTTGCCAAATCGGCGAGTGCCGTGGCGCCGTTTGAGTGGAGCCCGTTCCAGGGCTTCCTCTACCAGTCGATGTCCGATGAATTCGGCGCCTCGATCAGCGGCAAGGGCACGCTGTCGGATGCGTTCGACCGCGTCCAGGACGCCGTGGTCACCTACGCGAAGGACCAAGGCTTCACCGTGGCCTAACTCCTCCCGGGCACCGGCCGGGCGCGCCTTGATCGGCGCGCCCGATCTCTTCATCTTGCCGGACGGGGGACCCATGGCAATGTCGAATTCGCCAGCCGCAGCGACGCGCCCAGCGCGATTGGGCGGTTTTACGTCACGAAAGCTCGCGCCCTATCTGTTCCTGGCGCCCTTCTTGCTGCTGTTTATCGCCTTCATCGTCGCGCCGCTGGTCTATGCGTTCTATATGAGCCTCTACCGCGACACGCTGGTGGGCGGACGGCAGTTCGCGGGTGCAGCCAGCTACATCAAGGTCGCGGACGACGCCAAATTCTGGGGCGGCGTGTTGAACCTCGTTCTGTTCGGCATCGTGCAGGTGCCGATCATGCTGGCCCTGGCGTTGTTGTTCGCCATCGTGCTCGATCGTGGCGAGGTCTATGCCAAGGGCCTATTCCGGCTCGGCTTCTTCCTCCCCTACGCTGTGCCGAGCGTGATCGCGACGATCATCTGGGGCTATCTCTATGGCCCCACCTTCGGCCCGTTCACGCAGATGGCCAAGGCGTTCAACCTGCCGCCGCCGGACTTCCTGTCGCCGGGCGCGATGATCTTCTCATTGGCCAATATCGTGACGTGGGAATATGTCGGCTACAATATGGTGATCTACTACGCCGCGCTGAAGGCGATCCCGTCGGACCTCGCTGAGGCCGCGCGGATGGACGGCGCCTCGCCCTGGCAATTTGCCCGGCTGATCCAGCTGCCGCTGCTGTGGCCGGCGATCCTGCTCACCATTATCTTTTCGATCAACGGCACACTGCAGCTGTTCAATGAGCCGTATTTGATGCGCGCGCTCGCCAGTAATACAATCAATTCGAGCTACACGCCGAACCTCTATGCCTATTCTCTTGCGACTAAGAACCAGCAGTATGGCTATGCGGCCGCCGTTTCGTTCGTGCTTGGCATCGTGATCGCCGGGGCCTCCTACATCTTCACCCTGATCGCCAACCGCCGTCGGCCGGAGCAATGATGACTGCGACCACCGACATCGCCACTTTCGAGGCTGCCAGGCGCCGGCCCGGCGAAAGGCGGCGCTCGCGGATCATGCTCACGCTGCTGCTGTCACTGTTCCTCCTCTACAGCTTCATGCCGCTGGTCTATCTGGTCCTGTCGGCAACGAAGACGAATGGCGACCTATTCACCACGTTCGGCTTCGCCTTCGGCACCGAGTTCAACCTCTGGCAGAATCTGAGCGATCTTCTGGCGCGCGACAACGGCGTGTTCATGCGCTGGATGTTCAACAGCCTGCTCTATTCGACCGTCGCCGGGCTCGGTGCCGCGATCTTGGCTACCGCGGCAGGCTATGCGCTAGCCAAATTCAAATTCGTCGGCCGCAATCTGCTGTTTGCGCTGGTCTTGGGCGCTGTGATGATCCCGCAGACGGCCCTCGTCGTGCCGACCTTCCTGCTGCTGGCGCTTTCGGGACTCAGCGACAATCCGCTGGGCGTGATCCTGCCCTCGATGATCTCGCCGATCGGCGTCTATCTGATGCGCGTCTATATCGAGCAGGGCGTCGACGACGAACTGCTCGACGCAGCGCGTCTCGATGGCGCCGGCGAGTTCGTGATCTTCCGCGCCATCGTGCTGCGGCTGGTGGCGCCGGGTATGGTGACCGTGGCGCTGCTCTCGTTCGTCGGGACCTGGAACAATTACTTCCTGCCGCTCATCGTACTGCGCACGCCGGAATATCAGCCGATCACGGTGGGCCTTGCGACCTGGTATCAGCTCGCGCAGCAGGGCGGTGGCGGCGGACAGGTGCTGTTCTCGATCATCATCACCGGTGCGCTGGTCAGCATCATCCCGGTCATCGTGGTATTCCTGCTGCTGCAGCGGTTCTGGCAGGGCGGCCTCACCGCCGGCGCCATCAAATAGACTACCGCCTGGAGTTTTCCGATTATGACGACCGCCTCGAAATCCGCGCCGCTCTCTGTCTGGCGGCCGATCGCGACCGACACTTTCCTCGTCGGTACCCCGCATTACCCTGAGCAAGTCGATGAGAGCTATTGGCAGCGCGACGCCGACCGCATGGCAGAAGCGGGCTTCAACGCGGTGCGACTTGCGGAATTCGCCTGGCATATTATCGAGCCGCATGAGGGGACGTTCGACTTCGATTTGTTCGACCGCTCCATAGATGTGCTGGGCAAGGCCGGCATCAAGACCATCATGTGCACGCCGACCGCGACGCCGCCGCGCTGGCTGACGGCGCGTTATCCCGAAGTGTTGCGCGTCGATGCCAATGGCCGCGCCATGAGCCATGGCTCGCGCCAGCACGCCAATCTTGCGAGCGGAGTGTTCCGAGAGCATTCGAAGCGCATCACTAAAGCGATGGCCCAGCATTATCGCGGCAATTCGCACATCATCGGTTGGCAGACAGACAATGAGTTCAATACCTCTGGATCGCTGTCGTACGGTCCGGCGACTCTGGCCGAGTTCCAGGCCTTCCTCAAGGACAAGTACAAGACCATCGCCGCGCTGAACGATGCGTGGGGCGGGAATTTCTGGGCCACCGCCTACGACGATTTCGATCAAGTGGTGCTGCCGCTCGACTACGCCCCAGCCCCGGTCGGACCGACCCATGTGGTCGACTATCACCGCTTCCTCGCCTTCGTCACGGCGCGGTTCCAGCACGATCAGGTGCTGATCCTGCGCGCCACCAATCCAGACTGGTTCGTCTTCCACAATCTGGGGCGGATCGACGACATCGACTTCCGCGGCGAGTTCTCGACCGATCTCGATTTTCTCGGCTTCGACGTCTACCCGCATCTCCATGACGAGATGCAGCGGGTCGGGGGCGTCGGCGAGGTGCAGGCGCTGCATCTCGACATCTGCCGCGGCTTCACCGGCAACTTCATCGTGCCCGAGCAGCAATCGGGCTTCGGTGCGCAGCCGAACATCTCGACGCTGACGCCCGAACCCGGCGAGATGCGCCGGATGGCCTATGCGTCAGTGGCGCGCGGCGCCGATGGCGTGATGTTCTTCCGCTGGCGGCCGGCGCATTTCGGCGCCGAGATCTATTGGATGGGCATTATCGATCACGATGACATCCCGCGGCGGCGCTATGACGAGGCCAGGCAGTTTGCGGGTGAGGTCACGGCGCTCAAGGACAAGATCCTCGGCACCCATGTGCGCATGGATTTGGGCATCGCCGGATCAGATTTCGACAATCAGGAGATGCACCGCTCCTACCCCATCGGCATGCCGAGCCCGCAGGACGATGCGACGCTGCTGCACCGCTATTGCTACCGCCACAACATCGCCTGCGGCTTCATCCATCCGGAGGATGATCTCAGCAAGCTCAAGGCGCTTTACGTGCCGCATTGGGTGAAATGGACCGATGCGTGGACGGCGCGGATCGAGGCCTTTGCCAAGGCGGGTGGAACGGTAATCCTGGGAGGCCGCACCGGATCACGCGACGTTAACAACCACGTCATCCGCCACACCTCGCCGGGCAAGACGCTCTCGGCGCTGGCCGGGATCACGGTCGAGGAGTTCGGGTTGCTGACGCCGATCGGCGCCGAGGGCCTGTTCGAGCATGGCGGCCGCTTCGGCGCCAACACGGTGCGCAAGAAGCTGCCGGCGACGTCGGCGAGCCGCCAATACGAGCTCAAGATTGGGAATGCGCAGGTGACGGCGGCGCATCTTTACGAGCTGCTTAACGTCGCGCCCGGCACGGAGGTTATCGGCAGCTGGGCCAGCCGCTTCGCCGAGGGCCAAGCCGCGATGACTTCGCGCAAAGTCGGCAAGGGCAATGTGATCTACCTCGGCACATACCTCAGCGATGCTCTGGTAGAGGTGCTGGCCGATCAGGTGCTGGCGCCCGCCGGTATCGTGCCGCTCATCGCCGATATGCCGGCCGGCGTCGAAGCGACCATCCGCGAGAGCAAGGACCGCCGCCTGCTGTTCATCCTCAATACGATGGGCGAGCCGGCAAGCATCGGCAATGTCCCCGCGGGCAAGGATTTGCTCGGCGATGGCAAAGTACGCGGCGGTAAGGTGTCGCTCCCGGCCTATGGCTGTAGCATCATCGAACTCGTCTAGGAACGTTGTCGAGAGGCTTTGGGAACGCTCACTATTATCGTCAATATTCGGGGTCGCGTATAAACTGATATATACGCGATCGCGTATAATGCCAGCGCGTCAGCTGGCACGGGTTGGTCTTGGTGCCCCAGGTGTGATTTGGATCGAGCGAGCCCCTGCGGAAACTCACGGTCGTCTCGACGCCCGTACTAAAGCCGATGGCGAAGCTGATTGTGCGCTCCTGGCGTGGCACTGGGAACAGGTGCTGACAAAGCCCGACGAAGCCGCGCGGCAAGAATCTGCCTTACGTGATAAAGGCTCACGCGAGGGAGGCGGATGATGCCCAGATCGCCCGCGCACGAACCAGTGCGGAAATCACCGACTTTCTCAAAGGGAACTGACTGCACGCTCTATCTGGCGAAAAGTTCCGAGTGTGTCGCATTGTTGAAGGCCCGGTCGACAGATGTCAGCCGGGCCATTTTGTTTACTTGGTCAGATCGGTCCAGATGCGGGTGTAGATCTGCTGGACGTCCGCCGGGCAGGTCACCAGAAAGTGGGCCGCCGTCTTGAAATCTGCCGGAATCTTCATCTCGGGCGCATTCGGCAGGTCCTTGTCCATGAATTTTTCCGAGCCGGTGATGGCATTGCCGTAGCGCGTGTAGTTGGAAATCAGCGCGGCATTTTCCGGCTCCATGATGAAGTTCAGGAACAGCTTGGCATTTTCGACATTCTTGGCATCGGCCAGGATGGCGACATTGTCCTGCCAGAGCGAAAATCCTTCCTTCGGCAGGCCATATGCAAAGCCTGGATTTTCTGCGCGGATGCGCATGGCGGCGCCATTCCAGAATATCGATGCGTTCAGGTCCTCCTTGATGAACTTCTCGAAGCTCGGATAGTCGATCGAGGCCCAGTACGGTTTTGCAGCCATCAACTTGTCGCGCGCCGCTTTGAGGATCGCCTTGTCGGTGGTGCAGGGCTGGCCGCCGACATAGCCGATCGCCATGTCGATGACTTCATTCATCGACGGCACGACGTTAACCTTGCCCTTGAGCTCTTTCGGCGGGTCGAAAATGACGGCCGAGGTATTGATGTCGCCCTTGTAGACCTTGGTGTTGACCATCACGCCGGTGGTGCCCCACACCCAAGGAACCGTGTAGTGACGACCGGCGTCCCAGGACACATCCACCCATTCAGGGTTGACGTTCTTAAAGTTCGACATCTGGGATGGCTCGCTTTTCAACAGCAAGCCCTTCTCGATATAGATCGGCACCACATAGGCCGAAGGAACCACGATGTCGAAGCCGTGGCCGCCGGCCTCGATCTTGGCCATGGCGGTCTCGTTGGAATCATATTCGGTGACCGTGACCTTCACGTCATAGGCCGCTTCGAATTTCTTTATCATGTCCGGCGGTGTGTAGAGGCCGAAATTGAAGATGTTGAGCTGGCCGGCGGCAAGTGCCGGCAACGCAGTGGCCATAAGCATGGCCGTGGTGAATGTCAGGCGGAATGCGTGTTTCATTGCTTTCTCCTCTGAAAGTTCAGTTTTTCTTTTGTGTTGCCACCCACGACCCCGCCACGATCAGCACGCTGATCAGTAGAAGAAGCGAGGAAATGGCGTAGATTTCTGAAGTGAGGTTGCGCCTGAGCTCACCCATCAGGTAGGTCGGCAGTGTTTCCTGACCGGGCGATTTGAGGAAGTCGCTCATGACGAGGTCGTCGAGCGAAATCACGAACGCCAGCATGAAGCCGGCCATGACGCCTGGCGCCAGCAGCGGCAGCGTTACCCGCCGAAATGTGTAGAAGCGGGTTGCGTAGAGATCGGCGGCCGCCGTTTCGAGGCTGAGGTCCATGCCCTCGAGGCGAGCACGGATCGGCAGGTAGGCAAATGGAATGCAGAAGGTGGTGTGGGCCGCGATCAGGAAGCCAAGTCCGGTATAGCCCGTCACCTGCTTGATCTGGCCGATGATGATCAGCAACGCGATCGCAAGAACGATTTCCGGTACCATAAGCGGCTGGTTCAGGATGACATGAATTGTGCTTTCGCCGCGAAAGCCTGCCGTGCGGGTCGTGGCGATCGCTGCCATCGTGGCCATCAGGGTGGCGAGGACAGAGGCCGAGGTTGCAAGGATCAGCGAATTGATCGCGGCGTCCATGAAGGCCGCGTTGTGAAAGGCAGCCCCATACCACTTGAAGGACAGGCCTTCCCAATTGCCGATTACCCTGCCGGCATTGAACGAATAGGCGACCAGGATCACCATCGGGATGTAAAGGATGACAAAGCAGGTGACAGCAAGCAGAGCCGCGCCCGGCAGTCGTTTGACGTCGAAGCTGCGCTCAACCATGGTTGCGCTCCTTGCTGCCCGACGTGATCCGCGTGTACCAGACTAGCGCCACCAGGACCAAAATCGTCAGCGTGATCGACAGAGCCGCGCCGAGCGGCCAGTTGCGGCCCTGGCCGAACTGCATCTCGATGAGATTGCCGAGCATCATCGACTTGCCGCCGCCCATGATGCGGGGCGTGACATAGGCCCCGAGCGAGGGAACGAAAACCAGGATCGAACCGGCGATGATACCGGGGCGCACCAGCGGCAGGATAACCCGTCGCAAACAGTAGAAGCGCGAGGCGTAGAGGTCGTAGCTGGCCTCGGCGAGGCTGAAATCGAATTTCTCGATCGCCGCATAGACCGGCAGCACCATCAGCGGCAGGAAGACATAGGCCATGCCCAGCAGCACCGCAAAATTGGTGAACATCATCTGCAGCGGCTCATGGATGATGCCGAACGCCATCAGCACCTTGTTGAACACCCCTTCCGAGCGGATCATTTCCTGAACAGCGATCGTGCGGACAAGCAGGTTGGTCCAAAAGGGAATCGTGATCAGGAACAGCCAGAAACCGCGCTGCGCCGGAGCCCGGGTGGCGATGAACCAGGCAGTCGGCAGGCCGAAGATCAGGGTGATCAGCGTGGTTGCGAGCGACAGGCCGATCGAGCGGCCGAGAATGGTCAGGTTGGCGTCGGAGATTGTCAGCGTATCGTCAAAGATGTCGCGTTCGAACAGAACCGAAAACCAGCCGTCGGTCGAGAAAATCCATTTCACATTGCCGAAATCGCCGGGGGTGAGGAATGAGTAGAGCAGCACCACGCCGAGCGGCAGGATCGAAAACACCAGGATGGTGATGACAGCCGGCAGCGCGAGCGCCCAGCGGCGCGAGGTTTCCGACTGGGTCATGCATGCGCCTCCACCTCGGTGGTGATCCGCAGCGCCTCGGCCGGTAGCGCCACCGCAATGGTCTCGCCCTCGGCAAAGCTGCGTCCGCCATGCAGCGCGTTCTGCACGCGGGCAACAAGCGCCGTGCGATCGGGCAGGGCGAGATGCACATGAGTGTCGGTGCCGAAAAATACCAGTTGCGTGACGGTGGCCGGCAGGTTGAGCGCATCCGGCAGGCTGGTCGCGAGTGCCACATGCTCGGGTCGGATCATCAGCGTAAGCGGCCCGTCCGTCGCGCCGGGCAGGGACACCGTAGCCGGTCCGACACTGACTGCGCCGCCTTTGGCCTGCGCCGGCAGGAAGTTCGATTCGCCGATGAAGCCGGCCACGAAGCGATTGGCGGGATGGTCGTAAAGTTCGCGCGGGGTGGCGATCTGCTGGACGCGTCCGCCGCTCATCACCGCGATCCGGTCCGACATGGTCAGCGCCTCTTCCTGGTCGTGCGTTACGAAGATGAAGGTGAGACCGGTCTCGCGCTGCAGGCGCTTGAGTTCGATCTGCATTTCCTTGCGCAGCTTCATGTCGAGCGCCGACAGCGGCTCGTCGAGAAGCAGGATCCGCGGCTTGGCCACCAGCGCCCGGGCGAGCGCGACGCGCTGCTGCTGGCCACCGGAAAGTTCCGAGCTCTTGCGATCCTTGAGGTGCACGAGTTGCACGAGCTTCAGCATCTCGTCCACAGCCGGCGCCACTTCATGACGAGGCCTGCCCTGGGCCTCCAGCGCGAACGCGACGTTCTGGGCTACCGTCATGTGCGGGAAGAGGGCGTAGTTCTGGAACACGGTGTTGACCGGACGCCGGTTGGGCGGCATCCCGGCGATATCCTTGCCGTCGAGCACGAGCGCGCCGCCGCTCGGGCTGCTGAAGCCGGCGATCAGGCGCAGCAACGTGGTCTTGCCGCAGCCGGAGGGGCCAAGCAGCGTGAAGAACTCGCCTTCCGCGATCGAGAAGCTCACCTCGTGCAGCGCGGTCACAGCCCCGTTGCCGTAGCCGAACCGCTTGGATATTTCACGAATATCGAGCATCGGCCCTCTTGCCCTCAAAGGTCTGCACCATGACTAATGACAAAATAACTTTAGTCAATCAAATTTTTTATCGACACAAATATTTGATTGTGAAAAGCTGATGCCTGGTCTATCAAGGGACATGACACAGGCAGAGTCGGGGCTGCGCAGCCGCAAGAAAGCCAAGAGGCGCGACGAGATCATCGCCGCGGCCAGGACGCTGTTCGCCCAACAGGGAATCGATGCGACGACGATTGCCGACATCGCTGCCGCCGCAGGCATCTCTTCGCCCACAGTCTTCAATTACTTTGGCTCTAAAGACGGCGTCTTGATCGCCCTGATCAGCGAAGGCACCCACGAGGCGCGGGAGCGCGACCGGCACCTGCATTGGCGGGATGGAACGGATCTAGGAACGCTCATCGTAGACCTGTTTCTCAGGGTATCGAGCCGCACCCTTGAGATCGCGGACAAGAGGGTGTGGCGCTACGCGGAATCCGCACCCATCCGCCATCCCGAGACGGAGCTGGCGGTGCAGTACTGGGGCATTTCGGAAGCTCTGATCGATGTCGTGGCCGAATTTTTCGCAAGCCTCGAATTAAATCTGCGCGCGGGAACCGCATTTTCACCAGATTTTGTGGCGCGGCTGTTTCACGACGTCTGGATGCCCTCCTTTATCCACCTCATCACCGACGAGGCGCAGAGCCTTGTGCAGCACGAATCCATCCTGAGGGCGCGCATCCTGCCGCTCGTCCACCTGCTGTTTGACGACAGCAGCATAAAGACTCCCATCCGCAAGAGGACCGCCTGAATGAACGCCTCGCTGATCTTCATCAACGCGCGTGTCCTGACGATGGATGCGGACAGGCCGCACGCGCAGGCGCTGGCCGTAGCCGGCAACTGCATCCTGGCCATTGGTGATGAAGACAGCGTCCGTGTCCACGCCAGCCCGGATACCCGCGTCATCGATGCGGGCGGCACCACGCTGATGCCGGGTTTCGTCGAAAGCCACGTGCACATCTTCTCGGGGGCCTATGGCCAGACCCTGCTGCAGTTAGGCGAGATCAAGGGTTTTGATGCCATGAAGTCGACTGTCGAAAGGTTTGCCGCTGCCCGTCCGGCCGAGGGGCTTCTGTTCGCACAAGGGGCGGATTACGAAATCCTCGGTCGCGGCACGCGGCTCAACCGTCATCAACTCGATGCGATGTGTCCTGACCGGCCGCTGGCGGTCATGGCTTACGATTTCCATACGCTTTTCGCCAACACCCCGGCCTTGGAGGCTGCAGGCCTTCTCGGGGGACGTGATCTGCCGGTTGGCAATGAGGTGGTGATGGGCTCAGACGGCCTTGCCACGGGCGAACTACGCGAAAAGTTCGCCCTGCTTCCGGTCCTGGATCTGCGCACTTCAGGTGGGCGCGAGATGCTGGGCATGTCAGGCATCGAGCCGCCGGAAACCCCAACTCCGGCCGAATGGCGCGAGGACATGGACGTGCTCAAGGCTGGCATGCGCTTCGTCGCCTCCAAGGGCATCACCTCAATCCACAATATGGACGGCAATCGCCATCTGATGGAACTGCTCCGCGATATCGAGAACGATGGCGATCTGCTGGCCCGCACATCCGTGCCGTTCCACCTGACGCGCGAAATGGCGCTCTCCGAGCTCGATCGCGCCTCGGCGATGACCGCCGATTTCACCGGCGATACGCTTTGCGCTGGCCGGGTGAAGATCTTTGTCGACGGCGTCATCGAAAGCGGCACGGCAGCTATGTTGGCGGATTATGCCGACCGTCCGGGCCTCAAGGGTGAACCGATTTTCGATGCCGCGAGCTTTGCCGAGGCCGCCGTTGAAATCGACCGGCGCGGCATGCAGATCACCGCCCATGCGATCGGGGATGCGGCCGTGCGGATTGCCCTTGACGGTTATGAGGCGGCGCGTGCTGCCAACGGTTCGCGCGACAGCCGCCATCGCATCGAGCATATCGAGATGATTAATCCCACGGATATCCCGCGCTTTGCCGAATTGGGGGTGATTGCCTCGTTTCAGCCGCTGCACGCGCCGGTGGGCGAGACCCCTGCGAGCCGCAGCATCGGCGCTGATCGCGCGCGCCATGCCTATGCCTGGCGGATGCTCGCCGAGGCCGGCGCGACGATTGCATTCTCCTCCGACTGGCCGATCGTGCCGATCGATCCTCTGCTTGGCATCCAGACGGCACTGACGCGCAAGCCGCATATCGAGGGCCWGCCGGATCAACGGCTCGCATTGCGGCAGGTGCTGGCAGCCTTCACCTGCAACGGGGCCTATGCCGGCCATATGGAAGACAGGACGGGTACGCTGCGCCCCGGAATGCTGGCGGACCTCGTGCTGCTGTCGGGCGATATCGAGGCGACGCCACCCGACGAGATCGCAGCACTCGGCATCAGGATTACAGTTTGCGACGGACGGATCACCCATGAAGCCTGAGATTGATCTGTTTGACATGACGACCCTGGGCGCGGCCGAAACGCTCGGCCCGCCGAAGTTGCGCAAGGCTTGTGTGATCCGTGCCGACATTGGGCCGGCCCTTGAATTTGCCACCACCCAGGGCACCACGCGCGCCATGTTTCCCATTGTCGGCGGCGAGGCGCGGGGCGACGGCTGGACGGCCCACATCCTGCCAGGCGGCGCGGATTTCGCGCTTGGCCTTCCCGACGGCTCCTATCTGATCGAAGCGCGCTATTGTCTTGAACTTGATGACGGCACGCCAGTGTTCGTTACGAATGCCGGCAAGATGGTGCTGCAGCCCGGATGGCAGTTACAAGGGCCTTACCCGCGCAACACTCGAAGTGCCCGCTGGAGCGCACCGCGCGCTGGGAGACGCGGTCTATTTCGGAACCGCCCTTGCCTTGGCCGGTAATGCCGACCATGTCTTCATCGAACTCTGGGAAGCACAGATCTAACGGACAGGCAAAGGTCCGTCGGCGGCGTAGCTGAAGCGCGTCAGCCGTGCCATTTTCGACAGGCTTCAAAGCGCTAGCCGCTTGCTTGCATCCTCCTTGGAGATCAGCGGGAGCACCTCCTCGCGCATGTCGATCGCCTCGAAATCCTCTCGAAATCCTTGAGCCAACGATCGGCGTGATTGCCGGGCAGCGAACTCACCGCGCAAAGTGCGGCGCGTTTTTCAGTCTTCGACGTGGATTTGCGCATACGACCACGCACAGTCTTGTGGTCTGCGGCGCGGACGACAACCCGACGTTCACGTCGCGCGGCCCGGCTGGCACGCTGATGCCTTCCACGACAGCCCCATGACCTCTCGCCGATTTGCCTTGACTGCGCGAGAAATCTCTTCTGTATTCGTGGATACAAAAATCCAATTTTGGGTTGATCGGAAATTTCGGCGAAAAAAGATCCCCTCGATGAGCCATTCGGCAGTTCCCCACCCCCAGACTCCGGCCACCGCGGAGCAGGAAGCTTTCCTGCATCTGCAATCTGCGATACGCCTCGGGCGTTACCGTGCAGGCGACCGGCTCATCCCCGAAGAGATCGCGGCCGAGATCGGTATGAGCCGGATGCCTGTGCGGGAGGCATTCCAGCGTCTGGCAGTCGAAGGGCTGGTGGTGATCCGCCCAAACCGTGGCTGTATCGTCGCTGGTCTGACGCTGGACGAAATCTACGAGACGTTTGAGATTCGCTCGGTACTGGAAGGGCTTGCCGTTCGCCTGGCAATGCCTCGGATGAATGCCGAAACCATTGCCGAACTCGAGCGCTTGTTGGCCCGTATGGAGCGCAGTGGGGCTGCCGGCGGAGCCGATTGGGTGACAAGGCACCAGGAATTTCACGGCTACATCTGCAATCTCAGCGGCCGCCCGAAGCTTATTCGGCAAATCGCGTCACTGCATGTGACCATCGAACCCTATCTTCGCATCTGGTTCGACTATGTCGAAAAGCCGCTCAGCGCCGCGGAGGAGCATTTGGCCGTGATCGATTCGCTACGTGGCGGCGATGCCGAAGCCGCCGAAGCCGTGATGCGCAGCCACATTCTCTCCACGGCGCCGCTGCTGGCTGAGTTCGCGAGCCCGAGCCGACGTTGAGGCAGTCGGGCTAGATATTCGAGTTCTACAAAGTGCCCTCGCAGGGCCGAAAAAAGGGGAACAGAACCATGAAATTATTACCCATTGCATGTCTTGCGGCCGCATTGAGCTTAGCTGCCGCTTTGTCGGCTTCGGCCGAGGATGCGCCAAAGAAAATCACCATAGCGACGGAGGGCGCCTATGCGCCCTGGAACTTTACCACTGCTGATGGAAAGCCCGATGGCATGGAGGTCGAGCTCGCGCGCAATCTCTGTGAGCGTATGAAAGTCGAATGCACCATCATTACGCAGGACTGGGACGGGCTCATCCCGGCGCTGACGGTCGGCAAGTTCGACGTCATCATGGCAAGCATGTTCATCACCGACAAACGACTTGAAGTCATCGACTTCACTCAACCCTATGCCATCGATCCTTCCGGATTCGCCGTGGCGAAGAACAGTCCGCTCGCTGCGTTGGCCGGTTCGACCGAGAAGATAAAACTGGAAGACGCGGCACCCGCCAAGGCGGCGATCGACAAGATCAAACCGATGATCTCCGGCAAGATCGTCGGCGTCCAGGCCGCGACGGCGAACCTGGAATTCCTGAAAAAGTACTTCGACGGCACCGTCGATATCCGCGAGTACAAAACCACGGAACAGCACGACCTCGATCTCGCGGCCGGCCGTGTGGATGCCCTGTTTGCACAGCAGACCGCTTTGGCGGCAACGTTGGCCAAGCCGGAATTCTCAGGCTACACGGTCGCCGGTCCCGGCTTTCTCGGCGGGGTTTTCGGACGGGGCACCGGGGCAGGGCTGCGCAAGCAGGATACGGTGCTCAAGGCCATGCTCAACAAGGCGATCGACGAAGCCATTGCCGACGGCACCATCAAGAAGCTTTCGCTGAAATGGCTGAAAACCGACGTCACGCCGCCCAAATGAGCATCCCTTCCCGCAGAGCGAACTAGCCGATGCTGGATGGCGTTCGTCTGCTAGGGTTTGGCGACGGCGGCTGGGCGGGCGCCCTGCTCAGCGCTGCTCTCATAACGCTGCTGCTTTCGGTCGCCGGATTTATGGTCGGCTCTGTGATCGGCGCCGTGGCAGCCGCGGCCCGGGTCAGCGGGTCGCGCTCCCTCGGCCTGCTCGCCGATGCCTATTCCACGGTATTCAGGGGCGTTCCCGACCTCTTGACCATCTATCTCCTGTATTTCGGCGGTAGCATGGCGCTGACTGCGGTCGGCCATTGGTTTGGCGCCCAGGGCTTCCTCGGATTACCCGCTTTCGCCACCGGCACGACGGCAATCGGCATAATTTCGGGTGCCTATCAGGCGGAGGTATTTCGCGGTGCCTATATCGCCATCGACCGCGGCCAGATCGAAGCAGCGCGCGCCTATGGCATGCCGCCTGCGCTCATGTTGCGCCGGGTGATCGTGCCCCAGCTTATGCGCCACGCCATACCGGGGCTGGGGAATGTGTGGCAACTGGTGCTCAAGGATTCAGCGCTGATTTCGGTAATCGGGCTTGTCGAACTGATGCGTCAGGCACAGATCGGGGCCGGTTCGACTCGCGAGCCGTTTCTCTTCTACACGGCTGCCGCCGCGCTCTACCTGGCCATCGCCTCAGCGACCGGGTTGCTGTTCAAGCGCGCTGAACGTCGCGCGCTGCGCGGCATTCGGAGGGTGTGATGGATTTCGCCTTTTTCGCTGAAATATTGCCAAAGCTGCTTGCCGGCCTGCCGCTGACGCTTGAGCTTGCCGGCACGTCTATCCTGCTTGGCGCCATCCTCGCCTTGGCCTTGGCGCTGGCCCAGCGCCTCCGTCAGCCTTTGATTGACTGGCCGATCAAGGGTTTCGTCGCTGTGTTTCGCGGCACGCCCCTGTTGGTCCAGATATTCCTGATTTACTACGGCCTTGGCCAGTTTCGGCCGACATTGCAGGAACTCGGTCTGTGGGGCCTTTTCCGCGAACCTTACTGGTGCGCCATCCTGGCGCTGACCCTCAACACCGCGGCCTATGGCAGTGAAATCCTCCGCGGCGCCATGCAGTCGGTGCCGTCCGGCCAGATTGAGGCGGCGCAGGCCTTTGGCATGACGCGCCTCATGACGCTGCGCCGCATCGTCCTGCCGATCGCACTGCGCCAGGCTTTGCCAAGCTATGGCAACGAAATCATTTTGATGGTCAAGGGAACGTCACTTGCGTCCATCGTTACGCTGATGGAAATCACCGGCATCGCCCAGGGCATCATCTCGCAAACCTACCGGGCCATGGAAGTTTTCGTCTGCGCCGGCGCTATCTACCTGATCCTCAATTTCATCATCACCCGGACGCTGGGCCGGCTCGAATACAATCTGTCACGGCATCTGCGCCCTGCATCGGGCCTTGCGACCAGTCCGGCGTGATTGGCTAGCCGTCACAGAGTTCGTTTTAGGGAGTTTTTTCGCATATGAGGGATTTCGAGAAACCAAACCGTTCGGTCGTGGTCGCACGGCATGGCATGGCTGCGACGTCCCATCCGTCGGCCACGCTTGCAGCCGTTCGGATTCTGGAGGCGGGCGGCAACGCACTCGATGCGGCCATCGCCGCCAGCGCCGTACAGTGCGTGGTCGAACCGGGGTCGACCGGTATTGGCGGGGATTGTTTCGTCCTGATGTCGAAAGCAGGGTCCAGCGAGATCATCGCCTACAACGGTTCCGGCCGTGCCCCTGCGGCCGCAACAGCCGATTGGTATGCATCTCAGGGCATCACGGAAATCGAGCGTCACTCACCGCACGCGGTAACGGTTCCCGGTGCGGTTGACGCCTGGACACAGCTCAACGCCGATCATGGAAAATTTCCGCTGGGCCAGCTTTTCGCTCCTGCGATCGAGTTCGCCGAAAGCGGCTACGCCATCTCCCCACGCGTGCATTTCGACTGGGGACAGGAGGCGGTGCTGCTTTCGGCCGATTCTGCCGCAAAAAGCATCTTTCTGCCTGGGGGGCGGGCGCCGAGGATCGGCGAAGTGCACCGGCAACCCGCATTGGCCGCAACACTACGCAAGATCGCGAGCGGCGGACGCGACGCTTTCTACATGGGTGAGGTCGCCGATGACATGGTTTCTCGACTGCAAAGCTTGGGCGGTTTGCACACACTCGATGATTTTATGGGCGCCAGGGGCGAATATGTGACGCCAATAAAGACAGGTTTCCGCGGCCACGACGTCTACGAATGTCCGCCAAATGGCCAGGGCGTCATAGCGCTCATGATCCTCAATATCCTGTCGCGCTTCGAGGCCAAGGGTGACCCTCAATCCGCGGATCGGCTGCACATCGAGATCGAGGCGACGCGACTAGCTTATGCGGCGCGCGACGCTTTGCTCGCCGATCCGGCGAAGGTGGCGGTGCCGGTCGAGCAACTGCTTTCCGACGCGACGGCGGATCGTCTTGCGGGAATGATTGATCTTCGCCGCGCGCGCGCGGATCTTCCGTCATTCGACATGCCGGTGCATCGCGACACTGTCTATATTTCCGTCGTCGACAAGGATCGCAACGCTGTCAGTTTCATCAACTCGATCTATTATGGTTTTGGCTCGGGCATCGTCGCGGCGCGCTCGGGCGTGATGCTCAACAATCGTGGTATAAGTTTTTCGCTGGATCCCAAGCACCCCAACGTTGTCGAACCAGGCAAGCGCCCGCTGCACACTATCATTCCAGGCATGCTGGTGAAGGATGGGCGCGTTGTCATGCCTTTCGGCGTGATGGGTGGCGCTTATCAGGCCATGGGTCACGCGCACTTCCTGTCGAAAGTTCTGGATTTTGGCCTCGACCTTCAGCAAGCTATCGATCTGCCCCGCGTCTTTCCAATTCCTGGCACGATGGACGTGGAGGTCGAGAGCACGCTTCCAGTCGCGGTTCAGGAGGAACTGGCCTGTCGCGGATTCCGCATCGTCCCGGCGGAAGAGCCGATCGGGGGCGCCCAAGCGATCATGATCGACTGGATGAACGGAACGCTGCAGGGCGGTTCAGACCCACGCAAGGACGGCTGCGCAATCGGCATCTAGAACGCTACACAGGCGTTGGACGAGGAACAAAGGTCGGGATCTCATCCTGGTCGGATGAAGTCTGAGGCGAAAGTTTCCGGCAGCAGAGTGGACAGCCCTGAGCGGCCGGCTTCGGCATTTCGAGAACGCAAAGCGGCACGGGATGTTGCAGAGCGAAATCTTCGCACCACCGTCGCCCAATCTCCGTGGTAAGACCGCGACGGCGCAACCAGCGGAGTCTGATTTGACCATACCTTCTTCTACAACAAAGCGTGCGCTGATCACCGGGGCGGGTGCGGCCGACGGCATCGGCTTTGCCATTGCGTGGCAACTCGGCCATGCCGGTCATGCCGTTTTCCTGACCGGTGCCAGCGCGCGTGTGCGCGATCGCGCCGCCGCGCTTTGCGCCGAAGGCATCGATGCGGCTGCTGCGGTCGCCGATCTCACCATCGCTGCCGAAGTCGCGCGGCTGCGGGCTGATGTCGGCGCGGTCGATATCCTGGTCAACAATGCCGGCATGGGCTCACTGGCATCGCCGTCGGCCGACAAGGCGTTTCTCGCCATGACCGAGGCCGACTGGGACCAAGGGATCGACGTCAGCCTTAAGTCCGCGTTCCTGGCCACCCGCGCGTTTCTGCCGGCGATGGTGGAGGCAGGCTATGGGCGCATCGTCAATGTGGCGTCGGTTACCGGGCCGCTGGTGTCTTTCGAAGGAACATCAGCCTATTCCGCCGCCAAGGCCGGCATGGTTGGCCTGACGCGCACGCTGGCGCTCGAAGTGGCAAAAAGCGGCGTGACAGTCAATGCCGTAGCCCCCGGCTGGATCGAAACCGGTTCGTCGAGCGCAATGGAGCGGCAAGCTGCCCTGCACACGCCACCGGCGCGGGCCGGGCGACCGGACGAGGTTGCCGCAGCGGTGGTGTTCCTGGCATCGGAAGGTGCGAGCTACGTCAACGGCGCCCTGCTGGTGGTCGACGGCGGCAACAGCCTTCAGGAGCGCAAGGGCTGATCCGAAACCGACGGCCGTTCAGGATCGGGTCGCGCGTATGGAAAGCATTGGAAAGCGCTCGAGCGCAGGGGCGACCGGCCTTACGCCTTCCTCGGCGAATGGCGTTGAGCCAGTGCAGGTGATCTCGACCGGCTTCCGCCCCGTGCGCCCGGCAGTAGAGCCGGATGTCCGGGCCGACGAGATCTGGTGCTATCAGCGACATCATATGGCTTCAAGGTAGAGTTGATAGTCGAGTGGGGAGACGTAAGCCGCGAAGCGGGCGGCCTCAGAGCGCTTAACGGCCAGAAACACGTGATGCATCGTCTCTCCAAGCGCGTCCTTCAGGAAATCGGAGCGGTACGCGGCATCGATTGCGTCTGTCCAATTGCGGGGCAGGGAAGGTGCGTCTCCGACGGCGGAACCGTTGCCTTCGGCCGGCGGCCCAGGATCTCTTTCATTCTCCAGGCCGCGCTTCATCGCGGCAAGGGTTACGGCGGCAACCAGGAAAGGATTGGCATCGACTCCGGCCAGGCGCTGCTCCAGATGTCGACCGGCTGGTGAGCCGGCGGGCACGCGGATTGCAACCCCGCGATTGTTGATCCCCCAGTTGGGACTCGTGGGTGCGTAGCTCTGGGCGGAGAAGCGACGCCAGGAATTGTGATGCGGCGCCATGACCAGCATGCTGTCGGAGATCGAGTCGAGCAGGCCGCCAACCGCCGAAAGCAATGCCGATGACAGTTCGCCGTCGCGATCGGCGAAAAGATTGCGGCCATCGCAGTCGCAAAAGCTCGCATGCATGTGCATGCCCGATCCAGCGCGGTCGGCGAAGGGCTTCGCCATAAAGCAGGCCTGCATGTCGTGTCGGCGCGCCACGCCGCGCAGAAGATGCTTCAGCGCGACGAGGTTTTCCGCTGCCTGCATGACGTCGGCATGGTGCAGTGTCAGTTCGAACTGGCCCGGTGCATATTCCGAGATCAATGTCTCGACGGGGAGGCCTTGTTTGGCTGCTGCCCGGTAGAGATCGCGGCTAAATGGCTCCAGCCGATCGAGTTCCTCTACGCAGTACACGTTGGTCCCGAAGGGGCGGGTGCCGGTCAGCGGAAGGCGAGCCGGCCGCGGCCTGACCGACTCCCTGTTCGCGTCAATCAAGTAGAATTCCAGCTCGAAAGCGGCAATGGATCTCAAGCCGAGCGCCGCAAGTGCATCGATCTGGCGTTGAAGCACATGGCGGGGATCGGCCCAGACGGGTCGTCCATCCATCTCGTGAAGCGCGACCCGGAACTGCCCCCTTGGTGGATCGGTCCAGGGGGATGGCGCAAGCGAGAGCGGGAGCGGCCAGCCACACCGGTCGGCGTCGCCGTCCGACCAGACAAGACCGGTTTCATCGACGTCCTCGCCTGTCACGTCCAGTCCCAGGATAGATCCTGGCAGGTTGCGTCCGTTCTCCCAAATTGCTTGGACTTCGTGGCGCCGGACCGACTTGCCGCGCGCGATCCCGTTGGGATCGATCAGCATGAGATCGAAAGCCTCTATCTCGGGATGAGCCTTCAGGAAGTCTCGCAATTCTTCCGCCGAAGCACGCGCTCCCGGCGCGGTCGGCGTTGCGGGAGCCGCAATCTTTCTCATCATTCTGCCTCCAAGGGCAACAGGTCCAAAACGTTCCCAAAAGCGGCGAGGAAGGCAGTCGTGTCCGCTTCGGTCGTGTCGGGACCGACCAGCATCATGTTGTGGAAGGGCGTGAGCAGGAATCCGCGATTAAGGAGCGCGACATGCAGGAAGCGTTCCAGGGTCGGATCCGATGCAGCGCGCGCCTCGGCGGCATTGATGACGGGGGAAGGGCTGAAAACAATCTCAAGCCGTGCGCCGACCCGCGCCGTGTGCCAGGCAAGGCCGTGCTTTGCTATGAAATCCTTTATGCCCGCTTCCAGACGCTTCGCGCCTGAAAGCATCTTTTCGTAGTTTTCTGGCGTCATCAGGTCTTCGAGCGTGGCGCGCACGCAGGCAAGCTGCATGGCGCTTCCCGCCAGCGTTGTCCCTATGCCGGAATGGCCGTGATCGGATTCGGAGCGTGCAGCGAACAGACGGTTGTTCACCGCCTGCGTCATGCCCCAAACAGCCGCGGGAACCCCGCCGGCCACCGGCTTTCCAACCACGAGGAGATCCGGCTCGAGATGGTAGGCGCGGCCGTAGCCCCCTGGGCCGGTGGAGATGGTATGGGTCTCGTCGAGCAGCAGCAGAGTCTCGACCTTGCGGGTGGCCTGGCGCAGGAAGTCCCAGAATCCGGGCTCGGGAAGGATCATGCCGCAATTCGTCATGACCGGCTCTGCGATGATACAGGCAATGTCGTTCTTGGACAGTTCAGCTTCCAAAGCCGCTCGGTCGTTAAAGGCAATCATCACCGTGGTCTGGCTGGGGTCCTGCACCTGTCCGACCAGACTTCGCCGGGCTACAGTCCTGCCATCGACGAGGTCGACCAACGTGTCCTCGGCAGTTCCATGGTAGCATCCGTCAAAGACGAGAATGCGCTTACGTCCGGTTGCCGCACGAGCGGCGCGCAGAGCGAAGCGGTTGGCGTCGCTCGCTGTCACGGCCATCTGCCAACAAGGCAGGCCGAAGCGTTCGATGAGAAGCTCGCCGACCCGTTCGACATCCGCTGACGGCAGCATGTAGGTTAGCCCACGGTCCTCCTGTCGGCGCAGAGCCTGCATGACGGGAGCCGGGGCGTGGCCGAACATTGCACCGGTGTCGCCGAGGCAGAAATCCACGAGTTCGTTGCCATCTACGTCCCGTAAGCGGTTGCCCCGGGCAGTATCGATGACCATCGGGAAGGGCTGGGGCCAGTCCCGCATCCAGTGGAGCGGTACTCCACCCGTGAAACCACCAGTCGAATTGCGCGAGGCTCTGGCTGAGGAGAGAGGACGTCGATCGCTATATCTTTTGTTCTCGGCGGTCAGGAGCTCATCGAGCGCGGCCCGCACCGACCTGTTGTTCGAGGATGCTTCGACGGAAATTGAGGATGCCATGGGGGTTCTCCTTTGATGTGGTCAAGCGTAGACGCCGGCGGCGGCAGCCCGGCGCCGCGACCTGCCTATGGACGGCGGGCCATCTGCCGCCTGTGTGAAGATAGATTTCCCAAGCAGATCCATGCCGTCGAGGATGTCAGCCTCGATCGCTAGCTTCAGTCTGGTGACGTCGCGCCGTTCTATGGCGTCGATCGCGATCTTGTGCTTGTCCGTCAGGCGCGCTGTCATTTTGTCCCATCTTACGTTGACGGCCCCCGCCAATTCAAAATTGACCGCAACGCGCAATTCAATGTCTTGAGGATGCACCTATGCTGCCCGGACACACGGCGGTTTGCGTCAATTCGTGATCACATTTATAGTGCCGCTTATCGCATTGCAAGCTGTGCGAATTCGAAGGTGGCCCAGGGGTCAGCATTCCAGGAAATTCCGTAAAATCCAGCAATAACATGGTGTTGAATCCCTTGCATGGGCAGAATGATGGCCTAAGTGTGGCGTGGCTTTATATCGATTCGAACGCGTTCAGCCCGGGATTCATCAGAATCTGATGGCATTTGTGATCACAATAAAGGCGGTTCGCGTGAACTCCAGCAGGAATTTCCGACCGAATGTTTCCATGCCCTGCGAGCGCGGCGCGCCGCCGCATGCCCAAAACTTTTTTCCGACCACTGACTTTCAATTGCGTTGGGAGACGACTGCCAGCACGGACAGTTGAATCAGGTGAAACAACATCAACGGCAGCACGACGAGCGGTATCTGGTCGGCGTGGACGAGAATGCCGGCCATCGGCAAGCCGATGGCGAGGCTCTTGGTCGAACCGCAAGACAAGAGCGCCAGACGGTCGGCCTTTGGTATGCCGGCAATCCCGCCGGCGGTGGCGACGATTGCCAGCCCAACGCCGAGCAACAGCATGCAAAGAGAGATCAGGAGGCTGATGTCCGACCAGGAAAGACGGTGTCAGATTCCGGTGATAACACCCGCCGAGAAGGCGGAATAGACAGTCAGCAGGATTGAGGCACGATCGACGATCGTGTCACTTGCTTGTTTCGGGCCAGGAAATCCGCCGGTAGCAGCCGGGACAAGCGCCGGCGTGCTTGCTTGTCGGGCAGAATGTGAGGAAGGCGCCCAAATGCTAGTCCTCTGCGGCAACCCTCTCGGGAGGCAAAGCCTATACCGGTGTGGTTAACGCCAAGGAGCTTGTCCCACACTGTTGGGCGTGGCGTCTATCCCGGCGGTCCGACGACAGCCAACGATTCATCGAAACGCAGCCTGCCTATGGCCCGCCCTGAAGCTAGGAGGGAAACGCGCCTAGTTGCATCAGGAGGCCGAGGAGATCGGGCTGCCCGTATTCCTTGACGATCCTGCCGTTCTCAAGGTGATAAATGTTCAGTGCCTGGATGTGGATCGTCTTGCGAGTTGGCGGCACGCCCATGAATGGTCCGGTATGGGTACCGTTCATCGTGAAGCGGGCCGCGATCCTGTTCTCCTCGGTGATCGCTTCCTCCAACGTCCATTGGATGTCGGAAAAGCCTCCTCGCATCATTGCGATTGTCGCCATGTAGCCGGCAGGTCCGGTCACCGGCTCTGGCCTACCGGGGACATAGAAGATGGCATTCTGCGAGACGAGCTGGTTCGCCAGCTTTTCATCCGCCGAGTTGATGAATTCAACGAACCTGGCCATGAAAGAGGCGGCGGTGCTGCTCATAACAAACGTCCCAATCTGGCTGCAGCCGCGGCAGCGGCGATACAGACAGATGTACGGTTGAGACAGGGCGGGATAAACCGCGCCAATGATTGCTGACCTACAACAAAATCGCTCGAATTCGCGTCGCTGCCTTGTGCAGGTCTAGCAATCGCGGCGCTACCGTCCAAATTTGGCTACGGCGAAATCCAAAAAACTCCGAAGCTTGGCGGTTATGCGGCGATCGGGAGCGTAGATCACATTGAGCGGCCGGGTCGGCGGGCGATAGTCCGGCAAAATCCCGACGAGATCGCCACTTGCCAGGGCCTCACTCACGATTTCGCTCGGTTGTAGCAAGACACCTATCCCCGCCACAGCCGCGCATAGCAGGGGTTCGCCGTGATCGGCCATCACACGGCCAGATACGGGAACCACAACCCTTCCGTCCGGGCCGTCGAACGTCCAGTGCGTCCTCAACTCGGTGAAGGAAAACCCTAGACACTCATGCTGTTGGAGATCGAGAGGGTGCCCGATGGCTGGATGTGTCTCAAGGTACGCGGGAGAGGCGCACAGAACCAGTCGGTAGGGAGCCAAAGGTCTGGCGATGAGCCCGCTATCGCCAAGTTCGCCGGTGCGAAAGACCGCATCGTATCCCTCGTCGATAACATCGACCGCTCGATTGGAAAGCGTCAATTCCACGGAAACAAGCGGATGGGCCTTCAGGTATTCCGGCAGACGAGGACTTAGGCTGCGGATGCCGAAGCTGACCGGTGCGTTTATCCTCAGCCTGCCGGTTGGAACCGACTTTGTTTCCTCGGCTAACCCCTCTGCCATCTCAACTTCAGCGAGGATGTGCTTGGCTCGCTCATAATAGCCACGGCCGAAGTCCGTTAGGCTTTGCCGGCGTGTGGTTCGGTTTAGAAGGCGGACACCAAGATGGTCCTCCAACGCGCGAACGTATTTTCCGACGAGCTGCGGCGAGGTCGACATGGCTTCCGCCGCCGCTGAAAAGGAGCCGAGGTCCACAGCCTTAACGAAGACGGTCATGCCGGCGAAACGGTCCATTTCAATACATTTCGTTTCAAGTGTTGCTCTCTTGCGCCCACTTATCGCGAATACGTTTCATATGGAAGTGTGGCGGCCGGTTCGGTCTGAAAATCCCGCATGACCGTTCGCGCGCGGAACTGTCGCTCTAAGGAAGCAAAATGCCAATGTTTACAAGCAATTCCGACAAGGTTCCTGAACACGTCTACGCCTCGGCGGCATCCTGTCGGAATGGCCAGCTGGATCGTCGCGAATTCCTGGCACTGGCTAGTGCGTTCGGCGCATCGGCGCCGATGGCTTACGGGCTTATCGGTGCGTCGTTGATGCCGGCAATGGCGGCGGAGCCCAAGCGCGGTGGGACCCTGAAGGTAGCGATGTTCGTCAAGGACCCGAAGGACCCGCGGACAGCGGACTGGTCGGAGATTGCCAATGCTGAACGCCAGAYGCTCGAGCCGCTCGTCAAGTATACCGCCGACTACACTTTCGAAGGCCGCCTGCTCGAATCCTGGGAGGTCAACGACAATGCGACGCAGTTTGTCCTCCATTGCAGGCACGGCGCCACCTGGAACAATGGCGACCCGTTTACGGTCGATGATGTTGTCTTCAATCTGCGACGTTGGTGTGAGCGGGATGCTGCCGGCAACTCCATGGCCGGGCGGATGGGCACGCTCATCGATCAATCAACCGGCAAGTTGCGCGAGACGGCCATCGAACGCATCGATGACATGACCCTGCGGATCACACTTCAACAGCCGGACATTACGTTCATTCCTACTCTGGCCGACTATCCGGCCCTGCTGGTTCACAAAAGCTTCGACGAAAAAGGCGCGACTTTTAGCGCATGCCCAATCGGAACCGGACCGTTCGAGTTGGTTTCCTACGATGTTGGCGTCCGCGTCGTTTTGAAACGTCGTACAAATGGAAAGTGGTGGGGCGGGGAACCGCACCTCGATGGCATCGAGTTCATTGACTACGGGTCCGACCCGAACGCAACCTTGGGAGCGTTCGAAGCCAACGAGATCCACACGAATTACGAATCGCCGGTAGACCAGGTGGCAGCCTTGGATGGACTTGGGCTGGTAAAAGGTGAGGCGGCGACCGCGGGCACATTGTTGGCCCGGATGAATGTCGCCAACAAACCCTTTGACGATCAGCGGGTGCGCACCGCACTGCAGTTGGCCGTGGATAACAAGGTTGTGCTTGATCTTGGCTATAGCGGCGCCGGCGATGTGGCGCACAACCACCATGTCTCTCCAATTCATCCCGAGTACGTAGAGCTACCCGTGGTCGGGCGTGACATCGACAAGGCCGGCCGGTTGCTTCAGGAGGCCGGCCGCGCGGACTTCGAGTTCGAGCTCATCACGGCCGACGAGGACTTTCACCGGAATTCGGGCGACGCTATCGCCGCTCAGTTGCGTGAAGCGAAGATCAAGATCAAGCGCACCGTCCTGCCGGGATCAACCTTTTGGAATGATTGGACGAAGTACCCGTTTTCGATGACGACCTGGAACATGCGGCCACTCGGCGTCCAGGTCCTTGCCGTCGCATATCGGACGGGCGAGGCCTGGAACGAAACTGCTTGGTCAAATCCCGAATTCGACACCAAGCTCAATGCCGCACTTGCCATTCCCGATGCCGAGAAGCGCAAGGCTCTGATGAAGGACATCGAAGCTATGCTGCAGGATGCCGGGATTCTGATCCAGCCTTACTGGCGAAAGCTGTACAAGCACTGGGTCCCAGCCCTCAAGGGTGTCCGGGTCCATCCAACGCAGGAACACGAATACTTCGATGCTTGGCTGGATGAAGGCTGAACCTGAGAACCGCCTGTCATGCAAAGCGAAATGCGATCGATCGTCATAAGCCGCTACGGCGGTCCGGAGGTCCTTGAGTGGAAGACCGTTCCGGTCCTTTCGCTGCGCGCCTCGGAGATCAGGATCAGGACCATCGCCGCCGCGGTCAATCACACCGACCTCAAGATAAGGGCGGGCAACTGGCCTATCCGCAAGCCAGAGCCTTTTCCATACGTGCCGGGCGTGGAAGTCGTCGGCGAGGTGGTTGAGGCGGGGTCTTCCGCGGGTCGTGCACTTGTTGGCCAGCAGGTCATCACGATGATGCAGGGCCTCGGCGGGGTCCGGGCCGATCGGCCAGGGGGTTATGCCGAGTTCGTGACGGTCGATGCCAGTGCGGCAGCTCAACTACCCGCCGGCACCGATCCGCTGGCTATTGCGGCGATTGGGCTAGCCGGCGTCACCGCCCACGAGGGCTTGCAACGCCTCGGGCCGCTCGATGGACGGCACGTCATGGTCACCGGCGCGGCAGGCGGCGTGGGCTCGGCGGCGGTTTCGCTTGCCAGTGCGCTCGGCTCACATGTGCTGGGCCTCGTCTCGCGGCCGGAGCAGGCCGATTACGTTCGCGCGCTGGGAGCCGAACGGGTCTTGGCTTCGAAGGCCGGTGAACTGTCTCTGGTCGAACCGCAAAGCCTCGACGGTGTTTTCGATACGGTGGGCGCAGCCGTGTTTGAAACATCGGTCTCCGCCCTGAAACCTGGCGGGACGATGTCCCTTGTTGGCGCGGTAGGGGGTAGTGATGTCCGGTTCGATCTCTGGAACCTGATCCGGCCGGTATCGCTGACTGGCTATTCATCAGAGAGCCTTGACGGGACGGCACTTGAAGCCGCCATCGCAACGCTGGCACGCCTCGCTGCCCAACACGCTATGCAGACGCCCAAATGGACAACGATGCCACTCTCCGATGCTTCCCGTGCCCATACCGCGCTCGAACAGGGGGGGATCAAGGGGCGTATCCTGCTGGTTCCTTAAAGGCTGCCGATACCGGCGCGGCGATCCCGCAGGTTAACTTTAGCGCGAGAGATGGTTCATCTTGACGCCTAAGCGTTTTGCTACCTACGCCTTGCGGTGAAGGGTTCGTGTCCGGTTGGGCGGGTTCCGCTCTCGCGCTCAAACCCGGCGATGCTTTCGAAGTCGAAGAACTGCTGGATCGCGAGCGCCGAGGCACCGCGCGACCAGACGTTATTGTCCCAGTCAATCTCGATCGGCGGCGGTGTTGCGAATGAGGATTCCTTGACGGTGGCAACGAGGGGGTCGATGAGCGCTGGGCCAAAGCGGACTGCTTCTCCGCCGACGATAACGACTTCCGGGTCGATGAGATCGATCAGACCGCTGAGCCGACGACCGATCTCACGGCCGACTTCGCCCAGATAGTCGAGCGCAAGTCCTTCGCCGGCTTCGGAGGCCTGCTGCAGCTCCGCCGGCGCCCTGCGAGAGCGCTTGCGGATCTCCATCCACGCGCTCACCATGGCCGGTTCGGTGAGACGCCGATCCCAGTCCAACCGGTCCTGAGTCGCGGTCGAACCACCGCCGTCCTCGACAGGGAAACCGATCTCGCCGGCAGCGAAACGCGCCCCACGATGGATCTGACCATTGAAGATCAGTGCCGCACCGACACCCGTGCCCACGATCAACACCAGAACAGAATTTCGTCGCCGGCCGTGTCCGAAGAGCTGCTGGGCTATGGCGAACGCGTTGACATCATTGTCGACCCAGACGGGTACGCTGATCTGCGACGCGATCATCTCCGCGATCGGCACATCCCTCCAGCCCAGGCGCTGAGAGACCAGACAGATCCCACGGTCGACGTCGACCAGTCCCGGCATCGCCATGCCGATGCCGACAAGTTTCTGCCGACCTTCGCGCCGATCACGCAAAAGCATGGCCACGCCATCCTTGACTGCATGGGCGACGGCCACGGGGCCGTGGTCGGAAAGGGGCAGCTCGCAGGTGCCTATCGTCCGGGTGGAAAGATCGGTGAGCGTGCCCTCCAGCCGGCCCTCCGTCAGCTTGAATCCAATGGACCAATGTCTGGCATAGTCGATGCTGAGTGGTGTCGGCCGTCGCCCGCCGCTGCTTTGGGTGCTCTTGCCTTCCACGACGATGCCTTCGTCGATCAATCCGGCCGTGACCCCGGTCACGGCAGCCGGGCTCAGCCCGGTCATCGCGGCTATCTCGACACGGCTTAGATCACCCTCCCGGCGCAGACAGTTGAGGATCAGGCGCCGATTCATCGCCCGTGTCGTATTTTGATCCGCCTTGAGTTTCATGACTTACTTCATTCTATGAATTAAGTATTGCGTTGGCGCGCATGATGCCCTATGAAGGCTGACGAGATCAAGCCGCGTAACGATGTGGCTGATCGCTCCCGGGGAGGGGTTCCGGACGGATTTTACTCGACTGTTGGCGCCGAGGGGCGGCAACAGCAGCCAATTATTGCAACGCACGCCTCTTTCCCGCGAGGGCACGGAGCATCGCCTCCAGTTTGCCCCGACGGCGGAGCTGTGCGCGGAGGACAGGCAGGTATGGCACCACAACTGAGGTCGTCTTCGCCAAGCGCCCAATGGGCTACGGTCCGCGTTGACGCGCACCAGGCGTCGGACAGTCCGTCCGTTTGGGCGGATGGCGTCGTCACCCCCGACTTCAAGGGGTTTGGCGGTTGCTTCAACGAGCTTGGGTGGAAGGCTCTTTCGCATCTCGATGAAAACGAGCGCGGCGAGGTACTGGGCGCCCTGTTCTCCGCCGATGGCTGCGCCTTCAACTATTGCCGGCTGCCGATCGGTGCCAACGACTACGCCGAGAGCTGGTACAGCCACAACGAAACCGAGGGGGACTTCGCCATGGCGTCCTTTTCGATAGCGCGCGACCAGCAATATTTGATCCCCTACATCAGGGCCGCGCGCGCGGTGCGGGGCGACGACTTCTACCTCTTCGCCTCGCCGTGGAGCCCGCCGACCTGGATGAAGTTCCCGCGGGCGCACAACCACGGAACGCTGGTATGGGAATCGCGCCATCGCCACGCCTATGCGAATTACTTCGTCCGCTTCGTCAAGGCATACGAGGACGAGGGGATCCCGATCAATGCGGTGCACGTCCAGAACGAGCCAGACTCGGATCAGAAATTTCCGTCCTGCGTTTGGACCGGCGCGAAGATGCGCGACTTCATCCGCGACGATCTGGGACCCGCTTTCAGATCTGCCGGCCTTGATGCCGAGATTTGGGCGGGCACGATCGAACGCGGCGACTTCAATGCCTGGGCGGGCACCATTCTGTCGGATCCGGTTGCCGCCGCCATCGTCAAGGGGATGGGATTCCAGTGGGCCGGCAAGGACGGCGTGCAGCGAACGCGACAGGCCTTTCCCGATCTGCCGATCATCCAGACCGAGAACGAATGTGGTGACGGCACTAACAGTTGGGAACACGCCCACTATGTCTTCGACCTGGTTCAGCATTACCTGAGCAATGGGGCCGAGGCCTACCTGTACTGGAATATGGTGCTGGAGCCCGGAGGCGTCAGCACCTGGGGCTGGCGTCAGAACGCTATGGTGACGGTCGATCCCGTCACGCGCAGCGCCACTTTCAACCCCGAGTTCTATGTAATGAAGCATTTCGCCGGCTTCGTGCGACCGGGCGCGGCCGTATTGAGGACTGGTGGCCCGATGGCCGCAAACACCCTGGCTTTTCGGAACCTCGACGGCGGCGAAATCTTCGTCGTGCAGAACGCGCAGGATACCGAGAGGACGATCACGGTCCGGGGCAGCCGTGAGTCGGCAACTTTGAACCTCGCCCCCTTTTCCATAAGTACGCTCACTCTTTGAAACCAAGGGCGGGCGGAGCGTCCGCCCTCTAGGGAGGAAACCGAAATGAAAAGATTTTCAGGCTTGCCCATGCTGGGCGCAGCATCGCTTTTGGCCACGCTTTTTGCCTCTACGGCGTTCGCGGACGTGACGGTCCACGTTCTTCGGCCGGAGGTACCGAACACCGAAAAGGCCTACCACGAAAAAATGGTCGCAGACTTCGAGAAGTCGCATCCAGGTGTTGATATTGCTTTCGAATATATTGCCAACGAGGCCTACAAGCAGAAGCTCACAACGCTGCTGCAGTCGGATCAAAAGCCGGACCTTATCTTCAGTTGGGCGGGGGGCGTCCTCGCGCAACAGGCCAAAGCCGGCGTTCTCCAGGACATCTCCGCATCCGTAACCAGCGATTGGTCGGCGTCGATCGCGAGCGCCGGCTTGTCGGCGTTCACTGTCGACGGAAAAGTCTATGGCATGCCGGTCAATGCGAGCGATGTGGTGTTGTGGACCAATCTCGATCTCGCAAAGAAGGCAGGTGTCGATCCCGAAAGCATCAAGACCTGGGACGATTTTCTTGCAGCGGTCAAGAAGGCACAGGCTGCCGACATCACGCCGATCATGGTTGGCGGCAAGGACAAATGGCCACTGCACTTCTACTACGGCTATCTGTGGGTGCGCGAGGCCGGCAAGGACGGAATGGCCGCGGCCATGGATGGCGAAGGCGAGGGTTTCGCTTCGGCGCCCTTCGTAAAAGCTGGCGAGGACTTCAAGCAACTCGTCGATCTGAAACCCTTCGAGCCGGGTTTCATGGATACCACCTTCGAGCAGGCGACGGGCCAGTTCGGGGACGGCAAGGCCCTGTTTCATCTCATGGGGGATTGGGAGTACGGAACCGAGAAGCAAAATTCGGTCAGCGGCAAGGGCATCCCGGACGACAAGCTCGGCACGATCCGCTTCCCCGCGGTTCAAGGTGGAGCCGGCCAGCCGACCGACACCTTCGGGGGCATCAACGGTTATGCGGTCATTACCGGAGCACCACCGGAAGCGGTCGAATTCCTGAAATACATGACCGACACCGAAAATCAGAAGCTGGCGGGCGCGCAGGGCCTCTTCATACCCATCGCCAAGGGCGTGGAGGAGAGCATTGCGAATCCCTTCTTCCGCAAAATGTCCGAGGCGCTCGCCGCCTCCAAATTCCATCAGATCTTTCTCGATCAAGCGCTCGGATCCGATGTCGGAGCCACTGTCACCGACGTAGCCGCGGATCTGGCCCAAGGCGTCGTCACGCCAGAGGCGGCGGCAAAGACCGTGCAGGACGCCTGGTCCATGCGCTGATGGTTTCGGCCGGGCGCGAACCAGGCGCCCGGTCTTTCAATCCATCCAGGGAGGATGAAAATGACCGAGCTTGCTGCGCCCGGACTAGCTCCGAGCATGCGTAGTGGAAGGCGCTTCACCAGCCAAACCAGCGCCCTCCTTCTCATGTTGCCGCCCGCGCTGGTGCTTTTCACATTGTTTGTGGCGTTACCTCTGTTCGACGCCGCGTACTACAGCCTGTTCAAGTGGGACGGCTACGGCACACCGACCGATTTCATAGGTCTGAACAATTTCAAGCAGGCCCTGGGCCATGCCGTCTTCTGGCAAGCGGTGCGCAATACGCTGATCGTGCTTGCGGTCTCCGTTTTCGTTCAGCTACCCATCGCGCTGGGCCTCGCCTTGCTGATCTACGAGAAGACCCCTGCCAATACGCTGTTTCGCCTCATCTTCTTTCTGCCCTTCATCCTGGCCGAGGTGGCTTCGGGCCTGATCTGGAGTTTCGTCTTCGACGGCAACACCGGGGTGGCTGCCGCTCTCTTCCATGCGCTGGGAATGGAGCCCGTTTTCATTCTCGCGGATCGCCACTGGGCATTCGCGGCCATTACGCTGGTCGTCGTCTGGAAATACTTCGGGTTTCACATGATGATCTATATCGCCGCGCTGCAAGGCGTACCGAAGGAAATGCTGGAGGCGGCACGGCTGGAAGGTGCCGGGCGCTGGGCTATCGTGCGCCATGTCCAGGTGCCAATGATCGCCTCGGCCATCGGTGTGTCGGTGTTTTTCTCGATCGTCGGCTCCTTGCAACTCTTCGACGTTGTGATCCCGCTCACCAACGGTGGCCCGTCGAACTCCACGCATACGATTGTCACCTATCTCTATACTTTTGGTCTCACCCGGACGCGTATCGGCTTCGGAAGTGCAGTCGGTGTCATGCTGTTCGTCGCCGCTGTCGCTTTCGCCGTTCTCTACCAACGCCAGATAAGCAAAGGGAGCCGGTCATGAATGCGTTCAAATTTCTTCCAGCGCTTGGAAAAGCCGCCGTCCTGCTGGTCTTCACCGGTTTTGTGCTGGGGCCGTTGACGGTCGCCGTCTTTGGCGGTTTCAAGACAAATGGCGAACTCCGCGTCAATCCTTTCGGCATCCCGCAACAATGGGACTTCGAGTTCTACGCGGCCATGCTGGGCGATCCGGCGTTCTGGCGCTACATGGGAAACTCGCTGATCATCTCGCTGTTGACCGTGTTTTTGACCCTGATCGTCTCAGCGGCGGCGGCTTATGTCTTCGCCCAGATCCGCTTTCTTGGGTCGAGAATGATGCAAGCCTATCTGCTGGCGGGCCTTGTCTTTCCGTTCGCCACCGCGATCCTGCCGCTGTTCATCAAGGTGCGCGACCTCGGGCTGCTCGACAGCTACTGGGCCGTTATCCTGCCCCAGACCGCTTTTGGCCTTTCGCTTTCGATCATGCTGTTCAAGACGTTCTTCGAACAGTTGCCGAAGGATCTCTTCGAGGCGGCACATGTCGAAGGCTGCGGATATGTCAGGTTCTTCTGGCAATTCACGCTGCCCCTCTCGACGCCGATTCTGGCGACCGTCGGGGTGTTCGTCTTCGTCCAGAGCTGGAACAATTTCCTGCTGCCGCTCGTCGTCATCAACTCGCGGGAACTGTTCACCTGGCCACTCGGAATGATGCAGTTTCGAGGCGAATATCTCTCGGAGTGGAACCGCACCCTGGCTTTCATATCCCTGACCATTCTGCCTGCGGTCGCCTTCTTCATCGCGGCCCAGAAATACATCGTTGCCGGACTGACGGGAGGGGCGGTCAAAGGCTGACCGTTTCTGTCGGACACCAAGAAACCTAGGGAGGAATTCATGGCCAACGTCGAACTATCGAGCATCAACAAGACCTTTGGAGCTGTCGAGACCATACCCAATCTGACGCTCTCCATTCCTCACGGCTCTTTCACCGTGCTGGTCGGTCCGTCCGGTTGTGGCAAGTCCACACTTCTTCGGATGGTCGCCGGGTTGGAAAGCCCGACGAAGGGATCGATCGCCATCGGCAACCGGGACGTCACCCATGAGGAGCCGTCAAAGCGTGGTATCTCGATGGTCTTCCAATCCTATGCGCTGTTTCCACACATGACGGTGGAGCAGAACATCGACTTCGGTTTGCGGCTCGCCAAGGTTCCTCAGGCGGAACGTGAAGCGCGCGTCGCGGCGGCTGCTGAAGTGCTGCACCTCAAGCCTCTGCTGCAACGCAAGCCGGCGGCACTCTCCGGCGGCCAGCGCCAGCGCGTCGCCATCGGGCGCTCGATCGTCCGAAACCCGGAGGTTTTCCTGTTCGATGAACCGCTTTCCAATCTCGACGCGGCACTGCGTACCCAAATGCGCGTCGAACTAGCCGACCTCCACAAAAGACTTAATGCGACGATGATCTATGTCACCCACGACCAGGTTGAGGCTATGACACTGGCCGACCAGATCGTCGTGATGAACGCCGGGCGTATCGAGCAGGTCGGGTCGCCAATGGAACTCTACGACGCGCCGAACACCTTGTTTGTCGCCACCTTCATCGGGTCCCCGCGCATGAACCTGATATCGGGAGAGAGCGCAAAAGCCGAAGGCGCCGCCACGATCGGCGTGCGTCCAGAGCATATCGCCATAGACAATGCGAATGGCATCTGGACGGGCAGGCTGCGTTTCGCAGAGCATCTCGGTAACGAGACGATCGCCTATGTGGAATCCGATGCCGGTGAAATCATCATACGCCTCGCCGGGCACCATGGCCTCAAGGAAGAGACGCTGCGCATGACACCTGACCGGCTGCACCTGCATCGCTTCGATGAGAACGGCCGGAGAATTTCAGCTGTAAACTGACCCACTGCTGGATCAAGGATTGCTGGTCGAACAATATTCAAGTTTTGTCCCGCAATGCAGAAACTGCAACTGGCGCTAGGATGATCCGCCCTTTCCGAAGGGCGCTACCGTTCGCTATCTCGCGCCATTAGAGGAGTTTCCCAATGACCACCGATTTCTTCGGCGACATCAAAACAATCAAGTACGAGGGGCCGGATTCGACCAATCCGCTGGCCTACCGGTTCTACAATCCCGACGAGGTGGTGGCCGGCAAGCGGCTGGAAGACCATCTGCGCTTCGCCGTCGCCTACTGGCATTCCTTTGCCTGGCCGGGCGGCGACCCCTTTGGCGGCCAGACCTTCGACCGTCCCTGGTTTCCCAAGGCTGGCGGCGTCGACACGATGGAACTGGCCAAGCTCAAGGCCGACGTTGCCTTCGAGATGTTCTCGCTGCTCGGCGCGCCCTATTTCTGCTTCCACGATGCCGATGTGCGGCCGGAGGGTCGCGACTTCTCCGAAAGTGCTGCGCGCCTCGACGAGATCGCCGACTATTTCGCGGACAAGATGAAAAAGACCGGCGTCAAGCTGCTCTGGGGCACGGCGAACCTGTTCTCCAACCGCCGCTTCATGTCGGGCGCCGCCACCAATCCCGATCCGGATGTCTTCGCCTATGCGGCGGCGACGGTGAAAAGCTGCATCGACGTCACCAAGCGGCTGAAGGGCGAGAACTATGTGCTGTGGGGCGGGCGCGAAGGCTATGAGACGCTGCTCAACACCGACCTTGGCCGCGAGCAGGAGCAGGCCGGACGCTTCCTCAGCCTGGTCGTCGACTACAAGCACAAGATCGGTTTCAAGGGCACCATCCTGATCGAGCCGAAGCCGCAGGAGCCGACCAAGCACCAGTACGACTACGATGTCGCGACCGTCTACGGCTTCCTCAAGCGCTTCGGGCTGGAGAAGGAAGTAAAACTCAACATCGAGCAGGGACACGCGATCCTGGCCGGCCATTCCTTCGAGCACGAGCTGGCGCTGGCCAATGCGCTCGGCGTGTTCGGTTCCATCGACATGAACCGCAACGACTACCAGTCGGGCTGGGACACCGACCAGTTCCCCAACAATGTGCCGGAGATGGCGCTGGCCTACTATCAGGTCCTGCAGGCCGGCGGCTTCAAGACCGGCGGCACCAATTTCGACGCCAAGCTGCGCCGTCAGTCGCTCGATCCGCAGGATCTGCTGATCGGCCATATCGGTGGCATGGATGCTTGCGCACGCGGGCTGAAGGCGGCTGCACGCATGGTCGAGGACAAGGCGCTGTCGGGTCCGCTGGCCGAGCGCTACGCCGGCTGGAACTCCGCCGAGGCCAAGGCAATGCTCGCCGGCAAGCGGACGCTGGAAGAGATCGCCGAACGCGTGGTCAAGAAGAAGATCGAGCCGCAGCCAAAGTCCGGCCGCCAGGAATTGCTGGAAAACATCGTCAACAGATATGTCTGAGGAACCTGTGACCTCCAGATTAGGAATCAGAGGTTGGGTGTCATTTGGGGCTCTTACCCGGTTCGCCAGACCAAACGAGAACATACGAAGGATATGGTTTGGCGAACCACCCGCTAACTGATTGATTTTGTTGAATAGACAGCCTCCCTCGGCGACTAACATAATCGTTATTTGTCAATGGGTTACGAAGCGGTTCGCCCAAATTCAAGAAGCCGATCCAGCTACTCGCTGACCGCATTTATCCTTCTGCCGTCTGGCAGCAATGCGCCTCATATCGGTCGTCAAAGCCCAATTCGACGTTCGTCAAAAGCGGACCTTGAGAGCGCCTGCAGAAGGCACCGGGAGCAGTACTATCACACCCTCAGCACAAGTGCCCCGGTTGTCCTCCTAGCCTCGAGGTCGCGATGAGCGTCGGCAGCCCGCGCCAGATCATATTGCCTGGGCGCGCCGATCTTGATCACACCTTGGCGCAAAGCGGCGAAAAACCGGTTTACGTGAGGCCCCAGCTTCTCAGGACTGTCCGTGTAGTGAGCGTAGTTCGGGCGGGAAATGGTGATCGACTTCGAAGAGAACCTGCCAATGTCCCAATTCCCCACAGGTCCTGAAGCTTGGCCAAAACTGACGAGATGGCCACGAACGCCCAAAGCCGCCAGCGACCCGCCAAACGTGTCATTGCCGACGGCGTCATAGGCCACATCCGCGCCCTTGCCGCCGGTCAGATGCATGACGGCCTCTGCGAAATTCTCTCTGGAGTAGACGATGACGTGATGGGCGCCGAGCCGTTCCGCGATCCGGGATTTGTCATCGCTCGAGACAGTGGCGATCACCGTCGCGCCGAGATGACGTGCCCATTGCACCAGCAACTGGCCGACGCCGCCTGCTGCCGCATGGATGAGCACAACTGACCCGGGTTTCACAGGATAAACGTCGTTCAGCAGGAAGCTCGCAGTAATGCCTTTCAAAAGACCCGCCGCAGCCGTTAGGTCTGAAATGTCGTCCGAAAGTTGAACCAAAAGGTCCGGTGCCATGTTGCGTCGTTCGCAGTAAGCGCCGACCGGCGGACATGCATAGGCAATCCGGTCGCCGACTGAAAAGCCCGAAACCTCCGGGCCGACCGCTGCGATGACGCCGGCGGCTTCCATGCCCGGAACGCCTGGCGGCTGCAGGAGGTCGAAATAGCCGGTCCTGCAATAGACGTCGATATAGTTGACACCAATGAACGTGTGACGGACCTGGATCTCGCCACGCGATGGCGGCGCCAGGCCGATCTCCGCAAGCTGCAGAACCTCGGGGCCTCCGTGGCGCTCGACAAGGATTGCCTTGGTCCGTGTGCCCTGGTCGTCGCCTCTAGGCAGCTCCCGCTCGCGCCTTTTGGGGATCAACTCCGCCGCCGGTTGCTGTGACCTGGCCTTGTTTGGTTCGCCAATAGGCCTTCCGGTCAAGAGCCGGCGAACGGCCTCAAAACCGGATTGGTAGATGCCTTCGGTGACCAGCTTGACCAGTTCATCACGGCGATGCGCGGGCGGATGGAACTCCGAGGACCATTCCCAGAAGGTAGCGTTGCCGTCTGTTACCGGCTTCAGCCGGATCGACGCGACATACCCCATCAAGGGCAACGGCGCCTCCAACAGACAATAGCTCAGCCGCCGGTCTTTGTCGGATAAGGCCAGGAGTTGTTCGCGCAGTTCGCTCCCATCGGTGAGACGGAAATGGCGAACCGCGCCGATCGCATCGGCCGGGTCGCCGCTCTCAATCTCGCTGAAGGAGATCGCCGGATGCCAGCGCTCATGCCCATTGAAATCGCGCAGAACAGACCAGACGTCCTCTACAGGCGCGTTGATGATCGTGCTCTGGCAAACCTTGACCATTCGTCGATGTCAGCGCGCGAAGCGCTGTTTGAGCGCCGTGAAGGCGCTCTGGAATACGCCTGTGCCGATCTGCTGCACCAATGCGCTTTCCCGCTCGGGTGCACAGTCGAACTCGGCCCGCCATTCGGCGAACGTCATGTTGCCATCGGTCACAGGGGTCAGGGAGAGCGTGGCTATGTAGTTCTCTACCCCCATCGGGCTCTCCAGCATCGCATAGCTGTAGGAGAGGTCGTAGTCAGACAGAGCCAGCAGTTTCTCCCGGATCCGGCCACCGTCCTTCAGCATGAAATTGCGTATGCAGCCGATCTGGTCCGGATGCGCGTTCTGTTCGATGCGGCTCTCCGCGACGAACGGTGTCCAGCTCGGCAAGCCATTGAAGTTTCGGACAAGTTTCCAAACGTCCACAGCTGGCGCATTGATCGTCGACGACACATAGATCTTCGGCATCGGGTGACCCTACGGCTTCACTGGTCGCGATCGTCATCGTCGGTTTCCTTGCCGCTCTTTGCTTTGCCTTTCTTGTCGCGGCTGAGGCTGGCTATGTCCTTGGCGTCTCGCAAAACATCGGTCATGCGGCCAAGCGATCCGCCCTCGATGCCGATCTCCTTCATCAGATTGTCGATCATTGGCGCCTGCACCCTGTAACGCAGCGCTGAATCGATGACCTCGTCGGTGACGTTGCGGCTGCCGCCTTGGCCACCGTTGATCCCGTCGACATGCAGGATTTTGATGCCTTCGATCTTCTCCATCGGTTTGACACTCTCGCGGATGATGCCTTCCATGTGGTCCAGCAATTTGCCGCGGAGGCGCCCGGCGCGAGCCTCGTCCGAAAGCAGGTTCTCGGCCTCGTTGAGCTGCCGGTGACCGGCGGCGTCGACCTCGTAGCGCTGGGCTGCGGCCAGGGCATGGATCTTCTCCGCTTCCGCCGAAGCGACAGCAGCGATCTTCTGTGCTTCCGCCAGGCTCTTTGCCGCTTTCATCTCAGCGTCAGCAGCCGAGGTGATGCGCAGGGCATCGCGCTCGGCTTCCCGGGCGGCACCGATAAGGTCGGTCAGCTTGCGACGCTCGGCAATCTCGCGCTCGCGGGCGGTGAAGGCCTGTTCCTCGGCCTGAATGGCCTTTGCACGAACGGCTTCCGAGGCTGCAATCGCGGACGAGCGTTCCTGGGTCTTCTTGGCGATGTCGATTGCCTTCTGAATCTCGGCGATTTCGATCTTCTGATCACGATCGACGCCCAACTGGCGCATGTCGCGGTCCTTGATTAGGCGGGCTTCCTCAATGCCACGCTCTGTAGTGATGCGGGCACGCTCCACCTCTTCGCCGGCAGAAATCTCGGCTTCCTCGAACGCCTGGCGCTTGGCGATCTGCAACGCTTCAAGGTGGCGCTCGCGAGCAATCCTCACCTCGTCAATGGCGCGCTCCTGCGCGATGCGCGCGGTTTCAGTGGCCTGGTTCTCAACAATCTCGGCGCGGCGCTTTTCAGCCTCTGCCTTCGTGACTTCCAGCGCCTTCTCCGCCAACGCGATCTGACGCTCAAGCTCCGCGATCTCGAGCACCTTTTTGCGCTCGATCTCCAGTCCGCTCTGCGCGCCTTCGCGCTCGATGCGGGCCTTTTCCAGCGACAGTTCCAGAGCGATCTGTTCGCGCTCTGTCAGTTCGCGCATTTTCATCTCAGTTTCATCGAGGGATCGGCGGCGGGCGATCTCGCGGCGTTGCGTGTCCTCTTCGCTCTTGATGCGCTCTTCCGTAATGTTCCTTTCCTGGTTCAGCCGAGATTTCTCGACGGCTTCGCGCGAGGACAGCTGCGCTTGTTCGGACTCCTGGTCGCGGAGCGCGCGCTCGATGGCCAGCTCAGAACGCTGCGAGGCACGACGGATTTCGACCTCGCGTTCCTGTTCGAGCCGGGCATATTCGGTGTCGCGGTCGATCTCCAAGACCTTGCGCTGCGTATCGAGGTTCTGGTTGCGGATATCGACGAGGGTGCGCTGTTCAATCTCGTTGCGCATGCGGCGGCGAGTTTCGATGGATTCCGTCAGTTGCGTCAGACCCTCGGCATCGAACGCGTTGGACGGGTCGAAATACTCCAGGCTGGTCTGGTCGAGATCGACGATGGCAACACTCTCAAGTTCGAGACCGTTAGCAGCAAGCGATTCAGAGGCGAGGGTGCGGACCTTGGCCGCGTAGTCGCCGCGCAACTCGTGCATTTCCTCTAACGTCATCTGGGCAGCGATCGTGCGCATAGCGCCGGCAAATTTACCCTCGAGTAATTCGCGCAGGCTTTCAGGCTCCAACGTGCGACGACCAAGTGTCTGCGCGGCGGCGGCGACCAGTTCGCGACTTGCTCCAACCCGAACGAAAAACTCGGCTATCAGATCGACGCGCATCCGGTTCTTGGTGATCAACGCGTGAGCGTCTTCGCGGCGCACCTCGATACGCAACACGTTCATGTTGACGGGCGTGATTTCGTGGAGGACCGGTATGACGAAAGCGCCGCCATTGACGACCACCTTCTCGCCCATGAAACCCGTTCGGACGAACGCTGTTTCCTTGGTGGAGCGGCGATACAGCCATCGCAGGATATAGACAGCAATCACAACGATGATCGCTGCAACGATCAACCATAAAAGGAACGTGCCAAAAGTCTGCGCGGCCATTTTTCTACCCTCCCAAACAGGATGCGATCGACCGAAGCCGACCGGCTTGATTTTCGTGAAGCTGTGGAACTGCAGATCGGGTCATGCGCGCCTCTGCAGTTTCGGTGCGATTGCATGGAATGCAGTGATCACCGCATCGATGAATGGCGCATCGTTGATGTTGGATCGGACCCGCTGAACCACACGCAGTGAGGTCTGGCGCACGGTTTTCTCGATCGCCTCGAAAAGCGCATTGTCGGCTTCCGGATCGTGGAATGGTTGCCCAGGTGCATCGAGCATCGAGATGCCGCCTTCAGGCAGAAGAAAGCGCACAGGCCCATTCATGGCATTCAGCCGCGTGCCGATCCATTCGCCAAACTGCCGGTTTTCATCCCTGGTGGTGCGCATCAGGGTGACATTGGGATTGTGCACAACGAACTTTCGGCTTTTGAATTTTTCCGGCACACTGTCGCGCGGGCCAAAATTGACCATGTCCAGCGCGCCGGTGGACCCGACATAGGGCAAGCCAGTGCGTATCGCCGCTCCGAAGCGATCATCGCTTGCCGGGAACACGCCACCGACCACCATGTCGGCGACTTCCGTCGTTGTCAGGTCGATGAAAGCCGACAGCATTCGGGAGTCGGCGAGGTTCTCCATGGCCCGGCCACCGATGCCGGTAGCGTGGAAAACCAGGCAGTCATAATCCGCTTCCAACCGTTTGGTTACGGCCTGCACAGCGGGCGTGGTGACGCCAAACATGGTGATGCCGACAGAAGGACGTGCCAGCTTTCGCTTGGCTTCCCAGACTTCGCCGGAAGGCAGCTGCGCGACCATACCCGCCATAGCGTGAGCAGCGTTGCCTAGGACGGCCTCAGTGATCGAGTTAAGGCCCTGAACATCCGCGACCGAGTGGAACATCATGATATCGGCGCCACCGACATACTTGCCGACGTCGCCGGCTGCCACGGTGGATACCATCAGTTTGGGGACACCCACCGGCAGGACGCGCATACCGGCGGTGGCCATTGTCGTTCCACCTGAGCCGCCGGCTGAAATCACACCGCCGAGATGTGGCTCGCGTTCGATCCAGCGAGCAAAGGCCTCGGCCATTGCGGCGACCGAGCCGCCGCGGTCGTTCGAAAACACAGCGGATGATCCTCGCGCATGCATGCCTGCGACCTGCATAGCGGGAACGTCCGCGCTCGACGGCTTTCCCGAGGTCGAGAGGTCGACTGTGCGAACGGGGATCCCCAGCGATTTCAGACGGTCGGCCACGAACCGCAATTCCTTCGCCTTCGTGTCGAACGTTCCGGCGACAAGAACGGTGCGGCCGATCCGCTCGGCGAAGGGGATAGCGAAGACCTTTTTCAGTTCGTCTTGAGGATTGTGTTTTTCGACTGCCGCTTGCCGCATGGCTGCAACCGGCACGTTCCACCGGTTTGGCAGCTCGGTGACCGGACGATAGACCCCATTCTGAACCGCCGGCTCTGTGCGTGTGCCTGCCCGATCAATGCGGTAGACCTCCGCCAGTTGCTCTTGCGCTTCGGCAATTGCGGCTGGAGTAACAGCAGGTTCATCGGAGTGGCGGCCAACGCCGAGCAGGCGTTGCTGCAAGTCGCGATCGGCAGCAAGCGCCGAGGCTTCCATGACCCGGTTGATGCGCCCGTTGACCATGATCGCGACGCGGTCCGACACGGCCGTTGCAACACCAATATTCTGTTCGATGACGAGGATCGCCATCTCGCCTTCTTCCGCCAGGCTGACAAGCATGCGCTCGACCTGTTCGACAATGACCGGCGCCAGCCCTTCGGTTGGCTCGTCCATGACCAGCAGTTTGGGGTCGCTCAGCAGCGCACGCGAAATGGCCAGCATCTGCTGTTCGCCACCCGACAGTTGAGAGCCGCCATTGCTTTTGCGTTCCGCCAGGCGTGGAAAGGTCTGGTATACACGCTCGACCGTCCAACTGGCGTCACGTTTCGACGACATCCGCAAGTGCTCGTCCACGGACAGGCTTGGCCAGACTCGCCTGCCTTGGGGGACGTAGCCGACGCCAAGGCGGTGGATCTCGTGCGGCTCGAGCGAGGATATCTCTCGACCGTTGACCCGGATGGAACCGGATTGTGCGCGCTTCAGGCCAGTGATGGTGTTGCACAGGGTCGTCTTGCCCATGCCATTGCGGCCGACGACCGACAACACGCCGGTTTCTAGAGTCAGTGCCACGCCCTGCAGCGCGTGGCTCTGGCCATAGTAGACCTGGAGGTCCTCGATCTTGAGAACCGCCTTGCCTGAGGAAGCGGCGCGCTCAGCCATGCTTGCCTCCAAGGTAGATTTCCTGGACCTCAGGATCGGCTTCGATCTCCTGGGGTGTGCCTTCCTTGAACAGGCGGCCATTGTGCATCATCGAGACGTATTCGGAGACCCGAAGCGCCACGTCGAGATCGTGCTCGATAATCACATAGCCGATGTGTTTGGGTAGGCCGTTGAGGATCGCGACCAGATCGCGGCGCTCGGTCGGAGACAAGCCCGCGGCGGGCTCATCGAACAATATGAATCGCGGCGCCCCTGCAAGCGCCAGCGCGATCTCCAGCTGTCTTTGCTGACCATGGCTTAGCGTCGCCACCAAGACATCGCGATCGCTGTCCAGGTGCACCGCGTGGAGAATTGACTCTGCTTGAACCCTGTTGACGTCGCTGTTACCGGGCCGAAGTAACGAGAACCTCCGGCGCGATACGCCCCGACACGCAAGGAAGATCGAATCGAGGACCGAGAGACCCTTGAATAGCTGTGAAATCTGATAGGTCCGCCGCAAGCCACGCCTGATGCGTTCATGTGGGGGAAGGTCGGTTATATCTTCGCCGAAGAAACGGATGCGTCCGGCGGTCGGCAAGAAGTCGCCGGTCACCGCATTGAAAAGCGTGGTCTTGCCGGCGCCGTTTGAGCCGAGGACCGCGCGCCGTTCGCCGGCCGCGATCCTCATATTGATGCCGGAAAGCGCCACCAGAGCACCGAAGTGACGCGCGACGCCGTCCAGTTCCAGAGCGTAAGCACCGGTTCCTTGCAGACGGGAAGCCATGTCATTCTCGGCCACTGGTGCGCGCTCCTGCGTTCGACCGATTACGGGCAGCTCGGATTGTCGCGGCTCACTGCGCCCAGCGCCGTGAAGTCCGCTTCAGCAATGCCGAGTGTCTGGTTTACCTGCGGAACCACCTTGATCAGCTTGTTCAACAGCGTCCCGTCTGCGTTTTCAGTCACTTCCGTCAGGAAGATGTCGGCAATCGCATTGCGGTTCTTGTCGAGCGAAACCTTGCCCGTCGGCGTCTCAAAAGACAGCGACGAAAGGGTTTCGCGAAGCTTCGCACCACCATCGGACACATCGCCACCGACCTTGTCGAGGCCAAGCAGCGCGGCTTTCATGTTGATGTAGTAGGCATGGGCAAACAGCGACGGCGACGGGAATGCACCTGGCTGCTTTTTGTAAGCCTCGACAAACTTGGTCCAGGAGGGGGTGTCATTCGTATCGGCCGTCGGACCGGCCGAAGGCGTTCCAACGAGCACGTCACGCAGCTTGCCCTTGGCCGTGAGCACCGTCTGATCGACAGTGATCGAGCCTCCGATTAGCGGGGCTGCACCGCCGGACTGTTGGTATTGAGTCAGGAAGTTCACGGCATCTGCACCGCCGAGTGCCACATAGATTGCGTCGACATTGTCGGGGATGGCAGCGATGACCGAGGAGAAATCCTTGTTACCGATCGGCACCCAGGATTTCGATGGCACGTGTCCGCCTGCCTTGCAGAATTCAGCCATAAAGCCGAACACCTGCGTGTAGGGGAAGGAGTAGTCCTCCGCGACGGTCGCCACAGTCTTGTAGCCCTTGTCCTTGAAAGCGTAAGAGCCGAGGCCTGCCATCCATTGCGCGCCATCGGTTCCAAAGCGGAAGAAATTCGGGGCAGGATCCCGGAAAGTCGTGTCCTGGGCAGCGGATGCGCCATTCAGGAACGTGACCGTCGGCTGGGTCTTGGCATAGTCCTTGACGGCCAGGCCTTCGTCACCAGAAAGCGGACCGATCAGAACCTTGACGCCATCCTGTTCGACCAGCTTGCGGGCCGCGCGCACCGCACTGTCGGGCGACGCGTCGGACGACCCCTTGATGATCTCGATCTTTTTGCCGGCCACGGTGCCGGCAACCTCTTCCACGGCAGTCATTGCGCCTCGCTCGCTGTCTTCGCCAAGCACCGTGAAGGGTCCTTCGAACGTTGCGAGCAGGCCGATCTTGATGGTGTCGTCAGCGGCGAGAGCCAAGGACGGAGCGGTCAGTCCGCTCGCCAATGCCAAAGCCAGTAATGTGCGTCTGTGCATCCTCATTATTTCCTCCCTTGATTGACAGAGTTGTGCAGTTCATTCCGCCCGGCCGTCACAGGCCGGGGCGCAAGGACTCCTGAGAAAAGTTGGGCTTGAACTTTGCCCACAACCCAAGAATTCCGTCTGGTGAAATGAAAACGATCACCAGGAAGACGAGGCCGATCAGCGTGTTGAAACGCTCGGCCCCGACGAGATCGATCGCGAACGTCTGCATCAGAACGACGACGAGGGCGCCAAGGAACGGCCCGATCGGATGCCGCAGGCCGCCAATGACAGCGATGATCAGAACATCGATTGCAGCGTCGACACCGATGGTGCCGGGCGATACGCGGCCGTTGAACCAGACCAGGAGCACACCGGCCAAGCCACCTATGATGCCGGCCAGAAACCAGGCGAACACCTTGTGCGCGGTGACGTTGAAGCCCAGAGCGCGCATCCGGCGCGGATTGTCGCGGATCGCCTGCAGGGTCAGCCCAAACGTTGACCTGGAGCCGTAGAGGATCGCGGCATAGGCAAGCACCGAGAACCCAAGGCACAGGTAGTAAAATGCCTTTGGATCGCGCCAGTTCACCCCCCAGAAGGCTGGCGCGCGAATGCCGGCATAGCCCGAATGGCCATTGAAGATCGCGTAGTTCTGCTGCGCGAAGTAGAAGGTGGCGGTGGCAATCGCCAGCGTGATCATGATGGTGTAGATGCCTTCGGTGCGGACCGATATCCACCCGATCAAGGACGAGGCGATCGCCGCGATCAGGATCGCAACCGGAGCCGCGATCCACCAGGGCCAGCCAAAGCCAAGAAGGTGGCTGTTGTTGTCGCCGAAGATCGCGATGCAATAGGCCGCGATGCCCGCGACGGTGATCTGAGCCAGGCTGACCATGCCGCCGTAGCCGGCGAGCATCATCAACGACAGGCCGAGCATGCCAAAGATCAAGGAGTAGCCGCCGATCTGCGTCAGGAAGAAATCCGTCGCCACCATCGGATACAGAACCAGCGCGATGCCGAGCAGGATATGTCCGGCGCCAATCTTGTCTACCCAAGTTGGCTGGCTTGCGGCAGGCATGGAATGGACGCTCATGGTCATCGTGATTTGCCCATGATGCCTTGCGGCCGGATCGCAAGTGTCACGACCATGATGATGAAGGTCAGCACGACGCCGTAGGTTGGGAAATAAACGAGACCGAGCTGCTCGGCCAGACCAATGAGAAGCGCACCAATGGCAGCGCCTGAGATCGAGCCCATCCCACCGACGATGACGACGACGAGCGAGGCCAAAAGATAGCGAATGTCTTCACCCGGAGCGACGGACAGCGCCGATCCACCGACGACTCCAGCAAAGCCGGCAAGTCCAGCACCTACCGCAAAGACGATGGCAAAGACAGCATGCACGTTGACGCCGGACGCTGAGAGCATTGCGCGGTCGTCGACGCCGGCGCGGATCATCATGCCCACGCGGGTCTTGTTCAGCATCAGCCACAGGCCGATGCCAATAACGACGGCTGCGGCCAACACGGCAATCCTATAGAAAGGATATGTCAGAAAGACCGATACACCATTGGATCGGACTGCCGTTATGATAGGCAAGGTCACTGCACCATCCAGCCATTCCGGCACGGCGATCTGGTAAGTGCCGCCTGCCCAGACGGCAAGCATCAGGTCAGCTGCGACAATGGAAATGCCGATGCTGACCAGGGTTTGCCTGAGATCGTCGCCCTCAAGGCGGCGGAACACAACGACCTGCATGACGACGCCGATCGCGGCTAGCACGATGAAGCCGGCGGCTACCCCCAGCAACCAGTAGCCGGTGCGGCTTGCCACTTCATAGCCGATATAGGCCCCTAGCAGGTAGAGCGAGCCATGCGCCAGATTGACGTTGCGCATGAGGCCGAAGATCAACGTGAAGCCGCTGGCAACCAGGAAATAGAGACCTGCCAGGGTAATGCCATTGAGCACCGCGCTGACGAAGGCTTTCTTCGAGATCAGGACTGCATTCAACCAATCCGGCCAGGGCGCGAAAACCAGCCAGGCGACGACCGCGGCAATCAGGAGCCAGAAAAGGCCCCATGCTTGCCGGCGCGTCACGCCACCGCCGGAAATTCCGGATGGGGATGGCCGGTCCAGGATGCTCATGCGGTCAGCCGCCGGCGCTGCTCGTTGATGCGCGGCGCCTTGTGGAATTTGCCATCTTTCATGATGGCGAGGATACGGTTCTTGTCCTGCAGGATGCGCACGTCAGAGATCGGGTCACCGTCGATCAGCAGCAGGTCGGCGAGATAGCCTTCCTTGATCAGACCGAGTTCGTCGCCCATGCCCATGATCTGGCCACCGAACTTGGTTCCGGCCTGTATCGCTTCCATTGGCGAGTAGCCAAGCATCTCGACAAAAGTCTGGATGTCCTTGGCGTTGGTGCCTTGCGGCGTCCATGCAAAACCGTAGTCGCCGCCAATGCAGACGCGGATACCGCGACGGTGCATCTTTTTCATCGTGTCGATGCACATTTCGAGCTCACGCTCATATTCGAGCGAAAGCGGCGAGCCCGGCTTGATGCCCCATTGCTCGGCATGGCGAGCGGTGTTGATGAGCCAGGCAATGCCGGGCGCTACGAAGTGCTTGTCCTTGGCAGCTTCGAGCATGTCGAGCGCCTCTTCGTCGGCGAAAGAGGCATGGTAGATGTTCTGGATGCCGTGGCGGATGCACTGCTTGACCGATCCGGACGAGCGGGCATGGGCCGACAGGACCTTGTTACGGCATCGTGCCTCCGAGGCAGCCATGGCAACCTCTTCTTCGGACATTGGTGTCTCTTCGGCGCCCATGCCGGTGATGCTCTCACCGGACAGGTTGAGCTTGATCGAGTCCACGCCATACTTAATCAGCTGGCGCACGGTGCGCCGAATTTCTTCCGGGCCTGAGACGACGATGCCAAGGTTGAGACCCTCATGCGGGATATGCGACGGCGATGAATCGCCAAGGCCGCCCACCGTGGTGATCTCCGGTCCCGCCGCGAGGTAACGCGGCCCGGGGAACCGGCCCTGATTGATGAACTTCTTGCACACGACGTCCAGCCTGGGCTTGGCTGCCGCAGCACCTCGGCCGGCCGTAAACCCCGCGTCCAGAACCAGCTTGGCCATTTCCATGGTGACCAGCATATGCTCCTCGATCTCCATCATCTGGATCGGGTCGATGCCGGGCGCATTGTTCCAGGATAGGTGCAGATGCGCATCAATCATGCCGGGCATCAGCGTCGCGCCCATGCCATCAATGACCGTCGCACCGCCGCCATATGATGGCGACGAAGACGAGCCAAACCGCGACGAACCCTTGGTGATCTGCTTGATCCGGTTGCCCTGCACCAGCACTTCACCCGTGTAGGGATACTCACCGGTCGCATCGAGCACGCGCACATTGGTGAAGAGCGTGCCGCTCGAGCCGTTTCCGTTCCAGCCGTCTTCTGCCATCATAACCTCCCAAAAACTTTCGAACGCGCAGTTTTACGCGCTGTTCAGGTCCTCACCTATCAACGCGTCGCAAAAAATCGGCGAGCTTCTGGCTGCTTTCGCGGGGGCACTCAACGGTAGCCCAGTGTCCGCACCGATCGAGTGATGAGATTACGGCTCCCTTGATCCCATCGGCAAGCGACTGCCCGACGCTCAGGGGATTGACCGTGTCGGCGTCGCCTGTGACCAACAATGTCGGGGCCGCAATCCGCCTGAGGTCGACGGCGACCGCCTTCGCCAGCGCCTCGCAAGTGCGTGCATAGGATTCGGGATCCTGCCGCGTTATCGACTCGCGCACGAAGGCAATCGCCGCAGGCGACGCTTCTCGCGTATGCGCCGAGAGCGCGTTGGCGACGATCTGATCGGCAATGTCAGCAATGCCGCCCGACCTGGCCAGCTGCGCACGCTTAGCAAGGCCTAGCCGTGTCGCTTCCGCAGGCTCCGCCAAAGCCCCGAACAAGGACAGCGAAGCGACCAGCAAGGGCTGCTTGGCAGCTATCTGCTGACAGACGATGGTGCCCATCGAATGGCCAACGAAATGTGCCCGCGTTACTCCCATGCCGTCCATGGCGCGGGTAACAGCCTCACTCATGATTTCCATTGTCAGCGGCTCAAACGGCCTTGGCGAGCGTCCAGAACCCGGAAGATCGAGCCGGACTATACGATAGGCCGAGAGTGCCGCCATTTGCGGCTGGAACATGTTCGACGTTCCGCCAAGGCCATGGATCATCACCACCGGCATGCCTTCTCCGGTGACTTCGGCTACGATCGGTCCGATCGTCACTGTTGTCATTGCGCACGCTCCGCAAACCGGTTCTCTAGGGAACCGATGCCATCGATCTCGACGCGGACAACGTCGCCGGCTTTCAAGTATCTAGGCGGATCAAACCCGATGCCGACGCCTGCTGGGGTTCCCGTTGCGATGATGTCGCCAGGGTTGAGTGTGATGCCTTGCGACAGCGTCGAGATGATCGTCGGAATATCGAATATGAGCAGCGAAATCTTCGAGTTCTGGCGCAGGTCGTCATTGACGAAACAGCGGACAGAAGCATTATCGAGGTCGAGTTCGTCCTTGGTTATGGCCCAAGGCCCCATGGGGCAAAACGTGTCCTGGGACTTGCCTATCAGCCACTGGCTGTATTTGCCCTGCAGATCGCGCGCGGTGACGTCGTTGACGATTGTGTAACCCCACACGTGATCGTAAGCGTCTTCCTTTGATATTCCGCGACCGCCTTTGCCGATGATGACGGCAAGCTCAGCCTCATAGTCGATGGCCGTCGACACGGAGGAGTCGATCAGTACATTGGTGTTGGTCGGTATCACCGACTCCGGAACCTTGGTGAAGATGATCGGGTACTTCGGGATGGTTCCCGCGGCAGCGCTTGAATCGAACCCGCTGCGGGAAAATTCGTGGGCATGCTCGTGGTAGTTCTTGCCCACACAGAAGATGTTGCGAGCCGGCAGCGGGATTGGCGCTTCTATCTCGACCTGTGCGAGCGGTATCGGCGAAAGAGTTCGAGGTATCCCCGCGCCATTGCGACGGATCAGGGCCAAAAGACCTGTCTTTGCCTGCTCGACGGGTAAGTCGAAAGGCGAAACAGTCTGCTTGTCGAGATCGACGTTGCCGACGCGACGCTCTCCGGCAATCGCGAATGTCGCAATTTTCATGCCTCTCTCCCTGAACCTTTTATGAGCCAATATGCGGCCTTTGAAGACAAAATTGCCACGATTGGTTGGGCTTGGCAATGGGTTGAGCGCAAGAATCTTTGCGTTTCTGACTGAAAAGGTCGTTTTTCGGCCTCTGGCGACTAGACCGAACGCCCATTGACTGATACTAATGGTCCACAATTGGATCAGATAGAAGCTTGATATGCCGAAGCTCGTAGCGAACGATATTGCCTTGATGCTCAAGAAGCGGATTTCATCCGGCGAATGGCTTGAGGACGGGCGGATGCCTCCTGAGCGTGACCTGGCGGTCGAGTTTGGGGTGGCGCGCAACACCGTGCGGCGAGCCGTTGGTTTCCTGGAGGGCGATGGGACGGTTGTTCGCCACGTCGGCCGCGGGACATTTCTAACCGCGACAAATCCCCTGTCGATTGCCTCGATGGTTGCGCGAATGGAAGGCACCAGCCCGGCCGATATGATGGAGATCAGGCAATTGCTGGAACCGGCCGCCGCTGCTTTTGCAGCGACGAATGCGAGTGCGGCCGAGCTAAATGCAGTGCGCGAAGCACATAAGACCGCCTGCGAGTCGCAAGACATGCCCACATTCGAGCATTGGGACGCGGAATTCCATCATCGCGTCTTCGCATGCTGCCGCAATGATTTTTTGAAGGAGATTCATAACCTCATGCGTGCGATCCGAAACCAGTCGCCTTGGTTCGAGATGAAGAAGCGGTCATTCTCCGAAGAGCGCCGTCAGGTGTATTGCGATGAGCATCAGGCCCTCCTGGATGCGTTGCTGCGTCGCGATCCCGACGGCTCCAAGACGGCGATGTTGATCCACCTTAGAACCGTCGAGAAGAACCTCCTGGGACGTTGAAGTCGGCCAAAGTCAGCGTGCTTGGCCATTCATCGCTTGTCTCTTCGACCCTTCAGTCTGTGGAGCGCGTCCACACGGCAGCTTTTGAACTGAACCGTGACTCAGCGGCCAGTCCGGTTACGGCCCCATTTCGGTCATTCATCACCAGGCAGTTCCTGACGACCTGCGGCTACATCGACGATATCTCGAAGCCTGTAATTAGTCGCGTTCATCGTCCTTAGGTTCGCCAGACCATACGAGAGAATACGAAGGAAACGGCTTGGCGAACCATCCGCTAACGTATTGATTTTGTGTAGAAAACGCTGACCCTCCGGGCCCACCATAACTATTGATTTTTGAGGCGGCAAATCACGGCTGCTTCATGCCACAATCATTCTCTGACGCAGCTGCGGAATAGAGAAGCAGAGAGAATGCTAAGCTTGGACGTCAAATCGCGCCGAGCAGACTCTGTTGTGGACAAGAAAACCCGGCGGCAACCCGCCGGGTTTCGGTTTCGCCGAAGCGAGACCTGTTAGAAGTCGCGCTGGAAGCGGAGCATACCACCGACGCTGTTCTCCTTGTCGGCAGGCGTAAACGCGGGGTTGACAAAGTCAACATCGCCAAACCGGCCTGCATGGAGATAGTCGACTTCGGCCGTGACCGTGAAGCCGGGAACAACGTTATAAGCGACGTTCGCTGCAACGCCGAGGTTCTTCCAGTCGTCAGCAGACACCTGAAGGTTGAACGAGGTCTTCTCGTTGAACTTGTAGGTGCCACCGCCCCACACTGCCCAGTTGCCGCCCCACTGCTTGTAGAAACCGCGACCGTTGGCCGGGAAAGCCAAGGTCGTGTCGCTGAGGTTGTCGTCGGTGCCGTAGCCGGCCATGACCCACAGTTGCAGAGCGTCAGACACGTTCACGTCCAAGCGGGCCTTGAAGGCGACTTCTTCGTAGTTGCTGTCATAAGCGACGACACCGGTGATGGCGCCCCAGCCCTGCGTCCACTTCACACCGCCGACGACATGCGGAACGTAGCTGTCGATCGTGTAGGCGCCATAGCCTTCTTCGAGCGAGACGACGGCTGAGAAGCCGTTGCCAGCGTCGAAGTAGTACTGGATGACGTTGGTATCGAAAACGCCGTAGGGAACCAGCGTATCCTGGAGGACGTTGCCGGCGTAGCCGATGAACGTATCGAAGGCCGATTCGTCCTTGCCGACGCGCAGACCACCGAGCTGGATCCAGGCGAAGTTCAGCTCGAGGTCCTTATTGTGAGCCTCGTTGCCGAACTCGTCACCGAAGCCGTTGGAATTACCGAATTTGAAGCGGGTCTCGGTGTAGGTCTTCAAGGTACCGAGTTCGGTTTCCTGGCCGGTCCAGGTCTTCAGCGTGAAGCGGGTGTTCTTGAAGTACGTGCTGTTGTCATCTCCATCCTGATGATCCGCAGATTTCGCACCGTCGAACGAGCCGGTGTCACCGATGCCGATGTCGTAGCGGACATAGCCGCCGATGCGCAGGCAGGTTTCGGTGCCGGGGATGTAGAAGTAGCCAACGCCGTAGACGTCGCAGATCTTGACGTATTCAGCGGGTTCCGGCTCGGCGACGACGACGGCGTCGGCGGCGCGCGCACCGGAAACAGCGATTAGAGCCGCAGCGGAGCTGAGAAGAAGGCTCTTGATGTTCATTTTCAACCTCCGGCTTCAAAGTGGGTGCCGTGGATCTACCGGCCTCCGAAAAGATGAGTCACACCCTTTCCAAGTGCGAGATTTACGCTCGCGCTTAGTCACCACAATCGAAATCGGCCGCAACGAAATCAGTCGAGACGACATTGCCCAAACGATGTGACAAAAAAGGCACTATTTCGTTTCAACCCTAGGTCGCAGTAACGATTTAACTATCTGAGCCAGATAGCGATAGCGGCGCGTTTAACGAAGAAGCCCATGAAGTTGGCCAGCAGCTTGTCGTAGCGGGTTGCGACACGGCGGAACTGCTTGAGCTTCGGAGAATGGCCCGCCGTCTTCGGCGACGCCAAGATGACGACAGCGCTCCTCGACCGTCTCACCCATCATTGCGAGATCATCGAGACCGGCAACGAGTCCTGGCGCTTCAAGAACCGCGCCTGATCACCCAATCAGCTGCCAAGCGCAATCCGCGCTCGCCGGGGCTGCGCAACCCTGACCAGGTCCGCCCGGGCGAACGTTGACCGCTCCGCACTACATAAAGGGGATCAAAATTGGACGCCGATCGGGGGGCAGTTTTGGAAGCCGTTTGACAAACGGGATCTGGCGGAAATGTGTGACCGAACCAACAGGCGGCGAAAAGTTCGCATTTGAAGGTGGAATTGCGCCGACAGCATTCCTCAAAAATCAGTGTTGCAAGTCATATGCTTGACCCGTCGATCGTAGTTGCTCAAGTGTTTTTCCTGCGCAACTTCCCGACCCGTCTGCGCCCACCGGATCGGCCTTGCCTCTTACAGTTATGGTGCCGGCCAGCCTGTCCGGCGAAATATAGACGGCAACCCCGTCTTGGCTAATTGTGGACAAATAGAAAGCACGATGCAGACCGCTAACCTCGCAATGCACCAAGAAGGGAAAGTCATCAAATGATCCCTCGCTGGAATGCGCGATGGCCGCAAACTGCGATAACGCAATGGCAGCAAAAGCTGCTCTTACGCGAGGATTCCGCCAAGACGCGACATATGCCATTGATTGGAACCCCGCTTGCTCGCCGTTATCCTTGATCGCCCGGTCGTGACGGTGGTGGTGCGGACAACAACGCCATTCCCGCATCCGCCCTATGAGCGGCTCTTCGAAAACCAAGTTCCGCACATAACAAGTTTCGCGCATATAGTGTCATTTGGCAAGTTCAGGCCCAGCGAGTGCAATCGGAAAATAGCGCTTCATGGTATGTGTCGTCCCAAAAATCCCCGCCTCAGTTGGGGCGCCTTCGGCTGCCTAGTGTCTCGCCCTTACTCTAAAAGTTTGGACCCTTGTTCCAGGGGCGCCGTGCCTGGGGTGTCGCCCAGAACGCTTCACCGTATCTGCCTTATCTAGTCGTGCGGCGAACAATGCCTGGATCGGCTCTGCATCGCGGATTGTGCGGGCATCGTGGATGTCCTTGATGGGCGATCAAGTCAATCACACGTGGCCGCAGCCTCAAGCGCTTCGGCACGGGAAGGTTTGTGCAAATCCGCGATCCGCCGAACAGAAGCGTAGAACCTTGGATAGTCGCCGGAACACAGATCGAACAAGCGAAGAAACGCCGGAACCTGTTCGCCATAGACAGTGGTCGCGGCGAGCTTTGCGTTGTTGATCGGGGCATCGAACCACGCGTCGTACCCCCGGTATCCGCCCCAGCGCCTGTCGCGCATTTGCCTGTAGCGCGTCCGGAGCTTGTCGATCGTGGCTGCCTTGGCAGCCGCCATCTGCTCCGGGGTACGGGGACTTGCATAGACCTGCCCCAACTCGTCCCGCGTTTTCGACAGCAGTCCAAGAAAATCGGCACGGCGCTTGCGATCGGCTTCGTAGCGGCGCAATCCGGCGCGATCGCCAGCAGCGCGCAGCCATTTCCTTACGCCGGTGGTTTCGACGGCAACCGCGAAAGCCTCATTGAATGCGGAATCGTCATTCACATAGATGCGCTGATGCGCCAGCTCATGAAAGACAAGGCTTGCGAGATACGTGTCATCCTGACGAAGCATGGTGCTTAGCAGCGGGTCACTGGACCAGCCCAGTGTGGAATAGGCGGTGATGCCTGTGACATAGACGTCCAGCCCCTGTCGATGAAGCTCGACAGCGGTGTCAGTCGCGGATTTCCGAGCAAAGTAACCCCGGTACGGAACGCAGCCGAAAACCGGAAAGCACCAGGTTCGTGGCGTCAGGGAGAATTGTGGCGCCGCAAAAACGGCCCAGGTCACAGCGTCCCGACCGATGTCAACATAGCTGCGGTAGCTGCTGTTGTCGGGCAGTGCCAGTTCATCTGTGGCAAACCGTCGTATGGCGCTCGCCGACGTCAGCTTGGCGCGCAATGCCTCGGGCGTCGAAGGATCATGGATCAGTTTTCCAACATTTTCGCGCGCCGCCATGATCTGCACATGACCTTCCAACGACTGCGCGTAGTAGGAAATGCTTGTGCAGCCGGACACCCCGGACGCCATGATCATCGCGGCAAGCAATCGAAAAACGCGCTTCACCAGCTTGCCCACCGCTTGCTCTTCTCCCCATGGAGCAAATATCCCCATTGCCCCGGTCTCAAACAGGCGCACCAATTTTCGTCAAGGTCTGGAAGGGGTCGCGGGGTCGAAATTTCGACTTTGGCAGGTTTGGCAAATGCGGGCCATTCGCCTGCGAGTTGACGGATGTCCCACCGCGGGACGGAGTCCGCAAGATGCGGACTGTCCACTGGGATGCTACATTCCCCCAAGCTGCCGGTCTGCTGCCGGTCCTACCTCAGTCCTTCGATGTTACCAGTAGTGTGGCTTTTCTGAGCGCGGAGCAGACAGGACGTTACGATGCGGATGCCGCGACCTTGGAAGGCACACCGCGTCCGAACTCGACGTCCCAGCTACGCTCCAAAGGTGCGGCTTCGCCACTCAACCCGAGTTTGGGGAAAAGCAGTTCGGCGACGTTGAACGCCTCTTCCAGGTGCGGGTAGCCGGACGCGATGATCGTTTCGATGCCGATGTCCTGATACTCGCGTATGCGCGCTGCAACATTGTCGGGATTGCCGACCAGCGCCGTTCCCGCGCCGCCACGCACCAGCCCAGGTCCAGCCCACAGATTCGGGCCGACAACCAGCCGGTCGCGCCGGCCCTGATGAAGTGCCGACATGCGCTTCTGCCCAACGGATTCCGAGATGTGGATAAATCCGTTCTGGGCTTCGGCGATCAGGTCGTCGGTGACGTGGCTGATCAGCCGGTCAGCGGCAGCCCAGGCCTCATCCTCCGTTTCGCGTACGATCAGATGAATGCGAAGGCCGAAACGGATCGTGCGGCCTTGTGCAGCCGTTGCTTTCCTCACGCGATCGATCTTCTCGGCAAGCTGGTCCACCGGTTCGCCCCAGCTCAGATAGGCGTCCACATGCTTGGCGGCGATCGCAATGCCGGCGTCGGAAGAGCCTCCGAACCAGAGTGGCGGATGGGGTTGCTGAACCGGCGGGAAGGAAATGTCGGTGCCGTGGGCAGAAAGGTACTTGCCCTCGAAATCCGCTGGCTCACCCGAAAGTATCCGCCGCCAAATGGTCAGGAACTCGTCGGTTTGCGCATAGCGCTCGTCATGGCTGAGCTTGTTGCCGTCGCCGGCGAGGTCGGCTGGATCCGCACCGGTGACGACATTGAGCAGGATGCGGCCGCCGGAGATGCGGTCCAGGGTGGCGGCATGACGGGCAAACAGGGCCGGCGTTCCGCTGCCCGGCCGAAGCGCGACGAGGAACTTCAGCCGCTCGGTAAGCGGGATCAGCCCGGCCGCCACGATCCAGGCGTCCTCACACCGCGTCCCGGTGGGCAGCAGCACGCCCTTGAAGCCAAGCCGGTCGGCGGCCTGGGCGATCTCCTTGAGATAGCCGAAGGTTGCCGGCCGGTGCCGCTCGTCGGTGCCGAGATACGGTCCATCGCCATGCGTCGGCAGGTACCAGTAGAGGTCGAGCGGCTTGCTGGGCATCGGATTGTTCCTTCAGCGACGGGGAATGTGTGGGCAGGCAAGCGTCAGAGCTTGCCCTTCCAGGGGATGAGACGGTGCTCCAGCCAGCGCATGCCGCTGGTGAAGGCAAAGGCAAGGATGGCGATGACGATGAGGCCGACGAAGACGACGTCGGTGGCGAGGAAATTGGCGGCCGACATGATCATGTAGCCAAGGCCTGACTGGGCCGCGATAAGCTCGGCCGCGACCAACGTCGACAATCCGGCACCGATGGCAATCTTCAAGCCGGTCATGATTTCCGGCAATGCGGACGGCAGGATGATGCTGGTGAACAGTTGCAGCCGGCTGGCGCCGAGCGACAGCGCGGCGTTGATGCGTTCAGCCGGCACTGACCGGACACCAGCCTGTGCGGCAAAGCAGATTGGGGCAAAGGTTGACAGCGACAGGAGCACGATCTTGGAAGTCTCGCCGATGCCCAGCCAGATGATCAGCAGCGGCAGGTAGGCCAGCGGCGGCAACCCCCAGTAGAGATCGATCGGCACGCTGAAGATGCCCTTGACCCAGCGATTGAGGCCCATCAGCAGGCCGAGCGGAATGCCAAGGAAAATGCCGACGCCGAGCGCCGCGGCGATGCGGCCCAGGCTTGCCAGTGTGTGGTCGAGAAGCGTGCCGTTGGCATAGCCGTCGGCCCAGACGGCGCTGAATTGGGTCAGCACCTCGGCCGGCGACGGCAGGAACAGCGGCGACGCCCAGCCAAAGCGCGCGGCGATGAACCACAACGCGATCAGTGCAGCCAGTGTGACCAGGCTTATGCCGAGCGTGCCTGTCGACGCGAATCGGCGTGGCTGGAGGGACGGCCTGCGCTGGGTCGTCGAAGGTGGGAACGAAGTCGGGGAATTGGCGGCAAGCGTCATTGCAAGGTTCCTGTGCGGGCGCCTTCCGGCTGGTGGATCAGCGAGCGGATTTCCTGACGCAGTTCAATGAAACGCGGGTGGGACTGGATCGGCCCGATGTCGCCGCTCCTGGCAAACTCGCGGACGAAATCGGCCTCGAACCGGGCAACGATACGGCCAGGCCGAGGCGACATCACAACGATGGTCGTGCCGAGCGTGAGGGCTTCCTCGATGGAATGGGTGATGAACAGGATCTGCTTGCCAGTCTTGGCCCAGACCGAGGCCAGAAGCTGCTGCATTGTCTCGCGCGTCAGGCTGTCGAGGGCGCCGAACGGCTCATCCATCAGCAGGATCTTCGGATCGGTGGCCAGGGCTCGCGCGATGCCGACGCGCTGGCGCATGCCGCCGGACAGTTCATAGGGCGGCTTTTCGGCGAAATCGGCGAGCCCGACCAGTTCCAGCAGACGCCTCGATCGCTCATGGCGTTCACTGCGCCGCACGCCCCGGTATTTCAGGCCGAGAGCAACGTTGTCCAGCACATTGGCCCAGGGCAACAAGGTATCCTTCTGGAAAACGACACCACGATCGCCGCCGGGTGCGACGATCTCCTTTCCATCCAGTGTGATCGTGCCCTCGGTGAGCGGCAGGAAGCCGGCGATCGCGTTGAGCAATGTCGACTTGCCGCATCCGGAAGCACCAACGGCGACGACAATGGAATCAGGTGCAATGTCGAGCGAGACGTGATCGAGCGCGTGAACGTCCTGGCCGTCGGAAGCTGGAAAGGTGACGCTGGCGTCGCGAATTCGAAGCATGGTGGCCTCCAGGCAGTTTGGCTGGCGAGATTGCCGCCAGCCAGAGCCGAATGTCGTTCAATGATTTTTAGTTGGAAGCCTTGGCGGCCTGCGCATATTGCGGATCGGCGGCTGAGGCGTAGCTGTCCTTGATGGCGGTGATCTTCTTCTGGTCCTTCAGGAAGCCCGCAGTGTCCTTGAGGATTTTCGCGACAGCACTCTTGTCGCCACCGCCCAGCCATTTGTCGGAAGCCTGTTCATCGAGTAGCGGAACCACCGTCGTCTTCAACTGCTCCGAATTCTCGGCCGCCGTGCCACCCTGCAATTTGGCGATCGCCTTGGCGCTCTCGGAGTCCGGTCCCCAGGAAGCTGGGTTGGTCAGGTATGACGTTGTGTAGCCGTCGATCAGCCGGACATACTGGCCGAGGAAGTCGGGATTGGCCTTGGCAAAATCGCCGGTCACGACAAGTGCGCTGAAGGTCGGAGCCCCACGATCAGCGACCTGGCCGGCTGTGAGCAGGACCTTGCCGTTCTTCTTGAGTTCGGAGAGTGCCGGATCCCAGACGAAGGCGCCATCGATGTCACCGCGCTTCCAGGCCGCGACGATTTCGGGCTGAGGAATGGCGATGACCTGGGTTTCCTTCTCCGTGATACCTTCCTGCTTGAGTACGGCGAGAAGCTGGTAATGGTCAGTCGAGACGGGTGCTGCGGCGAGCTTCTTGCCCCGCAAGTCGGCCGGCGACTTGATCTCGGGCCGCACCACCAGGGCTTCGCCGTCACGAGAGACCGAGGAGATGTAGAACGCCTTCACGTCGATGCCCCTGCTGACGGCGGCGGCGAACGGGCTCGATCCGACATCGCCGATCTGAACGTCGCCGGATGCGATGGCGGCAAAGATGTCGGCGCCTGAATTGAAGCGGCGGAATTCGATGTCCCAGCCGGTCTTCTTGGCAAGATCGCCATTGGCAATGCCGAGATTGTACGGATTGGCACCCGTCTGGTAGGCGATGACGACTTTCTTGTCGGCGGCAAGCGCTGCGGCGGAGCTGGCCGCCAGGGCAAGCCCAACAAGGGCAGCGGAAATCAGTTTTCGCATGGTATCTTAATCCTTTGGAACAGAGGGCACAGCTTCGATTGCCAGCCCTGAGCGAGGGGCTGAGGATTAAAGTCCACTAATGTTATAGACTTAGACAGGAATGAAATTCCGAAAGGCCGATCCTCCATAAAAAATTCGGCTTCGACGCGAACCGGCCCCAAAGGATAATTCTCACGCAACCCGAGGAGCCGGTCCGACGCACTATTTGTCGGGATCAGCTCGCTGTCGGCGGGTCGAATTTCTCTCGACTGCCGCGGCCGCCCTAGCTTGAACTATTGCTTGCTGTTCACCGGCTTGCGATTATGGTTGGCCAGGTTTTCTGAGGCGGCAGGGGAAACAGCATTTTGCCTCGTCGATCAGCTCGATCGCACCTGCTTGGTCTGATCGCGGCCGCGGTGATACCGGTCTGGCTCTTCGCGGCCTATCTGCTGGTCCAATATGCTGTGCATGAGCGGTCCCGCTTCGAACAGGACGCTCGCCAAACCGCCCGGCAGGTTTCGCTCGTTGTCGAGGGCGAACTAGCCAATCTTCAAACGACTCTCAACGGTCTGTCGAAATCGCCTGCTCTGGCCAATGGCGATCTGGAAACCTTTCGCGGCGAGGCGCTCAGCCTGGTCGAAGGGACGGACCGGATCATCGTCCTGCGCGATTTAGGTCGCAATCAGTTGTTGAATACAGGGATCGGGCACGGTGAAGTTCTGCCGCCGGTCGAACCGATGCCGGCAGGGGATCTGGAGAAACTCAGAGCGTCCGGCATTTTCGTCAGCGACGTCTTTGCCAGCAAGGATTCCAAAAACTACCGCATAGCCGTTGCCATACGGGTGCCGGCGCCGACGGGCGAAGATCTGGTCCTTTCGATTTCCATCCCGACCGCGCGCATCCGGGATGTGTTGATGCCTGCTGTTCTCGAGGGGTGGACGGTTGGTGTTGGAGATCGCCACGGAAGTTACGTGGCACGTTCCAGGTCGCATCAGGAGATGAGCGGCAAGCCTGGATTGCCGGAATATCTGGAAAAAATCGTTGGCCGCTCCGGCAGCTTCACATCCCGCAACTTCGAGGGCACCACGCTGCTGGCGGGCTACTACCGATCCTCCTTTTCCGATTGGTTCTATACCGCCAACGTACCGCTTTCCGAGGTGCAGGCGCCGCTATGGCGCTCGCTCGCGGCAATTTGCGGGATCGGCCTGCTGGCGCTTCTTGTGTCGATCGCTCTCGGCTACGTCGTGGGAAAGCGCTTCACTGGAGCGACCACCGACCTAGCTGCCCGCGCTGAGGCGCTTGGTCAGGGCCGCGCAGTTGAGCCCATGTCCACCACGGTTGCGGAGTTCGGCGCCATTGCGCAGGCGCTGGTAGACGCCGAGCGCGCCATCGCCGAGCGCCGGTATGAATTGGAGACAGTACTGGAGACGGTGCCGGCAGCGGTCTGGTTCACCTATGACCCCCAAGCCCTCCAGGTCATTCGCAATCGCTTCGCGGCGGAACTCATGGGTTTGCCGACCGACGCCCGCAAATCGTTTGGCGCGCCCGACCTCGTGATCAACACCGTTGCGGTCAAGGACGGGCATACGGTGAGCCGAGAGGACCGGCCTCTGAGCCGGGCCATGCGTGGAGAGCTGACAGACAACGAAGAATTCGCCTATACGCTTCCGTCTGGCGTGGAGCGCTTTCTGCTCTCGAGCGCGCGTCCGATCCGCAACCCGGGCGGCAGCATAATTGGTGCCGTGCAGATCAGCCTTGATATAACCGACCGCAGACGCGGCGAAGAGCATCGCAAATTGCTGGTCAACGAACTCAACCACCGCGTCAAGAACACGCTTTCGGTGGTCCAGGCAATCGCCAGCCAGACGATCCGCAACGCAACCACTTTGCCCGAGGCAGGACGGGTCCTGTCCGACCGGCTCATCTCGCTGGCGAAGGCGCACGATATCCTGACGCAGAAGAACTGGAGCGGCGCCGATCTCCATGATCTGGTCACAGCCTCGATCAAGCCACACGCTCCGATCGAACGATTTCAAATCAGCGGAGGCAAGGTTTGGCTTCCGCCCAACGTCGCCCTTTCATGTGCTCTAGCACTTCATGAACTTACGACAAATGCGATCAAATATGGGGCGCTGTCGAATGCAAACGGCAGGGTTTCGCTATGCTGGAAGCTTGTTGGTCAAAAACAGCAACGCCAACTTGAACTCGAATGGCGAGAGACTGGTGGCCCGACCGTCGGCCCTGTCGAGCGCAAGGGGTTTGGAACCCAGCTCCTGGAGCGCATATTCGACTCCGATTCCGCGGGACGCGTGGTGCTGACTTTCGAAAGGTCGGGACTGGTCTGCCTTTTCCAGGTGAACCTGTCTGAGCCGAATGAGGCTGAAGCCCATTTTCCAGGCAGCGAAACTTAGACCTCGCTGTTCAGTCCAAACTATTTTCGGGTGCGCCAATGGCGCATGGCGGACCCTTGGAAGTCATTCGCTTGAGGTGATTGCCGGCGTGTCGCTTCTGGCACCGTGTGATTTCAGGCTGCGTCGCAAGAACGGCGACAGATGGGATCGTCAGACCATCAATCCGCAGTCTTGCCCAATGTGTCGGCGACAACCGCACCGCGCTTGCCCATGGGCAGGGCAGGGCCCGTGGTCGAGTCGACGGCCGTCTGATGTTCCATCTCCGCGTTGATGGCGGCGCCGGCAATAAGGATGATGACTGAAATCCAAGTCCACATCATCAAGCCGACCACCGCGCCAAGCGATCCGTACGTGGCGTTGTAGTTGGCGAAATGCTGCAGATAGAACGAGAAGAGCCACGATGCCCCGATCCAGACAGTGGTCGCGATCAAGGCTCCCCAACTCAGCCATCGCCACTTGGCATACTCCCGACTCGGCCCGAAGCGATAGAGCAGGGAAATGCCGGTCAGCGTGGTGCAAACCAGGATCGGCCATCGGGACGCCGCAACAAGCGCTTCGGTCCAGGCATCAAGGTAGAAATAGCGCAACAATGCCGGAACGACGCCCACGGTTAGCAACAGCACGATGCCAATCAGCAAGGCTCCGACCGTAAACAGGATCGACATCAGGTTGAGGGTGATGAAGCTGCGTTTCTCGCGCTCTTCATAAGCTATGTTCATGGCGTCGAAGAGCGCCTTCATGCCGCTGTTGGCGCTCCATAGCGCGATGCCAAGGCCGATGAAGAAGCCGGTTCCGAGAGCACCCGGTTTCTGCTTGGCCAGGGCCTGCAATTGGTCGCGAATAAGATCGAGCCCGCCCGATGGCAGCAAACCGCCCAGATAGGCGACATGATCCGCGACCGTGACAGGATCCGCGACGAAACCATAGATCGAAATGAAGGCCGCCAGCGCCGGAAACAGGGCGAGCAATAGATAGAAGGTCGCGCCTGCCGCGACCAGCAGGACCCGGTCCTTGTTGAATTCTTCCCACAGCCGCCAGAAGATATCCTTCCAGCCCAGCGCCGGGATCTGTGATGGCCAGGCAGCATCGCGTCCACGGCCTCTAGGCTCCGATCGCAGGGTGGCTTTGCTGCCTTCTGTGGTTGATGCAGCACGACTGGCCGCTTCCCCATCGATGAGTGAGGGCTTCGTTCCGGTCGGCTGCTGTTTCCCTTCCGCCTTCGAAGCCACTGTGCGCGCCTTAATCAATCCCGCGTTCAACAGATGTCGTTGGGCGCCGCCAGTGCGGCATAGTACCTCTCGCCTGATCTGCCTTTGCTTTGCCGTCCAGCACCGCCTGCACCGCTATCCCTTGGCTTTGAAATTCTTTGCCCTTTCGGCGGCCTTCTTTTTGTCGCCGTTGTGCACGCGCAAAAGATCCTTCGCCTGGGATTTGATCTGGTCCTTTGCCATGGTGCTATCTCCGGTGTGTGAAGGACAACAACAGACTTGCAGGTCGGTTCCCCTTTGCTTTCAGATCGGCGCAGCTACGTCCCTTTCTGCGCGCTCTATTAGGCGACAAGCTATCCCCTAAGGACGGCCCGTCGCTGCCGTGAATGGAGCGACGGGCGTTATGATCAGTCGCGCTTGCGCGGGTCGGAGAATTCGAACCTACCACCCCTGCCGGCCATACCAGTCATCGATATCGCGACGGGCTCGATCCTTCTCGATGCCGTAACGCTCCTGGATCTTGCCTTCGAGCTGATCGCGTTTACCGGCGATTCGATCAAGATCATCGTCAGTGAGTTTGCCCCATTGTTCCTTGATCTTACCCTTGACCTGCTTCCAGTTTCCTTCGACGCGGTTCCAGTCCATGACACAGGGTCTCCTTCGTTTCACACAAGGCCAAACGTCGTCCGAAGAGGGAGGTTCCACGATGTCCTCGCCGTTCGGACTTTCTCAAAACGCTGTGTAGATGGCCGGAGCCTGTTGGGCTGGGCGGGCGGCAGGAACCATCCACCTCGCGGGCCGTTGGGTCACAGGAAGGGACATCCGACAGATGGTTGACGAGCAAGGAAGGCCACCGGCTGCGACGGACGGCATGGCTCGTCGTCTGGCTAGCGAGACCGGCATCACCGAAGCACAGGCCCGTGAGCTGATCGACTTCCTCGGGCTCAATTGGGCATCGCTTTTGCGGGAAGCGCGGATGCTGAAAAACAGGAAGCCTTAGACCGCAGCTTTCTGACTGGGATCATGTGGTGCCTGTCGGCAGCCAAGACAAACGGCCGAGCTTTGAGCCGTGTGATCCCGCTGACGGGATCACACGGCTCGATAGTATCAATATCCGTCGGGACACCGTGCGATGTAGACACGCCCATTGCGATCTCTGTAGCGGCACTGACCGGCTTCACTGGCATGCCCGATCACCGCGCCCGCGATGGCTCCAGCGGCACCGCCAACGATCGCGCCTTTCACGGGATCACCGGCTACGGCGGCACCAATTGCCGCTCCGCCCAGACCACCGACTGCAGCGCCCTGCTCGGTGCGCGAGCATGCTGCGAGCGGAATGATAAGGCTCAATATGAGCAATGTCTTTTTCATGAGTTGTCCTCCAGCGGCCCGACATTGAGCCCGGTGATAAATGCGCGATTTGTTTTTTCGATCCATCGATTTGCTAAATTAGCTTTTGATTGCGCGAGCCATCTTCAGCGAGGGCAGAAACGGAAGACCACGTACTGGCTCAAGCACGGGCTGCTCGGCGCATCTGTCCGGCGAGGAAAACCTTCGCATCTGGAAAAGGCGGCATGGGCATTGGAACATTAGACAGTTCCAAGTGTTCACTCGGTGCGAGGGTTGCCACCAAATCCTCAAAGACCGGGCAAGAGAGCTTGGTCTGCCAAATCATTTTGAGGAGATCGAACCGTGCACAGCATTATCTATCTCGTCGGGCTCGTCGTCGTCGTCCTTGCCGTTCTGAGCTTTTTTGGCCTCAGGAGGTAGCGCAAAGCCGACATGACCCAGACTGTTGAACCGCCAATATTGCCAGAGGGTAGCCCGGATCGGGAGATCAATTGTGAAGTCGCACTGGAGACCGCATTTGCTGCTTTGGTAACTGCCTCACAGGCGCAGGGATGGACACCCCACGAAACGGCCGTGACCCTGTTGAAGATTGCCACACAACATGGCCAGCAGGTCCAGGCTCTCGTTGCGGCAATCAAGAGCGAGCCGAAATGAGTCAATGGGTTGGCAACGCGGTAGTGGATCAGTTTGAACTCTGAAGCGCTGGCTATTTCTAGCGGCTTCGACCGCCGTCAAAGGTCGCCAATTTATGGATGTCTGCATCGCCCGAACACGGGACGACAATATCAAAACCGGCAAGAGCGGCTTGCTGCTCATCTCAGACAACTATGATGCCTTCGCCGCGCGTGTGTTGGCGGCAAGAAGCGCGGTTCGCACTCTCGATCTCATGTACTACCTCTGGCATGACGACCACACCGGCCGCTTGCTTCTGCAGGAAGTTTTCCGGGCCGCTCAGCGGGGCGTGCGCGTGCGAATGCTGCTTGATGACGTCAACCCGCGCAAAAGTGATTCTGCATATCTGGCGTTGAGCAGCCATCCAAACATCGAGCTGAAGCTGTTCAATCCGAGCGGCGTCAGAGCACGCGGCATTGTACGCAGCATGGAAGTTCTCCTGCGGCTTTTTGCATTGACGCGCAGGATGCACAACAAGGCGTGGATAGCCGACGACGACATCGCCATTGTCGGGGGGCGCAATGTCGGCGATGCCTACTTTGATGCGGCAGAAACAAATTTCCGCGACCTCGACGTTCTCCTCCTCGGCCCCGCCGTCCAGCAAACCGCCGAGATTTTCAAGGCTTTCTGGACGTGCCAGGACGCAAAACCAATTGGCGCGCTCGGTCCAGCCGCTGCGACCACGCAGGCCGAATTGTTTGGAGGAAGCGATGCTGAAACCGAGTCAAAACTTTTGAACGGGATCGGCGACCATGGGACCGTCGCTGAGTTCATTGCGGCCGGCAACGATGTGCACTGGGTGGAACGTGTTCGAGTGATTTCCGACCCTCCAGAGAAAGTGCGCGGCTGGAGACGTCGCAGTTGGCTGTTGAAGGAATTGCTTCCGATCATTCAGTCAGCGCGCAATTGCCTGGAAATTGTGTCTCCCTATTTCATTCCTGGCAAAAAGGGTTCCGCAATCTTGTCGGACCTCGTCAGCAACGGCGTTGAAGTTGCGGTTCTGACCAATTCATTGGCAGCCACTGATGTCGCAGCGGTCCACGGCGCCTATGCAAATTATCGCAAGCGATTGCTCAGGAACGGCGTCAAGATTTTTGAGCTTCAGCCCTTCAGCCGGCGGCAGGCGATCTCGGTATTTGGGTCCAAGGGCGCCAGCCTGCACACGAAGGCTTTCAGCGTCGATGACAAGACCGGTTTCGTCGGCTCCTTCAATTTTGATCCGCGGTCGGTGTCGTTGAACTCGGAAATGGGAGTGCTTTTTGAGGATGAGGAATTGGTCGCTGAACTGCGGCGCAGGTTCCAGGCAGAGATATCACCGGAAGCGAGTTATCGGCTCGAACTGAAAAACAACGCGCTCCACTGGCATGGATGCGACGAAGGCAGGTCCCAAAATTATTCTCACGAACCTGAAGCGGGGATTTTCCGCCGCATCCTGGCGATCCTGGTCCGCCATCTCCCAATCGAGTCCCAACTTTAGGCAGCAAAGCGACCATCGAGTCTCACCCTGCTACCGGTCACTCGCCCACGGTGCTCGAGGCATGTGCAGCGTAGGGTGAGCCCAAGCGCGTAGATCCCTGCGTTAACGCGTCTTCGTGCCGAGGGCAGCAGCCGGGTTGCCTACACGGAGTACACAACGATCGAACTAGACCAGAGCCCACAGCGCGGTCGGCGCGTCAGAGTCAAAGCTCGACTTTGGCGACGTTGTCTTTGTATTCGTCTTTGGGATCGAACCCGAGCAACATCTTGATCCCTGCCATTACGCTCGATCCATCCAGCCAAATCTCTGCCTCCCGCGGATCGAACCGCAGCAACGCTAGCCTCGGATCATCTTTCCCGCCCTCAAACCATGCGGCCACAAAGCGATTCCAAAGCCGATCGATCGTTGCACGGTCGTTGTCGAGCCAAAGATTCCCCTGCACAGTGGCGAACAGATCGTGGCCTTTGGACGTGAAGGTCGCGGTCGCTTTGCTGCCATCCGTCAGACCCTGAACGAGTTCGGTGTCTTTCGCCGTAAAGAACCAGACTGGACCATTTCCGTCAGTCTCCATTTGTGCAGTCATCGGACGAGGAATGACCTTGGAGTTATCGAGTCCGATCATCATCGTCATATCGGACTTCAAGGATGCCCAGAACTTGGATTTGAGTTCGGCGGGGGCTGGCATAGGCGTTTCCTTTCGAATTGGCGAAAGGGGACAAACGACTGTTGGGCATGTCGGTTCCGACGGGGCCGGCGATTGGTCCGGTGGTTCGTGTGCTTTGAGCACCACGTCTACGCGGCCGTGAGTACACACGAAGGTGGTCCGCCGCGTTCCAGGGCAGCCTTTCTGCAGTTTTCGCTTGCGAGAAAATGCTATGGTAGCTTATCAATTGGCTATGCCTTGGCGATGCCTTCTGTCCTCTTAATGAGCGTCCATCGGCGCAATTGGGATGGCCGAAAATAGAAGGTCCTTGGCCGCCACGGGGTGCGTAAGTTCGAATGCGGGAGATTGCGAATTGAGCCAGTCAGCGCCGAGACGCTTGGTGATCGGAATAAGTGGCGCTTCGGGAGTCGTGTACGGTGTACGACTGCTTGAGCTTGGACGAGAACTCGAGTTGGAGACGCATCTGGTCATGACGAAGTCAGCCAAGATTGCAACCGCTCACGAATCTTCAACGAAGGTCAAGGACATAGAAGCACTGGCCAGCGTCGTTCACTCGGCTGACGACATAGCGGCTTCCATTTCGAGCGGGTCCTTCAAGACCCTTGGTATGATCGTTGCGCCCTGTTCCATACGAAGCCTTTCCGAAATTGCCCATGGCACGACATCGAGCCTCTTGACCCGAGCGGCTGATGTGGTCCTGAAAGAGCGTCGCAGACTGGTGCTCATGGTGCGCGAAACGCCACTCCACCTTGGGCACCTGCGCAGCATGACCCTGGCGACCGAAGCCGGCGCTATCATCATGCCGCCGGTCCCGGCCTTCTACTCAAAGCCGGAGACCATCGCCGACATCGTCGACCACACTGTTGGGCGAGCACTTGACCTGTTCGGTTTCGATGTCTCGGGACTTCGGCGCTGGTCCGGACATTGACGCGACTGGTCCCAAGCAGATCCTAAGCTGCGCGCCGATCAATCCAAGGTGACATTGATGTTCTTGAGCTGCGTGCAGGCCAGAAGTTCCTCGATGGATTCCTCGCGGCCGAGCCCCGATTGCTTATAGCCGCCAAACGGTGCGCCCAAATAGTGTGCGCTGCTGTTGTTGATCCAGATGTAGCCGGCTTCTATACGCGCGGCCGCTTTATGAGCGGTTGATAGATCGCGGGTCCAGATCGAGGCGGTAAGGCCGAGGTCGGAGTCGTTGACGGCCTCGAACATCTCCTCCTCGTCTTGCCATTTGATCACCGACATCACTGGTCCGAAAATCTCCTCGCGGGCGATCCTCATTCCGGGATGCACATTCACGAAGACCGTTGGTGGATAGAAGAAGCCGCCCGAGAATTTCGGATCAACAGGCGCGAGACCGCCTGCAATCAGGGTGGCGCCGTCCTCGTGTCCGTACCGGACATATCTCTCAGTTTTCTCCAATTGCTGCTGGCTGACCAAACAGCCCATTTCAGTTGTCGGGTCGGTGGGAACACCGTAGGAAAACTTGGAAACTGCCGCGGTTATTTGTTGGACGACCGCATCGTGAATGGACTCATGCAGGAATATCCTCGATGTGGATCCGCAGGACTGACCGCACCAGGTGAAGTTCATTCCTTGGACGGCTCCCGCGGCGACCTTGGCCGGGTCAGCGTCGGGAAACGCGACAAGCGCGTTCTTGCCGCCGAGCTCCAGGCTCAACTTCTTCAACGTGCCGGCCGCAGATCGGGCAATCGCCTTGCCGGTCTCGACGGAACCTATCAGTCCGACCATCGCGACCTGTGGATTCTCGACGAGCGCCTCGCCGCATTCACGCCCGCCAGGAAGTACGCTCAACACACCGTCCGGAAACAGGTGGCCGATCAACTCGGCGAAGAGCAGGGTCGACAAAGGAGCCTGTACTGGCGGCTTGATGACAACAGCATTTCCAGCCACGAGAGGCGCAGCGGCACGTTGCGCGGCGAACAGGAAGGGGTGATTGAAAGCATTGATACGCACCACCACGCCCAATGGCTCTCGGACGGAATAATTGAGCGAATCGTGGCTGAACGGAATCGTGTTCCCTTTTAACTCGGTTGCCAGTCCCGCAAAAAACTCGAATGTCGCCGCACCTGCCTCGGCATCACGGATCATTCTCTTGAAAGGACCACCGGAATCGGCCGAGTCCGTCAGGGTAATCCTCTCCGAATTCGCGCGGATGATCCTCGCTGCCTCCCTGACAATAGCCGCTCTTTCAGACAATTTGACCTGCCGCCAGACCTTGAATCCCGCGGTGGCCGCGCGGACTGCCTTATCAACATCCGCTTTGCTCGCCGCTGCGGCATTTCCCAAACTTTCCCCCGTAGCCGGATTGATGATCTCGTCAACAGCGCCATCCAGCGCCTCGTGCCATTGGCCGCCATAAAAGAGGGTTCGGTGGGTTGGTAGAGCAGCCATGTACGACGTCATTCTGGTTCACTCCGCGCTGATTGGGTCGTGCCAGAACATGGTCCCGGCGAAAAATGTCGGCTTCGTCGAACCTTTCGAGTTCACCATAGCCTACAAAATGTATATTAATTCATAAGGCTTACCCGCGTCAACTCGTGGCTCGATCGCGGCTCGTGACCATAGGTCCGTGGTGAAGCGACCAGTTGATAAACTGGCTCGCAGGTTGAGAAGCTGACCGCTCTCAAGGCGGCGCGGCAAGATAGGAGACGCCATCCGAGTTTTCATCATGTCTGGCTGTACAACGAATTTCAGTGTGGAAAATGCTCCCACCGTAGCCGTCGAAATTGCTATCCGAAAGATTACCCTATAAACATATGTTTCGAATGTATTGTCTTCTTTGTTGTTTCACGGAGAGCGCGGTGGTCAAGCCTGCCTTTCACGATAGAGCTTATGCGATGAAGAATGTCATGGAGATGATTGGATAATGGCGGCGCTGAAGAAGAATTCCGTCGAGCGCCCTGCGAAGAAAGGCCCGCCTCCCAAGAGGAAGACCAAGCGTGCGTTCGTTCCTCCTGTGACGGTTTCCCATGCCGAGTTGCTGGTCGACGGAAGCGACGACAATTTTCGGCAAGTGATCTACCTGTTTGTCGAGGTGCTCGGCAGGCTGGCGATGTGCCGGGAAGCCTTTGGCCGGGCAATCGGGCTGACTGGGTCACAATTTGCGGTACTCGTTGGGGTTGCTTACCGCCAAGGCGAAGGCGGCGTCACCATCAAGCGGCTCTCGAACTATGTCCATCTCGCTTCCACGCATGTCACGACGGAAGTTGGACGCCTCATTCGCAAAGGGTTGCTGAACAAGGTTGCGGCAGACGATGACCGTCGCAGCGTCCTTGTCAGCCTCACGCCCGAAGGCGAAGCCGCCGTCATATCCGTGACCGCGTTCGTCCGGCAGGTAAACGACGTGCTGTTCGCGGGCATCACTTCGGCGGACCTGGCGTCCGCGCAATCCATGTTCACCAGATTGTCACGCAACAGCGAATTCGCCGTCGCCGAACTCAAGGTTGCCGAGCGCGACGACAGGTTCTTCGACAAGGATTGATGCGATGGTTTGTTGCTGTCGCAGCATTGACCTCACGGCATCAGTCGGACGTTTGTGCAGCGCGCTGGGACGGAATCCACAAATCGGACAGCTCGGTGCACACCACGCTGTCGTAGGCCAGATCTGCGTCGATGATACCCAGGTCGCGTGCAAAGCGGCTCATACCTTCAACAGCACGTCTTGAGATGGAGGCATCGTAAAACGGCAGGTCGCGACGAATGAGATCGACGATGAGGTCCGCCGCTCTGCCGGGGAAAAGCCTACGTCCGACTTTGCCTGCGAGGTCGACGTCCTGTTTTAGCGCCGCGTGGGTTTCAACGATCGCTGACACGATCGCGGCCGCCTCCTGTGGCCTGTCGGCAGCAAAGGACGCCCGCGTGGCGATCGACGCAAATGTGAAATCAAATGCAGAAGTTGGGCCGTCTCGCCGAACATCGGCAACGACCGTTCCTATCCCATCTCGAACAGCCAGTTCGGCGGCCATACCGTTTGCCCAGAACCCATCGATCAGCCGCTCTTCGAGCGCCTTGGCCGCGTTCAATCCGAAATTCACCGTCTGACCAGGCTTCGATGGAACCGGCATGATGGTCACGGTGTCGGTCTCGATCCCGCTCTCGACCAGCAGCCGACGCAACCCCATCTCGACCCACGGTGCAGCGCCAATGCGCTTGCCTCTCACCACCGACAAGTCGTGGCGTGATGCCTTGAAATCCGTATGCATGACCAGGAACCAGTACATGCCCTGGGCTTGGGCGCAGAGCAGCTTGGCACCTTCGAATCCTGGAAATGCCGCCAGCGCCGAATGCGCGGAACCGGCCACGATGTCGACGTCGCCGTCACGCAAGGCGTGGTAGGCCCGGTCGACCGGGAAGATGAGCTCGAGCGATACGTCGAGCCCAGCCTTCTTGAAGAAGCCGAGTTCGATCGCCGCTTCTGCGGGAAAGTACGAATTCGACACCAGATCTGGAACGGCGAGCTTCAACATGCGGCATTTCCTGTCCAAGGAGGCGACAGCCAAGTGGGTGATGTCACCCCGGTCGCATCCTAGTAATAGTGGGTCTCGAGAAGCAGGCAGCCGTGCTTCGACTTGAACGGGCCGTGGTAGACGCCGGGCGGGCGAACCGCATAGGTGTAGCCGGTGAATTCTTCTCCGCCCTCTCCGTTGATGTCGTTACCAACGATCAGGTCGCCCGCAAGGAGAAACACCTCTTCCCAATAAGCGTGAACGAACGGGGCGGTCGTATAGACACCAGGGTCGAAGCGCAGAAGGCGGGTGCGGTTTCCCTTACCCGCCGCCTCGTCCAGACTGCCGGCGACGATCTTCTGCTTGATGCCCGACGGATAGCCTTCGGGCGTGTGCCAGCCTTCGTCCAGGTCGAGCTTGAAGAATTCCTGATGAACCTTGGTCGTCGACATGCCGATTATCCTCGTTCGGGTAAGCTTATGGTCGAATAAGAGGCGGTCAGGCTCTCTCCGGTCAGCGGATCGCGAAGTGTCATCTCGAAACGCTCGGATGCGCCGATCTCTCCGTGCACCGCGAGCGTTCCGCAAAACATCGCAGAACCATCAGCCATCGTTTCCTTGCCCGTCCCAAGTCGGATCAGTTCCGCTGGCGGTCGCATCGTGCGCAGTGTTCCCTCCTGGTAGAGGCGTCGCTCGCCTCCAACGACGACATGAGATTGAATCTCGAGGTCGTCCCATCGATCGGCGACGTCGGCGAACCGCCACAGAATGCGCCCGACGGGTTTGGCGCACATCTGCTTGGACAAGGTGACGCCGACCGTCTCGGCCTTGCGGTCCGTATGATCGGAACCGATCCCCACCCAGAGTTCACCGGAAAGCGAGAAAATCACCGGTTCGACTTCGCCGCTGGAAGCTGTCCCCATCACCTCGATGGTCTCGTTCGTCGTCAGCAGGGACGACGCGACGCGATAGAAGATCGGGGTTGTTTCTGGACGCCGTACACCGAGCGCCTCAAGTTCGAGGATATGCTTTTCGACCGCCTCCTGATTGCGCCCGGTCCAGCCCGCGATCGTCAGGTGGGTGATCTTCTTCGGATCCAGTGCCCTTGTCTGTATCATTGGAATTCTCCGCCCGTGGCCGATTGCTTCGATGGATTGTCGCCAAGGCCTGCCAAGCAGGCCTCGACCGCGCGTGCGATGGAAAGAAGCCTGTCGTCCTGGCCGGCTCGACCGACCAACATGAGGCTGGCGCTTGAGCCTATGCCCGTCAGCGGCAGCGCTATGGCCGGACAGTCGAAGAAGTTCGCGACCGCCGTGTTGCGCAGCAACATAAGATTGCGCTCCGAGAAACCTTCAGCCGTGCTGACTTGATCGAAGGTCGGCGCGACAATCGGCACGGTCGGCATTACCAACACGTCCAATTCCTCGAAGTGCTGATCGAAGCTTCGCGCCAAGGACTGCCGTTCACCGATCATGTCGATATAGTCGGCAGCACTGATCGAGTTTCCTCTCTGAATGCGGCTCAGAATGTTTGGATCAATGTCCGGGTTCCCGTCCAAGCGATGCCGGTGAAGGGCGAAGGCCTCGGCCGCGGCGATGCCGCCGCGCTGGTTGACAGCGCGCATGCCATCGAACTCAGGTACCGCGACATCCCTGACCAGCACGGATGCGCATGAGAGCGCCGCAAGCGCTGCGTCGAAGCCTTCCGACACCACACCATCAAGACCATCGAGAACAAGGCCCTGAGCGACGCCAACGCGCAAGCCAGCCAGAGACGTCGCGCGGGACGAATGCGGCTCCTGACCCGACATGATTGCCACCGACACCGCGCAGTCGTCGATCGTGCGCGCGATCGAACCAACGGAATCGAGCGTCATCGAAAGAGGGTACGCACCCAGGGTCGGAATACGGGCCTTGGTCGGCTTGAACCCGACAAGACCACACAAGGCCGCTGGAATCCTGACCGAACCACCAGTGTCGGTTCCGATGCCGATGTCGCAGAACCCGTCCGCCACCGCGACCGCAGCCCCCGATGACGACCCTCCGGGTACACGATTCCTGTCGAGTGGGTTGCGCGGTGTGCCGTAATGGGGATTCGTGCCGATGCCCGAAAATGCAAATTCGCTCATGCTCGTCTTGGCGACGATAACGGCGCCGGCCGCTCGGAGCCGATGGATGGCCGGAGCGTCTGCCCTTGCCACTCGTCCCTCTTGCAACAGGGCCTTGGATCCCGCCCGTGTTACTTCGCCCCTGACGTCGAATAGATCCTTGATGCTGACGATGACACCATCGAGTGGACCCAAGGGCGTTCCTGTGCGCGAACGGGCGTCGGCAGCATCCGCGGCCTCCCTCGCGGCGTCGGCATAGACCGTCAGGCAGGCGCGGGAGCCTTCACCCGACGGATCGCCGATCCGGGCGAGTGCCTCCTCCAATCGCTCTCTTGCAAGGGTTGGACCGCTATGCATGGGGTCTGTTCCGTCGAACTTATTTGTATTAGATTGTTATCTACATTAGATAGCTTCATTGAACATATAAAAGCATGAGGCCAGTCTGTCCAGCCGTTTTCGCTCGGGGCTGGTCGCGGCGGGCCGACGCCAGGGCCCGTTGCGGTGGCTGCATGGCGTCTCTAGAATCGGATCGCCTGCTGTTGGGACGCCGGCCTCCAACTGCGCCGGAGAGAGGCTATCGATCGATGACCGGGAAAGCCGACAATTCCGACGAGAATGGGCTTTTCGCACCGCATCCGTTCTGGAGTTTCTCGCTCGAAATCTATGGTCGGCCCGAAATTGGCAGCGCCTGTCTGAAACTTCAGGAGAAATTGGGCGTCGACGTCAATCTGCTGCTCTTTTGCGTCTGGTGGAGCGCGCAGCCCAGGCCAGATCTCGACCGAGAGACGTTCGGCAACATCGTCGAAAGGGCCGATGCCTGGCATAGAGAGGTCGTCCTTGTCATGCGCGCTGCTCGCCGTGCCTGCAAGGCGGGAGCCGCGTCGCTCACTGCGGATGAGGCAAAGGGGCTGCATAGGCACGTGCTTGCCAGTGAGATCGAGTGTGAGCACGGCGAGCAACTCATCATCGCGAGGACTGCTGAGGAATTGACTGCAGGGAGGGCGCCGACAGAGGACAGCCGCCTCGCCGCACTGCATAGCAACCTACGGCACTACTTCACGCTTGCCGGCATTCGGCCTGATCGGGATGACCTCAAGGAATTGGAGCGTGTGACCGGCTGCTCCTTCACGGCGTGGTGAAATCACTCGGTTTCGCGCGAGGCCTGGCTTAACATAAGCTTCATAAAAAACATAAATTTCGTATGTTTTAATTGACTTTCGCGATGATGAAACGCAGACTTCTTCCAGCCGGTTAACGAGCCGAAAGACGCAAATCGCCGCGGACATAAGGCCCGGCGCGCGACCATCAAGATACATTCCGAGGAAGCGATGACGAACGAAGCCGGCATCTCCTATCCGTCAGTGCAGCTGTTCATCGGGAACACATGGCGCAACAGCGACGACGGAGGAACCTATTCGGTCGTCAATCCGGCGACGGGACAACCAATCGGCCATGTTGCCAGCGCAACTTCGACTGACCTCGAGCGCGCGGTGGAGGCGGCACGGTTGGGCTTCGCCGAATGGCGCGCCGTCGCACCTTACCAGCGATCGAAGATCATGCGCGCCGCGGCAGGACTGCTGAGGGAGCGTACTGCGATTATCGCGCGGCTTTTGACGCTCGAACAAGCAAAGCCTTTGGCCGAATCGTCCGCGGAAGTGCAGGTCGCGGCCGATACGATCGAATGGTTCGCCGAAGAAAGCAGGCGCACCTACGGCAGAGTCGTGCCGTCGCGGGCGCCTGCAACACAGCAACTCGTCCTGAAGGAGCCAGTTGGCCCCGTGGCCGTTCTGACGCCATGGAACTTTCCCCTGAACCAGGCTGCCCGCAAGATCGCCGCAGCCATCGGTGCCGGTTGCTCGGTGGTAGCCAAGCCTGCAGAAGAAGCGCCAGCATGCGTCGCGGAATTGGCCAGGGCTTTTCTGGATGCCGGGCTGCCGAAGGGTGTGCTCAATCTTGTCTACGGCAATCCTGCCGCCATTTCCGAATTCCTGATCGCCCATCCGGCTATTCGCAAGATTTCCTTCACCGGATCGACGGCCGTCGGCAAGAAGCTTGCTGCCCTTGCCGGCCAACACATGAAGCGCACGACGATGGAGCTTGGTGGACATGCGCCCGTCCTCGTGTTCGATGATGCGAACATCTCGGCGGCCGCCAAGGTCCTGGCGCAGGCCAAATTCCGGAATGCCGGACAGATCTGTGTTTCGCCGACCCGCTTCCTGATCCAGCAGGGCGCCTATGACGATTTCCTGAGCCACTTCGTGGCAGAGGCATCGACGCTGCGCATCGGCGACGGCATGAACGCCGACACGACGATGGGACCTCTCGCCAATGAGAGGCGTCTGCATGCGATGGAAGCTCTCGTCCAGGACGCGCTGGAGCAAGGTGCGCGGCTCCGCAGCGGGGGCCGGCGCCACGGGAATATCGGCTACTACTTCGAACCGACCATCCTCTCGGAGGTGCCACTTTCAGCGCGAGCAATGAACGAGGAGCCGTTCGGGCCGATCGCGCTGTTCAGGCCGTTCGAGACGCTGGACGATGCGGTGGACGAGGCCAATCGGCTACCCTATGGCCTCGCGGCCTTCGCCTTCACACGATCGAATACAATCATATCGCAACTTGGATCGCGACTTGAGACTGGGATGTTGAGCGTCAATGACAATCTGCTGGCCCTGCCGGAAGTACCATTTGGCGGGGTCAAGGATTCTGGCCACGGTTCGGAGGGCGGGAGCGAAGCGATGGAAGCCTACATGGTCACCAAGTTGGTCAAGGTGACCGAGGCCTGACCTTTTACGGGGCGCACAGCGCGGACCGCATCCAATGACGCTGCAGCCTTCGGCGCTGCCGATGGTATTCAGGGCGACCCCGTGCTGCCTATGCGTATGGTTCCCGCATCTACGTCGCCGGATTTACCAGGTTCTTGGCGAATGCGGCTTCAACAGCCGATACGATTTGTTCGCATTCCTCGCGCTGGATAATCAAGGCCGGTGAGAAGATCATCATGTGCCCGACGATTCTGACCAGAGCGCCGGCGTCATAGGCCAGTTGACCGAGCGCAGCCATGTACTGCTTTCCGGCGGGCGTCTTGGCCGCGCGGTCACAGACGACCTCGATCGCGAACATCAGACCCTTGCCACGGACGTTTCCGATCGTCTCGTGGCGATCAGCCATCGCCCGCATGGCTGGGATCAGGAAGTCACTTTGCACACGCGTGTTCGTGACCACGTCGAGCGCGACGGTTTCCTCGAGGCACGCAAGTGCTGCAGCGCAGCCGACCGGATGGCCTGAGTAGGTGTAGCCATGGGATATGATGCCCATTGCGTCTGTGTTGTTTCTGAAAGCCCGTTCGAGACGCTCGTTGACGACCAATGCGCCCATCGGAAAATATCCCGACGTGATTGCCTTAGCCAGGCAAATCATGTCCGGCTTGACGCCCCACCCCCGGCAGCCGAACCAGCTGCCAGTGCGGCCGAAGCCGGTGACGACTTCATCGGCGATCAGCAAGATGCCGTGACGATCGAGGATCTGCCGCAGCCGAGGCCAATAGATTTCCGGCGGAACGACGACGCCGCCGGCACCCAGCACTGGCTCGGCGATAAAGGCGGCGATCGTATCGGCGCCCTGGAACTGGATTTCGTCCTCCACGGCGGCCAGGCACAATTCCGCGAGCCTTGTCGGATCGGCCTCATTGAAGGCATTGCGATAGTCGAACGGGACCGGAACATGGAAACAGCCCGGTAGAAGTGGTTCATATGCCCGGCGAAACGTAGTGTTGCCGTTGACGGAGGCGCCGCCGAAATGGGTCCCGTGATAGCCGCGCTTGATGGACAGAAACTTGCTGCGATCCAGGTGACCCATCATCTTCCAGTATTGTCGCGCCAGCCTGAGCGCGGTCTCGACGGAATCCGATCCGCCCGACGTGAAAAAGGCCCGTCTCATGTCCTCGGGCTGCAGCATCTCCACGAGCACATGGCTAAGTTCGATCAGGCGCTCATTGGTTGAGCCCTTGAACGCGGAATAATACGGCAGTTGCGCCAGTTGTTCGGCGATAGCATCCTTGATGGCCTGGTTCGAATAGCCCAGATTGACGTTCCATAGGCCTGCCCCGGCGTCGACCGCTTTGCGTCCGTCGTCATCGAACACATAAACCCCTTCGCCGCGCGCGATGATGCGGGGAGGGTGGGCCTCCATATCATTGGGATGCGCCATAGGGTGGTAGACGTGCTTCGCGTTGCTATCGCGCAGAAAGTTCTTGCTGGGCTGTGGCCGCATGGTCTGCTCCTTGAGCGAAATGTTGGATCTGTCGTTCTGCGTTGGATCCGTCCAGCGCGAATGGGCACCGCGCACGGCCGTCACAGGGATAGGTTTGCCCCAATCAAGAGTAGTGGCCAAAGCCCGTTAGCTCGAGTTGATTGCGGGCCCGTTCGACGGGCTTCGGGGATTTGACCACCTCGTTTGGTGCAAGCACGGGGCGCGGCTCCTCTTTAAAGGCGACGCAATCTGTCCAGTCCCAATGCGCCGTGACGTCCTGTCCCGCGCGGTGGCCCCGGCTTTGACTGCTCGTCGGCATCTTGGCGATGAGGGCCTGGCCACCCTTGAGCCGCATGATGAGCTTCGTCTGGTCGCCGAGATACACGACCTCCTCCACCACGGCCGGAAAACTGTTCGCCGACTCGCTGCCGTCTTCGGGCAAAGCCAACCTGACCTTCTCCGGCCGGATTGAGACGACGGCATTCACGTAGTTGTTGCGGATATCGCCGACCCGCGCGACGAGCCGCCCGGATCCTGATACCTCCACTTCGCACGCGTCGCCGCGAAATTGGGTCGCCAATCCCGGGAGCAGATTGTTCTCGCCTACAAAACGCGCCACGAAGGCATTCTCAGGGTGCTCGTACAGCGTTTCCGGGCCCGCCAATTGCTCAACGACGCCGTTGTTGAAGATGGCAATTCGATCGGACATTGTCAGCGCTTCCCCCTGGTCATGCGTGACGTAGACAACGGTCACGCCAAGCCGCTTGTGGATGGCCCGAATCTCAAGCTGCATCTCCTCCCTCAGCTGCCGGTCGAGCGCGCCCAAAGGCTCGTCCATAAGGACGATCTTGGGCTCGAAGACGAGAGCACGGGCCAGGGCCACGCGCTGCTGCTGACCGCCGGACAACTCGGCAGGGCGCCGTCCCGACACCTGCGGAAGGCGGACCATGTCAAGGGCACGTGCAACGTGGGCATCGATCTCGCTGCGCGACATGCCTCGGATGACAAGGGGAAAGGCGATGTTCTGGCCGACGGTCATGTGCGGAAACAGGGCGTAGTTCTGGAACACCACGCCAATGTCGCGCCTATAGGGGGGCTGGCTGGAAAGCGACTTGCCTTCGAGCAGGATTTCGCCGGAGGAGGGCGCTTCGAATCCCGCCAGCATCATCAGGGACGTCGTCTTGCCCGAGCCTGACGGTCCGAGCATGGTCAGGAATTCGCCTCTAGCAACCTTGAGATCGAGGTTGCGAACGACCCTCGTCCGCCCGTCGTAGGTTTTCGTGATGTTGAGGAATTCGACAATCGTGTCCAAGGAAGTCTCCGGTTCTTTCATTCCGATCCCGGCCGGGGGGCCTTGGGTCAGAGATGTGGATTTGGCTTGTTTCACCGAGAGCCGTTCGCGGTCGGCGGAAGCCTCTCGCGCCTCTTGAGGAATTCGAGCGCCGTCATCAGCAGCACCGCGATGACCAGCATCACCGTCGCCGCGGCAGCGATCGTGAGTTCGAACAGATCCGTCGCCCGACTGTACATCTGCACGGGAAGGGTGCGCTGGCTCGGCCCAGCGATGAACAGGGCGGCGATGACGTCGTCGAAAGAGATTGCGAAGGCAAAAATGGCCCCGGTGACGATCCCAGGGAGGATGAGTGGAAAGGTGACGCGACGAAACGCAGTCAGCGGTCCCGCACCCAGGCTTCCGGCGGCGCGAAGCAACGTGGCGTCGAAGCGGGCGAGCGTCGCTGAAACTGTAACGACGACCATAGGCGAAGCGAGCGCCGTGTGTGCGAAGATCAAGCCCGTGTAGCTGTTGTCCAGCCCGACTTGTACCAGTGCTAGATACATGCTTACGCCGGCAATGACGCTAGGCACGATCATTGGTGTCAGGAAAATGACCATCAAGACATTCTTGCCCGGGAACCTTGCCTTCCAAAGGCCGACCGCGGCACTGACGCCCAATGCTGTCGCGAGCAATGTCGAGGCTGTGGCGACCACGACGCTGTTGATCAATGCCCGGCGCCACTCGAGCGACCCGATCAATTCCCGGTACCATCGGAGGCTGTACGTCTCGATGGGGTAATGGAAGAGCGCCAGGTCATTGAAGGACAGGGGGACAAACACAAAGATCGGTCCGATCAGGAATAGGCAAAACAGCACGCCAAAACCACGCAGGGCCCAGAAGGTAAATTTTTGCCCATTCGTTTCAAAGGGACGCGTCGACATAGGACTTACCCCACACTTAGTTTCGTGGTGCCGGCGAGCTTCGTGAACAGCCAGTAAAAGAGGTACACCGCGACGAGCAAGATCACGGATAGCGCCGCTGCAAGGCCCCAGTTCAAACTGCGGTTGACGTAGAAGACGATCATGTAGGGGATGCCTTGGTCATTCGGGCCGCCAAGAATGGCCGGAATAACGAAGACCCCAAGGCATTGTATGAACACCAGCAGAGCGCCTGCAGCGACACCCGGTCCGATCTGGGGCAGATAAACGCGACGAAAGGCGATCCAGGGGGGCGCACCCAACGATGCTGCGGCGCGCATGTGCGATTGCGGCACGGACTTCATGGCGCTGTAGAGCGGCAGCACCATGTAGGGAACGAAGATGTGCAACAACGAGACGTAGACCGCGAAGCGATTGAACAGGAGCTCAAGCGGCTGGTCGATCAATCCGAAGTCCATCAGGGCCTGGTTGACGATGCCATTTCGCTGCAACAGCACCATCCAGGACAAAGTGCGAACGAGGACGGCCGTCCAAAACGGCAGCAGGACCATGAAGATCAGCAATCGGGCCACGCGGTCTGAGACGCTCGCGGTTAGATAGGCAAACGGAAATCCAAACAGGAATGCCAGGACTGTGACGACGAGCGATATTTCGAAGGTGCGCATGATTGTGGGGACAAACACGCGATCCGATACGTCCACCAGCCGGACGTGATCCTGTGGATCCCGCCTCAGGTCCAGTGATGAGAGAAGATAGAAATCAGTCAGAGGCCCACCGGCCTGCCGAATGACCGACCAAGTCGCCACCTCTTCCCATTTGGGCGAGATGCCGGCCAGAACGTGCCGGGCGTCGGCGGAGGGGGAGGTACCTTGGACAGCCGTACGCGTTCTCATCAGCAGGGCGCGCATGCCTGGCAGGCCGTAGTTGAGACGCGTCCCGGCGCGCGCGACGATTTGCGTTGCTCCGCCACTCTTCAGGTCAGCAACGAGCGCCACGAAGGCGGCATCGGGAATGGGCTCGGCGTTGCTGGGGTTCCAGTCGGCGAGCGCGGCAATGGTTGCGGGAAGGGCCTCGGAGACCCCGCTGTCCACGACACTGCGGGTTAAAAGGTTTGCGACCGGCCCGATAAAGACCAGAACCAGAAAAACAAGGAGCGGAGCAATGAGGGCAAACGCGCGGATCTTGCCCGCGCGCTGCGATCTTTTGAGATCCCGGATCAGGTGCTTTGTATCGTCGGAGACCGTGGCATCGACCTCGACAAGCACTTGATTTCCCGAACCGTACAATGTCACTGACCTGCCACCCAGGTATCGAACCTCTTGGCGAGGGCGTCATAGTTGTTGATCCAGAAATCAGCATCCGATTTAAAGGTGCTTTTCAGGTTTTCAGGATCGGTGGACACGAACGGACGGATGTCGTCTGAGGTCAGCGGCAATGCGTTGCGGTTGGGAACCGAAATGGCGAGCATATTGGTGACCGCGGCCTGCGGTTCGGGCTGCGAAGCATATTCGAGGAACTTGTAGGCATTGTCGATCTGCGGGCTCTCCGTGATGATCGCCCAATAGTCCACATGAGTGATGGCATCCTTCAGCACCGCGCCCAGATTTGTTTTCTGTGTCTTGTTGAAAAAACGAATGCCGTTGTCGAAGGTAACCGTCATGACAACCTCGCCCGATGCCAGCATCTGCCTGGATTGGCCGACATTGGTCCACCACACGATGTCCTTCTTGAGTGCGTCGAGCTTCTTGAAGGCGCGGTCCACGCCCTCTGGCGTTGCCAGAACGCTGTAGACATCTGCTCCGGCGACACCATCAGCCAATAGTGCTATCTCCAGTGCATCGACCGGCGATTTGGCCATAGCCCGTTTCCCAGGCCACTTTTGCGTGTCCCAGAGATCGGCCCAGGATGTCGGCTCGGTCTTGACCACGTTCTTATCGTAGCCGAGGGCTGTGTTGTAAACCACGTACGGGATACCGCATTCGAAGCGTGGGTCTGCGATATTGTAGTCTTTGAGATTGGGAAGCTTCGATCTGTCGATTTTTGCGAAGAACCCTTCATCGCAGCCCTGCAGAACCTCGATATCCTCGGCCGCCACAACATCCCAGGTGTTGCCGCCGCCTTCCAGCTTGGTGCGAACGGCGCCGATGCCGGCGTCACGATCGTCGACGGCGACGTCGAGTTTACTCTGCTCCTTGAAAGGGGCCAGTACGGCCTTCTTGAGCGTCTCACCCAACGGTCCGAGGCTGACCGCCACGGTCAGGTCTTCTGCACGGCTGGCCTGAGAAGACAACAGCACCGCACCAAACGCGAGCGCAATACCAAGCTTGAGCGCTTTCGCACTCACTGCATCATTTCCGTTCATTTCATTCTCCCATTGTTTCGCCGCAAGGCGACCGTCTTCCACATACCAGACCAAGGCTTATGTCATTGTTTTATGTTATTATTTCTTGTCGTTCCCGGGGCGTTTTCCGATACAAAAGGTCTGCTGTCAGGCTTCGATAAAGCATACAGTCTGTAGATAATCTATTAGGTTTGTAATGGTGTCAAGGCAATGTGCCAACGACGCACTGCGCCCGGATGAACCCGGCCTTGTCTTTCGATTCTTTGCCCGAGAAATCCGGTTCCCGGGCGAGCGGATTTCCTCCCGCTTAGGGCAGGCGCAGATTGACAGCACCCGATAAATGTACAACATATAGCTACTTGTTGTATTTATAGTCGGACTGGAACGGTCTCTGCAGATGGAGGAAAAGACGATGATTGCGGCTACCCGTGCCTCTTCGGAGGCTACCACCCCGGCGTCATCTGGGCTGCGCACAGGCGATGAATACCTGCGTTCCCTGAATGACGGGCGCGTTGTCTACGTCGACGGCGAGAAGGTGGCCAACGTTGTAACGCATCCGGCCTTTGCCGCAGCTGCCCATTCGGCAGCGCGCCTCTACGACATTGCGTCGGACCCTTCGATGGCCGAGCGCATGACATACATCTCTCCGAGCTCGGGCGCACGCGTCCTGCGCGCCTACCAGATTCCACGAACCCACGCCGATCTGCGCGCCAAGCGGCTCGCTTCGGAAACTTGGTCGGAAGCGTCGTACGGCATGATGGGACGGACGCCCGACCATGTCGCCGGCTTCTTCTGCGGGTATGCAGCCGTTCCGGAAGTCTTCGCGTCAGCTGGCAAGGAATTCGGCGAGCGGGTCGTCAGTTTCTACGAGAAGATGCGCGAAAACCATCTGTGGGCCACCTATGCAATCGTTCCGCCGCAGATCGATCGATCCAAGCCCGCACACAAACAGAGCGACCCGACCCTCTACGCCGGCGTTGTCAAGGAGAAGGACGGAGGCATCGTTGTGGCCGGGGCCCAACAGCTGGCCACCGCGGGGATCTATTCCGACTATCTCTACCTGAGCTGTATCCACCCGTTGCAGCCAGGCGACGAGAACTACGCAATCGGCGTTGCCATCCCGATGAATGCGCCAGGCTTGAAACTTTATCCAAGGCGGCCCTTCGCCTTGCAGGCGAGCAACACTTTCGACCACCCCTTGAGCAGCCGCTTCGACGAGTCGGATTGCTTCGTGGTCCTCGACAATGTGTTCATTCCCTGGGAGCACGTCTTCATCTACCGCAACCTCGAAATCTGCAGGGATCAGTGGTGGAAGACGCCATCCCATCTCTACGGCAACCTTCAGGCCCAGGCGCGATATGCGACCAAGCTGCGCTTCATGATCGGCCTGGCAGCGCGGATGAACGAATCAACCGGGAATGCCAATTTGCCGCCAGTTATGGTGCAGATGGGCGAATTGGCGGCGCTGGTCTCGATCGTCGAGAACATGCTGGAGGCGCAAGAGACACTCGCCACGGTCGACGAGAAGGGCGTCCTCTGGCCGAGCAAGACTGCATTGTATTCCGTGATGGCACTGCAGTCGGAAATCAACCCACGGATGATCGAGATCATCCGTGAGCTGACAGGCTCCGCCATGATCACGATGCCATCGTCGGTCAAGGATCTGGAGAGCCCGGCAACCGCGGCCGACATGGACCGCTACATGGCGTCCGGCGTGAGCAGCGCGCGCGATCGGATCCAGCTTATGCGTCTGGCCTGGGATTTCGTCGGATCAGAGTTCGGCAACCGCCATCATCAGTACGAGAAATTCTACGGCGGTGCATCCTTCATCGTGAAACAGAACATGCTGAGGAGCTACGATATGAAACGTGCTACCGATCTCGTCGACGCCGCCTTGTCCGCGGTCTGACGCTGCATGACCGAAAGCGGGGATCGCACGATGGCGCACGAACATCTGAGTGTGGATTCAGCACGGATATTGCGTGACGCTTTCGGCACGTTCGCGACCGGGGTTGTCATCGTGACCGCCAATCACGCGGGAGAGAGGCTGGGGGCGACCGTCAGTTCGTTCAACTCGGTCTCGCTCGATCCGCCGCTAATCTCGTTCAGCATCGCGCGAAATGCCAAAGCCGTGCATGGCTGGAACAACGTCAACCAATTTGCTGTCAGCGTCCTGGCGCAATCACAGGCGGATCTGTCGACGCGCTTCGCCCGAAGCCTCGGTGACAAGTGGACGGGCGTCAGCACCTTCCTGGCCGGATCGATCGACGCCCGGTTGATTTCGGGCGCACTCCTCTGGTTCGAATGCGAGGTCTACAACCGATACGATGGTGGCGATCACATCATGATCCTAGGCAGGGTCGTCGCAGCAATGCGCAATAGCGAGGCGGCGGCGCCGCTGCTGTTCTTCGGCGGTGCCTATCGGAGCGTCGCGCCGCATACGCAAGGCGACAGGGTGCCTGACGAGGCGATGTGGCTACACGGTTGGTAAGATGTGACCGGCACCGGGCGCGTCGAGGTCAGGCGTTCCACCAATCAAGCCAAGCAGTGTTGAAAAAGTCGCCGTCCACGGTCGAAAACCCCGCGTACCACCTTCAACGAGTAGCGCTTCGGGGGCTCTGAGAACAGCAACCTCACTGTCACGGTTTCGCCGTGTCCCAGCCGACTTGCGTCTACGCTCGGATTGAGCGTTCATGGACCCGATGTGCCATGTCATCTTGCCATCGTAAACTGTAGATGGCGGATCTGTGAACAACAGTAGGTCGCCAAGAACGATCCATATGGAAGCGCCCAAGTGGTTCTCGGTCGTAGCCAATTTCCGTATCTTCGCATGTTTGGACCGTGACCACGTCTTACCAACTCAGCGCGTAACGAAGGCTTCGCGTGAGCTGTCGCTTAAGCTCCTTCGAAGAGGTGGTTCCATCGTTCTCTGATGTCATTGGCCTCTGTGATGCTGAGTGCGGATGTACGCGGGTAGCTGGCGAGGTGTTGGAACGGAATGCACGCGTCGATAATCATCTTGGAGTTGGAGGTCAGACCGATATCGCGATCCGCGGCGGAGATGCGGGGGTCAAGTGACGAACTCCAGGCATTGCGCACGATATCGACATCCTCCGACGGCTCCGCGCGCGTGGTCACCGCCCACATCACATCGGCAAGATTTGACGGATCGACATCATCGTCCACCAGCACGATCATGCGCCCCATATAGCTGTTGGCCGCAGCAATCAGACCAGCTCGTTTGGCATGCCCCGCATAGCGCTGTTTCAGTGAGATGACGGTCATCAATTGCGACACGTGCTGCCAGGCGCCGACGACATCGGCTACGCCCGCCGCCTCGATGTTGCCCCAGATGCTGGCCGCACGGAATGGCAGCCCGAAATGGAAACGCGGCGGCTTCATTGGCGGCGAGCCGAGCAGGATCGGGTCTGTGCGATGATGCGTGGCGTCGACCCGCATAACCGGCGCCGGACGCTTCTCCGCGGCGTAGTAGCCGGTGAACTCTCCGAACGGCCCCTCAGGCAAGCTCGTCTCGCTGAACGGCAGCAGCATCCCTTCCAGGACGATCTCGGCATGCGCCGGGATCGGCAGGCCCGTGACCGGACCCGGGTATACCTCGATCGGGGCACCCTTGATCGCGCCGGCGAAGTCGAGTTCGGACGCCCCCTCTGGAAGATACTCGAAGCCTGCGATGAAGATCGCCGGATCTTCGCCATTCACAATTGCGATTGGACATGGCTGACCGCGATCCCAGTACTTCTTCGAGATCATCGCCCCATGGCGGCCATTGTGATCGAATTGGACCGTCACGCGGTTCCTGTCGTGGACCTGGACGCGGTAGATCGAACAGTTGACCCAACCCGTGTCAGGATCGCGGGTGATAACGACACTACCGGATCCGATGTAGGCCCCGCCGTCGTTTCGATGCCAAATCGGGCTGGGATATTGCGATAGATCGACATCATCACCCGTCACGGAGTTTTCGAGATAGGGTGCATCCTTGATCTGGTTCGGTGAAACAGGTTTGAGACCGCCGCGCATGGTTTTCCAGGTCTTCAGGGCTTCCAGCGGTGGCAGGTTCGGATCGATGCCCAGGGCCAGAGCAGCACGGCGTGCGCTGACTGTCGCATTGGTGAAGATCCTATTGCCCGCTGGCTGACCTGGAATTGCATCGAACAGCAGTGCCGGGCAACGCGGGTGCCCGGCAGCTACCTCCGTGATGGCGCCGATTTCATGCTCGAGCGCTGCGCCGGAGACACGTCGCAGATCGCCGATTGCCTCAACGAGCGAAACGAAGTCGCGTAGATCTCTGTATGCAACGGCCATTTCAAACCTCGGTCTTTTTCTGTTCGCCCCGGCCCAGTTTCGGTGGACCGGTCATTTGTCAAATTGCCTGCCGGTTCAGCGCGTGACCACGATCAGCGGTCAACATTAATACAACACATAGATAAATCCATAGCTATGTTTTGTTGCTTTTTGTTGTCGACTTTTGATCGCGGCGCGTTCGGCCGAGGGCAGCGGTATCGTTGCAGTCGCGATGCCCTTCAAGCGCCACTTTCAGGCTTGAAGCCGGTCCTTACCGCTCGACCGTCCTGTTTGCGGATATTCCGATGATAGAGCGTCCGCAATTCGATCCAGTGCAGAGAACAGAACCTTGATTTCCTGTGCTGACATGCCTTGCTTGGCCGTGACATTCACGATCGAAGCTCGATCGAGAAGACGCGGGCGCAGCCCAGAACCTGCGGGCGTCAAGAACACGTTGATGTTTCGCCGATCCGACGAATTTCGCCGGCGCTCGACGAAGCCAAGGCGCTCGAGCTCATCCAGGATGGTGGTGGAAGACGCTGTTTCGACGCCAACCCGCCGAGACAACTCCGTTTGCGTCAGGCCATCCTCTTCCCAGAGCCGTTCAAGATGGACGAATTGCCCAAATGTTACGTCTTCCTTCGCCAATTCCAAGCGAAGCGCACGACTAAACGCCATGTGCGCCAACCTGAGTCGCTTGCCCAGGCCAATCTCCGATTTCGTGTCTGGCAACGGTTGTCCTCCTGCACCAATTGTGGACGTCGGCATTCGCCGATCTACCAAATGCCGCGACCCGACTACACGAAAATTGGCGCTGGTCCCTTTCAATTCATGCAGCAGGCGAGGCGATCCTCTCGGCCTTGCGGGCATGTTTCCATGGGGCGTAGCTCGGCTCCAGCTTGAAGAGCGATTGCGCGGTGCCGCCAAGGATGGCACGCTTGGCGCCTTCGGAGATAAACGGCAAGTCATAGATCGTGCTCGGCAGATCCATATCCCAGTGCGGATAATCCGACGAATAAAGCAACTGGCTTTCGGCCTTGATCATCTTGAAGGTCAGTTCAAGCGCTTCTCGATTCTCGACCATTTCCATTGGCTGAGACGTGTAGAACATCTCGCGCATGTAGTCGCTGGGCTTGCGCTTAAGCAAAGGCGCGTCGGAACTGCGCATCATATACTCGTTGTCCAGCCGCTGCATCAGGAAGGGCACCCAGGCCAGTCCGCTCTCGATCCATACCGTTTTCAAGCGTGGAAAGCGTTCTGGCAGACCATTGACCAGCCAGTTCGTCATATGCACCATATTGTGCCAGACGAAGCCCAGCGCATGAACCGAGATAAACCGGTTCATCAGGGCAGTCGATTTGTCGCCCCAGGTGTAGGCGGCGTGAAAGCCGAGCGGCAGGTCGCGTTCCTGCAGGGCCGCGTAAACCTTCATGTAGGCGTTGTCGTGAACGCCCTTGTAGTGGGTTGAGGTGACCATGAAACCGATCACCCCCTTCCGGTCCCCGAATTCCTCGATCACCTTCAGGCAGGCGTCGGGCTCGTTGAAGGGGAGATAGAGCATGGAAGTCAGGCGCGGCTCTTCGGCCAGAACATTGTCGCATAGCCAGCGATTGTAGGCTCGGGCGAGGGCGGTTTCGACCTCGATGCGCGGACAGGTAGCAATGTTGAGCATCGGCGTGGGGAACATGCAGGCCATGTCCACGCCCATCGAATCCATCCACCGCCGCATCAGCGTGATGTCGCGATGGATCGTTGGCGGAACCTTTTCGCGGCTGCGCATGGGATAGCGCGCCACGCGGCCGGTCATCTCCTGATAGGAACCGTCGACCGACGTCACCCCGCCTCGGGCCATGCCTTGGTATTTTGCCTCCATGCGCAACACCGGATCGTCGATATATTCGGCGATCTCCTGGAACGCTTCCGTTTCGTAGTGGTGGGAATCGACGTCAACGATCAGGAAATCCTCATAGCCGCGGGCAAGCGCCTGCTGCTTGGCATGATCGAGGTGAACCTCGGTATCGAAATTTTCGCGAGACGGCTCGATGAGATGGTTTCCGGGCGTGAAGGTCATGTCTCTGGATCTCCGTCTTGGATGTATTGGTTGTCACGCCGGCTGGAGCCGACCTTGGTCATCGCCTGCCAGGCCGCGAGCTCGAAGACTTCGATTCCCGCGCTTTCGAGGATAGCGGTACTGGCGATGACCGCATCGGTGGCCGAGAGGCGGCTGTTGCCGACTGCCAGCCGTATCGGGAGATTGCTCTGCGCTTTGGCCGCGAGGACACGAAGCAGCGCGGTAATGGTGCCAGCGAGCTGAGATTCCGAGATGCTCTCCAGATGGTCGGCATCGACTGCCAGTTCGCAGTGCCGGATGAGGTCTCCCGCCAGATCGTCGAAATATGGTGTGGGTGCGCTAGATGTCGACATAGATGCCGCCGTCACGGGTCACGACGTCGAATTTTCGCAGTTGCAATCGCGCGTCACAGACATGTTTTCCGGTTGCCAAGTGGAATTCATAGCCATGCCAGGGGCAGACGATGTGCATGTCGTCCGTGTTGAAGCGCTGCCCAATGAACAGGCCAGCGCCGTCGATGACGTCCTCGACCTGAGGGAGTTTGAGACCTTCGCAGGCCGGCCCGCCCTGGTGCGGACACAGGTTGCGGTACGCATAAAAGGCGTTGCCCTGGTGGATGACGCCGATCTCCAGCAAGTCGTGCTTGATGACGCGCGTCGTGCCCTCAGGCAGTTCGTCGATGTTGCAAACAAAATGCTCAGCCATGTATTTTCGACCTCAAATTGATAAGGTACCTTACTATATTCTTGTGTGACCGCGCGTCAAGTGCCGGCGCTTCCCCTGAGGCGAAGTTTTTCAGCCCGGGCTGCACGCTCCTTCGAATTCCAAGGAAAGAACGCGCCACGAGGGCGGGTGCGACCGCGCACAGGCGGTGTCGATCGCCCATCGCCCGCAATGTGCAGGGCCATGCCGAGAGCTCAGATCGACTGGCCCTTCTCGACTGATTTGCGAAAGAAGCGGACAGGATAGTCTTCGAACAGGCCGGCAAGGACGAACGGGTCGTCGCCAATGAGTTCTTCTGCCTCCTGCCTGTTGTCAGTATCGATGATCAACACCTGGCCGAAACGCTCGGACTGGTCGTCGGAAAGCATCGGCCCAGCCAGCCAGAGCTTTTCCATTCTGGTGATCCAGTATGCGTCATGGGCAGCGCGGTTGGCTGTCCGCAGGTCAATCGTGTTGGGCCGGCTTTTCATGATGGCGATGAACAATGCTATCTCCCTTCCGAGCGAGGATTTTGCGATTGGTACTCAACCTTGGATGCCGGCCCGGCAGGGCTTGCTCAAGGCGTTGTCAGGAACGATCTGTCGATTTCGCCGACCGTGTTTGCGCCGAGCATCGCCATGTCCCGGTCGATCTCCTGGCCGATCAACTGGATGGCATGGCGCACGCCCCCGCCGCCCAGCACGGCTGCGAACAGGAATGGCCGGCCGATGAAGACGAAGTCCGCACCTGCGGCCAGTGCCTTCAGCACGTCGGTTCCGCGCCGCACACCGCCGTCGAGCATGACACGCATGCCGTTGGCTTGCTGAACGATCTGCGGAAGCACATGCAAGGGCGATATCGCACCGTCCAACTGGCGCCCTCCGTGGTTCGAAACGATGATGCCGTCGACGCCGCATTCACGTGCCCTGGCCGCATCCTGAGCGGCAAGGATGCCCTTGAGAACGAAGGTGCCTTTCCAACGGTCGCGGATAGACTGGACATGGCTCCAGTTCAGCTGATCGCGCGCACCGATCGATCGCACCAGATTGCGTGAGAGAATCGGCGGGCCGCGGAAGGCGTCCATGTTCTCGAAACGCGGAACGCCAGTTGTCATCGTCCGTGCAAAAGTCCCGATCGACCAGCGCGGGTGAAGCAGGCCGTCGAGGGCCAGTCGAAGGCTCGGGCGAAGCGGAATGCTGAAGCCGGTCCGGATGTTGTTTTCCCGGTTGGCCGGGACTGGAAGATCGACGGTCAGCACAAAGGTTTCGTAGCCGGCCGCCGCGACGCGGTCGACCATCGCCTTGATCCGCTCGGGCTCGCCGGGAAGGTAAGATTGAAACCATCTGGCCGAACCCTCGGCGGCAAGCCGCTCGAGAGGCATGATCGATGTTGCGCTGACGATCATCGGAATGTTCTCGTCGGCGGCGGCCCGCGCAAGCACGAGGTCGCCTTCGAACGTCGACAAGCCGCTCAAGCCCATCGGGGCAATGCCGATCGGAAGTCGGTACTCGCGGCCAAACAACACGGTGGCCGGGCTGCGGGCCGAAACATCCACGAGCACTCTTGGCACCAACGCGGCCTTGAGAAAGGCGCTGCGGTTGGCGGCAAAGGACTGGCCCGTTTCCGCGGCGCCGGCATAATATTCGTAGATCGGACGCGGTAGCCTGCGGCGGGCGATGGTCTGGAAATCGTCGAGGTTCAGAACGGAAGTCAGCGCCCGCGCGGATCTCGACGATTGCCGTCTTCGTTCGGTGACAATTGTCGCCATTTTCGCGGAGTTGCCGGGAAGGTCGCCTGCCGGGGTCGATGCAGTCACCCCAGTGGTTCGCAGGTCGAGTTCCTGTTTTGGCGAGTTGCCGGCATTCACGCTACGGGTGCCAAGCAATGCGTTCTGGTCATCGGTCATGATCGCGCCGTCAACTGGTCGACATGACGAGCCCGGCTTGCTCGCGCTCGGTTGCATTCGACTGCCAGCCCGTATTCACATTGTTGCGCAGCTTTCCGCGCAAAAAGAAGTCGCGAATTACCTCGGCGGCGAGTGTGCGCATGTCGACGTAGGAAGCCTCGGAAAAGAACGCCGCGTGCGGCGTCAGCGCCAGGCGGCCTGCAAGCCATGGCTCCCGGCTCAACCACGCGGCGAGCAGCGGCGAGGCGACATCCGGCGGTTCGCTGGGGAGAACATCCAAGCCGGCAGCGCCGAGATGGCCCGACCGCAGCGCGGCCTCCACGGCATTCAAGTCGACCAGCTTGCCTCTTGCGATGTTGATGAGGATGGCGCCGGGCTTCATCTGCGCCAGCCGCTCCGCATTCACGAGCGAATGCGTCTCTGGCGTCAGCGGGGTATGAAGGCTCACCACATCGGAGGCGGCTAGCAATTCCTCAAGCGAACCCGCCCGCTTGAGGCCTATGCCCAGCTCGTGGCCCTCCGGCAAGAGCGGGTCATAGTAGACGACCTTCATATCGAATGCGCTTGCGCGCCGTGCCACGGCGGTTCCGATGCGGCCAAGGCCGACCGCGCCAAAGGTGGTTCCACGCAGACGGCGAACCACCGGAACGTTCTCGGCGAAATATTCGCCCACGAGGTTCGCCCTCAGCCGGGCTTCATAGCTTCCAAGCCCTCGAGCCAAATACAGCAACAGTGCCAGGGCGTGATCGGCCACTTCCGTTGTGCCGTAGTTCGGTACGTTGCAGACGGGGATGCCACGCCCGGTGCAAGCGGCCAGATCAATGTTGTCGAAGCCAACGCCGATCCGCACGATAAGCCGGCAGTTGTCCAGCATCGCCACAATGCCTGCGTCTATCCGCACGCGATGCCAGACAAGGAGTGCATCGCAGGATCGCCATACAGCTTCCGGAATCGCCCTGGCATCGTTCTCGTCGTGAACGTCGTATTCGAAGCTGTCTCCGGTCACCGACCGCTCGATGTCGAGGACCTTCACGTATGTATCGGGAACCAGTATCCTGAGTTTTGCCATGGCCGACGGATTCCGCCTGTAAAACAGTCTGTTAGGCGCGAGGCGCGCTTTATGAAGCGCCGCCGGCGGCGTAACCGGCGCCGATATGCACGTCGAGAACCACGACCTTGCCGGCTTGAACCGCAGCGACGGCTTTGCGCATTTCGCTAGCCAGTGTTTCCGCGTCGCGGATCGGCCCGACCCCCTCCGCGCCCTGAGCACGCGCCATCATTGCAATATCGGGAGCGGGGTCATCGATGCGCTGCCCAATCCATTTGTTTTCCACCGGCCGGTCTCTTCGACGTGCGACCCGTTCCTGGTGCAGTTCATCATTGAAGTACGAGCGGTTGTTGGCCACCACAACGAGCAGCGGGATGCCGTAGTGCACCGCCGTCCACAATGCCGTGATGCCCATCAAGGTGTCGCCATCGCCAAGGACGGCGACCGGCAAGCGGTCGGTACCCATCAGCGCCAGGGCCGAGCCGACGGCCATGCCCGGGCCGGAGCCGACACCACCGCCGCCGGAATGGCCGAGCTGATCCAGCGGATGGTTGAAATCGGTGAGTGCGCCGTCCCAGCCGAGCGGGATGCGCAGGAGCGATATCGGCGTTTCCCGCGCTGCACTGGCCATTGCGAAGGCGATGTCGGCAAGGCCAAGTTCCTCGGCCTTGCCGGGTTCTGCCGGCTGGCGTTTGAGCGCTTGATATGTCTGCTTGGCGGCGGGAAGGAGCGGCAACAAGCTCGAAACGAATGCTTCGGGTGTTGTTGCCAGGTGAATGTCGACGGGTGGCAGTGCCTGGTGGTCAAAGCTCCATCCGTTGTGCAACTGATGATCGACTGAAACCTGAATGATTTGCGCCTGGCAGGTCTTGCCCGGGAAATGCGTGGCGAGTACGCCCGCCAGATCGACCCAATCAAGCGACAGGATGACATCGGCCTCCTTCAGCCTTGTTGCGGCCGCCTTGGTAACCGACATGCCCGGAGCACCGGCATGAAGAGGATGCGCGGTCGGGAATGCGGCGCCGACCTTGAGGTCGGTAATCACCATGGCGCCAAGCCGCTCGGCCAGCGCGACGCGCTCCGCCCAGGCCTGCACATCACGCGAAACGCGGCCCATAAGGATGACCGGATGTTTGGCGCCAGCCAGGGCCGCAGCAGCAGCTTTCAGCATAGCCTCATTTGGCGCGGACGCCGCAACCGGTTGATAGCGATCGAGCGATGGCAAGGGAGAACCTGGAATAATGGCCTCCTCCTGAATCTCTGAATCCAGGTTGATATAGATCGGACCCTGAGGCGCCGTCATCCCAAGCTGCATACCACGCAGGATCGCCTCTTCGGCGGCCGCCAGGGAGGCAGGCTGGTCGTCCCATTTGACGTAGCCGCGGATCATCGATCCCTGGTCACGTGCGCAGTGGATCCAGTCGATGAACGGCCTCCGCTTGGCCGCGTCGACCGGACCGGTTCCTCCAAGAATAAGCATCGGCACGCGGTCGCACCAGGCGTTGAAGATGGCCATCGTTGCATGCATCAGTCCGACATTGGCATGGAGAGCGACCGCCAGCGGCTTTCCGGTAACCTTGGCATATCCATGCGCGATCGCCACGGCATGCTCCTCATGGAGGCAGACCAGCATCTGTGGATTGGCGTTGCCGCCGAAATTCACGACGCTGTCATGCAGCCCGCGGAAACTCGAGCCCGGGTTGAGACACAAATATTTCAGATCGAAGGCAGCCAGCAGACTGGCGACCCGATCGCTACCCCACAGCTCATCCCCCGCCTGGAACGACGCCGGAACCTCTGGCCGGCTCGGCCGCGTACGCGATGAATGTTCGTTTCCGGCGCTATCTGTCATGGCAAACCAACTCGAATATCGTGGCCGCGGCCAGCTCGGTTTACGTTCAATATGTAGATGAATAGTGAAGCTATTTCCCTGCATGTCAAGCCTCTCCGAGAACAAAGCGCGCATCGACCAATCGCGTATCCCAGGCGGACAGCGTTCATGGCCCCGGCCAGTCTCATCAGCCGAGGCCTTGAAGATCTGAAGCGCCATCAGGCGGGTACACACGAAACTGCACGGCGAGCCGACGCCTCGAGGAATCCGGGCTGCGGGGTTGCCCAAAATTAAGTGCCATTCGAGGCCTTGAATACACTTTGTATCTATGTAATGTTAGTTTCTGATGTAGCTAAATTAGGCCATAGAGCCTCGACGACCATTGGTTGATCGCAAGGGCTGCATCCGCGAGGCGAGCGTGCTCACGGCGCGATCGCTCTGTTGGGAACGGATGACTGTTATCTGCGCTGAAAGTCTTGGCCACCGATGCCTCGACGGCGCCCATCAATGGAGGTTGATATGCTCAATATGAGGGTTCTGCCGCTCTTCGCCGTCGGCGCGATGTTATTTGCGTCAAATCCGGCGGCAGCGCAGCAACTTGAGAAGGTTAAGGTCGCGACGACATTCCTTGGGCTTTGGGATACGTCTCAGCCAACGCTTTGCAAGCAGCGCGGCGAGTTCGAGAAGGCGGGCCTCGATGTTGAGGTCATTTCCACACGAGGGGGGTCGGAGAACGTGCAGGCCGTAGTGGCCGGCGGTATGGATATCGGCTACTCGCCCGGCATCAACGCCGTTCTGGCCGCGTCGATGCAGGGTGCGAAAATCAAGATCATCAGTGCGGAGTTCATGGGCCAGAACGACACGTTCTTCTATGTTCCTGCGGCAAGCCCCATCAAAGGCATCGACGACTTGACAGGAAAGACGGTCGCCTTCTCGCGTCCGGGAGGCGCCACCGAGGCGGCTCTGCTCGCTCTCAAAACCGAGAAGGGTATCGACTTCAAGCCGACAGCGACTGGCGGCATGGATGCCACTTTCACAATGATAATGACTGGTCAGATCGACGTGGGTTATTCAGTGCCTCCGTCCGTGCTCGGTTCGGTCGAGAAGGGCGAGGTGCGCGTGCTCTTCTCCGGCGATGACATCAAATCCCAGGCCGATTTGACCGGCCGTGTCATTATCGCGAATTCGGATTTTGTCTCCGGCCACCGGGATGTTGCCGAAAAGTTCCTCAAGGTCCTGGATGGGTGCATCGATTGGGCCTACGCGAACCCAGAGCCGTCTGCGAAGTTCTACGGCGAACTCAACAAGGTAGATGCGAACATCGCTGCGAAGGGCCTCGCCTTCTACAAACGGCCTGCCCTGGCCTTCGGACCGATTGCCCATCTGGACCGGGTTATTGATCAAGCTGTCGCAGGAAAGTCGATCAGCAGGCGTCTAACAGACGATGAGCAGAAACAACTAATCGACATTGTTTATTCGACTCCGAAGTAGGCATTCGAAAGAAGGCTTTACGAATAGGCGTCTTAAATACGGATGATAATTTTAGAAATGGATGGATCGTTGAAAGGCGATCCATCCACATGTTCTTTGATTGATGAAATCATCGCTTTAATATTTAAGTCTCGCATGTTGACAACGCCTTTATCCTCTCCAATGATAAGGTACCTTATGTTTGGTAGGCGACTGAGACGCGTTATCGAGCCGAAGCCATAAGAGCGATCCGCAATTGGGCCGCGCTCTGAAGATCGAAGACCGGAGGGATGAGAGTGTTCCCAGCCAGGGCCAAGAGCCGCCAGCTACAAACAGGGATTTGACACCCATGAACGTGCCTCAAACGCTCGTCACTCCGCCTGCCGCAGCCGACGCTCCCATTCCGGCACTTGCCCTGCGGAATGTCGGAAAATCCTATGGTGAAGGTGCTGCTGAAACCTGGGCTGTACGGGATTTCTCTTTCGACGTGCAGCCTGGTGAATTCATCTCGATCATCGGGCCAAGCGGCTGCGGTAAGTCGACGCTATTCAGCATCATAGGCGGGTTCTTCTCGCGCTATTCCGGTGAGGTTCTCGTCGAAGGGCAGACTGGTGCACAAATTCGGAAATCGATCGGCAGCGTTTTTCAGGAAGAATCCACATTTCCCTGGCGAACCGCCCTCGACAATGTCGCCTTTCCGCTCGAGGCCGCTGGTGTGCCGAAGCGCGAGCGGTTGGAGCAGGCGAGAGACCTGATCGCCTTGGTGGGTCTCAACGGCTTCGAGAACCATTATCCGTCAGAAATGTCTGGCGGCATGCGCCAGCGTATCGCCATCGCGCGAACTTTGGCGGCGAAACCAAAAATTCTTCTGATGGATGAGCCCTTCGCGGCGCTGGATGAGCAGACGCGCATGCTCCTCGGCGACAAGGTCCTGCAAATTCAGCAGTCGCTGAAGCAGACCACGTTGCTCATCACGCACAACATCACCGAAGCGGTTCAGCTCAGCGACCGCGTGATTGTAATGACCTATCGGCCCGGTCGCATCAAACGCATCGTGGAAATCGACCTGCCGCGCCCGCGTACGTCGGAGATCATCGGCAGCGAAAGATTCGGTCGGATCGTCGGCGGCATTTGGGCGGATCTTCGCACCGAAGCGAGCCTGGGGATGGCCGAGGCGGAAGTGAAGCAACAGACCGGCGCCTAGCCCGATTCTGGCCGGGGCGAGCAGCAGCGAAGTCATCGATACAGGAAAAGGTTGAGCGATGAAGTTGAGCGGAGACTATCCACTTCAGTTTCCTCCCGAAGTGGTATGGCACTACCTGAACGACGAACAGACCCTGCTGAAATCCATTCCCGGTTGTCAGTCCCTAACACGCACGTCGGATACGTCGTTTAACGCCGTCGTGTCCGTGAAGCTCGGTCCGGTCAGCGCCAAATTCAAGGGCGATGTCGAACTGACGGATCTCGACCCGCCTTTCGGCTACACGATCTCCGGCACGGGCAGTGGCGGCATCGCCGGCTTTGCCAAGGGCAGCGCGCGCGTTCGTCTGACACCCGTCAATGGTGGCACGACGCTCGCCTATGAGGTCGATGCTCAGATTGGCGGCAAGCTCGCGCAACTCGGTGCGCGGCTCATTGATTCCACCAGCAGGAAATTGGCTCTGGAGTTCTTCGAGAACTTTGGCGAGCAGGTGGGACAGCATGCTTCCGGCAAGGTTGCGGCGTCGCCGCGCGGTTGAAGCGCAATGCAGATGGTGGACCGCAGTTCAGTCCTCGTAGAAATAATAATTAAATAGCTTAATCATGTAGCTTTTTGATTGACCTAAATTGGCAGACAGGGTTTAATCCCACCAACGACGGAGTGCGAGAATGAAGTCCTGGTTGTCCTATGGCTTTAACGATATGCGGTTGGAAGATGCGCCCATGCCATCGGCGGATCCTGGCTGGGTGGTTTTGCGAACGCGCGTGCTGGAATTGTCCGTGACGGAAGTGGCCGAGTTTCGCGGCCTGCCGGTTTCGGGGCACGAAACCTTGAAGGCTATGTTCGCCAAGCAGCGCCCGGTCCCGCTTTTTGGGCATGAGTTCTGTGCTGAGGTCGTCGAGGTCGGCAAGGGTGTCGAGAACGTCAAGCTTGGCGAGCGCGTGTTCTACCATCGCGGCGTTCCATGCGGCGGCTGTAAATATTGCAATGCGGGACTGTCTACGCTCTGCCGATCGGTCATCAACGTCGGCGAAGATACGCCCGGCTGTCTCGCCGAGTATTTCGCGGCGCCGGCGCGGATGCTTGCTGCGGTTCCCGATGAGGTGTCGGACTTTGAGTGCGCGGCCCTTCAGCCTCTCGTGTCGATCGTCGGTGCGATCGAGGGCGTGGGCATATCCATGGGCGACACGGTCGCGGTCATCGGGCTCGGACCCATGGGGCTCGATTCGCTCCAAGTTGCGCGCGCCGCGGGGGCAGGCAAGGTTATCGCCATGGCGCGTCGCGAGCCGGTGTTGGAGCTGGCAAGAAAGCTCGGCGCCGACATTACCGTCAACGTGACTACGACCGACCCGGTCGCTGCCGTAATGGAGGCGACAAATGGCCTTGGCTGTGACGTGGTCATCGAGTGTGCCGGTGGCAGCCGCGAGCAGGGGCATGCCGGCACAGACGCATTCCAGCAGGGACTCCAGATGCTGCGGCATGAAGGACGCATCATGGAGGTCGGTCATCTGCCGGTGGGCACCGAGGTCGTCTATGGCCTGATCGAGAAGAAGGGGCTGCGCGTTTACGGACGCCGGTTGCCGTCCCCGAAGATGGTGCGATACGCGATCGACCTGGTCGCCTCGAAGCGAGTGCAGATCGAGCCCACAATCACGCACAAACTGGAGGGGATTGAGAAGGTACCCGATGCCTTTGAGATCCTCGGCAACAAGTCAGTCTATGGCGCGATCAACCCGCCTCAGGTCGTCGTCTGGCAATAACTCGGCTGTGGCCAATCGTGTCGTTGCCAGCCGCCGCACGGTCTGGCGGTAACAAAGTGGAGCGCTTTGATGATTTCGGAAGAAAGCTTGGCAGCCCTGTCCTATCCGATCATGCCGAGGATCGTAACCAACGAGTTTCCGGGACCGATCGCACGCACGCTGATCGAGCGGGCTCTCAAAGCCCAGAGTCCCACCAGGCCTTCCGTTCGTGGACGCCTGGTTGTGGAGGGCGGCAAGGGCGCCGGAATCCAGGATCCCGATGGCAACATCTTCCTCGACATGTCCGCCGGCGTTGCGGTGTCGAGCGTGGGACGGAACCATCCTAAGGTCGTGGCTGCGATCAAAAGCCAGTCGGAAAAATTGATGCATTCGGCCGGCCTGATCAATGAGACCACTGTAGCGCTGGCCGAGAAACTGGCTTCGACGATGCCGCGTGGTTTGCGCGACGAATGCTTCACCTGGTTCGGGATGAGTGGTTCGGGTGCGATCGAAACGGCTTTGAAATTTGCCAAGGCGATCACCGGCAAGTCACAGATTGTCGCCTTCGAGGGAGCCTACCATGGCGTATTCCATGGTTCGTTGGCACTCACGACCCGCGAGAACTTCAGGGCTGGGTTCGGTCCGCTGATGCCGGGCGCAATCCACATGCCGTATGCCTATTGCTACCGTTGCTTCGCCGACCTGCGCTATCCGGAATGCGAGGTGCGCTGTGCCAAGTACCTCGATTACAAGCTCACCACTCCGAACACGGGCGCCGACGACGTCGCGGCCGTGATCATCGAATCCATGCAAGCGGACGGCGGCTACATCGATCCGCCTGTCGAATTCATGCAGATGTTGCGCGAGACCTGCACCAAGAAAGGGATTCTGCTGATCGTCGACGAAGTGCAAGCGGGCGGCGGGCGGACTGGCAAGATGTGGGCAAGCGAGCATTTCGGCATTGTTCCCGACATGGTCGTATGGGCCAAGGCTATCGGCGGCGATATGCCCCTTTCCGGCCTCACGATTCACGAGCGGTATCGAGACAAACTTCCACTCGGCTCCCAGGTTCTAACTGCTGCTGAAAATGCTGTCGCCAACGTCGTCGCGCTGGCCAACCTGGAAATCCTGACCGACCCCGCGGACGACCTCATTGGTCGCGCGGCCATCGTGGGGGCCGAAATGAAGGCGGAGTTGACCGCAATTGCCGCCAAAAGCCGGTTCATGGACGATGTGCGCGGTCGTGGCTTCTTCATCGGTATTGAACTCGTTTCCGACAAGGCGACCCGCACGCCCCTCGACGCCAAACGGGTCGGAGCGATCCTCCAGCGCTGCGAGCAGCTCGGCGTACGTGTCATGGCGTGTGGTCGCTATGGTTCGACCATTCGTCTTATGCCGCCGCTGGTCACCACGAAGGCTCACCTGTGGGAAGGGATACGCATATTCGCCGCCGCAGTGGCCGAGGTGGAAGCGACGTCCCTTCACTGAGGGGCCGCAGTGTCAAGAGAAGAGCAAGTCTGCCGGGTGTAGCGAGGGAAATGTGAGCGAATTTACGTGCAATCAGGAAATCGTGACGCTCGCACGGCGCAATCTAACCCAGGATGTCTGGGACTATCTGACCGGCGGCGCGGAATCGGAAATGACGATGCGACGCAACCGGCACGCACTCGACAGCTACGCCTTTATTCCTCGCGTCTTGCGCGACATGTCCGAGATCGATGTGTCGACGACGGTCGTTGGCAACAAGGTCCGGATTCCCGTGCTGCTGGCGCCGATCGGTTCGCTGCAGGCGATATCTGTCGGCGGCGGTGTCAGTGCGGCACGTGCGGCCGCGGCTTTCGGAACCATCCCGATTATCAGCTCGATAACCGAGCCGTCGCTCGAAGAGATCGCCGCAGCAACGGACGAGCCCAAGATCTTCCAGCTCTACGTACGCGGTGATTTCGATTGGGTGAAGGCGATCCTTAGCCGTGTGAAGAATGCCGGCTACACCTCGCTCGCGCTGACGGTCGATTCCGCCTACTACGGAATCCGCGAGCGCCAGCTTATGAACCGGTGGTTGCCGCCCAGTGTGAAGGCCCAGAAGGACCGTCATCTGCAGGCAGCGATCACTTGGGATCTGATGGCCCGGATTCGGGATTTCTGGGATGGCTCCTTCATACTGAAGGGGATCGCCTCGGCCGAGGATGCCCAGATGGCGATCGAACGCGGCGTCGACACGCTCTATGTTTCCAACCATGGCGGACGCCAGTTGGACCATTGCCTGGGTGCGCTGGACACGCTGGCCGAAATCGCGCCGCACGTGAAGGGCAGGGCGGAACTGATTGTCGACGGCGGTTTTCTGCGAGGCACCGACGTCATCAAAGCCGTTGCCCTTGGCGCCAGTGCTGTGGCGATCGGTCGTCTTCAGGGCTGGGCGCTCGCCGCTGGCGGTGAAGCGGGTCTGGTGCGCTGCCTGGAACTCATCGAGCGGGAGATCATCAACGCCCTGGGTCTCCTGGGCGTGAATGACTTTTCGCAGCTGACCGCCAGCTACGTGCGCAAGGCCGATGTCATCGGACCCACGCATGAGCTCAGCACTTTCTACCATCTCAAAGATCGTTTGGTCTGAGGAACAAGCCATGCATGATCAGCTCGCGCACCTGATTGCAGGAGAGTGGACCAAGGGCAGCGGGCGCGAGACGCTGGCAGTTGTCAATCCCGCATCAGAAGTCGAACTCGGACGCCTTCCTGTCGCAGTGATGGCCGACCTGGATCGCGCGCTGGAATCTGCGGAACTCGGATTTGTCATGTGGCGCAAGGTTTTGCCGCAGGAGCGCGCCAAGGTCGTGCGGCGCTTTGCGACGTTGATCCGTGAGAATGCAGCACTTCTCGCGCCGACGATCACAGCCGAACAGGGCAAGCCGCTTACGGAGGCAAAGGCCGAGGTTGCCGCCACCGCTGAACTTATCGAGTGGCTATCAGAGGAGGCGCGCCGGATTTATGGGCGAGTGGTTCCATCCCGCTACGAAGATAGCAGGATCCTTGTCACGCATGAGCCGGTGGGGCCAGTCGCAGCATTCTCGCCCTGGAATTTCCCTTGCATGATGGCGGCCCGTAAGATCGCGCATGCTGTCGCGGCGGGCTGCTCGGTCGTCTTGAAGCCGTCCGAGGAAACGCCTGGCGCGGCAGTCATTCTGGGCCGGCTGTGCCTTGAAGCCGGGATCCCGAAGGATGTCGTCAATATCGTCTTCGGCAATCCTGCCGAGATTTCCGACTATCTCATTTCCAGCCCTGTGATCAAAAAGGTCAGCCTGACGGGATCTGTCGCGGTCGGGAAACATGTGGCGCAGATGGCAGCGCGCGCGTTGAAGAAGGTGACGCTGGAACTTGGCGGCCACTCGCCGGCGATCGTCATGGCCGATGCGGATGTGGATCGCGCCGTGGAACAATGCGTCAAGGCCCGCTTCCGCAATGCCGGACAGGTTTGCACGGCACCGACACGTTTCTTCGTCCAGTCCGAGGTCATGGAGCACTTTTCGCAGCGTTTCGTTGCAGCGGCAGCCAAGATCACCGTCGGCGACGGCGCGGAAGACAGGTTTCAGATGGGGCCGGTGGCGAACCGTCGAAGATTGGAGGCCATGGAAGGCTTCGTGCAGGATGCCGTCGACCGCGGCGCGCAGGTGGCCGCCGGCGGCGCCCGCGTCGGCAATCGCGGTTTTTTCTATTCGCCCACCGTTCTGACCGGCGTCCCCGATGGCGCCGACGTGATGCAGCAGGAACCGTTCGGCCCTGTCGCACCGATCGTAGCGTTCGACGATTTGGGCGAAGTCTTGAAAAGGGCAAACAGCCTTCCCTACGGTTTGGCCGCCTATGCATTCACGCGTTCTCACCGCAGCGCCGCAGTTCTGTCGGATGGGCTGAAAGCGGGAGTCGTCGCTGTGAACGGTGTGACCGTGACGGCGCCCGAAGCACCTTTCGGCGGCGTTGGCGACAGTGGCCTGGGCCGAGAAGCCGGGATTGAGGGGCTACTCGAGCACACCAACATCAAAACCATCGTCGAAACGTTCGCTTGACGGACGGCAGGGACCTCAAATGACACCCGACATTCCGCTTCCCGCTCAAGACGCCCGGATGGTCTGGGGGAGCGACGTTGCCGCCGAGATGCTCCGTCGGCTTGGGATTGAGTATGTATGCGTCAATCCCGGATCGAGCTTTCGCGGCCTGCATGACAGTCTGATCAACTATCTCGCCAACGAGTCGCCGGCGATGCTGCTGGCGCTTCATGAGGAAAGCGTCGTCTCTATTGCGCATGGCTATGCAAAGGCGACGGGTCGCCCGATGGCCGTGGTGTTGCACAGCAATGTCGGGCTGATGAACGGCATGATGTCGATATTCAATGCCTGGTGCGATCGTGTGCCGATCATGATGCTCGGTGCAACAGGCGCGGTCGACACCGCGGTTCGTCGCAACTGGATCGACTGGCTACACACCAGCCGCGACCAGGGTGCATTGATCCGCAATTTCGTCAAATGGGACGACCAGCCGACGTCGCCCTCCGCCATCGTCGAGGCAATGTTGCGCGCCCACATGTCGGCCTGCACGGCGCCGTGCGGGCCGTCCTATGTCGCGCTGGATCGGCGCCTGCAGGAAGATGCGTTGACCGGCAACGTGGAATTTCCGGATTTCGACTTGTTCCGCACGCCCGCGCCATCGCGCGCCGCCGATGAGACGATCAACGAGATTGCCGGTCTGCTCGTCGCCGCGCGGAAACCTGTATTGCTGGTCGGCCGCGTCTCGCGTTCGCCGCAAGATTGGGAACAAAGGATTCGTCTCGCCGAATTGCTCGACGCCCGCGTCATCACCGACCTCAGGATGGGTGCCAGCTTTCCGACCGACCATCCGCTTCACGGCGCGCCGCCCGACCTCTTTCTGACGCCGGTCAACCGGCAGATTCTGGCTGAAGCCGATGTCGTCCTCAGCCTGGATTGGGGCGATACCGCGGACGTCATGCGCCAGGCTGCCGTGGACGGAAAGCATCGGGCCAAATTGATCCAAGTTTCCATCGACCACCACGTCCACAACGGATGGTCTGGCGATCACCAGAGACTGGTCGGCGCGGACTTGCGCCTGGCTGTCGATCCGGACACCCTGTTGAGGTCGCTCTCGGATGCGCTCGAGCGGCTGGGCATGCAGCGAAGGCCCTATCCCGTGCCGAGCCCCGCTGAACGGTCCGGTCAACGACGCAGCAAGGGCACACCGCGCCTCGAGGATATCGGCACGGCGCTGTCGGCGGCACGCGGAGGGCGCAAACTATGCCTGGCGCGCGTGCCGCTGAACTGGCCGGCAGGATCCTACGTCTTCCACGAACCGCTCGATTATCTGGGCTATGACGGTGGCGGGGGTGTCGGCTCGGGCCCGGGCATGACGATCGGGACGGCGCTGGCCCTGAAGGACACGGGCCGACTGGCGGTTGGCCTGATGGGAGACGGCGAGTTCCTGGGTTCACCGACCGCGCTTTGGACTGCGTCCCACTACAAGATCCCGGTGTTGATCGTCGTCGCCAACAACCGGAGCTACTACACCGACGAGGTGCAACAGGAATCGGTCGCAAAGCAACGCAACCGACCCGTGGAGAACAAGTGGATCGGCCAACGCATAGACGATCCGCCCATCGATATTCCGGGCATCGCCAGGGATTTCGGCTTCTCATCTGAACCAACCGTCGCGGATGTTGCCGATCTTGGCGCTGCCATTGAGCGCGGGCTGAAAGCGGTCGAGGCCGGCCACTGCTACCTTCTCGACATCACCATCGACTCGTCAGAAGGGTCCAGCCTCGAATGGCTCAACCATCACTAGGAGGTCTCCTGCTTGAACCGGATGATCAGCCCGCAATGTCTTTGGTGAAGGAAAATTCCGCAGGACCGGACAACGCGACGTCGGTGACCGCAGTCACCGCGGGAAACGCTGGCGGCGGCCGCCCGGATGGACGCCGGCCGCGGTATGGTATCGGAAGGATCATTTCCCGCACACTCGATCCCGCGACCCTGTTCGGGATCGCCAGCGCGCTGGTGGCCCTGGCCATTGTCGAAGGACTGGTCCGATTGGATATCGTCTCGCCCGTGATCATTGCTCGGCCGAGCGATGCCATTGCCGGGCTCTTCGTGGGGGATCTGCGCGCCGAATTGTTCCACGGCGCAGAACTGACCTTCGCCCTGGTCGGCGCTGCACTCATCCTGGAGATCTGCATTGCGGTGCCGCTAGGCTACTTTCTCTACCGCTATCGCGATTTTGGACTGGCTTACGAAGGCTGGCTGGCGGCGTTGTTCGCGGCACCGATCTTTCTTCTCTACCCACTTTTCATGGTCATCTTCGGAAGAAACGATTTCACCCTGATCTTCATGGGCTTCGCCTCGGGCGTGATTCCCATTATCACGCATGTGAGGGCGGCCTTCATGTCCGTTCCCGAAACGCTGATAAAGGTCGGGAAAAGCTTCAGTCTTTCGGACGCTGCCATATTCCGCCAGATTATCCTGCCTAGCGGGGCGCCGACGATCTTCGCCGGAATCCGGCTCGGGCTCCTCTACACGCTGATCAACATTGTGGCGGTGGAATATCTCGTCGATGCCGGCGGCCTGGGGCGGATCGTGTCCGATCGCTACTACCGCTTCGACGTCATAGGCACCTATACCGCGATCATCGCCATTGCGCTCGTCAGCATCCTTGCAAACGCAATCGTCAACAGGCTCGAGAAGCTTGTGAGGTGACATGAGAATCGCCATCCCCTCCTCGGGAACCACGTTCTTGTCCAAAGTCGCTGTGATAAGGATATCCACCGTCGTCCTCCTGCTCGCGTTCTGGCAGGCAATCGCCATTTCGGGACTGCTCTACCAAGGCGTTGTTCCGCAGCCGCTCTCGGTCTTGAGCGCACTTGTGGCCGAATTCGGCGACGCGACCTTCTATCGCGACCTGGCGATCACCCTTTTCGAATCCTTCACAGGCTTCTTTGCGGGGTCGGCTATCGCTGTCGTGGTCGGCATATGGCTCGGTTCGAATCCGTTTATGCGCAGGGCCTTCGAGCCTTACATCCATGCCCTCGGAAGCACGCCCAAGATAATCTTCCTGCCCATCCTGTTTCTGGTCTTCGGATTGGGCATCGAATCGAAAATCGCCAAGGCCGCCATGTCGGCCTTCTTTCCCGTTGTTTTCAGCACGATCACAGGCTTCCTCCTGATCGACAAGGCGCTGCTGAACGTCGGGCGCAGCTTCAATCTGAGCCTCTGGCAAATGGGCCGTATGATCTATCTCCCTGCCATGTTGCGCCCCTTGTTCGTAGGGTTCCAACTCGGCATAGCGATGTCGATCATCGGCGTGCTTTCCGCCGAGATCGCCTACGCCAATATCGGTCTGGGCGCGCGCCTGATCCACTATTCCGATGCCTTCAACATCAGCGCGATGTACGCAGTGATCGTTGTGATCTTTGCGGTCACGTCGCTTGTGAATTCCGGTTTCTCCCTGCTTCAGCGGCCATTCCTGCATCACGAACGCTCGCGCGAGGGTGTCACGAGCGCCAAGCAGGGCCGATCGACCGCAGCTACGCCGTAACGGCATCCCGAGCCGACCATGACGGCATAAGAGGCAGACAGCTGATGGAAAATCGCGGCATCGGAGCATCCGTCGAAAGGCGGGAGGATCTGCGCCTCATTCGCGGCCTTGGCCGCTACACCGACGACGTGTCGACCGAATTTTCGCGGGTGCTTCATCTCGTCGTCGTCCGCTCGCCCCATGCGGCGGCGCGGATCGTTTCCATTGATGCCTCGCAGGCGCGAAGCGCGCCCGGCGTCAGGGCGGTGCTGACGCGCGAGGAGATGGCGACAGAAAATTTTCATCCCTTCCCAACGCGGGTGCGGCGCAATCAGCCCGATGGCCAACCGAGTTTCGTTCCACCATACCTTCCCCTGGCTGATGGCTGCGCGCGCCACGTCGGTGACGCGGTTGCGGCCGTCGTCGCCGACACGCTCAACGAAGCGAAAGATGCGGCAGAGCTGATTGAAATCGAGTACGAAAGCCTGCCCTTCGTGGTCGACACCGCCGAAGCGGCGAACCCCGATGCCCCGCTCGTTTGGCCCTCACAGCCGAGCAACATCTGCTTCGAGCAACGATCCGGGGACAGGTCGGCCTGCGACGCCGCCTTCGCTACGGCGGCTCACGTCGTGTCGGAGCGTTTCGTCATCAGCCGCGTCGCCACCAACGCGCTAGAGCCGCGATCGGCCCTGGGCGCGTTCGATGAACGAACGCAGCGATTCACACTTTACGCCGGCATGCAGTCGCCTCATGCGATGCGCCGCGAGATCGCTCAGGTGTTCGGTCTGCCACCAAGCCGTTTCAGGATTGTCGCGCCGGACGTTGGCGGTGCCTTCGGCATGAAGGCCAGTCTGCATCCCGAACTCATTCTTGTGCTGTGGGCATCCAAACTGGTCGGCAGTCCGGTCAAGCACATATGCGAAAGGTCGGAGGGTTTCTTGTCCGACCATCAATCACGCGACAACGTCTCCGACGTATCTCTTGCCTTGGATGAGAGCGGCAAGTTCCTGGGTCTTCGCGTTTCGACTTTGGCCAATCTCGGAGCCTATGTCGCATCCAATGGGCTTCACTCGCCGACCAACAATATCGGCGGACTGGCCGGCCAGTACACGACCCCGGCCTTCGACGTGGTCGTGCGCGGCGTCTTCAGCAACACGCTGCCGACCTGCCCATACCGCGGCGCGGGCCGCCCCGAGGCGTCGTTCTGCATAGAGCAGATCATCGACAAGGCGGCTCGACGGTTGAACATTGACAGGGTCGAGATCAGGCGACTGAACATGATCCCTGCAAGCGCGATGCCTTTCAGGACCCCGCTTGTGTTTACCTATGACAGCGGCGAGTTCGAGGCCGTCATGGACAAATGTGTGGCCGCCGCCGACTGGGGCCGGTTCGAAGAACGCCGGGAGGAAGCAAAGGCCCGCGGTTTTCTGCGAGGAATCGGCATCGCTTGCGTCATCGAGATCGCTGGCGGGCCATTCGAGCGTCCTTTCGAAGAGTCCGCGGAAATCCGCTTCGATTCGTCGGGCAATGTGACGATCCTGGCCGGCAGCCATTCGCAGGGACAGGGTCATGAGACTGCCTACCTCCAGATGGCGCAGGAGTTCCTCGGATTGTCGTGCGAGAACGTGCAAATCATCTTTGGAGATACCGACGCCGTGCCGCACGGGCGCGGAACATTCGGATCGCGAACCATGATGGCGTTTGGAGCGGCCTTCGTGCGCGCGACGCAGAAGGTCATCGAGAAAGGCCGCCTCATCGCAGCACACCTGCTGAATGCGCCGGGAAGTGCCATTGAATTCAGGGATGGCTATTTTTCAGTTGCCGGCACTAACCGGAACATTTCCCTGGCCGAGGTAGCGATCGCGTCCTTCGTGCCGTCCAGAATGCCTTTGGGACTGGAAATCGGCCTTCAGGAGACGGCAATCGTTGCGCTCGAGCAGGCCACCTATCCCAATGGATGCCACATCTGCGAAGTGGAAATCGATCCGCAGACGGGCATGACCGACATCGTCGCCTATAACGTCGTCGACGACGTCGGCGTGCTGATAAACCCGATGCTCGTCAAGGGACAGATCCAGGGCGGCGTTGCCCAGGGTGCTGGACAGATATTGAGCGAGCAGGTCGTCTACAGCGAGGACGGCCAGATCGTGACGGGGTCGTTTATGGACTACGGCATGCCTCGCGCCGACGATCTTCCCTCTATCAACGTCGAAAGCCATTCCGTCCCCACCACGACCAATCCGCTTGGTGTCAAGGGAGCGGGCGAGGCCGGGACGGTGGGCGCGCTGCCCGCGGTCATGAGCGCCATCAAGGATGCCCTGCTGCCGATGGGTGTTCAGCAACTGGAAATGCCGGCGACACCATCAAGGATCTGGGGAGCGCTTGCCGCGGCAAAGGAGGCTGCTCCAGTTTTTCAGGCCGGCGATCGGTGAACACATCACTGCTGTAGGTCGGATTGGCGACATGCAGCTTCCGGCTCCGCCAGGAGCGTTCAGATGTCCTGGTTCTTATTGGTGAGACCGTGGACAAGCAGCATGACCAGGATGATCGCACCGAAGATCATCTCGCGCGCGGCAGCGGGCATCTGCATCACCGAAAGGATCGACGACAGAAGCGTGATGAAGATCGCACCGGCGAAGGTGCCGACATAGTTCCCTCGACCACCCTGAATGGAGGTTCCCCCGACCACCACAGCCGAGATGACCGGCATAAGATAAGGGTCGCCCATGCCCTGATAGGCCTGGTTGGTGTAGCCGAGCAGCAGGATAGCGCCGAAACTCGAAAACACTCCGGCAAGGACGAAGGTCGCCACTGTTACCAGACGCACCCGCGCCCCGGCAAGAAACACTGCACGTCGCGAATTGCCCAGTGCATAGAGGTAGTTGCCATAGACGGTACGCCGGAGCATCCAGACTGTGATCACGGCGACACCGAGCCATACGAGAAAGGCGTTGGGGATGCCGAAGGTCCGACCGATCGCCGCCTGCGTCGCCAGCCAGGGGACCTCGCCGTTGGGACGGCTGTTTCCGGTGTAGAAAACCGTGGCGCCAAGCAGCATGGCGTTGACCGCTAGCGTCCAGACCATCGCGGGTACGCGAAAAACGGCAACACCGATGGCGTTCAAGAGCCCAACACCCATGCCAAAGCATAGGCCCAGCGGAATTGCCAGGCTGGCGATCACGGGGTTGGAGCTGCCAGAGGCCGAGATGACGACAATCGCCGTGCCAGTGATCGTCCACGGCACCGAAAGGTCGATCTCGCCCAGCAGGATCACCAGCATGGCACCGGTTGCGATGATACCAAGAAAGGCGGCGATCTGAAGCTGCTGTAGAATGTAGCCGGGCTTCAGGAAGCCGGGGTACAACAGCGAACCGCCCAACAGCAGAGCGACGCAGCCCAGCGCAATCAGCAGGACCGATACGTGGTCCCGGCTTAGCCAGCGACGGGATTTGTAGGACGTAGCGCTTCGTGCGGCTGCATCAGTCATCAGCGGTACAACTCAAGCCGGCTGCGCACCCGGAAAACGCCGAGCGCGCCGAGTGCAATTGCGGTTGCGAGGATCAATCCCTCGAAGAACGGTTGCGCCAACGGCGGCAGCCCGGAGAAGAACATCAGCGACGAGATCGTCTTGAGGATCAAAGCGCCGATAACGGCGCCGATGGGGCTGCCGACGCCACCGCTCAACGCCACTCCGCCCAACACGATGGCGCCGATCGAGTTCAGCGTGTAGGACGGCGCGATATTGGGATCGCCAGTAAGCGTGACCATGCTGACATAGATGCCGGCAAGGGCCGCGATAAAGCCGCTGCTGCCGTAGGCAATGAGCTTGAGCCGGTTCACGCGAAGGCCGGTCATGTAAGCCGACTGTTCCGACGATCCGACGGCATAGAGGCCGAGACCGATGTCCGACCGGCGCAGAAGGACCATCAGAGCGACAAGAACGATGACAAGAATAATCGCCGAGACCGGGGCGCCTGCCACTGCATAGGTGAGCGCATCTGACATTGTCTCATTGATGCTGCCTCCGGGCGTAGGCCGCAGAAGCAGAGCGATGCCACCGAAGATGCCACCCGTCGCAAGGGTGGTGACGATTGGCTGCACCCGGCCATAGACAACCACGATCCCATTCACCAGCCCGCAAGCCACCCCGACGGCCAGCACTGCAATCATACCAAGGGCAATCGAGGTCGGAGATCCATTGAGAAGGAACGAGGCCACCACGTTGGTCAGCGCAATAATAGACCCTACCGACAGATCGATTCCCTTGACCAGAACCACAAAGAACTGAGCGATCGCGGCAAGCCCAAGCAATGTCCCCTGGTTCGACCAGATGGTAACCACATAGGTTGAAAAGCCGCGTGGATGGATGGCTATATAGCCGGCGAAAAGTATCACCAGCGCGAGCGCGGCAATCGCTTCCTTTGCGTTTTGGCGTAGCCAGGTCATCATGCTCGGGCCTCAGCGTGAAGGTGCACGTTCATCGAGGCGGCGATGAGCGCATCGGCGGATAGCTGATCGCCCTTTAGTTCCTTGGCCACACTGCCCCGGTAGAAGACATAGACCCGGTCGCACAAGTGGATAAGTTCCTCATAGTCGGTCGATTGCAGGATCACAGCCATCCCCTCGGCCGCCAGGTCGGTGAGCAGCCTGTAGATCTGAGCCTTGGTCGGCAGGTCAATGCCTCGTGTCGGGTCCATCAGCAGCAGACATTTGGGCGACAACACCAGCCATTTGGCCAGCACCACCTTCTGCTGGTTGCCGCCTGACAGCGTCGAGACGGGGTCGTCGAGCGAACCGTAGGTCAGTGCCAGCCGTTCGATCAGTTCTTGGAGCCGGGCCTCGTTGTTGCCGTTCAGGTCGAGCAGGCCGAAGGGCGCGCGCCCAAGAACCGCCAAGCGCAGGTTTTGCGCCACCGACATGCTGGGGATCAACCCTTCGGTCTTGCGATCCTCAGGCACGAGCGCCAGACCGATATCGGATTGCTTCACCCTCGGCGGCTGCAGGCCATTCAGTCGCTTGCCATTGAGCGTGATGCGGCCCGTCACGCCGCGCAGCACACCGAAGACAGCATGCATGATCTGCTGCTGTCCCTGCGCGTCCAAACCGCCGAGCCCGACGATTTCGCCGGCGCGCGCGGCAAGCGACACGTCGACAAGCTGGCTTTGCCAACTGACGTTCGACACATCCAGAACGAGCGGCGCCGTGTCGGGCACAGGCGGGCGGCGCGGCGGAAACAGCTCTTCCAGCGAGCGGCCGATCATCAGGCCTACGATCTCATCGGTCGTGCGCGCGCCGACGTCGAAGGTCTCGATATGCTTGCCGTTGCGGAAGACGGATATGCGGTCGGCGATGGCGTCGACCTCGTGCATGCGATGCGAGATGAAAAGGATCGCGACGCCCTGCTCCTTCAGCATTCTGAGGACACCGAACACCGTTTCGACGAGTTCGCTGGTCAACGCCGAGGTCGCCTCGTCAAGGATAAGAAGCTTGGGCTTGCGGAACACGGCCTTGGCGATTTCCACAAGCTGGCGTTCGGACAGCGACAGGCCCGAGACGCGGGCGCCGAGCGGGATCGACCTGGCCCCTACGAGGTCCAGCGCCTCGCGCGCCTCCCGATAAACGCCGCGCTCGATCAATCCCATCCGGGTGCGAGGGGCGGCAAGCACGATGTTGTCGCCGACCGAAAGGTGCGGCATCAGTGACAGTTCCTGGAACATGCAGACCGTGCCCTGTTCGGCCGCCTCGCGCGGCGAGGAAAAGCGCACCGTCTGCCCGCCGATGGAGATCGTTCCTGTGTCCGGCTGGATGACACCGGCCAACAATTTCATCAGTGTTGATTTGCCGGCGCCATTTTCGCCGAGAATGGCGTGGACGCGTCCCGGCTCGCAGCGGAAATCCACCATGGTCAACGCCGGAACGCCACCGTAGGATTTCGACACCGATTTCAGTTCAACATAGCGGTCGGCCATGCGCGCTCCCTGCCGTCGACCTAGCCGGCGCAGACGCCGGCCAGGTTCGTGTGTCATTGCCTAGTTGGCGTTATCGGCCGTCTGGCCGTTCAGCTCATCCGGCGTGAATACGGGGAAGCACTGCGGAAAGCCGGTGGCCGTGTAGAAGGTCTTAGGCAGGTTGGGGTAGAAATCCTGGCCCTCCGCCAGGTCCGCATTGTTCTTCTGCGGGATAGGCAGGAAAACTTTCTGGGGCAGCGCATTGCCCTCCAGCAGCACGACCGAGGCCTCCAGCGCCATCGCGGCCAGCGCCGGCGCCTGGGCGGCAGTGATCCCCGGGTACTTGCCTTTGTTGACCAGCATCCGCGTGCCGTTGCCGGCGTCGAAGCCGACCGGTACGACCGGGTGCTTCGCGGCGGCCAGCGCCTCGAGAGCGCCAACGGAGCCCTCCTGGACAACGATACCGTCAAAATTGCCGTTGGTGGCGATGGCGTCGGACGTCACTTTCGACGCCGTACCCACGTCCCAGTCGCCCTCGACCTTGACCGCCTTTAGATCGGGGTACTTGGAGAAGACCTCGCTGAAGCCCGCTTGGTTGTCGCGGTCGACGCTGTTGCCGGGGACGCCATCGATCTCCAGAACCTGACCCGAAACATTGCCCTTCTTGGCCTTGATGCCATCGACCACGGCCTGCGCCTTGATCCGGCCCAGTTCGACCTGGTTTTCATTGATCTGCACGACCTGGTCGGAATCGAGGACGTTGTCATAGGTGACCAGCACTACACCGGCTTGCTTGGCACGCCTCACGACTGCGTCGAAGGCGGTGGGATTGACGGCATTGATGATCACGGCGTCGTAGCCGGCGGCGATGAAGTTGTCGATCGCAGAGATCTGCGCCGTGGAATCGTTGCCCACCGATATGATCTTCAGTTCGGACAGCTTGGACTTGTTCTCGGGACGGGCGCCCCAGGCTTTGGCGGTCTGGATTGAGTTGGCACGCCAATCGTTGCCGACATAGCCGTTGACCAAGGCAATCTTGTAGGGCCCGGACTTCTTCGGATACGAGATCACCGAAGCACTGTCTGGCGCAGAAGCGTAGCAGTCGGGCTTGTAGGTGTCCTGCGCCCAGGCGCTTGTGAACATTGCAGTGGATGCTGCAAGAGCGCCCATCATCAGAAGTGCAATACGTCTTTTCATTTCACTTTCCTCCCGTCTGTCGGCGACCATCGCCGGTTTTCAAATTGATCCCCCCGCAGTTACCGCCGCGGAGGCCGAATTCTTGGAATGAGCGCACATGGTCGGATCATGGGTTCTGCTGCCTTCAACGCCGGTTCAACGAGACGGCAATGATGATGATGGCTCCCTTGATCACCTCCTGGATGCTGGTCGAAAGACCGAGCACGAGAAGACCAAAGCCGAGAATTCCAATGAAGATTGCACCGACGACGGAACCGACAATTGATCCATAGCCGCCGAAGAGACTTGTCCCGCCTATGATCACGGCCGCGATGACGTCGAGTTCAAGACCCGCTCCTAGGCTGGGATTGCCGGCCGTCGAGCGGGCCGCGAGCATCATGCCTGCAAGGGACGCGGTCATGCCCGACAGGACAAAGGCGAAGATCTTCACGCCGTCCGTGCGCACTCCGGAAAAGCGGGCGGCTATGGCATTTCCGCCAGTCGCATAAACACGCCTGCCATAGGGCATCTGGTGCAAGAGATAGTAGCCGCCCGCGGTCAGGACGATGGTCCACCAGATTGGCGCCTGGATGCCTAGAAAACTGCCATTCCAGAACAGGTTCGAAAAATCATCATCGACGATAGACACCGGCCGAGTGCCGGTGATCGTTAGTGCCAATCCGGAAAAGATGGAGAGCATGCCAAGCGTTACGAGAAACGATGGAATGCGCAATTTTGTAACAAGGATGCCCGAGGTCGCTCCTATCGCGGCGCCGGCGCCCAGAACCAGAAGTGCGGCGACATAGGTCGGGACATTCTGCTCGAGCAACAGCGCCCCGATCATCCCTGAAAAGCTGGCGAGGGATCCGACCGAGAGGTCGATTTCACCGCAGATGATCACGAACGTCATGCCGATCGCCATTGCGGAGACGATGGCTGTGATGCGCAAAACCGCGCTTGCAGTTGAGACAGAAGCGAAGTGGGGAGCAAACAGGACGAAATAGAGGGTGATAGCCAGGAAGATTACATAGGTGATGTGATCGCGTAAGAAATTCATTGCACTTGCGCGCAAGGGCATCGACGACTGTTTCATGCTGCAACTCCCTGGGCGCGTATGCTGGTTTGTCTGGCGGCCTCGGCCTGCAGCATCGCGCGAAGTCCTGTCTCGTCATGCGCTTGACCGATGCTGCGCGTGATCCGTCCATCCGCCATCACAAGAATGCGATCGGACAGATCCAGGAGTTCCTCGAGTTCCGAAGAAACGAGCAGCACGGCGACGCCTTCGCCGGCTGTACGACGCACAAGTTCGCGCATATCGCGCTTGGCGTTGATGTCGACGCCCGAGGTAGGCTCGTCGAGGATCAACAGCTTAGGCTTCATTGCCAGCCATTTGGCGAAGACGATCTTCTGCTGATTGCCGCCCGAAAGCTCCTGGGCTTTCTGCAAGGGACCGCGACACAGGATATTGAGATCGTCTCGGCATTGTCGGAACAGAGCCGTCATCCGGGCCTTCGCCATCGGCCCGAACGGACCCGCCAGCGAGAAATCGGAAAGGCGGGGAAGCGAGAGGTTCTCCTCGATAGAGCGCCCGCCTACAAGACCTTCGAGCCGGCGGTCTTCCGGAACAAGCGCGACACCGGCAGCGATGGCCCCCGTGACACTGCCCAGCCGAACCGGTTCACCCGCGACGGCGATGTCGCCCGAGACATCGGGAAGGACGCCGAACAAGGCCTTGGCCAAGGTCGACCGTCCGCTGCCCACAAGCCCGGCAAGGCCGACGATCTCACCTGGGTCGATCGAAAGCGATACGCCAGCCAGCTTGCGTGACGTGGCAAGATTGCTGACCTCCAGGGCAGGGGTTCCCGCAGCCGTTGCCGGACGGCGCGTCGCGGGCGCTGCGGCGGCTGGCAAAGGCGCTTGGCCCTTTGGCCGCGACATCATCGCGGCGATATCCTCGATGGATGTCTTGCTCGGATCAAGCGGGCCAACCAGTCGCCCATCCTTGATGATCGAGATGCGATCCGAAAGCCGCAGCACATCGGCCATGCGATGGCTGATGTAGACGATACCGATCCCGTTCTGCTTGAGTTGGCCGATGGTGCGAAAGAGCGTTTCCTCCTCGTGGATGGTCAGAGATGAAGTCGGCTCATCCATCACGAGCAGCTTGGCGCCCCGCGAAATCGCCTTGAGGATCTCGACCATCTGGCGTTGGGCGAAGGCCAGATCGCCCACCCGCGCCGAGGCGTCGAGTGAGAATGCATAGCGCTCGATCAAAGCCCGAGCCTCGCGAACCATTTTTCTGCTGTCGACACGCCGGCCAAAGGCGAGGGGCTCGCGAAGGATAAAGAGGTTCTCGGCAACCGAGCGGTTCGGCAAGACGCTCAGTTCCTGGAAGATCATCGCGATCCCGCGATCGATCCTCTCTCGAAGCGACAAGGCGGTGACATCCTGTCCGTCAAACAGAATCCGGCCTTCATCCGTTCGATACGCCCCCATGAGAATCTTCATGAGCGTCGACTTGCCCGCGCCGTTTTCGCCGAGCAGTGCATGCGTTTCACCAGCCATGACATCGAACGAAATGTCCGAAAGCACGCGGTTGGCGCCAAACGACTTGCCGATGCGTTGCATCGTTACGATAGCGTTCTTGGACGTTGAAGTTGTCGCTTCGGGCATGACGATTTCTCGATCGCTCGGGGAGCGCCGGCGGACTGCTGCGGCCCGCCGGCGAAAGAAGGAGCTAGAAGCACTCGCCGTTGCAGATTTTCACCACCGAAGCCGGCGCATCTTCCTTTGTGACCTGCTTGAGGGCACTGAGGAGGTCGAGCTTCTTGACGCGCAATGTCGGCACCGAAATGTATGGCGGGACCTCATGTCCAAGCAACGCAAGCGCGGCCGCCTTGGCCTCGGCGACGCCCTGGTCATAGGGACGCTGCGCGCCTACGGCCAGAAATTCGCCACGTGCAACGTTCAGCGCGCTGTCCGCGGCGACGTCATTCGTGGTGACGACGATATCGCGCCCAAGTGTCTTGGCCGCGGCCACGACTTGCTGGGCGGGCGTGTCCCAGGCAACGAAAATGCCCTTCATGTCGGGATGCGCCGTCAACATGGCGGTGGCAACCTCGTAGGCCTTCTCCGGCGCGGTGAAGGTGCCGACATCCGCGACCTTGATGTCGGGATGTTCGCCGAAGGCCTTCAGTGCGCCGACCTTGCGGGCCGCAACGGAGTAGTAATAGTCATAAACCAGCGTGATGACGCCGACCTCGCCCTTGCCGCCAATCGCACTTACAAGTTCCTGCGCGGCGAAATAGGCGTTCTTCTCATTGTCGGAGGCGACAACGGACACATAGTCCTTGCCCGGCGCCATATCGACCGGGACATTGTCCATGAAAACCAGCTTGATGCCGGCGGCTGCCGCCTTCTTGTAAGCTTCGGATTCAGACTTCGGATCGATCGGGATCGAGAAGATCACATCCGGCTTACGGGCAATCATCTGCTCGAGATCGCTGATTTGCTGGCCGGGCTGGAACTTGGCGTCGGTGGTTCCGACAATCTCGATGCCAAAGTCCTTGAGTGTGTTGGTGATTCCGGCGACCTGCAACTGGGGCCAGCCGGCATCCATGGTATGCATCACCAGTCCTGCGGTGAACTTTCCGGCCTTGAGCTTGGCAAKGTCGTCGGCCGAAAATTTTAGCACATCTGGCGACACCGCCGGCGGGCCGTCCGGGAAGCCCGGGACGGGTTGGCCCCTCGGCGACAGGGGCAGCGGCTCGAGCAAGGCCTTTGCCTCAGGTGGAATGGTGTCATCGGCGATCGCCGAGGATGCGGCCATTCCTGACAGCGCCACGGCCAAAGCGGCCGCCATAAACCCACGATAGTGCATTTCATTCCTCCCGATCATATGAAACGGCCGTATCGGCCGGGTGGCGACCTGGCTGGTCGTACTGGTTGGGCGGTGTTCAGCGCCCGTAAGGCATCAATGCCGCCGTGGCGGCACCCGAGTAATTCACGTAGACCGTCTTCTTGCGCATGTAGCTCTCGAGCCCATGCACGCCGTCGTCACCGCCCAGTCCGCTTTCGCGGAAGCCGACATGGAAACCCTGCAGCATTTCCGGTCCAATCCGGTTGACGTAGATCTCACCGAACGAAACCTCGTTGACGGCGTTCATGACGCGGCTCAGATCATTGGTGAAAAGATAGGCCGACAGGCCATAGCGACTGGCATTGGTGATGCTGACCGCTTCCTCGAAGGTGTCGAAGGGCATGATCGGCACGACCGGGCCGAAGATTTCGCGCGTCATGATCGGCATGTCGGGCGTCACATCGGTCAATACGGTCGGATTGAGCCAGTAGCCGCCATCGATCGGCGCCTTGGTCGGGCGGCCACCGGCGAGAGCGAGCCTGGCGCCACCTGCGACGGCTTCGGCAAGAACCGCCTCGACCTTTTCCAACTCCTCACGGCTGACCTTGGGGCCGATATCGGTGTTTGCCTGCATCGGATCACCGACGACGAGCGACTTGGAGAATTCCACGAAGCGCGTGACGAACTGATCGTAAATCGAACGATGTACGAGCGTGCGTTCGTTGCAGATGCAGACTTGTCCGCAATTCATGTAGCGCGAGGTGGCTGCCGAACGCACTGCCAGGTCGAGATCGGCATCGGCCAGGACGATGAATGGCGCCTTGCCGCCGAGCTCCAGCGAAACCGGCGTCAGATTGCGCGAAGCGTTGGCCATGATGCGCTTGCCGGTCGGCACGCTGCCCGTCATGGTGATGAGGTCGATTCCGGGTTCCGTGCAGAGCACTTCGCCTATGGTTTCACCTCGTCCCGTTATGATGTTGACCACGCCAGCCGGCACGCCCGCTTCGACAAAGATGCGACCCAATTCAAGTGCCGATAGTGGCGTGTCTTGATGCGGCTTGAGGACGATGGTGTCGCCGGCGATCATGGCGGGCGCCACCTTTCGGCTGACCAGGGCGCTCGGGTAATTCCACGGAATGATGGCGGCGACGACGCCTACAGGCACGCGCTGGATCCAGACCTGCTCTCCCGCATAGTCGGATGGCAGGATCTCACCTTGAATGCGACGGGCAAACTCGGCGTAGTAGTCGAAGAACTCGGCCGCGCCGCCGACTTCACCTATTGCTTCATTAATCGGTTTGCCTTGTTCCCTGACCACCACCTCGGCCAGATGTCGGGCGTTCTCCCGGATCAAGACCGCGATCCGCTTCATGATCGCCGCACGGGCGAGAGGTGATTTGAGCCCCCAAGCCTTCTGCGCCTTGCGGGCGGCTTCTATCGCTTGGCGAGCCTGATCTGGGCTTGCCTCGGGCACGTCGACAAAGGCCTTGCCGTTGGCCGGATTGATCACCGGGCGCGTGCCGGCTTCGCCGGAGACAAACTTCCCGTCGATCAACATGTGATGGGATTTCTTGTCTTCTACTGCCATGGTTCAATCCGCTTCTGCGTGCGTTGCAGGCGTGCCGACGCCTAAGGGTTGGATTTTGCCGCGGCCATTTGGACCGCGAACTCGATCGCTTCGATAAGACTGTCCTCGTTGGCGATGCCCTTGCCGGCGATGTCGAAGGCCGTGCCGTGATCGACGGAGGTGCGGATGATCGGAAGGCCGAGCGTGACATTGACACCGGAGAGCGCCTTCCACTGACCGGTCGCGGGATCGACGTTGAAGCCGAGCAGTTTCACCGGGACATGGCCCTGATCGTGATACATCGCGACCACCGCGTCATACTGGCGGGCGCGCAACTTGACGAAAACCGTATCGCCCGGAACAGGCCCAAACACGGTAAAATCGGCGGGCGTGTAGGAAGCGACGACGGGGGTCGTGATGTCGATATCCTCACGCCCGAAAATGCCGCCTTCGCCGGCGTGCGGATTGAGCGCGGCAATCGCAATGCGGGGATGGGCAATGCCAAGGCCGTGCAACGCCTCGACCGTCAACTGGATTACCCGCCGCAACCGAGGTTCGGTCAGTTTCGACGGAACCTGTGCGAGCGCTACATGGGTCGAGACATGGCTGACGCGAAAATCGCCATGGGCCAGCATCATCACGGAATCGCGGGCGCCTGTCAGGTCTGCCAGCATGTCGGTGTGACCGGCATAGTGATAGCCGGCCAGATTGAGCGCTTCCTTGTTGAGGGGAGCCGTGACGATGCCTGCAATTGAACCGGCCTGTGCCAGGCGAACGGCTTTTTCGATCGCCAGATAGGCGAGGCGCCCGCCTTCGGCCGACATGACGCCCGTTTCAATGGGTGTCCGTTCAGGGCCGGCTTCGAGAAGGGCTACAGGCGGAAAAATCCCACCGGCGGAAGCCGACGGATCTTCCTCCTCGATGCGCCCGGAAATCGACTCCATTGCACGCATCGCGGTGACGCTGCCGATAATGAGAAGCGACAACGATCCTTCGGCAAGGCGCGGTTTCAGCCGTGCGCATGCCTTTGCGATGATCTCAGGGCCGATGCCCGCAGGATCACCCATTGTGATGCCGAGTCTTGGACCAGACATAAACGCCCCTAATCGGTCAATTGTGATCATCTTCTAATCCTTCTAACCATGAATGCGCAATAGTTTTCTTTTTCAGTCATTCGTAATCACCTGAATGGTGAAAATCCGGCTGTTTGCCTGCCTCTCCGTGGGTGCGATCCCGGTGTATTCGGCTGCTGAGACATCGTTTGACGCCATTTGACCGGCGGGGATGGACCCGCCGGTGCTTTTGGCCGGCGATTGTCTTGATCAGCGACGCGCGAGAGCCGCGAGCCTGCAGAGCAGGGCACTGTCGCCGAATGCGCCAGATTTCGAAATTGTGGCTAGCCCCTCGAAAACGCCGCCTTTGACTCTGGAAACCGGAAGCCCTGGCTCAATCTCGCATTCGACCGTGAGTTCGACGGCACCCAGGCTGTCGCACACCGATCGCAATGTTTCGCCGCCAGTGACGAGCAAGGTGCCGGGCTTTGGCAAGCCCGCGAGAAGCGAGGCAAACACCTTGCCGATATGATCTGCCACGACGTGGCGATCGCCCGATGCAACGACGCTGACAGCCGACGGCTCCCCGCGCATCATCCGTTTCGCCAAACGCATTTTCGCTTTGTCGACGTCGTGTTCCACGACGATATGCGCATCTGCATGCCTGGCGGCAAAGAGGGCTACCTGTCCCGCCGTGACCTCATGATTTGTGCCGACAAGGGCCAGGAATGGAGCGGAAAACGCAGGAACAGGCTTGTGCGGCGCATTCATGTGCCGTGCAAGTGCCGCCGCCAAGCCGCCAGTACCGACCCACAACGTCGCGCCCTTCGGCGCCGTCGCGACGATCTTGTCCAGGTCCGCATCCGTTTCGGCGTCATAGAGTGTGATGAAATCAACTGGGCGTGACCCTGGTGTTGAACGCCCAGCCGGAAAGCGCTGGCCTAGACCGGCGACAAGGTCGGGACCTACCATTTCGGGTTGATCGAGTCGCCATTGGCGCCCAAGGCGCGTAACACGTCCCTGAAATGGGAACGCAGGTGCCAGAACAACGCGCTGGTACGCCCCGTTGAGGATGCAGGCCTCGATTTCGGCGATGACGTGGCCGCGCAAGAGGCTGTCGATCTTCTTGAAACTCAGGTGTCCGGCGGCAAGCCATGGCGCAAGCGTCCGGTGTCGCTCGACGGCCGTCGCCACTGGCCCCTCCCGGGTGGCGGCATCGATAGCCATACGCCCCGCAAACGTACGGTCCAGCTGCCAGCTGACCCCAATGCCATTCCCAGGCGATGCGAAGGAAACCGCGCTGTCCAGGGCCCCGGTCAGGTCGTCGGCGACGACCCGGATATCCATAGCCTCAAGAGCGCTCAACTGAAGAACCCGAACGGCTGACGCGCACGACCCTGACGTCCACATCGAGCGTTCGAAGATTGGTGAGGTGAGCCTGATCGATGCCCTCGTCGGTAATGATCTGGTGGATGTCGGCCAGACGGCAGATGGTGCAAAAATTGGGCGCGGTGAACTTCGAATGGTCGGCAAGCACGACGACGCGGCGCGCCGCGGCGATCATCGCCTGCTTCATTGCCGCAACCTCCAGGGAGGTCTCCGTGAGCATGTCGCCGGTGATGGCATGCGTCCCCAGAATGGCTATGTCGGCGTGAATGGTTCGCAGGAAATTCTCGCCAGGCTGGCCGATAAGGGTCAGCGAACCAGGCTTGCAGGTGCCTCCAGGCATGACCAGGCGTACTTCCGGCACAGGTGCAAGGATCTGCGCGATCGCAAGGCTGTTGGTCACGGCCGTAAGCGGGATAGGCGCCGCAGCGATGGCGCGGGCGACTTCCAGAACGGTCGTGCTTGCGTCGAAAATGACGCTCTGGCCGGCTCGAAGTTCCGACATCATGGCAGCGCCTATGGCCTCTTTCTCAGCCCTGGCGAAATGCGCTGCAGTGGCGAGATCCGGCTCGAAGGTGGCCAGTTCCGTGCGTTGAAGCATCGCCCCGCCATGCGTTCGCTCCAATGCTCCTTGGCGTTCAAGCGTCTCGAGATCGCGCCGGATCGTCGAAGGCGACGCGCCGATGAGATCGATGAGTTCCTGAACGCCGACGGCTCCTTCTCGTTTCAGGCATTCAAGAATGAAGGCGTGACGCTTGGCCGGAATCAGATCGACCCGTCCGCGCCCGCCGTCGTCTTCCCATGACCCGGCGGACACGACAGGCGCCATGTCTTCCATCGCTGATTTTCGGACATTCCTTGCCACGTTCGCATCTCCGCATGGTGTCGCAACGCGCTCGCCTGAATCACAGCGCGCTCTGCATCGCGAATATCACGAATCCCTCAGGCGAGCCCAATGATTTGTCACCTTGGTGGGCAAATTGCTATCGTTTTTGGTTGACTTAGAATTATTTTGACTGATTTTGACCGCATATGGTAATCAAGTGTCGTCAATCGTCGTCATCTGGTGGTTGGAGAACGAGCAGTTCTGGTCAAAAAGTCTAAATGAATCAGCAATGCAAAGGGCCAGTGGGCTCCATTGCGAACCGGGTTGGAGGAACCATGTTTTTCTTGTCTAGGCTGAAATCGGCCGTCATCGGCGTCGCTGCTGCGGCCTTCTTGTCAACGGCGGCTGTCGCTGCCGACGGCCCCACGGTCGGCGTTGTCGTGCCGACCCTCGATGCGCAATTCTGGAACAGCTATGTCGCCTTCATGAAAAAGGGAGCGGATGAACTCGGCGTGAATCTCGTCGTGCTCAACGCCGACAACAAGCCCGACCAGATGGTCAAGTCGCTCGAGGATCTGGTGGCCCAGAAGGTCGATGGCATAATCTTCACGCCCTATTGGGCCACTGCCGCTCGTGGACTTACCTTGGCGAAGGAAGCCGACATACCGGTCATCCTCACTGACAGCTACCCGGATTTTTCGCCTCAAACCGAGCGTTTCCCAAACTACATCGCCTTTATCGGGCCGAGCGATGAAGACGCCGGATACCAAATGGCCAAGGCGCTGTTCGCTGCGATCGAGCCCGGGCCGGACGGTAAAAAAGTGATCGGCGTGGTCAACGGCACCGCCGGCACCTCGGTCGCCATTGATCGTCGCAAGGGTCTGGAAGACGCTCTCAAGGAAGCTCCCGATGTGCGTGTCGCTGGTGAGGTCGATGGCAATTTCGTCCGTGATACTTCGCAGACGGCATTTGAATCGCTCTTCCAGGGGAATCCGGAGATCACCGGCGTCTGGGCTGCGAACGGCGGCACTGCGACCGGCGTGATGGCCGCTCTCAAGAACCACGGGAAAACGCCGGGGAAGGACGTCATGGTCGTCGGAATGGATCTCAACCCTGAGAATGTCGAAGCGGTAAAGTCCGGCGATCTGCTCTTCGACATCGGCGGTCATTGGCTTCAGGGCGGCTTCGCCCTTGTCGCCCTCTTCGACCAGATCAAGGGCGTTCCGGTTCCCGCGGGCGCTGACAATGTCAAGCTGAAGCTGCTGCCGTTGACGAAGGATCGCGTTGCGCAGTTTGAAAAGGACTTTCCGGGCGGAGTGCCCACCTATGATTTCCGACAGCACTCCCGCTTCTACAACAAGGACGCCAAGCCAGCCGTTTTCGAGATGCAATACAGCAACTGAACGCAAGGTTCGGCCTGCCTGCAACCGCACGGTTGCCGGCAGGCTTCTCCCTGGCATTGGACGTATTCGATCCATGACGCTTACCGCGAGCGATCTGCGCAAGAGTTACGGCCAGACACGTGCCGTGGATGGCGTGTCGGTGGTGCTTCTGCCTGGTATGGTTCACGCCATCGTCGGCGAAAACGGAGCCGGCAAATCGACGACCCTGCGGATGCTCGCCGGTGCCGAACGGCCTGACAGCGGCGTGATGACGCTGGACGAAGCACGATATGCCCCACACAGTGTCAGCGGTGCGGCGGCCCTTGGTGTGTCGCTTGTTTACCAGGAAATCACGATCAACCGGTCGTTGTCGGTTGCTGAAAACATCTTTATCGATCGCCTGCGAAGGTTTGCCGGTCGCCTCGGTCTCATCGATCGCAGACGTATGGAATCGGCGGCGCAAGCGATCCTCGAGCGGATCGGCGCGCAAATACCAGTCTCTGCAGACACGGGCCGCCTCAATCTCGGCGAGCTGAAATGCATCGAGATCGCCCGAGCTCTGTCTACAAATCCGAAAATTCTCCTCCTCGACGAATCCACCGCCTATCTGGATCACCGCGAGGTTCAGGCGGTCCTTGGCGTCATCAACGAACTCAAGGTTCAGGGGATGACCGTAGCTTTCGTTTCTCATCATCTCGACGAGGTGCTTGCCGTCGCCGATGAACTGACGATTCTGAAGGATGGGCAATATGTCGGAACATATCGTACGGCCGAGATCGAGCCCAATGAAATTCATCGCCGCATGGTGGGACGCGACCTCGCGAAAGGTATCTATCCGTCTCGTCTGACGGCAGACCCAAGCAAGCCCGCGCGGGGCCCTGTTGTCTTCCAAGCCTGCGACGTGGCCGTTGGGCGCGAACTCAACGGCGTCAGCCTGGATGTTCATGCCGGCGAAATCCTCGGCCTTGCCGGATTGAAAGGCGCTGGCGCCGAGGCGCTGTTCGCAGCCATTTGCGGCGACCTGCCTTTAGGCCACGGCACGATGAGGCTTGCGGATGTTCCATTCGCGCCATCGAGCCCGACTGATGCTTGGCGGCAGGGCGTAGCCCATCTGCCCGGCGACCGTCACAATGAAGGGCTGATCGCTGAGTTCAGTGTCCTCGACAATCTGGTGATGGTCCGCCCACCCCGGCATGGGCCATTCTTCGACCGCCCCGCTGCCATCGCCATTGCGGCCGATCTCATCACTCGGATCGGAATCAAGACGCAGAGCATCGACGCGTCCTGCCGTTCTCTCTCGGGAGGCAATCTGCAAAAGGTGGTGATTGGCAAATGCTTGGCCGTACAGCCACGCCTGCTCCTGCTCAACAACCCAACGCGCGGCGTCGACATCGGCGCCCGCACGGAGATCTATCGAATCATACGGCAGAAGGCGGCGGAAGGCCTCGCCGTGATCCTTTCTTCGGAAGACATGCCTGAACTGATCGGTATGTCGGACCGCTTGCTGGTTCTCCGGCAAGGACATGTCACGCATCGCATCGAGACTGCAGCCGATGCCACCGAACACGACATCATTGGACATATGGCCTGACCATGGACACAAACGAGACCGCGAGCACCGCCATGACGCCGAGCGCAAGCGGCGAAAAAATCCGCAGCGCGAGCAGCTTCGAACTCCTCAAGCGCACTTTTCCGCTCGCGATGCTCGTTCTGCTCGTCGTCATATTCTCTCTGTCGTCGCCGCGCTTTCTCACCTTCAGCAACTTTCTCATCGTGCTTCAGCAGGGCACTGTGCTGCTGGTCGCGGCGCTGGGCATGACCTTCGTCATCATGGCGGGCTCGATCGATCTTTCGGTCGGTTCAATCGTCGCCCTCGCGGCATTGGCAACGGCCTTGACGGCCGATCGTCTCGGCGCTGCGGCAATCATTCCGGCCATTGCTGTTGGTGCGGTTGCCGGTTTGATCAATGGCGTGCTCCTCGCCAAGGGCAAGGTTCCTTCCTTCATAGCCACCATGGGTGCGATGGTGGTGTATCGCGGCATCGTGCTTCTGTTCACCCGCGGCGCTCCAGTGTCGATAGACGACGAGCAATTCCTCAACGCCTATGCCGAACGTACTTTGGGCATTCCCAATTCGGTGATCATTGGCCTGGTGCTGATGGTCCTTGCCTATGGCATCATCAACAGGACGGTGTTCGGACGCGAGGTCCGCGCCATCGGCGGTGGGGAACGCGTCGCCATCTTGACCGGCATTCAGGTCGCCCGCGTGAAAATCTACATGTATATGCTGCTCGGGGCCCTGTGCGGCATCGCGGGATTGCTGCAGGGGGCGCGCGCTATGGCCGCCACAGCGCAGCTCGGGGAAGGGCTTGAACTGGATGTCATTGCAGCCGTCGTGGTCGGCGGAACGCCTTTGACCGGAGGTGTGGGCAGTGTTGTCGGTACTGCGCTGGGCGTTCTGATCATCACGCTTCTGTCGAACGGCATGAACATGACCGGTGTCGATCCGTACCTCCAGAATATCGTCAAGGGGACGGTTCTCGTTTGCGCCGTATTCGTCACCATCGATCGCAAGAAGATTGGCATCATCAAGTAGCGACAGACCGGCTTCGGAGAGATCGCTAATCATAGTAACTATCGTCGTCTTTCGCTTGTCTGGATCGATCCGGCCCGTCTAGCGTGCCTATCACAGCCGCAAGGCGACCTTCCTCCCTTCGTGGAATGCGTAGGGCGCCTGGCGTGGAGCGGCGGCATCGCCGACCTCCGTGAAAGGTTGCGATGTGCCTTTCAACTCTTTCGCCAGCCAATCCGCCGCCACGTTGGTGGTTGCGAGAACAAGGCAATCGCCCGGTACGAAACTTTCTTCACGGGTGTTGTGGTCGACGACGGTCACGCCGTCCCCGTGCCATTCCAGAACGCTGACGTCCACGAACCATTTGACGCCAAGCTGGCGCAATGTCCGTCGCAGCGGGAAATCGGCAGCTGTCCGCTGCAGTTCCTTGCCGACCAGCGGATCGGGCGTGAGAATGGTCACTTGATGGCCATCCTCGGCAAGTTTCCAGGCTGTGCCACCGCCGCGCCAACCTCCGCCCTCGTCGAGCAAAAGCACGCGCTTGCCGGGTCGCGCATGGCGGGCCATCACGGCTTCGATCGAGAAGACATTGCCCTTTTCGATGCCTGGCAGGCTCGGCATTGCCGGCAGCGCCTTCTGAAATCCGGTTTCGGGAGACACCGACCCCGTGGCCAGGATGACGGTGTCGGCTTGGAATGAGGGGATTTCCGATGCCTCGACATAGGTGTTCAGCCGTATGTCGACATTCAATTTGTCAAGCTGGCGCTCATACCAAACGAGAAGGTCGAGGATTTGCCCCCGGCGCGGCTGCAGCCCGGCGAGCAGAAAGTTCCCGCCCAGTCTGCTGGAGGCTTCGGCCAGCACCACGTCGTGCCCCCGTTCGGCGGCAACGCGTGCCGTCTCGAGGCCAGCGGGCCCGCCGCCGATGACAAGCACCCGTTTTTTGATGGCGGCGGCCGTGAACCGGTCACCACCCCATTCAAACTCGCGTCCTGCCGAAGGATTGATAAGGCAGCTGATCCAGTAGTCGCGTGAACGGCGGCCCCAGCACATCTGGTTGCAGGATATGCAGCCGCGCACATCGTCCGGCCGGTCCGCCGCGGCCTTGCGTGCCAGATGCGGGTCGGCGATCTGGCCCCGCACGATCGAGACCAGGTCCGCAGCCTTTTCGCCGAGCACCGTTTCGGCATTTTCAGGCGTCCTGATATGGCTTTCGGCCACCACGAGGGCCGTCTTGACCACGCCCTTGAGGGTCGCCGCAAGATCGGCGCCAAGTTTCTCCGGGTAGAGAAAAGTCGGCATTATCTTGTAGAAATCGAGGTAGCTGCCGGTTCCGCAGGTCACGTAGTCGATCAGCCCCTGCTCATCATGCAACCGAATGATCTCCGCCAGTTCCTGCCGACTGAGCGCGACTGTGTAGTCGGGCTCATCGCTGACCGAGAGCCCAACGATAAAATCTCGGCCGCATGTTTCCCGGATGCGGGTCAGGATCTCGCGGGAGATCCGTGTGCGGTTTTCGAGCGAGCCTCCCCATTGGTCTTCGCGTTGGTTTGTCCAGGGTGTCCAGAATTGATCGATCAGTCCGACATAGGCAGCCCAGACTTCGACACCATCGAAACCGGCGTCCCGGCAGCGGCGCGCGGCCTGAACAAAGCCGTCGATGGTCTCCCAGATCTCATCCTGCGACATAGCGTGGGAGCCGTCGCTGTCGTGATAGCTTGGAAGGCCCGAGGGCGACCAATGCGCATGAAATGAGTTGTCCGAATCGCCATGCGCACCGACGTGGTAGAGCTGCTGGATGGCGATCGCCCCGTGGTCCTTGATCGCCCGCGTGACCTGCTGGAAATGAGGAATGACGCTATCGTCGCCAGGCCGGAAATTGCCGCGTGTCAGCACGGCGGCCTGATGGACGGGCATGGGTTCGACAACAATCATGCCGGCCCCGCCAATCGCTCGTTCGGCATAGTAGGCAACGTGCCGTTCGGTCGGCACGCCATTTTCGGCCATGTTGGCGGTGTGAGCTCCGAACACGATCCGGTTTCGCAGGGTGCGACTGCCCAGCTTTACGGGTGAAAACAGATGCGGAAAGAGTTTTGACATTGTATCTCACCTGCGGGTCGGAGGACGGCAACCCGCCTCGTGTGGCAATCAGGAGGCTTGTCCCATACTCACGGATTTCTGAAGCGCTGCAGCAAGGCCGTCTGCCACGGCCGCTTCAAACCCGGCTGCGCGCATGGCCTCGATTGCTGCTGCGGTGGTGCCGCGGTAGTCGAGGAAGGTCTGGACGATGTTTTTGGGATTGTCTGCGCGAGCCTCGAGGAGTTTTCCCGCTCCAATCAGCACCGCGCTGACGCTCCTTCGGGCAATGTCCGGGCTTATTCCTCGACCGACGGCATCGTCCATCATCGCTGCGGCAAGGAGGGCCGGAAAGGCCGGGCCGGATCCGGTGAGGCCCGTCAGATAGTCGATATCTGCTTCACTTTTGACTTCATCGGCGGCGCCACAGGCCTCCAGAATCCGACGGGCGACATCGCGGTCATCCGCAGTGACACCCCGAGAGCCTATCCAGGGAGTATAGGAATTGCGCACCTCTGCCGCAGCATTCGGAAGCGTGCGCACGACGCGTTCGGTCTTGAGACGTCGAGCCAGTTGGTCGAGAGGCACCCCGGCCATGACCGACATGGCGAGCTTGCCATACGCAGAGATGTCGATGGCAGGCCAGTCCTGGGGGCGGACCGATACGATAATGACATTGGATCGATCCGCCAGTTCCTGATTGTCCCTGGTCCATGCAGCGTTTGGCAGAAAGCCGGGTTGCCCGCTTCTGTAGGAAAGCGTGAGGTGCTCAGCGGCGACTATCTGTGCATCGATTATGGCCTCTGCGATGGCCCGTCCAAGCCATCCACCACCACCGATTATTCCGATACTCAAGGGTTCGCCCATCGTCGAAACTCTTCCTCAACCCGCCGAATGGCCATGTCTGGCGAAGAACCGATCCAGTTCGCGCTTCTGTGGGGCCTCGCCCGTAAAAATCTCAACGTACCCGGGAATGCGCTTCATGCGGACCGCGAGATCTTCCCTGGTCTGCATTGAGATGTAGCCGATCTGCACGAGGTAGATGGTGCGCGCTCGAACGTCGGCTGAGCTTTCCTCGTAACCGAAGCGGACGAACATCTGGCTCATCGCGTCGAGGCGCGTCTGATCGGCTGTCTGTACCTCCGCCAGGATCTCGGGAGATTGAAGCGCCCAGCTTCTGACTGCGAACTCGAACTGGGAGTCGAACAAGGTCATGTCGAGCCAGCAGTCGAAAACGTTGAGCATCGCTTCGGCCACAGTCTCGGCATAGGCCTCAGCCTGCTTGACGAGGTTGCCTGTGTTCTTGTCCCGCCAACGCGTCAAGAGGGCAGCCAGCAACTCCTCTCGATCCTTAAAGAACCAATAGAAGCTCGTGCGGGACAGGCCCAGCTTCTTGGCCAAGGGCGAAATTCTCACCGTGTCAACGCCGGATTCGAGAAGCAAGTCGTAGGCGGCTTCAAGCCACCCCTCTGGCGATCCGCGCCATCCGCTGTCGTTCGAAATCTGCTCCATGGGCGACCAACCTAACAAAATGAAAAAGTGAACACCAGAAAAATGTACACCTGTGTCGATTTGATCGACCTATGAGAACTCAAACTTGACATATCTGTACATTTTCAAATAGCGTTTGCGCCTGCCATCCCAGCCCGGAGTCCGTCAGATGTCGAACGATCCTCTTCTGCAGCCGTACAAACTCAAGCATTTGACCCTTCGCAACCGCATCATCGTGACGTCCCACGAGCCGGCCTATCCGGAGGATGGGATGCCGAAGGAGCGCTATCTTGCCTACACGGTGGAGCGGGCGAAAGGCGGTGTGGCGATGACGATGACGGCCGGGTCGGCGGCGGTCTCGAAGGACAGCCCCCCGGTTTTCAACAACCTGCTCGCCTACAAGGACGAGATCGTACCGTGGATCAAGCAAATGACCGATGCGGTGCACGAAGAGGGCGCCGCCATCATGATCCAGCTGACCCATCTCGGACGGCGCACCCGCTGGGACAAAGGCGATTGGCTGCCCGTTGTGGCTCCGTCCCATCATCGTGAAGCCTCGCACCGAGCGTTTCCCAAGAAAATTGAAGACTGGGATATCGAGCGCATCATCAAGGACTTCGCAGACGCCGCCGAACGGATGAAGGCAGGCGGCATGGATGGCGTCGAGCTCGAGGCCTACGGCCACCTGCTCGAACAGTTCACGTCTCCCCTCACGAACGAACTTGACGGTCCTTATGGCGGTTCGCTCGATAATCGCATGCGCTTCTGCATGGATGTCTTGAAGGCGATCCGGTCACGGGTGGGCGAGGACTTCATCCTGGGCGTGCGATATACTGCGGATGAATGTCTCCCCGGCGGCACTGGCAAGTCGGAAGGCCTTGAAATCTCCAAACGCCTCAAGGAAAGCGGACTTATCGACTACCTCAACGTGATCCGCGGCCACATCGACACCGACGCGGGCCTGACGGACGTCATTCCGATTCAGGGAATGGCGAACGCCCCACACCTTGATTTTGCGGGCGAGATTCGTGCCGCGACCAACTTCCCGACCTTCCATGCGGCGAAAATTCCGGATGTGGCGACTGCGCGCCACGCGATTGCGTCGGGCAAGGTCGACATGATCGGGATGACGCGCGCTCATATGACCGACCCACACATCGTGCGGAAGATCATCGAAAAGCGCGAAGACGAAATCAGGCCCTGCGTCGGCGCCAACTATTGCCTTGACCGCATCTATCAGGGCGGGGCGGCATACTGCATTCACAACCCCGCCACTGGTCGCGAGCTGACCATGCCGCACATTGTCGCCAAGGCCGAGACACGCAAGAAGATCGTCGTCGTCGGCGCAGGTCCGGCCGGCCTCGAGGCCGCCCGCGTGGCGGGTGAGCGGGGACACCAGGTCGTGGTCTTCGAAGCCGCGAGCGGACCGGGAGGGCAAATCCGCCTGACAGCACTGAGCCCGCGCCGCAAGGAGATGATGAGCATCATCGATTGGCGCATGGCCCAGTGCGAAAAACACGGAGTGAGCATCCAGTTCAATAGCTGGGCAGAAGCGGAAACCATCGAGGCTGAAAACCCGGACGTCGTCATCATTGCCACGGGCGGGGTGGCGCACACCGACGTCCTTTCGAAGGGCAACGAGTTGGTGGTGTCCTCATGGGACATCATCTCCGGAGACGTGAAGCCGGGAGCAAACGTCCTCATCTACGACGATGCGGGTGACCACGCGGCCCTCCAGGCCGCGGAATTTCTTGCGGGCGCCGGGGCGAAGGTTGAAATCATGACGCCGGACCGGTCCTTTTCACCCGAGGTCATGGCAATGAACCTCGTGCCGTACATGAGGTCGCTTCAAAAACTCGATGTGACCTTCACGGTCACGTATCGGCTGGAGTCTGTTGAAAAGAACGGCAACCAACTCATTGCCCATGTCGGCAGTGACTATGGCGGCGTGTCCAAACAGCGCATCGTGGATCAGGTTGTCGTCAATCACGGCACCATTCCGCTCGACGACATCTATTTCGAACTGAAACCGAAATCGACCAACCACGGCGAGATTTCGCACGATGAACTCATCACCGGACAACCGCAGTCGGTGGTGCGCAATGCGCAGGGCCAGTTCCAACTCTTCCGCATCGGCGACGCCGTTTCAGCTCGAAACACCCACGCTGCGATCTACGACGCACTTCGCTTGGCGAAAGATATCTGACTGGCGGGGCGGACAAACTCGTCCGCTCAATCACAAGAAGGGTTGGCCCGGCATCACCCGGCCACTCCAACGACGCCGCAACTGTCGTCAACCGGCAATTGGTACGGAATCGAACTATCGATTGATCTGCATCTTGGACGAGATCAAAATGAGCCGGAGGTGATCATGGGGAAGGAGCCACATGAGCATCGCCAGACGCACAACAGGACCTGTCGGCACTGCCAGGGACTTTCTGGCGGTAGAGCTGGCAAGTTCGCGGTACGGCGATATCATCTCGGTCAAAGCGGCAATCGAGGCAACCCGCAGGGACGCGCCTTATCTGCAGGATACAGATGACGAGTTGACGGAGGAGATCGTCGACTTGGCTAGGGAACTGGGACTGGCCGTCCTTTTTGACGCTCGCGATTGATCGATTGCCACGGGCTCCGCCAGCCGCCGGTGCCGGTCGGTGCGAAATCGGCAATTGGCTCATTGCCAACCCGGAAGGTGGAACACCGAGTAGACTCTCATGGTCTCGACCGGCCCGGCCTGGCGGTACCAAAGATTGATTCCTTCCCAGCGGTTGCCGGCTCTTGTCGAAGCATCATCGCGCGATAATTCCCTTGAAGGCGTGGGCGCTTCTCCCTCTTGACAGGAGACTGCCATGAAACATCAGACACTCGATCAACTGCATGCGGTCGCCAAGATTGAAACTTCGGCCGCATATTCGGAAATGACACGCAACCAGCGCATCGAACGCTGGGCGGAACTTCTGGAACAACATCCCGAGCGATGCCTTGCCGCGTTCACAGGTACCGAATATCTGCACATGGAGGATCGTGCCAGCGTGCGGGGGGACGGATCAGCACTTGCCGTTGCCTTCGACGATCCGGTGTTGCGTGCATGCGGCCTGAAGGATGACACGTATGGCGAGGCCAGGCGGTTCTTCAAACTGAGCGACTGGCAACTGCACGAAATCGTCTGCGATTGTCATGTCGGCGCAACCATGAAAGCACATTGGGCTGCGGCGCGGGTTCGCACAACGCTCGGAGGAAACGGATTCTTTGCATGGCTGAGGCAAAGGATCATGTACTGAATTGGCCGGTTTGAGGTGAGGATCGTCACCTGTCCGGACCTCGATACGATCCCCACCTGACCGGTTTGGGTCAAGCTGAAGACGGCGTAGGTTGCCGGGGCAACATCTTCGTAGTCATAGCTGTCGCCGCTTGGGACAAACCAGACGGAGAGCGTTCTGGTTGCCGGATCGTATTTGGTGTTTCGGATCACAGTCGACGGCATTTTGGGCACCCGTTGCACGCGTTGCTCTGCATCACCTACCCTGTGGATAGACCCCAAATACGCCCATCATTCCAAACATCCGCTTGCAAGAAGCCCTAGACTGGGAATCTAGGGGAATCGGGTGGATGTCGAGCAAGCCGAGTAGTCGCGTCGTGTTGTGCACGCTGCTGGCGATTGCCGGCTGCACTTCCGCGCCGGGCAAGGACTTCTTCACCGAGACCATCGACAGCCTGCATGCCAAGAACTCGCCCTTGCGGTCGGGATATACCGGGACTGGCGCCGTCACGTCGGCCGCCGGCCAGGCACAGCGCTTCAACGGCGCGCAATATCAGGGCTCGGGTCAGTTCGTCTCCTCCGGAGCCCCCGTCACCAAGGTGACGACCGATGGCTCGGGCCAGTTCGAGCTCAATCTGGTCAACGCGCCGATTGCCGAGGCGGCCAAGGCCGTGCTCGGCGATGCGCTTCACCTCAACTACATCGTCGACCCGCGCGTGCAAGGCACGGTGACGCTGCAGACATCGCAGCCGGTGTCGAAGGATGCGCTGGTCGACGTCCTGCAATCGGCGCTTGCGGTGAATGGCGCCGGCATCACCAACCGCGCCGGCACCTACCAGGTTGTGCCGCTTTCCGAAATCATGTCCAGCACGCCGCCGGTCAGCGTGCCGTCGACGTCACCGTCCGGCCCCGGCGTCAAGGTGCAGGTGCTGCAGCTGCAATTCATCGCGGCCGATGAGATGAAGACCATTCTGGAACCGATCACCCGCCAGGGCTCGGTGCTGCGGGTCGATTCCACCCGCAACCTGATCACCGTCGCCGGCAACGACAGCGACCTCAATGCCATTCGCGAAGCGGTTTCGGTGTTCGACGTCGACTGGATGCGCGGCATGTCGGTCGCGCTGCATCCGCTGAAGACCTCCAAACCGGAAGCGGTTGCCGCCGAACTCGATTCGATTTTCGGCACCAAGGATGGGCCAGGCGCCAAGCTCATCCAGTTCATCCCCAACGACAGGCTGAATTCGGTGCTGGTGATCACCTCGCGCCCGGCCTATCTCGCCCGTGCGGCGAGCTGGATCAACAAGCTCGACAGGCTGGCCGAGACCAACGAAAGCCAGCTTTTCGTCTACCAGATCCAGAACCGCCCGGCCAAGGAACTGGCCGCGGTGCTGAGCTCCGTTCTCGGCACCACCGTCAAGACCGAAGGCGACTCGGGCGGCTCGAACGTGTCGCCCGACCAGACCCCGATCGCCATGCAATCGGATGGCGTCACGCCGGTGCCGTTGACCGGGCCGTCGCCTTCGCTGCCCCCGCAGGACGGACAGCCGCCCGCCCACGCCACGGTCGTCGCCGATATCGAAAACAATGCGCTGCTGATCCAGACCACGGCGCGCGACTACGAACGCATCGAGCAGATCCTGGCCAAGGTCGACGTTCTGCCGACGCAAGTCATGCTGGAAGCCGTCATCGCCGAAGTCACGCTCAACGACGAGCTGAAATACGGCCTGCGCTGGTTCTTCGAGAATGGCGGCATGAAGATCTCGCTGTCCGACGTGGCGAAGGGAGCCGCCGCGGCGGCACTGCCGGGCTTCAACTGGAGTTACGCAACCGACAACATCCAGGTGACGCTGAACGCGCTCTCCAGCATCACCGACGTCAATGTCATCTCGGCGCCAACCATCATGGCCCTGAACAACCAGAAAGCGATCTTGCAGGTCGGCGACCAGGTACCGATCGCCACAAGACAGGTGGTGGACCAGTCGTTCGGCAGCGCGCCGGTCGTCTCGGTCGAGATGAAGGACACCGGCGTCATCCTGACAGTGACGCCTCGCATCAACAATGCCGGCAGGGTCATGCTCGACATCGAGCAGGAGGTCAGCAATGTGACGAAGACCACCAGCTCCGGCATCGATTCACCGACCATCCAGCAGCGCAAGATCCAGACTCGCGTGCTGGTCAACGACGGCGAGAGCCTGGCGCTGGGCGGCCTCATCCAGTCGCGCAACAATGTCGACCGCACGCAAGTGCCGATCCTTGGCGATATCCCGATCATAGGCAACGCGTTCAAGCAGAAGACGGACAGTATCGGACGCACCGAACTGATCATCTTCATCCGGCCGCATGTTGTCCGCGACATCAACGAAGCCCGCGAAGTGACGGACGAATTCCGCGGCAAGATCAGCCTGCAGACGCCGATCCAGAAGCGGCGCGGCGGCACCAAGCTGCAACAGGATCTGAAGAGGCTGGCGTATTGACGATGGCCACGCACCCATCTCTCGTGCTGGCTGCCACGGTCGCCCTGGCGGCGGTTCTGGCCGCGATTTCGATCGCCGATTTCCGCAGGCAGATCATCCCGGACGGGCTCAACCTGGCTCTGGCCGCCCTCGGCCTTGGCTATCAGATGGCGGCGGAGGCGGACGGCCTGCCGCTGCGGCTCCTGTTTGCAGCCATGACTTTTGCCGTTGCCTGGCTGATACGGCGCGGTCATTTCCTGATGACCGGCAAGATCGGTCTCGGCCTCGGCGACGTCAAGATGCTGGCCGCCGCCGCATGCTGGATCAGCCCGCTGCTGTTGCCGGTGCTGCTGTTCATCGCCAGCGCCAGCGCCCTGCTGTTCGTCGGCGGGCACGTGCTTGCGACAGGGCCTGCAGCGGCGCGGGCTCGTGTTGCCTTCGGTCCGTTTATCGCCATCGGCCTCGGCTGCAGCTGGGCGCTGGAGCAATTTGCAGGTTTGAACATGGGACTGCTCTGATGATCACTCAGCGCTTCACTCGACTTTCCGAAAAATCCGGCTGCGCCAGAAAATCTGTCGGTGCCAGAAAATCTGTCGGTGAAAGCGACCACCGCGAGGGCGGCTTCACCCTGGTCGAGCTCCTGGTCGTGCTCGCCATCATCGCGTTGATCGCGACACTGGCCGCGCCGCAGGTCCTGCGCTATCTCGGCTCGGCCAGGACCAACGCCGCCAAGGCGCAAATTCGCAACATCGAAAGCGCGCTCGAGCTCTACTATGTCGACAACGCGAAATACCCGACCGCGGAGGAGGGGCTCTCGGCCCTGGTCGCCGCGCCTGCCGGCGAAGCGCGCTGGAACGGACCCTATCTCAAGGGAACAACCGGCCTGAAGGATCCGTGGGGGAGGCCTTATTCCTACGAAGTGAAGGCCGATGCGAGCGGCGTGGTCATCCGCAGCCTGGGCAAGGACGGCAAGCCGGACGGAACCGGCGAAGACCAGGACGTCAGCAACTGATGGCGGCCGGGATTCATTTCGTGCGCGGCAGCACCTGGGCATTTGCCAGGTCGAGGCGTGCAAAACCTCTCGCTGAATAGGCCGCACCATCCCGCAGAACCGAGATGGTGAAGCGCACGGCGGCGGGCAGGCGCCGTGGCACGGTCCAGCTCGGCGACCATGACGAGGCCGCCGCCGCACCGTCGAGATATTCGAATTTCATGGCGCTCACGCCGCCGATCAACCGCACCGGTTCGCCCGGTGTCGATGTGCCGGGTTCGCTGCCGCGCCGTGTTTTCTGGACGATGGCCAGCGCGCCTCCGGCCTGTCCAAGCGAAACAGCAATTTCGCGCAGCGTGGAGGATTTGAAACCGATCGCCTGAACGGCGCTGAATTCGATCCGGGCACCGTTGCCGTTGAGATAAAGCACCATGTCCGGCGACGACTTGGACAGGGGCAACGGCTCGGCATGGCTGATCGCCGCTTCCAGAAACCGCGATGCGGCATCGACCTCCATCTGGAATTCGGTTGCCTTTTCGATGCGTATCATCGTTCGGGTCTGGCTGAGGAAGACCATCATCAGCGACGTAATCACGCCGATCAGGGCCAGCCCGACCAGCACGTCGATGAGCGCAAACCCCTCGACCGATGCCGATGGTCCCGGCGGCGATTTGCGGCCAGGCCGACGGGCGCCTGGAAGACGTTTCCGCAGCCTGCCGGCTCGGACCTTGGAACGAGTGCGCAAAAACGGGCCACTCATGGGATAGCCGGATCCCGCACGGGCACGAAGGTCAGAAACGGCCCGCCTGGAAACGCACCGCCGCTGCTCTCGATGACAACAGCGGTTACCCTTGCCTTCGACACGTCTATCGTGCGGGTCTTCAGGGTCCAGCCGGATTGAGCCGTGTGGATTTGGGCTTCGTAGTCGGCCAGCATCACACGCACGGTCCTGGCCGCTTCGGCCTGGCGCTTGGCCACGGCGATGCTGCGGCTCGCCAGCACGATCGACTGGCTGGCGATACCAAGCACAAGCGCCAGGATGGTCATGGCGACGATCATTTCGAGGATAGAGAATCCGTCTTCGGGGGAGGGCTGCGACGATGACCCGGTCATGGCAGCGCGCGCCATGTCGGAAGCCCGGTCAGCCAGTTGACCGCGATGCGCGCGGTCCGGCCTTTTTGCTGCAGCGAGATATCCATGCCGGAAGCGCTGCCGTCGGGAAGGAAGGTGAGGACCGTCTGCCGGTTGGCGACGGTCTCCTGGCCGGTGACCACGGTCATTTTGACATCGTCCGGCAGGGCGACAATGTCTCGTTCACCAAAACGGATGATGCGGGTGCCGAGATCGACAACGACCTGCTTCGGCCTGGCGGTGGCGATTGCCGATGTGCGCGACAGGCGCAGCCGCATGGTGATTTCGCCGGCCATCGTCTCCAGGTTCTTGGTGCGATAATTGCTGACGAGCCCCGGCGCGGCGATCGCCGCGACGAGGGCCATGATCGCCAGCACGACCAGCATTTCGACCAGGGTAAACCCGGCGGTTGCGTCCGCCGGTGCTCCGGCTCCCGGCGCGGCCGTCATTGCAGCGCCAGATCGTTGATGCTGAGGATCGTGGTCATCACCGAAATGACCAGGCTGCCGACGAGAAAACCGAGCGAAATCGTCAAGGCCGGCGTCAACAGCTTCAGCACCGTGTCGATCCGCCGCGTCAGCGTCAGCTGAAGCATTTTCGCGGCGCGATCCAGCACCACCGGAAGCGCATTCGCCTCTTCGCCGAGCGAGACCAGCGACATCGTCGCGTTGTCGAAAATCCCTGCCTTGACGATCGCGCCATGCAGGCGGGCGCCATTGGCGACGGTTTCTTCGATCGAAGCAAAGCTTGCCGCCAGTGAACTCTGCCTGGAAACGTTGGCGGCCAGCCCAAGCGCCTCGGTCATCGCCACGCCATTGCCGAGCAGCAGCGCAAGCGTTTCCAGGTAGCGCGCGACCACGGCATCCCTGACAAGCGCGCCGATCAACGGGACCTTCAACAGCCAATGTGAGAACTGTTTTCTGGCGCCTGTGGACCGGGACAGGAAAAGATAGGAAAGCAGGCCCAGCACCGCAGCCAGCGGGAAGACGAAGGGATAGTCCCTGAACACCGTGCCGAGCGCCGAAAGCACGGTCATGGTGAACGGCTTGGGGGCGGATGAGCCTTCGAAGATCGGTTCCAGCGCCGGCACCAGCACCGTCGCCAGAATGACCAGTGCGCCGCTCATGACCATGAGCAGGAAAGCCGGATAGGCCAGGGCCTCGACGATCGCCGCGCGGCGCTTGGCTGTTGCCTCGAACGTATCGGCCAGCCGCTGGCATATATAGGCCATCTTGCCGCTGCGCTCGCCGCTGGCGAGCAAGGCGGCAACGTCGGAGGTGATGCCCGGCAGGCCGGCAAATGCTTCGGCGATCGGCCGGCCGCCTGTCGTGAGATCGAGCACCGATTGCAGCTGTTGCCGCCGCTGGCGGTTGGCCTCGCCCGAGATAACCGCGTTCAAGGCACGGTCGACCGTGAAGCCGGCGTTCAGAAGCACTGAAAGCTCGGAAAACAGCCGGCTGAGATCGACCCTGCGGGTGAACGTCAGCGCGCTGCGCCCCGGCAGGCGAAGCTGGTGCCTTTCGCCGTTCACCGGGGCAAGATGGTAGGAGCGGCGGCCCTGCTGCGCCAGTTTGCGGGCGGCATCCTGCTTGGTCGATGCATCGAGGACGCCGGTCTCGGTGCTGCCGTCGACGAGATAGGCGCGATAGGCAAAGGCCGGCATCAGTCACCTCCTGCGAGATCTATGACGCGCCGGACTTCGTCCATTGTGGTGACCTGCGATCGGGCAAGTGCGGTTGCGTGAACCGACATCGGCACGAGATCGTCTTCGGCCGCAATCTTCCCGATCTCCATTTCGCCGGCACCCTGGTCGATAAGTTCGGCGATGCGCGGCGACACCTGCAGCATTTCGTAGGTCACCGTGCGCCCGCTGTAGCCGGAGCCGTTGCAGGTGCGGCAGGCCGGAACTGTTTGGTCGGCGCCATGGCAGGTCGGGCAGACACGTCGCAACAGCCTCTGTGCGATGACGCCTCTGATCGTCGCGCCGAGCAGATAGCCGTCGATGCCCATGTCGCGAAGGCGCGTGAGTGCACCCGCGGCACTGTTGGTGTGGAGGGTCGAAAACACCAGATGGCCGGTCAGGGCCGCCTGGACTGCGACTTGCGCCGTCTCGCGATCGCGAATTTCACCGAGCAGGATGATATCGGGGTCCTGCCGCAGGATCGAACGCAGGGCGGCGGCAAAGTCGAGGTCGATCGCCGGATTGACCTGCAGTTGCGTGATGCCGGCCATCCGGTATTCGACCGGGTCCTCGACGGTGAAAATCTTGACGTCCGGCCGCGAACGTTCCGCGAGGATGGAATAGAGCGTCGTCGTCTTGCCGCTGCCGGTCGGCCCGGTGATCAGCACGATGCCGTTGGCGGCTTGCGACATGGTGCGGATTTTCGCCTGCGCGCCGCCGTCGAACCCCAGCTTCTCCAACTTCAATTCGACGCCCGCGCGGTCGAGAATTCGAAGCACGATGGCTTCGCCGTGGATGGACGGAATGACCGAGACGCGCAGGTCAACGTCGCGGCCGCGCACGGCAATGCGCATGCGTCCGTCCTGCGGCAGGCGCCGTTCGGCAATGTTGAGCCGCGACAGGATCTTGATGCGGGTGGAGATGCCGGACAGCATCGCAATGGACGCAGTGTCGACGGTGGACAGCATGCCGTCATGCCTGAAGCGGATACGGACGTGATCCTCGAGCGGCTCGATGTGGATGTCGGTGGCTCTCGCATCGACCGCCTTGTGGATGGTCTCGGCGACGAAGCGAACGATCGGCGCCTCGCGCGCAAAATCCTTCAACCGTTCGAGGTCGTCGGGGCCGAAATCCAGGGTTTCGCCACCGTTGCCGCCATTTGCAACGGCCGCCACGGCCGATTGCTCGATGCGGTCGATGCATTCGGCGATCATGCGCCTTGGCAATATGCGCAGCGCCAGCGTCCGCTCATAGTGAAAGGCGAGCGCGTCGATGGTTGCCGACGAGAACGGATCGGCCACGGCGACGACCAGCCGCTCGGCGTCCATCTGCAACGGCAGGATCGCATTTTCACGCAGATAGGCCAGCGGCACGCCTGCCAGCATTTCGGGGCTGACCTGTTCGGGAATCTCGACCGGCGTCGGAGCGTTCAGGTAGCGGCTGAGGCTGTTGGCAAGGTCCTGCTCGCCGATCAGGCCGAGTTCGGTCATCACAGTATCGAACGGGTGTCCAGATGTTCGCGATGCCCCCAATGCGCGCTGGGCGGCGTGCGCGGTCAGCACCTTCTCGCCCTCGAGAAAGGCAAGGAACGCTTCGATCCCCTGGGTCTGGCCCCGGGTCTGGCCAACGGGCTGCGAAGACGCGTTCATGAGCTCCACCCGCGCAGGATCTGCGCCGCCTCGGCGCCGAAAAGCATCTCGCAGCCGGCTGTGCCGACGACTGACGGCAGTGCAGTGGCCGCAGGGACCGGGCTTCGGGCAACGCGCTGAAATGCCGTCGGGCTGAGCGGGGACCTCTCGATGATGAACCCGGCTTCGGCCGTGATCCCGGATCCGTCCCGCCTCACGACCACGTCGACAGTGTAGGCCGATGCGTCGGCCGGCGCTTCGGTGACCGATGCGCTGCTGGCGCCGGCAAGAGCAGCGCGAAGACGGTTCGGCGCGCGATCGGCGCTGATCGTGCCGCGCTTCGAGTTGACCGTGAAAACAGCGTGGAGGGTCTGCAAGGGCAACGACGCAAGGGCCGAAAACTCCTGCAGTTCGGACACCGATTCGAACGGCGCCTGCTTGTCTTGGGGCGGCCCGACAGGGCTTCTGGACTGGGGTTGGCCAGCGAACAGCGCGGCATTGTCACGAAACCGGATCGTGGCCTTGGCCAAGGCTTGCGCCATCTCCCGCTGGAAGCCGAGCGATGCGAAACCAAGCGCCAGCAATTGGTCGTCCGCGGCATTGAGATCGATCAGCCCGTCATGATCCTGGACGCGGACATCGAAGCTGAAGCCTCCCTCCCGGCACGCTGCGGGTGTGGAATCCAGCGGCAATGTTTTCGCCCCCGAGCCGCCGACCAATTCGCTTGCAACCACATTGCCCAGGCCTTCGGCAAGCAGCGACAGGCGTTCCTGCTCGACCTCGTTGTTGGCGATCATCAGCCGCGTTTTTGCCGTCACGGCAAAGGGGACGACGATGGCCGAGACGATCAGCATGAACACCAGCACGGCGACCAGCGAAAAGCCGCTGCTCGCGCTTTCGCCCCCTGCGTTCAGGCTTTCGTGGCGGTCGCTCATAGTTGCGGTTCGTTCGGCGCTGGCAGCGGGACATCCGGGGCCGCTGGCGGGGCATTTGGGGGTGGTTGCGGGGCGTTCTTCCATGGCGGATAGAGCGGGACCCGCGCCACCTTGCCATTGCGCTCCAGCACGGCCTGATCCTTGTCGATCGCCGACACCGTCCAGCCGTCGACGGTCTCGCCGCTGCCGTACCAGATCGCGGTTTCGCTGCCGGCGACGCGCATCAGGGCCTTCGCCGCCCCACCGTGAATGCTGATGCCCAGAAGTGCAGGCGCGGCGGCGGGCGCGGCCTCGGGCGGTGCCGGCGTCTGTTCGACGGCGGCCGCGACGACCGCAACCGGCGGCGGCCCGGCCGGCGGGGCGACGAATTTCCGGCGCATCGGCGTGAACAGCGGCCGCTCGAACGTCTCGCTGAAATTGCCGGCCTCGGGAAACTGCAGCGCGCCCGCCGCCGAGGCCAGGCCGCCGTCATGCCCCTTGCCGGAAGCGACCGGCGAGATGTCGACCGGCGTGTCGTAGAGGACGACATTGACCAGGACGAGGCCCGCGATCATGGCCGCAATCGCCAGCCCGGCGAATTTCCGGGTCATGGCTTGACCCCGCCCGGCGCCGGCGCCACCGGCGTTTGCAGCGGGCCGTAAAACAGGATTTCGGCAAAGATCTCAGGGTCGCCGGTGCGCCCGGCGACCGGCCCGACGTCGGTCGTGCGCAGAGTGGCCTCGCGAATGAAAAGCACCGGAAGCGACGTTTCGATGGCGAGAACGGCGTTGTGAATGCCCTCCAGCGGTCCCGAAAGGTTGGCCCGCAGTCCGATGAAATCGACGCCCGCTTCGCTCAGCACCGGCGCATTGCCGGCCGACAGCACGTTGACCCCGTTGGCGGTGGCAATCGCGTTCAGCCGGGTCTGCAGCCCGCCGCGAATGATCGCTTCGCTTTCGCCGGTGAGAAACTCGGGATTTGCCGCGGCCACGGGGCTGGCGGCGCTGTCGAGGCGCTTGGCCAGCGCCGCCACGCTCTGCAACTGGCCGAGAAGCTCGCGCTTTTCCTCGATCCCGGCTTGCGCCGAGGCGACGCTGTTGAGCCCCGCGAACACCGCCCAGGCCAGGACACAGGCCGTCACCGCCGCAAGGGCGAGCGCAATCAGGCGGCGGACCAGCGGGCTGGTGTTGAGGATCGCGGAGAGCATGGTCAGAGCGCTCCGATCTTTGCCGAAATGGTGAAGTGTTCGCCGTCCTGGCCGGGAACCCTGACCACCGGCGAGGCGAATTCGGGCGCCGAAAACAGCGGCGAATCGTCGATCGGCTTGATCAGTTCGGCTGCGGAAGCGGAAAAGCCAGTGATGGTCAGGTCGTCGCCCTTGGCCGAAAGATCGGTCAGCCAGGCCGAGTCGGGAAGTAGGTGCGTCAGTTCGGCCCAGACGCGCACCAGCGACGCGGTCGTTTTCTTTTCCGTGCGGATTTTTTCAATTTGCTCGATGCCGGTCTGGCGCTTCTGCAGCGCGGTGCGTGCCGCCTTGGCCAGCACTTGTGCATCGGCGATCTCTGTGTCCAGTTCCGCGCCGGCCTGCCAGGTGCGCCAATGCGCATGAGCGAATGTGACCAGCACTGCCGCGGCCAGCATCGAGCAGGCCGTCACCCAGACGGTCCTGGCGCGTCGGTCGCGCGCGGTCGGCGGCCAGATGGCGGCGAGGCTGAGCGGATCGGCCCGCAGCGTGCCCTCCGGCTGCGACAGCGACAGGTACCGGATCGACCCGCCGGCCCGGCGGACCGTGTCAAGGACCGCGGCAAGCGTCTTCGCCTTGACGACATGGTAGACGCAGTCCTGCCCGACCTGACTGGCGAAGACGACATGCACTTGCGCCGGGTCGATCGGCGTCGAGGCCAGAAGGTCGAGCTCGGCCATGTCGCGCGCCTGCCGAAGCGGCAGCCGCCGCGCCGCCAGTTGCCGGGTCAGGAACAGCCCGGGCTGGATGCGGATGTCGAAGCTCGGCCGCTTGCGCCGAGGCCCGCCCTGGAGCAGTGCCAAGATCTCGTCCGAGGACGCCTTGAGCGCCAACGGGATCGACTGGAACTCCGGCGTATTGGCCTCGCGGGCGCGGATGCCGTCATCCGCCAGGCTGATGATCCAGTCGCTTGTGGAAGATTGCTTTTGTCCGCGCGCGACCCGCGACCAGACCCCTCGCAGCTCATCGAGCCACCAGTCGAAAAAATCCAGAACCTGCGCGTTGAGTGTCGCCACAATCAACCACCCGCCACCCCGGCTGATTCTCAGCCAGGATTTTCAGGCTGAGACTACTACAATTGCTGGCGTGATGCGGATATTCGCGAAGGCGCGGAAGGGCGGTTGGCCACAGGTTTTGTTGGATAGCCGTGCCCAGGCGCAACGCTGTGGCAGGCAGGGACCACAATGCGGGTAGGCGATTAGTCTGCACACGGCGACAGGCGAATGTGGAAAAGTGCACTGTCACCGGAATTCGCTTGATCGTTGCCAACTTCAATGCCGTCGGAACGTTCTGAACGTCATCCCGGACGTCAGAGGCCATCCTCCAGGATAACCTGTCACAGAAATTACCGTGCCTCACTTATGGGGTGCAGCCCAGGACTGTCACCGTATTTCCGTCTTCCTCTCCGGGCCTAATCGCCCTCGTCGAGCAGCGTCTATCAACTGTCCAATCGTCATGACCTTCTTGGTACTCGTTTGCGCTGTCCGCATGGGCAGCAGTTTTCGCAAGACCGATACAATGGACGGCTCAGAGTGGAAATATTCTGAGGGATCGAAACCAGAAACATCCATCGAGAATGCTTTCGATACCTCAAGCAAGACCTCTATAGCGTCATCTCCGTCTAGCAACAGGTCTTGGACCAGTCGGGATTGGGTAGTCATCTGATCACGGCTCAATCCGCTCTTGCGTGCCATAATGGAGAACACACGCTCTTCAACACCCGCTTGCATGTCACTGCCCCTGATTGCATAATTCCAAAGAAGTTTACTGTCACTCAATTGGGAATCAGCGTGAGTGCTTCAAAAGGTCATGAATCCGCTGAAAATTCTCAACACAAGGGCCATTCTGCTGTAAAAAATCAACTTCCTCTTCGTCTACCTCGACTATTTCGATACAATGCAAATAGGGTGAGCCAAGTCCAACAAAATAACCGGTCGCTTGCGCCGCCATGACGTCCGCCTCTAATTTCAGGAGGGCTCCACTGTTGTCAGGTTCCAAAAAAGAGCCGTGCTCTGTATCTGATTGCTTCGAAATCCATTCGGTCTCCAGCCAATTTCCACCAATGGGTGCCAGCCCGAGGGCGCGAAAAAGGCGCGATCGGGAGTCACCGAGAGACCAAATTCTGACGGCTCCGCCAGACGAAAACAATGCCACTCCCGTTTCCAGGCCGTCGTAAAAGTCAAACGGTATTATCATCCTAAAATTGGGATTGCGATTTGATCCGCGATGTCGTGCGAACTCGCGCAAGAAATCAATTGAAGAGGTCATGCCACACCTATGCCAATTCCTTGGTGACAGCGCTTGTAAACATCGCTGTATAGTGGTTTTGGTCTTTTGCCGTCTTTTTAAGCCAATCTCAGCGAATTAATCGCTGTCACCGTAATTCAAGGCAGGAGAGACCACGGCTCTATTCATCTGGCAGTTTTTCTGGTTCCAATCGGCCACCTTTAAGAACCCATACGTTGTCCGGGGTGGAAGAAGTATCAACCCATTTTTGCCAGTGGCGAGCCAGCCATGTTGGTGAAATGGCCACCATACCTTCCAGTTTCGCTTCTATGGGAAAGACAACAAGGATATTCCCTGCGTCGTGGCCACAATCGCGAATGAAGCCCAAACTGGATTCTTCAAACGCCGTGAAAAGCATACAATCTAATATTTCTTCTCGCGGAATCATTCTTCGGAATCGAAACAATGATCCACGAAAGAGTGGGTCTTTGTCTTGTATATTAGTTAATTTTACCCAAGTCATTTTTATATATCCAAGTCGGAATACGGCGACAGTACATCATTTTCTTGTTCAATGCCGGCGCAGGCCCAGCGTACCGTCGCTGTAGATCATGCGGCCGGCGCGGAAGGTGGCGCGGACGCGTGCGACCGGCTGGCGGTCGGCCACGACGAGATCGGCCAGAAGTCCCGTCTCGATGGCGCCTCTGTCGTCAAGCCCCAATGCCTTGGCCGGGTTGGTGCTGGTCAGCGCGGCCGCCGCCACAAGGCCACCGTCACCCAGCGCCGCCAGGCTGAGAACAGCCGGCAGGATCGAGGCCGGGTGGTAGTCGCTGGCCAGCATATCGAGCAGTCCGGCCTCGTAGGCGTGCCGGGCGGAAAGATTGCCGGAATAGGAATTGCCGCGCAGTGCATTGGGCGCGCCCATGACGGTGTGCATTCCGAGCCTGCGGGCTTCTTGTGCCGCCTCCAGGGTCACCGGGAATTCGCTGAGCGCGGCACCCAGGCCATGGACGAATTCCACCTTCTCCAGCGTGTCGTCGTCATGCGAGGCGAGCACGATGCCGCGGGCACGTGCAAATGCCGACAGGGCCTGCAGCGTGCTGAGGACGTCGCCATGTCCGTTTCGACCGGCGATGCGCTGGCCGACGATCTCGGATGCCTTGGCAACGGACATGCCGCGCTCCTTGGCGATGCGGGCGATGTAGAGTTCGACGTCGCGGTACTGCCCCTGTCCGGGCGTATGATCCATCAGCGAGATCAGGTGCAGCTTGCCGGCGTCCATCAGCCTTTGCAGCACGCCGATGGCCGCGGCGAAAGTCACCTCGAACCGGGCATGGATGCGATGATCGACCAACAGGTCGTCCTTCAGTCCGGCAATGGTCTCGATGATATCAGACGTATGCTCTTCCGAGCGCAGCACGCCGCTGGTGACGCTGGCGCCGATGAAGGAGAGCGCGGCATAGGCCGTGGTCACGCCGCAGGAGGCCAGCTTCTTGTCGAGCTCGGCAATGCCGATCGTCATCGGTACGTGGACGCCGAGGCGTGGCTCCACTTCCCTCTCCACCATGTCGCCATGCATGTCGATGAAACCAGGCAGCAGCAGGCGGCCTCCACCCACGATATCAGCATTCTCGACAGGCTCGTCGCGGACTTCTTCGATGCGACCGTTTTCGATCCGGATGGCGCCATTGAGGACAACGCGGTCGCGCAGGATAATCTCGAATTCACTCAGCCACATCTCGTCTCTCTTTGGCTCTATCTCTGGGTTGAGCATGATCTTCCCCGAAACGGATTCGCTTTGCGGGATCAAGCTCCACGTCGGCGCGTTGCTGGGCACAGGGGCGCTGCGGATGCTGCAAGACCTGGTCGGCCCCTGTTCCACCACAAGCCCCTGCGCAGGCATAACCCGGTCGGCTATCGTTCTGATGACACCGAAATCATGCGAGACCACAACCATGGTGGTGTGGCGGTGCAGCCGTTTCAGCGTGCCATGCGCAGCGAATGTTGCGATCGCCGGGTTATCCCGCATTGCACAATTCCTTCGCTTGGGCACAATGCAGGCATGGTCCGAACCGCACTCGCCGTCCTGGTGATCGATGAAAACCGCATCCGCGCCGCGATCATCGAGGCGGGGCTGCGTGAGGCCGGCCATGAGCGGGTCACCGTCATCCATGACGTGACCGGCATTGCACGACGGATCGCCGAGATCGAACCCGACGTCATCGTCATCGATCTCGAAAACCCGAACCGCGACATGCTGGAAAACATGTTCCAGCTGTCGCGCGCGGTGAAGCGGCCGATCGCCATGTTCGTCGACCGCTCCGACCAGGCCTCGATCGAGGCGGCGGTCGATGCCGGCGTTTCGGCCTATGTCGTCGACGGCTTGCGGCAGGAACGCGTCAAGCCGATCCTCGACATGGCGGTCAGCCGTTTCAATGCCTTTTCGCGCATGGCGCGCGAACTGGAAGAGGCGCGCAGCGAGCTCGAGAGCCGCAAGGTGATCGATCGCGCCAAGGGTATCCTGATGAAGTCGCGCGGCCTCAGCGAAGAGGCCGCCTACACGCTGCTGCGCAAGACGGCGATGAACCAGAACCGCAAGATCGGCGACATCGCCCAGAGCCTGGTGACCGCCGCCGGGCTGCTGGGACCGGCGGAGGACGAATGAGCATGGGCGCCGAGCATCAGATCACCGCCGGTTTTATGCCGCTGTTCGACAGCGCGGTGCTGGTCGCGGCCGGCGAGCTTGGCTTTGCCGCGCGCGAAGGCATCGACCTCACGCTGCACCGCGAGACGTCCTGGGCCAACATCCGCGACCGCATCGCCATCGGCCACTTCCATCTAGCGCATATGCTGGGACCGATGCCGCTCGCCTGCAATCTCGGGCTGACGCCGCTCGCTTCAGAGACCATCGTGCCGTTCTCACTCGGTCTCGGCGGCAATTGCGTCACCATTTCCAATGCCGTCTGGGCCGGCATGGCAGCGCATGGTGCTGCACCCGATCTCGAACCGGCGCGCGCCGGTGCCGCACTTGGCGCGCTCATCCGCGAGCGCGCCGCTGCGGGGCGCGACCCGCTGCGCTTCGCCGTCGTGCATCCGCATTCCGGGCATAATTACGAGCTGCGCTACTGGCTCGCCGGCTGCGGCATCGATCCAACGCGCGAGATCGAGATCGTCATCGTGCCGCCGCCCTTCATGGCCGACGCGCTGGCCACTGGGCGGATCGATGGCTACTGCGTCGGCGAACCCTGGAACAGCGCCGCGGTGGCCGCCGGCACCGGCCACATCGTCACCGTCAAGGCGCAGATATGGCGCAACAGCCCGGAGAAGGTAATCGGCGTGCGCAAGGTCTGGGCCGAACAGTCCCCCGACGCCTTGGCGGCGCTGCTGCGCGCGCTGCATCACTCGGCGCGCTGGTGCCAGGATCCGGCCAACCATGGCGAACTGGCCGGGGTGATGGCGCAGCCCGGCTTCCTCGGCCTGCCGCCGGCGGTCCAGATGCCGATCCTGACCGGCCATCTCCAATTGGGTGGAGGAGCGGCGCTGGATATCGAAGACTTCTTCCTGCCCTTCGACAAGGCAGCGAACTTTCCGTGGAAGAGCCATGCGCTGTGGTTCTACACGCAGATGGTGCGCTGGGGGCATGTCGAACACACGCCTGGCAATCTCGCTATTGCCCGCGACTGCTACCGTCCCGATCTCTACCGTTCGGCGCTGAAGCCACTTGGCGTCGCACTGCCCGGCGCCAATTCGAAGGTCGAGGGGGCGCTCCGCGTGGCCACCGCGGTCGGCGCGACAGGCGCCGGCCTGGTGCTCGGCCCCGATGGTTTCTTCGATGGCCAGATCTTCGATCCCGACGAGATCGAAGGCTACATAGCCGGCCAGAAATCGGCCCGAGCGGAAGCCTGATTATTTCCGCGCCATTCTTGTGCATTGCACAAAAATTGTGCGTGCGATTGCTCTAATGAACAATCTTTGGCCTGCTCGCCGTATCGCCTGGTGCGTCGGTGGCCGACGGCTTTCATTGATTTCATTGTTATTTTTCCTTTCTCCCGAAACTGGCATGGTTCATGCTTTGAAATAGCCAAGCCCCCTTGGGGTCACGGAACAGGCGTCCAATGACGGGCGCCCACAGGCAAAGCTGCCGCTCAGGTCAAGACGCGATCCGGATTTCCGGACGCGAAGGCCTGGCCGGCGGCTTTTTTGTTTTGGACCAACAATCGACGGCGCGGACCGCGTTCAACCGGAGACGACGATGAAGAAGACGATGAAGACATGGATCGGGACTGGAACATCGCCAAAGGATGTGACGCGCCGCGATTTTCTGGTCAGCAGTGCGATGACGGCGGGGCTGTTCATGGCCGCCCGCAAGCTCTTCCCCTCCGGCGCCTATGCGGCCACGACCTCGCCGGAAGTCACCGGCGCCAAGCTCGGCTTCATCGCGCTGACCGATGCCGCGCCGCTGATGATCGCCAAGGAGAAGGGTTTTTTCGAGAAGTTCGGCATGCCCGATGTCGAGGTGCTCAAGCAGGCGTCCTGGGGCGCGACGCGCGACAATCTGATGCTCGGCGGCGCGGCCAACGGCATCGACGGCGCCCATATCCTGACGCCGCTGCCCTATTTGATGCACACCGGCAAGGTGACGCAGAACAATCAGCCGATGCCGATGGCGATCGTGGCGCGGCTCAACTACGACTGCCAGGGCATTTCGGTTGCCCAGGAATATGCCGGCACCGGTGTCGGCCTCGACGCCTCGAAGCTGAAAGACGCCTTCGCCGCCAAGAAGGCGGCCGGCAAGGACATCAAGGCCGCCATGACCTTCCCGGGCGGCACCCATGATTTGTGGCTGCGCTACTGGCTCGCCGCCGGCGGCATCGATCCCGACAAGGACGTCTCGACCATCGTCGTGCCGCCGCCGCAGATGGTGGCCAACATGAAGGTCGGCAACATGGACGTGTTCTGCGTCGGCGAGCCGTGGAACGAGCAGCTTGTCCACCAGGGCGTCGGCTTCACCGCCGCCACGACGGGCGAATTGTGGAAGGGCCATCCGGAAAAGGCGCTCGGCCTGCGCGCCGAATTCATCGACAAATACCCGAACGCCACCAAGGCGATCCTGATGGCCGTCATGGAAGCCCAGCAATGGTGCGAGGCCAAGGAGAACAGGGACGAGATGGCCGCCATCATCGGCAAGCGGCAGTGGATGAACGTGCCTGTCGCCGATATCATCGGCCGCCTCAAGGGCGACATCAACTACGGCAATGGCCGCGTCGCCACCGGCACCGATCTCTACATGAAGTTCTGGAAGGGTGGCGTGTCCTATCCGTTCAAGAGCCATGACTCGTGGTTCCTCGCCGAGAACATCCGCTGGGGCAAGTTCGCGCCGACCACCGACATCAAGGCGCTGGTCGATCAGGTCAACCGCGAGGACCTGTGGCGCGAGGCGGCCAAGGACCTTGGCGTGGCGGCAGCCGACATTCCGGCGTCCTCGTCGCGCGGCGTCGAGACCTTCTTCGACGGCAAGGTCTTCGATCCGGCCAACCCGTCCGCCTATCTCGACAGCCTGAAGATCAAGGCCTCGGCATAACCCGCGCAACGGCGCGTTGCGCCGTTGCGGAGATTCCGACCAAGGAGTTTTTCCCAGACATGTCGATCCAGACAATCGAGGACACAACGGTGAAAGCGTTCCCCGCCAAGCCAGCGGAGGTCATCGCTTTCACCGCCAAGGCGCGGCGCCGTTTCGATCCGATGGCGATCGCCGGCAAACTGGCGAGCGCGCTGGTTCCGCCGGCCATCGTCATCGCCCTCATGCTGGTCGTATGGCAGATCGCCTGCTCGTCGCCGACCGCCAGCCTGCCGCCGCCGAGCCAGGTGTGGAACGAGGCCTACGACCTGATCGCGCATCCGTTCTTCAACAATGGCCCGCAGGATATCGGGCTTGCCTGGCGGGTGCTGATCTCACTGCAGCGGGTCGCCATCGGCTTTGGCCTGGCGGCGATCGTCGGCGTGGCGCTCGGCGCGCTTGTCGGCCAGTCGATCTGGGCGATGCGCGGCCTCGATCCGGTGTTCCAGATCCTGCGCACCGTGCCGCCGCTGGCCTGGCTGCCGCTGTCGCTGGCCGCGTTCCGCGATTCCAGCCCGTCGGCGCTGTTCGTCATCTTCATCACCTCGATCTGGCCCATCATCATCAACACCGCTGTCGGCGTGCGCAACATCCCCGAGGACTACCGCAACGTCGCGCGCATCCTGCGGCTCAACCAGTTCGAATTCTTCGTGAAGATCATGGTGCCGGCCGCCGCCCCCTACATCTTCACCGGCTTGAGGATCGGCATCGGCCTGTCCTGGCTGGCCATCGTCGCCGCCGAAATGCTGACCGGCGGCGTCGGCATCGGCTTCTTCATCTGGGACGCGTGGAACTCGTCGCGGCTGCCCGACATCATCGTCGCGCTCGCCTATATCGGCGTCACCGGCTTCTGCCTCGACCGCCTGGTCGCTGCGGTCGGCGCCTTCGTCACCCGCGGCACAACGGCAAAGTGAGGACAGCGCCATGACGGCCTATCTGAAGCTCGACCATATCGACAAATCCTTTGCCCGCGGCAATCAGGTCAGCGAGGTGTTGAAGGACATCCGGCTGACCATCGACAAGGGTGAATTCGTCTCCATCATCGGCCATTCCGGCTGCGGCAAGTCGACCTTGCTCAATTTGATCGCCGGGCTGACCACAGTGTCCGCAGGCGCCGTGCTGCTCGAGGACAAGGAGGTCGACAGCCCCGGACCCGAACGCGCCGTGGTGTTCCAGAACCACAGCCTGCTGCCGTGGCTGACCGTCTATGAGAACATCAATCTGGCGGTGTCGAAAGTCTTCGGCCGCAGCAAAAGCAAGGCCGAGCGGCATGACTGGATCATGCGCAATCTCGACCTCGTGCAGATGGCGCATGCCAGAGAGAAGCGCCCGGCGGAAATCTCGGGCGGCATGAAGCAGCGCGTCGGCATTGCCCGGGCGCTGGCCATGGAGCCGAAGATCCTGCTTCTCGACGAGCCGTTCGGCGCGCTCGATGCGCTGACGCGCGCCCATCTGCAGGACGCGGTGATGGACATCCATTCGCGGCTCGGCTCGACGACGATCATGATCACCCACGATGTCGACGAGGCGGTGCTCCTCTCCGACCGCATCGTCATGATGACCAACGGCCCAGCGGCGACCATCGGCGAGGTGCTTGCGGTGCCGCTGGCGCGCCCACGCCGGCGCATCGAGCTCGCCTCCGACCGGACCTTCCTGCGCTGTCGCGAGGCGGTGCTGAAGTTCCTCTACGAACGCCACCGCTTCGTCGAAGCCGCGGAGTAGGACCATGAGCGAAAAACTCGTCATCATCGGCAACGGCATGGCTCCAGGGCGCATGCTGGAGCACCTGCTGGAACAGGCGCCGGGCCGCTACACCGTCACCATCTTCAACGCCGAGCCACGGGTCAATTACGACCGCATCATGCTGTCGCCGGTGCTGTCGGGCGAGAAGGCCTATGAGGAAATCATCATCCACGGCGATGGCTGGTACATCGCCAACAACATCACCCTCTACAAGGGCCACAAGATCATCGCCATCGACCGGGCGGCGAAGACCGTCACCTCCGATCACGGCGTCACCGAACCCTACGACAAGCTCGTCATCGCCACTGGCTCGGTGCCGTTCATCATCCCGGTGCCCGGCCATGATCTGCCGGGCGTGCTGACGTATCGCGACCTCGACGATGTCCAGGCGATGATGCTCGCCGCGCAGTCGCGGGCCAAGGCGGTGGTCATCGGCGGCGGCCTGCTTGGGCTGGAGGCGGCGGCCGGGCTGAACGCGCAAGGCATGGACGTCACCGTGCTGCATGTCATGCCGACACTGATGGAGCGCCAGCTCGATCCGGCGGCCGGCTATCTCCTGCAGCGCGCCGTGGAGCAGCGCGGCATCAAGGTCATCACCAAGGCCAACACAAAGGCGATCACTGGCAACGGCAAGGTCGGACAGGTGGAGCTCGCCGACGGCACCATCATTCCGGCGACGCTGGTGGTCATGGCGGTCGGCATCAGGCCGAATTCGGCGCTTGCCAAGGAAGCCGGCATTGCCGTCAATCGCGGCATCGTCGTCGACGCCGGCATGCGCAGCAACGATCCCGACATCTACGCGCTCGGCGAATGCGCCGAGGTCAACGGCCAGGTCTACGGCCTGGTCGCACCGCTCTACGAGATGGCGCGCGTTGCCGCCCAACAACTGGGCGGCAACGAGAAGGCGGCCTTCGTCCACATGGACACGCCGACCAAGCTCAAGGTCACCGGCATCGACCTGTTCTCGCTGGGCGACTTCGCCGAGGGAGAGGACCGCCAGGAGATCGTCCTGCGCGACGCGGCCGCCGGCGTCTACAAGCGCCTGGTGCTGAAGGACGACCGGATCATCGGCACGGTGCTCTATGGCGAGACCGCCGACGGCGCCTGGTTCAACGACCTCAAGAAGAAGCAGACCGACATTTCGCCAATGCGCGACACGCTTATCTTCGGCCAGTCCTACCAGGGGGGTGCCCCGCTGGACCCTATGGCGGCCGTTGCAGCCTTGCCGGATGATGCGGAAATCTGCGGCTGCAACGGCGTTTGCAAGAGCAAGATCACGGGTGCGATCACGGCCAAGGGCCTGACCTCGCTCGACGATGTGCGCGCTCACACCAAGGCGTCGGCCTCCTGCGGCTCCTGCACCGGGCTGGTCGAAAAGCTGATGGTACTGACGCTCGGCGACACCTACAACCCTGCGGCCGTGCAGCCGATGTGCGGCTGCACCACGCTCGGCCATGACGAAGTGCGCCGGCTGATCAAGGCCAAGCACCTGAAGACCATTCCGGCCGTCATGCAGGAACTGGAATGGACGACCTCCTGCGGCTGCGCCAAATGCCGGCCGGCGCTCAACTACTATCTCGTCTGCGACTGGCCGGACGACTATGCCGACGACTACCAGTCGCGCTTCATCAACGAGCGCGTCCACGCCAACATCCAGAAGGACGGCACCTATTCGGTGGTGCCGCGCATGTGGGGCGGCGTCACCAATGCGGCCGAACTGCGCGCCATCGCCGATGTCGTCGACAAGTTCGAGATCCCGATGGTCAAGGTCACCGGCGGCCAACGCATCGACATGCTCGGCATCCGCAAGCAGGACCTGCCGGCGGTGTGGGCCGATCTCGGCCAGGCCGGCTTTGTCTCCGGCCATGCCTATGCCAAGGGCCTGCGCACCGTGAAGACCTGCGTCGGCTCGGACTGGTGCCGCTTCGGCACGCAGGATTCGACGGGCCTCGGCATCCGCATCGAGAAATTCATGTGGGGCTCGTGGACCCCGGCCAAGGTCAAGATGGCGGTGTCGGGTTGCCCGAGGAACTGCGCGGAGGCGACCTGCAAGGATGTCGGCGTCATCTGCGTCGACAGTGGCTACGAGATCCATTTCGCCGGGGCGGCCGGTCTCGACATCAAAGGCACCGAAGTGCTCGGCCTGGTCAGGACCGAGGACGAGGCACTGGAGCATATCGTGGCGCTGACGCAGATGTATCGCGAGCAGGGCCGCTATCTCGAGCGTATCTACAAATGGGCCAAGCGCATCGGGATCCCCGAAATCAAGCGCCAGATCATGGACGACGATGCCAAGCGCAAGGCCTATTTCGACCGCTTCGTCTTCAGCCAGAAGTTCGCCCAGGTCGACCCGTGGTCGGAACGCGTGTCCGGCAAGGACAAGCACGAGTTCCGGCCGATGGCGACTGTCGGTTTTGCGCAGGCGGCAGAGTAGGGCCGATGGAAGCGTTTCTTCCCACCCCCCTCTGGCCTGCCGGCCATCTCCCCCACAAGGGGAGAGATCGGATGCTGTTTCGGCTTTCGCCAATCTTCAACGTTGCGGAGTGGGCGCTGTCAGTGCAACTGCCGATCTCCCTCCTTGCGGGGGAGATGGCCGGCAGGCCAGAGGGGGGTGGCTGGGCGCCTTCAGATCGAGCAAAGGCGAGGATGGCCACATGAACTGGGTATCAATAGGCTCCCTGTCGGACATCCCCCGCCGCGGCGCGCGCTGCGTCGACACGCCGGAAGGCAAGATCGCCATCTTCCGCACCGCCGACGACCAGGTCTACGCCATCGACGACCATTGCCCGCACAAAGGTGGGCCGCTGAGCCAAGGCATCGTGCACGGCACGGCGGTCACTTGTCCCTTGCACAATTGGGTGATTTCGCTGGAGACGGGCAGGGCGCTCGGCGCCGACGAGGGCGCGGTGCGCACCATCCCGGTGCGGGTCGAGGGCGAGCGTCTGTTCATTGCGCTGGAAGCGCTGGCCAGTCGCGCGGCCTGACACATGGAGATTGAGGCAGCGCGCGAGGTGAGGACCACCTGCCCCTATTGCGGGGTGGGCTGCGGCGTGCTGGCGAAGGTCGCCGCGGACGGGCAAGTGTCCGTCCGCGGCGACCCCGACCATCCGGCGAATTTCGGCCGGCTCTGCTCCAAGGGCTCGGCACTGGCCGAGACCATCGATCTCGACGGCAGGCTGCTTTATCCCGAAATCCACGGGCGCCGCGCCGGCTGGGACGAGGCGCTTGACCTCGTCGCCTCGACCTTCTCGCAAACCATCGCCGAGCACGGTCCGGATGCCGTTGCCTTCTACGTCTCCGGCCAGTTGCTGACCGAGGATTATTACGTCGCCAACAAGCTGATGAAGGGTTTTGTCGGCTCGGCCAACATCGACACCAACTCGCGCCTGTGCATGGCCTCGTCGGTCGCCGGCCACCGCCGCGCCTTCGGCTCCGACACCGTGCCGGGAAATTACGAGGATCTGGAGCTTGCCGACCTCATCGTGCTGGTCGGCTCCAATCTCGCCTGGTGCCATCCCGTGCTCTACCAGCGCATCGCGGCGGCCCGGGAAAAGCGGCCGGAGATGAAGATCGTGCTGGTCGATCCGCGCCGTACCATGACCGCAGACATCGCCGACATGCACCTGGCGATCGCGCCCGATGGCGACGTCGCTTTGTTCACCGGGCTGCTTGCCTATCTCGGCCAGCACAACGCGCTGGACCGCGCCTACATCACGGCGCACACAACCGGGTTCGGGCAAGCGCTTTTCGCAGCATCGGAGCTCGACCTTGCCGGCATCGCCGCCGCTACGGGGCTGAGCGAGGACGAGCTTGGCCGTTTCTACAGCCTGTTCGCCGCGACCTCCAAGACCGTGACCGTCTACAGCCAGGGGGTGAACCAGTCTTCTTCGGGCACCGACAAGGTCAACGCCATCATCAACTGCCATCTCGCCACCGGCCGCATCGGCAGACCCGGCGCCGGGCCGTTTTCGGTGACTGGCCAGCCCAACGCCATGGGCGGCCGCGAAGTCGGCGGCATGGCCAATATGCTGGCCGCGCATATGGAGATCGAGAATCCCGAACATCGGGAGCGCGTACGCCGCTTCTGGACTGCTCCGGCCATTGCCGAAAGGCCGGGCTTGAAGGCGGTCGAGATGTTTCGGGCGGTGGCCGACGGGCGCATCAAGGCGCTGTGGATCATGGCCACCAATCCTGTCGATTCGATGCCGGATGCCGATGCCGTCGAAGCGGCGATCAAGGCCTGCCCGTTCGTCGTGGTGTCGGACGTGCTGGCCAGAACCGACACCGTCCGCCACGCCCATGTCCGGCTGTCCGCCGCCGCCTGGGGCGAGAAGGACGGTACCGTCACCAACTCCGAGCGCCGCATCTCGCGCCAGCGCGCGTTCCTGGACCTGCCCGGCGAGGCGCGGCCCGACTGGCAGATCGTTGCCGAAGTCGGCAAGAGAATGGGTTTTGGCGAGGCATTTTCCTATGCGACGCCATCGGAGGTGTTTGCCGAACATGCTGCGCTGTCGGGGTTCGAGAATGATGGCGTGCGGGATTTCGATATTGGCGCTTATGCCGGGATTGATGCGGACGGGTATGAGGAATTGGCCCCGTTCCAGTGGCCGGCGCCGAGCCAAGGCACCCCCCTCTGGCCTGCCGGCCATCTCCCCCGCAAGGGGGGAGATCAGCCGTCGTGGCCGCCTTCGCCAATTGCCAACGTTGCAGAACGAGCGCCATCGGTGAAACTGTCAATCTCCTCCCTTGAGGAGGAGATGGCCGGCAGGCCAGAGGGGGGTAGGACAACTGGGCATCAACCTATCCGCTTCTTCGCCGACGGCAATTTCTTCACACCAGAACGCAAGGCGCGCTTCGTCGCCATTCGTCCCGCCGTCGAGACCCGCACCAGCCCGGACTATCCGTTGATCCTCAACACCGGGCGCATCCGCGATCACTGGCACACCATGACGCGGACCGGGAAAAGCCCGCGGCTGTCCCAGCACATTGCCGAGCCCTTCGTCGAAATCCATCCGGCGGATGCGCAGCGCTTCGGGATCGGCGACGCCGACATCGTGCGCGTTTCCAGCCCGCGCGGCGACGTGCTGGTGCGTGCACTGGTAACAGCACGCCAGCGCCAGGGCAGCCTGTTTGTTCCGATGCACTGGACGGATCAATTCGCTGCAAAAGGCCGGCTCGACGCGCTGACCGCGCCGCTGACCGATCCGGTCTCCGGCCAGCCGGCGCTGAAGCATGTCGCCGCCCGCATCGAGAAATTCGCCGCAAAGGCCTTCGGCTTCGCCGTGATGCGGCAGAGGCCGGAACCTGATACCGCAACCTACTGGGCCGCGGCCAAATGCAAGGGCGGCTGGCGGGTCGAGCTTGCCTTTACCGACGATGGCATCGACTGGGCCGGCTTCGCCGGGTCCCTGTTCGGCACGACCCCGGGCGGCGAAATCCTCGCTTATCATGACCGCGATGCCGGCCAGCATCGCATCGCGGCTTTCGACGGCGATCACTTGTCCGGCGCCTTGTTCGTGGCGCCAGGCCCGGTCGCGGTGTCGCGCGGCTGGGCGGCGGACCAATTGACCGCCGATCATGTCGATCGACGCGCCAGGCTGGCGATCGTGGCCGGGCGGCCGGGCGGGGTCGACGTCGATCGCGGCGCCATCGTCTGCTCCTGCTTCGGCGTCGGCGCCAACCAGATCGCGCAGGCGGTGCGAAGCGGCTGCGCCAGCGTCGAGGCGGTCGGGGCGGCGCTGCATGCCGGCACGAATTGCGGCTCTTGCCGTGCCGAGATCAGGATCATCGTCGCCGCACAAATCCTTCAAGCCGCCGAGTGACCGGTGCCAGCGTGTGCCGCGAAGGCGATGCAGGGACCGCACACTGCGGGGCGAGCTGTTCCTGGCCAAATTGGCCTGCGCGATGGTGCCAGTTGCGCTATGGTTTTGCCAAGCGCGCCGCCTCATCGGCGAGCGTGAGTCGTCTTCCAGTCAGGGTCACCCAATGGCAAATCCCCCGCGCCGACCGACAAATCCGATGACGGCGGCCGAAGCCGCCTTCAAGCCAGTCAAGAAGCCGGTTGCTCCGCCTCGCGAGCCCGCGGCCGCTCCAGGTGTCAGGGAGCTTGTTTCGATCAGGATCGATCGAACCGTGCTGGACCATTTTCAGGCCGATGGCCCCGGGTGGCAGGACCGGATCAACGACGCATTGCGGCAGGCAATCGAAGGCAAGCCGGTCGCCAGCGGTTCGGACGACGACTAGAGCGGTTCACCGTTTCACGGAAACGCCGAACCGCTCTATCCCTTTGTTTTGACGCAATTCCGGACGGAAAACCGTTTCACACTTTTCCTGGAATTGCTCTAGCTCACGCCGCTTCGAAGTGCAGGATGTAGAGCTTGCGCGTCGGTTCGTGGATCGTCCACTCGCCTTTCCAGCCTTTCGGAAGCACCAGCATTTCGCCGGCACTAACCTCCTTGCTGTGGCCATCGGGACCATGCAGCGAGACCCGGCCCGACAAGATGTGACAGGTTTCGGAATTCGTGTCGCGCGAGGCGGTGAAGCGGCCCGGCGTGCATGCCCAGACGCCGACTTCCAGCGACCCGTCCGGCGAGATCCACAATGTCCTCGACGCTTCGAGTTGATCGCCGCTGATCGAGGTCGGCTTGGGCTCGGGATCGCCGAGATCGATCGAGGCGAGATGGGCGAAGGTCTGGAAGTCGGTCATGGCAGTCTCCGGGCAGGCACTGAATTTTCAACTCGATATGCAATGTCGCAGGGCTCAATGCCCGGTGATGCGGTCGGCGATGGCGGCCAGTTTCGACGTGTGCTGGAGACCGGCCTCCTCGCGCTCGTCGGCGACGCGGTAGAGCTGGTACATCGAGTGGACGCCGAGCCAGCGCATCGGCTCCGGCTCCCACTTGCTGACCTGGCGGTTGACCCAGGGCAGGCGGGTCAGTTCGGTGTCGCGGCGCAGGATAAGGTCGCGCAGCGTCCGGCCCGAAAGGTTGGAGCTCGACACGCCGAGGCCGACATAGCCGCCGGCCCAGCCGATGCCGGTCTCAAGGTCGAGGCCGGCCGTCGTGCACCAGTCGCGCGGCACGCCAAGCACGCCGCACCAGGCGTGGTCGATGCGAAGCTTGCTGGTCTGCGGCAGCAGGCGGGTGAGGATCGCGTGCAGGCTTTCGATGGTCGCCTGCTGTGTCTGGCCGCGCACATCCGTCTGCGATCCGTAGCGGTAGGGCACGCCGCGCCCGCCCATGGTGATGCGGCCTTCGCGGGTGCGCTGGGCATAGCAATAGGCGTGTGCTGCGTCGCCCAGGAGTTCGTGGCCGTCCCAGCCGATTTCGTCCCACAGCGATTGGGGCAGCGGCTCGGTGATGATCTGCGCGCTGTTGAGCGGCAGCCAGATCCGCTCATTGCCCGATATGCCGGCCGTGAAACCCTCCGTGGCGCGGATGATGATGGGCGCGCGCACCGTGCCGCGATCGGTGGTGACCTTGCCCTTCTCAATACCCGTCACGGTCGTCTGTTCGTAGATCGGCACGCCGAGGCGCTCGACGGCTTCGGACAGTCCACGCACCAGCTTGGCCGGCTGCACGCGCGCGGTGCCGTGGTGGATGTAGCCGCCAAGCACGTTCCGGATGTTGATGCGGGCCTTGGCCTCTGCCTGGCCGATCAGGCTGACGCGGTCCTGAGGCACGTTCCAGCCGATTGCATCCGCATAGGCGGCCTTGATCCGCTCCAGCTGCGGCGGGTTGGTCGCAACCGTCAGATTGTCGACGCGGCGAATATCGGCATCGATGCCTTCGGCCTCGGTCACCGCGATCACTTCGTCGACCGTGCCATGCATGGCGGTTTCCATGTCGATGACGGCGCCACGGGTAGATGTCTGCAGGTATTTCTCGCGCGACCAGCTGAAGCCGCCGGACAGCCAGCCGCCATTGCGGCCGGACGCGCCGAAGCCGGCGAATTCCCGTTCCACCATGGCGATGCGGATCGAAGGATCGGGTTTCTTCAGATAGTAGGCCGTCCACAAGCCGGTATAGCCAGCGCCGACGATGCAGACATCGGCTTCGAGGTCGCCCGGAAGCGGCGCACGATAGGCTGGCAGGCCGATGTCGGCATACCAGAACGAGATGTTGCCGTTGACTTTGGCGTCCATGTCTAAAAATCCTGCGGGGGAAAGAGCGATCAGGTCATCGTCATGTCGGCGCGGTCGTCGTCGGCAAGAAGTTTTGCATCGACGACCGACCAACGCAGATCGACCGCGTCACCAATCGAGAAAGGTGTCGCCTCCAGCGTCGCACGCACGATGGCCACGGAACCATCGCCCAGTGTCACCTGGTATTTCGAACCCGAGCCCAGATAGATCGCTTCGCTGACCTGGCCAGTGAGGCTGTTCTGTCCGGCGGCTGCAGGCGTGTTGGTTCTGGCAAGGGAAAGCTTTTCCGGCCGCAGCAGGACCACCGGCTTCTGGCCGCCGGCGAGCTTGCCGCCGGCAACGACCTTCTGGCCGGCGATCGTCAGGCTGGTCTCGCCGCCCGACGTCTGGGCATCGCCACGCAAACTGGTCGATTCGCCGATGAACTTCGCCACGAACAATGTCGCCGGTTCATCGTAGAGCTGACGCCCGGTTCCGACCTGTTCGATGCGTCCCTGGTTGAACACGGCGATGCGGTCGGACAGAACCAGCGCCTCTTCCTGGTCGTGCGTCACATAGACGAAGGTGGTGCCAAGCTCACGGTGGATGCGCTTGATTTCCAGCTGCAGCCATTCGCGCAGTTTCTTGTCGAGCGCTCCGAGCGGCTCGTCCATCAAAAGCAGCGGCGGATCGAAGACGATGGCGCGGGCCAGCGCCACGCGCTGCTGCTGGCCGCCGGAAAGCTCGGCTGGATAACGATGCGCGAAGTCGGCCATCTTGACCATGTCCAGGGCGCGCGCCACGTGGCGGTCGCGCGCCTGCTTGTCCATGCCGCGCAGGGTGAGCGGATAGGCGACGTTCTTGCCGACGGTCATGTGCGGAAACAGCGCGTAGTGCTGGAAGACGACGCCGATGTTGCGCTTGTGCGCCGGCAGCGCGACGATGCTTTTGCCGCCGACGGCGAGGTCGCCTGAGGTCAGGTCGGTAAAGCCGGCCACGACGTTGAGCGTGGTGGTCTTGCCGGAGCCGCTGGGGCCGAGCAGCGTCATGAATTCGCCCGGCTCGATATGCAGGCTGACGTCGTCGAGAGCGGTGAAATTGCCGTAACGCTTGGTTGCGGCCTTGATGTCGATGGCCGCGCCACGTTCTTTGCTGTTGGACGCAGCCATCTCAACTCCTCGTCGATTTAGAGCTGATGATCAGCCCGGCACTGATCACCAGCGTCGTGGCAATGAAGATGATCGTTCCGACGGCCGTCACCGTCGGGTCGGCGTCGCGGGTGATGCTGGTGAAGATCTGCACGGGCAAGGTCTTCAAATAGGGGCTGGTGATGAACAGCGCGACGATGATTTCATCGAAGGAGGTGACAAAGGCAAACAGCAGCCCCGAAAGGATACCGGGCGCGATCAACGGCAAGGTCACGGTGCGGAATGCAGTGAAGCGGTCGGCGCCAAGGCTTGCCGCCGCCGTCTCCAGCCGCACGTCGAAGACTTCGAGGCTTGCCGACACGGCGATGATGACGAAGGGGATCGCCAGCATCGTGTGCGCAATGACGAAGCCGGTGGTGGTGCCGACGAGATGGTAGTCGAGATAGACGGCATAGATGCCGATCGCCAGCACCACGCCGGGCACGATCATCGGTGTGATCAGGATGGCGCGCAGCAGGCCGGCGCCGGAATGTTTCATGCGGCTGAGGCCGAGTGCCGCCAGCGTGCCGATCAGCGTGGCGGCGACGGCAACGAGGCCCGCGACCCTGAGCGAGTTGAAGAAGCTGGTCAGCCAGTCGGGGTTGGTGAAGAAATTCTCGTACCACTGCCAGGAGAAGCCGGATGGCGGGAAGGCAAGCGACTTCTTCTCGTTGAACGACATCGGGATGATGACCAGCGTCGGCATCACCAGCCACACGGCAACAAGCAGGCAGAACAGACCGAGCAGAATGCGGAACGGCGCCAGTTTCATGATCTGGACGCCTGTTTGTGGCGCTGGCGCATCAGCGGCGCGGCGAGCGCCAGAAGCACGAAGGTCGCGACCAGCAGCACGACACCCATGGCGCCGCCGCGGCCCCAATTGAGCAGGCTGAGCACCTGGCTCTGCACCAGCGTCGACAGCATGGTGCTGCGGGGGCCGCCGAGCAGGGCCGGGGTGATGTAGAAGCCGAGTGACAGGATGAAGACGATGATGGCGCCGGCGAATACGCCGGGCAGCGACAGCGGCAGATAGATCTGCAGGAAAGCCAGCGAAGGCCGCGCGCCGAGGCTGCGCGCCGCTTGCACGAGGCGCAGGTCGATGCCGCGCATGACCGAATAGAGCGGCAGGATCATGAACGGCAGCAGCACCTGCGCCATACCGATCACCACGCCGGTCTGGGTGCGGATCAGCTTCACGGTGTCAAGGCCGAACAGCCTGACGACGGAATTGATGATGCCGGAATCCTGCAGCAGGATGACCCAGGCCAATGTGCGCACCACGCCGCTGACCCAGAACGGCACCAGCACGCACAGGATGAGGACGAGCCGCATGCGCGGCCCGACCGCCGTCATCAGGTAGGCGTAGGGGTAGGCGGCGATAACGCAGACGATGGTGACCCAGGCGGCGATGGAAAAGGTGCGCCACAGAACCGTGACGTTCACCGGCGTGGAAAAGAACCAGACGTAGTTCTGCATTCCCCAGGCGGGGTCGGAGAAACTGCGCAGTGTGACAGTCAGCAGCGGATAGCCCATCGCCGCGATGAGCAGGAACAGCGCCGGCATCGCCAGCAGCGACGGATAGGCGGCGAGCCTCAGGCGCCGTTGCTGCCCCTGCACGCCACCCGCCGGCCGGGGATTGTCACCCCCGGCCGCCAGAGTATGTGATGTCTGGCTCACGCTTTTCGCCTTGGCGCTCGGCCGGCTCAGTTGCCGGCCATCAGCGCCGTCCACTTGTCGGACGCGGTGGCGAAATTGGCGACCCAGAACTTGATGTTCTGCTGGTAGCCCTGCTTGGCGTGTTCCGGCGTGTTGGTCAGGAAGGCGGCGACCGAAGCATCCACCTTGGGCTGCGCCTCGGTGTTGATCGGCGAGTAGGATGTCTGCTCGGTCAAGACCTCCTGCGACTTCTTGCCGAGATAGGCGTTGATCAGCGCATAGGAGGCGTCGGTGTCCTTGGCCCCAACCGGGATGGTCAGCTGATCCATGACGACCAGCCAGTCCTTCCACACCGGCGTATAGGCAGCGCCGTTCTTGACCGCCGTCATGGCGCGGCCCGTCCACATGATGATCATGTCGGCTTCACCGGATTCTGCCAGCTGCTGGGACTCGGCGCCGGTTTTCCAGAAGATCGTGTCCGGACCGATGGCCTTGATCTTGGCAATGCCCTTGTCGATGTCGGCCGGCGTCATGTTGTCGACCGAGCCACCGTCGGCCAGAATGCCCTGTTCGATCAGACCGCCGATCGGGCTTCCGCTGCCATCGATGGCGCGCGTGCCGGGGAATTTCTTGGTGTCGAAGAAATCCTTCCAGTCCTTCGGCGGATTGTCCTTGTAGGTCGAGTTCTTGTACATCAGGACGGTGCCGTAGTTCATCGCCGGCACGCTGCACTCGCCGACCTGTCCGGCCGGGATGTGCGAAACGTCGAGCTTGGTCAGGTCGAGCTTCTGAAACAGCTTGCCGCAATGCACGAATGGCGGAAAGTCGTCGGTATCGACGACATCCCAGGTCACATTGCCGGACTCGACCTGCGCCTGAAGCTTGGCGATTTCGGTCGGGCCATCGTTCAGCAGCTTGACGCCGCTCTTGTCGACGAATTCCTTGAGGGCGGCGACCTGGCCGTCCTGGTAGATGCCGCCATAGGAGACGAAGGTCAGCGTCTTTCCTTTCAGCGAACCGTCCACCACGGTGCCGGCCGGCGGCGCGCTCTGCGCATGAGCTGCGGCGGCTGCAATCAAGGCCAGTGCGGCGGCGCCGACAAGCCCGGACACTATTGATCTGCTTCCCATTTTTTTAACCCTCCGATGACTCGCTGTTTGATTTTGGCAGTCCGGGTGCGAGTGATTTCCGGGCCACATATTGGTCGAGATCGACGGCGCCGCTTGTCGACGGCGCGATGATCCACAGCACTTCGGCCACCGTGTCGCCGACATTGATGGTCCTGTGCGGCGTCGAGGTCGAATATTCGATGCTGTCGCCCTCTTCGAGTATGAAGCTCTCGTCGCCCAGCGTCAGCTGCAGCCGGCCGCGCAGCACGAGAAACATTTCGTGCGCGTTGCCATGTGTGTAGGGCAGGTTGCCGGTCGAGCCGCCAACGGCGAATTCGCCACAATAGACCTCCATCTCTCGGATTGGCCGGCGCGACAGCAGCGTCTTGCGATAGCCTTCGCTGGTCGGCAGCGCCGGTCGGTCGGCGCGTGTCAGCACCGCGTGCGGCGAGACTTCGCATTCGTCGAAAAGATCGGCGAGGCCGATGCCAAGCGCATTGGCGATCAGCATAAGCGTGCTGGTGTTGGCTCCCGAAAGACCGCGCTCGAGTTGGCTCAGGAAACTGGCGGTGGTGCCGATCAAGTCGCCGAGCTGGCGCAGCGTCAGGCGTCGTGCGGTGCGATAGGCCTTGATGCGATCGCCCAACACCGTGGAGCGGCGGGCTTCCGCGCCGGTTGCGGCGTTGTCGTTGAGTGCGTGATCCGCAGCGGTTTTCATGGTGATCTCAGGGTTCACTTAACATGCTATTAAGTGAGGCTTCGTGGCAAGCGGATTCGCTTGGCCACCTGAGAATCAGCGATGGGCCAGCCTATCTATCTCCTTGCCGGTGGAGGAATGTCGTCGAAAGGCGCTTTGGTTTGGCGATCGAAAACGACGGCCAGCCCGTTCTTGACGGCAAGCGAGGCGACCATGTCGTCCAGTTCGCGATCGGAAATGGCGGGTTTGAGGATCTGCCGTATGGCCAGATAGGCCTGCTCGGTCGACACATAGTCGTAGCGCTTTTTGCGCGCTTCCACATATTGCTCGATGAGAATGCCCAATCGGCGGGCGGCGATGTCTTCTGGTTGCTGCACGGGAGCCTCCTCAAGCTCGATCGTCTCCAGCCCCCTAAGATGTAAAAACCACGCCGTGAAAGTTAAGGCCGGAAGCCGAAAAAATCGGCTGTCATCGTCGACAAACCTGGTTACGTCGCCTTGCCGACCGCCGCGTCCAGTTCCAGCTCGCCTTCCGAAATGTCGTCGAAGGAAGCGTAGTTCATGTTGTAGAGGCGGGCGTAGAGCCCTTTTTGTGCCATCAACTGTTCGTGGTTGCCGCTTTCGACGATCTCGCCGTTCTGCAGGACGATGATGCGGTCGGCGCCGCGGATGGTGGCCAGCCGGTGGGCGATGACCAGCCCGGTGCGTCCTTCCAGCAGTTTTATCAGCGCTTTCTGGATCAGCATCTCGGTGTAGGAATCGATGCTGGCCGTGGCCTCGTCGAGGACGAGGATCTTGGCGTCGGCCACCAGCGCCCGCGCAAAGCTGATCAACTGGCGCTGGCCGAGCGAGAGATTGCCGCCGCGCTGCTCGAGCTCGGTGTCGTAGCCATCGGGCAAGTTCTCGATGAAGTCGTGCGCGCCGACGGCCTGTGCGGCGCGGACCACCTCGTCGCGGCTGGCGCCGGTCTTGTGATAGCGGATGTTCTCCAGCACCGATCCGGAGAACAGGAACGGCTCCTGCAGTACCATGGCCACCTGATCGCCGAGCGAATCCTGGGTCAGGTCGCGCACGTCGTGGCCGCCGACCAGGACCTGCCCGGACCAGACATCGTAGAAGCGGTGCACCAGCGCCATCGAGCTCGACTTGCCCGACCCGGTCGGGCCGACCAGTGCGACGGTCTCGCCCGGATGGACGCGGAAGGAGATGTTCTTCAGCACCGGCAGGTTCTGCCGGTAGCCGAAGGTGACGTTCCTGAACTCGACCGAGCCGTCCATGTCGCGCGACAGCGCCACGGCGCCGTCCTTGTCGCTGACATCCACCGGCACGTCGAGCACTTCAGAGATGCGCTGGCCCGAAGCCATGGCGCGCTGCATGACGCTGTATTGCATGGTGAGCGAGCGGATCGGGTCGAAGAAGCGCTGGATGTAGAACAGGAACGCCACCATGACGCCGACGTCGAGGCCGTGCGACAGCACCATCGAGCCGCCGACGACGATGACCGTCGCCATGGCGATGCCGGTCAGCGTGTCGACGATCGGCACCATCACCTGAGCATATTTCGCCGACGTCAGGTGGGCATTGAGATTGGCCAGCACCTTCTCGTCGTAGAGGTCGAAATTGACGTGCTGGCGTTCGAGGCTCTGCACCGTGCGCACGCCGTGGATGCCTTCGGCCAGCGCACCGTTGGCGATCGAGTTGGTCTCGTGCGCGGCCATGAAGGCGACCTTGGCGCGCGGCAGCCAGAACAGGCGCACGATGAACAGCACCGGCATGGTGGACAGCGTCAAAAGGCCGAGCCGGAAATCCAGCCACAACAGGACGCTGACGATGCCGAACAAGAGCACGATATCGCCCACCGACATCACCGACGTCTCGAGGAATTCCTGCATCGAATTGACGTCGCCCTGCAGGCGAGACATCAGGCGGCCGACCTCGGTCTTGTCCATGAAACTCAGCGAGACGCGCTGCAGGTGGCTGAACATGGCGCGGCGCAGGTCCGACAGCACGTTCTCGGCGACCTTGCCGACGACGCTTTCCTGTACGTGGCTGGCGGCATAGTTGATGAGGATGATCAGCGTGAAGGCGCCGATTGCAGAGATCATCACCGACTGGTCGAGCCTGCCCGCCGCCATGCCGTGGTCGATGGCGTAGCGGATGACCAGCGGGATCGCCAGTTGCGTCAGCGTGAACACCAGCACTGCGGCAACCGAGATGAAAATCCGGCTTTGATACGGCTTCACGAAGCTCCAGATACGCCGCACGATGCGCGGATCATAGGCCTTGCCGAAAACCTCTTCCTCGTCGCGGTGCGAGCCGACGACAGCCTTTGTCGGCCGTCCGCTGGTGTCTTCCTTCTCGTCGTCGCTCTGTGCCGACATCACGCGGCTCCCAGAGCCGTGGGCCGATCGTCGTCCGGCCGCAGCTGCAGGTCGTAGAGCGCGCGATAGCGCCCGCCGAGCGCCAGCAACTCCTCATGCGTGCCGCGCTCGACGATCCGGCCGTTCTCGACAAACAGGATCTGGTCCGCATGCATGAGCGAACTCAGCCGGTGCGAAATGATCAGCGTCACGCGATCCTTTGCGAAGCGCTTCATCGCCGCCCGGATGCGCTGCTCGGTGCCGGCGTCGATGGCCGCGGTGGAATCGTCGAAGACCAGCACCGATGGCCGCAGCATCAGGCTGCGCGCGATGGTCAGGCGCTGTCGCTGGCCGCCGGACAGCGAGGCGCCGCGTTCGCCGACTACCGTGGTGTAGCCGGCGGGAAGCCCGATGATGTAGTTGTGCAACTGGGCGAACTCGGCTGCCTGCCCGATGCGGGTCTCGCGTGCCCAGGGATTGCCATAGGCGATGTTGTTCTCGATCGAGGTGGTGAACAGGAACGCGTCCTGCTGCACCACGCCGACGGCCTTGCGCAGCGATTGCAGCGTGACCTTGCTGATGTCCTGGCCATCGATGGTAATGCTGCCCGAGGTGACGTCGTAGAAGCGCGGGATCAGGTGCGCGATGGTCGACTTGCCGCTGCCTGGCGGGCCGACGATGCCGATGGTCTCGCCGGACTTCGCCTCGAAGGAAATGCCGGACAGCGTCGGCCGGTCGCCCGCGCCCGCATAGCGGAAGCCGACATTGTCGAAGCGCAGCACGCCCCCGGTGACGACGAGGTCCCTGGCGCCCGGCGCGTCCTTTATGTCCAGTTCGGCGTCGAGCAGTTCGAACAGCCGGGTGCCGCAGGTCGAGGCGCGCGCGAAGGAATTGACCATCAGGCCGAGCTGGCGCACCGGCATCTGCAGGATGGTCATGAAGGTGAGGAACTGGGCCAGCGTGCCGACGCTGATTTGACCCGCAATCACCTTCTGGCCGCCGAACCACAGCACCAGGCCCATGGCGGCGAGGAACGAGAAGTTCATGGCGCCGGTGTTGCCGACGCGAATGTCGACGCGCTTGTTGGCAAGGTCGAGCGCATCCTGCTTGGCACGGTCGAATTTCTCCAGCTCATGCCGTTGTGCAGCAAAGGCGCGCACGACACGGATGCCGCCGAGATTCTCGTCCATCACCCGGCTCAGCACCGATAGGCGCTGCTGCAAGGTCAGCCAGGTGCTGCGCAACGCCAGCTGGGTGACCGAGGACCGCCAGGCGACGAACGGCACGAAACTCAGGCTCAACAGCCCGAGCACCAGGTCGGTGCTGATCAAGAGGTAGGCGCCGACGCCGATCAACACGCCGAGCAGGACGACGCGCAGGATGCCCGTGGAAAAGAACATGCGCACGCCGTCGAGATCGAGCAGGCCGAGCGTAATCAGATCGCCGGTGTGGACCCGGTCGTGGTAGGAGAAGCTCAGGCGCTGGATCTTCTCGTAGAAAGCCAGGCGCAGCTCATAGCCGGTTCGATGGCCGACAGCCTCGCCGTAGTAGTTCTGCGCCATGGTGAAGAGACCGCGCAGGATGCTGACGACGAGCAGCGTCAAGGCGGTGTTCCACAGAGCTTGCTCCGCCGCGGCACCGGCCCCGGCTGTCATGACGCCCTGCGCCTGGTCGATGGCGCGTCCCAGCAAGCGTGGAATGAAGAGCTGCAGCGTCGCGGCGATGAAGGTCGAGACGAGGGTGATCGCGACTTGCCAGGGATGGCGCAGCGTCATGCGCACGATCCGGAGCAAGGTGCTGAGGCCCTTGCCCCAGGAGGCTTCGGCCACATGGGCAAACGATTTGCCGCGCTCCGGCGCGCTGCCGATTGCTAGCGTATTCAAAGGAAAATATCCAACCCAATCCGGGCATTAGCCCGGACGAATAGAGCAGACTCAGTTCAGATGGCGTGATGTTACGCGGGTCCGGCTTGGCCGTTCAAGAGCCAATGACGGCATCACACTGTGCCTGAACGAAAGCAAGCAGACGGCGCGATGCATGGCCGGGCAGCACCAGCAGACGCCTGGCAAGTCGTGGAGGTCTGCCCACCTTGCCGAAGGCGTTAGCCGAGGCCAACAGCCGGCGATGCGCAGCGCCGGCCGGACAGCATGCAACCTTCCGTCCGGCCGTATGTGGTCTCCTAGGCAGGTATCAAAACGGCGATACGATGTATGCCGACCACTTTGCTTGTATTCGTGGCCTCGTCGGTCTTGCCCTTAGTGCATGTGTATATGCCGCCTTCCTCGAGCTTGAATTCCTTGTCCTGTTTCTTGATCGTGAATGCACCAGCGGTAATCGTGCAGACCATGTCATTGTCCATCATCATCGCGGGAGCGTGTGCTCCAGGCTGAAACACGACGTCGACGATTGAAATGCTCTTGTAGGCGGGAATGTCGGAGTTGCCGGTGCCGACCTCAACCACCCTGACACCGGGCGCAATCTCCTTGCCATCCTTCGGGCCGTATTTCTTGGTCTTCGCGGACGCCACCAGGGTGAACAGAGGCGTTATCGCGGCAGCCGTCACACCGAGAGCAATTGCAGACCTGCGATTCAGGGTTTTCATCGCGTCCTCCCACATATTGGTCACGAACGAATGTGCGTGACCACAATGTATTAGCACAAACGAATGTACGTGTATGCGAGGAAGCTCCCAAGCCCAGCACGGTGGCAGGAACTCCGGGCTTCCGGCTACGGCAAGTCAGGTTCTGGCAGGGCAATCCGACATATCGGCAGGCATCGTGGTTGCCCTTCAGTCGGTCGCGTAGACGGTGGGCGACTTGCCGTCCTTGGTGAAGGCGTAGACGATGAAAGGGCCAGCCTTCTCGCCACCCATGCCGGGAGCGCCGGTCGGCATGCCGGCCAAGGTGATGCCGGTGATGGCAGGCCGTTCGGTCAACAGTTTCTTGACGATATCGACCGGCACCAGCCCGTCGACGACATAGCCGTCGACCATCAGCGTGTGGCAGCCTTCGAGGTCGGCCGGCACACCCGCATCGCTGCTGATCTGGGACAGGCTGTTGACCGGCTTGATGTCGACCTTGAAGCCGTTGTGCTCCAGATACCTGGCGTAGGATTCACAGCAGCTGCATTGCGGGTTCTTGTACATCACAGCGGTGATGGTCGCTGCGACGGCAGGTAGCGGCATAGCGATCGCGACTGCGAAGGCGGCGAGGGAATAAGTCCGTTTCATTTGAGTTCTCCTTGAGTGAAAAATCAGATCGATGTCGCTGTCACTCGGTCGCGTAGACGGTTGGCGCCTTGCCATCCTTGGTGAAGGCGTAAATCGTCCAGGTCTCGGTCTTCTCGCCGCCCATTCCCGGCGAACCCATCGGCATGCCCGGCATAGCGATGCCTGTGATTTCAGGACGTTCCGCCAGCATCTTCTTGATAAGGTCGACCGGCACGAAGCCATCGACCACGTAATCGCCGATCACCACGGAATGGCAGCCCTGCAATTTCTCGGGAACGCCAAGGCCGGCGCTTATCTGGTCCAGGTCGTTGGACGGCTTGAGCTCGACCTTGAAGCCGTTCTTTTCGAGATAGGCGGCATAGGTCTCGCAGCAGCTGCAGCTTGGGTTCTTGTACATCACAGCATTGATTGTCGCCGCGAATGCGGGCAGCGGCGTTGCGGTCAGGACGGCAAGGGCGGCGAGGCGGTAGGTCAGTTTCATTGCAGTCTCCTTTGGGTAGCGTTCAATTTCAGCCAACTCGAAACACCGTCATGAGGCCGGCCATCTGATGGTCGGCGACATGGCAGTGCAGCATCCAGTCGCCGGGATTGTCGGCGACGAAGGCGCATTCGATCGTGTCTTTGGGGGCGAGCAGCACCGTGTCCTGCCACTGTCGGTGCGGCACCGGCGAACCGTTGCGCGCGAGCACCAGCATGCTGAAGCCATGGATATGCATGGGATGCCACCAGGCGGTTTCATTGTGCATGGTGAGATGACAGGTTGCGCCGCGCGGCAAGGTGAATTGTGGCGCCATGCCGGCATGGCCATCGCCGGTCATCGACATGCCGTTGATCGCCCAGGCAGCGCCACCGTTCATGCCGGGTGTCGCCATGCCCATCATGCCGCCGACGCCGGCGAGCTTGCCGCCACCCATCATGCCGCCTTGCAGGACGATCTCCTGGCGCTCGGCTCTCGCGAGATCGGGTTCGGGCAAAGGATTGCGGGGCAGGCCGACAAGCGCATCGAGCGGATGGGCACGCAGCGGTGTTGCAGTGTCATAGGCTAGAGTGGTCAGCGTGTAGGCGAGACCGTCATAGAACTCGTCGACCACCTCGTAGCGCTTGCCCGGGTCGCCCTGCATGTCGACAACGACGTCGATGCGCATGGCCGGGGCAAGCACAAGACGGCCATCTTCCGGTTCATGCGGATCGCAGGGTTGGCCGTCTATTGCGACGATGACCGGGCGGTGACCCTCGAAGCGCAGCGCCATGATGCGGGCAAGCGAGGCATTGGCGAGCCGTAGCCTGACGCGTTCGCCCGCCGTTACGCTCTGGTCGGCCGGCACCGTGCCGTTGACGGTGATGACGTTGCCGACACGGCCGGACATCGCCGCATCCATCGCGCTGCCGAAGCCGGGCGCCATCTGCCCATCCGCTGTAAGCCGCCAGTCCTGAAGCAGCCACATGAGGTCGCGGTCGACGGCGACGGGCTCGGCCTCCTCGACAATGATGGCGCCGGCAAGGCCACGGCCGAGCTGCACGAGACTGTTGGCATGCGGGTGATACCAGAAGGTTCCGGCGTCCGGCGGCGTGAATTCGTAGACGAAGCTTGTCCCCGGCTTGATCGGTGGCTGTGTCAGCCCGGGCACGCCGTCCATGGCGTTTTGCAGGCGGATGCCATGCCAGTGCACCGTCGTGTCCTCGCTCAGCCCGTTCTCGACAATGATGCGGGCGGGCTGGCCCTGGCGTAAGCGCAGCATCGGGCCGGGGACCGTCCTGTCATAGGCCCAGACAGGCGTAAGCGGGCCGCTGGAGCCTGTGAACCTGGCCTGGCTCGGCGCGACCCGGATGCGGCGCTCATCGACAGCGGATGCCATCGACGATGCGGGTCGCACCAGGGTGGCCGCAGCCGCTGCAAGGACAAACCTGCGGCGTGAAATGGAATGATTGAAATGGATGCTCACTCTCAAGCCCTTTGTGATCTCGATCGACGCCGAGCCTCGACGTCGAATTGCAGTGTGCTCGCCGGCGCAAAGCGCCAGCGGCAATCAAACGCCAGAAATCAGCCGTGAGATGGCTGAAACGGCGTCAGACGAGATCGGTGGATTTGGGAGGGAATGGGTCGGGCAGGGAACTTCGTCCGTGAAGGAACGGTGTCGGCAGCGCCGACGGCAACGGTACCCTGATCAGGGTCATCGCCGCGAACTCGGGAGGCAACACCGCAAGCACCGGTGCGATGCAGGTCGGCGGACAATGCATCGGTTTGCCGGTGTCGCCGGCGCCTTTAATGCACGCGTTGCAGTCGCCATTCATGGCGGTGTCGGCCATCTTGGCCATGCCAGTATCGGCAGGCATGGTCATGCCGCTGCCGGTCGTCATCATCTTCGCCGACATGGCGCTCGCCTGGACGGCAGACAGGCTGAACCCGGCGGTCAAGAACACCGCGAGCAGCATGACAAGGACATGTTTTGGCGACCAGCGTGCCATCATCCCCGAAGGCTGGCCTCAAAAGACGGCATTTGCAAGCGGGATTCCAATGCTGCGACAATGATGGCAGCGCACTGAGCCTGAACGGAAAGATGCCGTTGCGAGCCGTTGGGCTGCAGGGGATCGGTTCACGAACCCTGCCGCCAGCAGGCGATCAGGTGGCCGGGTGCGACCTGCCTGGCGGGCGGTTCGGCCTTTCTGCAGTCGGGCACGACCAGGGGGCAGCGATCGGCGAAGGAACATCCCTTGGTCTGCGTGCCGGCTGCCTCGATCTCCACCGGAGCGGATAGTTTCGGCGCGGCCTCATCGGAGGACGCGGCCAGGAGCAGTTGCGTGTAGGGGTGATTGGGGCCCTGGAAGATCTGGTCGGATGAACCGGTTTCGACCAGGCGGCCGCGATAGAGCACGCCGATCCTGTCGGCCATGTAGCGCACGACCCTGAGGTCGTGGCTGATGAACAGATAGGTCGTGTCCTTGTCACGCTGCAGGTCGTTGAGCAGGTTGAGAACGGTCGCCTGAACGGAAACGTCGAGCGCCGAGGTGGGTTCGTCGAGCACGACGACCTTCGGCACGCCGGCGAAGGCCCGCGCGATCGCGGCCCGTTGCCGCTGGCCGCCGGACAGCGATCGCGATTTCTGCTCGGCCGTGGTGGCGGCCAGACGGACCGACTGCAAGAGATCGCTGACGCGTGCTCTCACCTCGCCACGGCGCAGCCCGGCGAGCCGGCGCAGCGGGCGGCCGAGGATCCTGCCGATCCGCTGGCGCGGATTGAGCGTGCGATCCGGCGACTGGAAGACCATCTGCACGTCGCGCCGGTCGGCAAGGTTTCTCTTCTCGACGCGCGGCGCGACCGTCCTGCCGAACAGCTCGACCGATCCGGCGTCTGGTGTCTGCAGGCCGGTGACGATCCTTGCCAAGGTCGACTTGCCGGAGCCGGATTCGCCGATCAGCCCGAAGGTCTCGCCCTGGCCTATGTCGAGGTCGATATCGCTGAGCACTAGCTGGCTGCCGAAGGCATGGCTGATGCCTTTGCAGGCGATCGCGATCTGGCGCTCTGTCCGAGTGCCGGCGTCTTCATCGTTGGGCGTCGGGTGCACTGCCAGACCGGGTCCGTCCGTCTCAGCCAGTCTGCCGTCCCGCTTGGTGTAGTTGAGGGCCGGGATCGAGGCGATGAGCGCCTTTGTGTAGGCGTGGCGAGGATTGTCGAAGACATCAGCGGCGACGCCGCTTTCGACCACCGTTCCCGACTGCATCACCGCCACGCGGTCACAGGAGCGGCGGACCATGTTGATGTCGTGGCTGATCAGAAGCACGCTGGTTTTGTGATCCTTGCGCAGGTCGTGCAGGATGGCGATGATCTCCGACTGCACGCTGGCGTCGAGCGCCGTCGTCGGCTCGTCCAGCACCAGCAGCGACGGGTCGAGCGCAATCGCAATGGCAATGTTGGCGCGCTGCTGCATACCGCCGGACAATTCGTGCGGATAGAGATCCAGCACCCGGTTCGGACGGCTTACCCTGACGCGCCCGAGCAGTTCGGCGGCGCGCGCGCGGGCCTCGTCGTGGCGAACCGGGCGATGCCGCATGATCGTCTCGGTGATCTGCCGCCCGATCGTCATGCTTGGATTGAGGGCGGCGCCCGGGTGTTGATAGACGGCCGCGATGTGGTTGCCCCGCAACTGGCGAAGCTGCTCGGTGGAGAGGTCGCGGATTTCTCGGCCCTGGAATTCAAGCGCCGATGCCGCGATGCGGGCATTTTTCGGCAGATAGCGCAGGATGGCGAGCGCCACCGAGCTTTTGCCCGATCCCGACTCGCCGACCAGGCCAAGCGCTTCGCCTTGGCCTATGTGCAGCGACACGCCGCTGACGGCGGGATGCGATCCGTTGCGCCCGTCATAGGCGATGGAAAGCTGATCGACGTTGAGAACCAAGGAGGACATTGGGAGCTTGAAACCACTTTCTTCCAGCGCGGCCATCGAGGGCAATCGCTTCCGCTTTGGCAATACATAATCTCTATAAAATTACTCGAATTAAGCCGGAGCGCAATCTACCTTTCATCGTTCACGAGAGATTGTTGCCGTCTGCCAAAGCAGCGCGACGGTCTCCGGAGAGCAGATTTGGAAGGAGGCCGGCATGGCTCGAGATCACATGATCCTCAGCGCATTTTTCTTCAACCCGCAGGGCGATCACCGGATGTCGTGGCGTCATCCGCGGGCGCCGGGCCGGGAGGTGCTGGACTTCGACTTCTACCGCGATCTCGTACAGGCGGCCGAGCGCGCCAAGATCGATACCATCTTCGTCGCCGACCACGTGTCGATCTGGGATTCGGTCAAGAGCGGCGTCGCCCACTACGCCAATGCCCGGCTCGAGCCTTTGACGCTGCTGTCGGCGCTGGCCGGTGTGACCAGGCATATCGGCCTGATCACCACGGCGTCGAGCTCCTACAGCGAGCCCTACAATGTGGCGCGCATGTTCGCCTCGATCGATCATATCAGCAAGGGCAGGGCGTCCTGGAATGTCGTCACCTCGGCCATGGACGAGGAGGCACGCAATTTCGGCCGCGACGGCAATATCGAACATGCATTCCGCTACGAGCGCGCGGCCGAATTCCTCGATATCGTCAAGGCGCTGTGGGACAGCTGGGAAGACGAAGCGCTGCTGATCGACAAGGCATCGGGCTATTTCGCCGATCCCGACAAGGTCCACCCGATCGATCACAAGGGAAAGCACTTCAAGGTGCGCGGGCCGCTCAACGTCTCGCGGCCGCCGCAGGGCCATCCGCTGATCGTCCAGGCCGGATCGTCCGAGGACGGCAAGAACTTTGCCACCGCCCAGGCCGATGTGCATTTCGCCATCTTCAGCACCAGGGAAGACGGCATCAAGTATCGCCAGGACATCAACGAGCGTCTTGCCCGTCACGGCAGGCGGCCGGAGAGCTTCAAGATCCTGCCGGGCATCCTGCCGATCGTCGCCGCCTCCGAGGCGGAAGGCCGGGAAAAGCAGGAGTATCTGCAGACCTTGCTTCCCGACCAGGTCGGCATTGACCTTCTGTCGAGCTGGAGCGGCATCGATCTCTCCGCCTATCCGCCGGACGGGCCGCTGCCGGCGCTGCCGGACGAGAGCACCTTCAATGGCGGACGCACATCGCTCAACCGGGTCAGGCAGTGGTCGAAGCAGAATCTCAGCCTGCGCGAGATTGCCCGCAAGCTTGCCAACGGCGGTTCGGTGCCAACCGTGGCCGGCACGCCGACGCAGATCGCCGACCAGCTGCAGGACTGGTTCGTCTCGGGTGCCGCCGACGGCTTCAACCTGATGTTCCCGCTGCTGCCGGAGGATTGGGTCAACTTCGCCGAGCAGGTGGTGCCTGAGTTGCAGCGCCGCGGCGTGTTCCCGACCGAATACGCGCCGGGAACGCTGCGCGACCGCTTCGGCCTGGCGCGACCCGCCAACCGCTTCGCCGAGCAGCGCGATAATGCGCGCGCCGTGTCCTGACCCCGGAGACCGAAGATGACCGCCGCACCCAGACTGCAGCCGCGCGAAGCGACCGCGCCGCATCTCGTCAATGTCCTGCACAGTCCCAAGCGCGTGCGCGTCAAATTCGGCGGCCGCACCATCGCCGACAGCCGAAACGTGCTGGTGCTTCGCTCCAACCACTTCCTGCCGATCTACTTCTTCCCGGTGGCGTCGGTCGACGCGTCGGTGCTGAAGCCCTCGCTGCATCGCGAGCCGCACGCGGTCGGCGGCGAGACGGCCTACTGGGATATCGACACCGGCGACAGGCGCAGCGCCAACGCGGCCTGGTCGTTCGTGTCGCCGCCGGGTGAAGACCTGTCGCCGCTCGCCGGTCGCATCGCCTTCAGCTGGAAGCTCGTCGACCAGTGGTTCGAGGAGGATGAAGAGGTCTTCGTCCATGCCCGCGATCCCTATGCCCGCATCGATGTTTTGCAAAGCGCGAGCCATGTGCAGGTCTGGTTCGACGGCGCTCCGTTCGCCGACAGCCACCGCCCGGTGCTGCTGTTCGAGACGCATCTGCCGACGCGCTTCTACCTGCATCCGGATGACATCAATCTGGAGCGGCTGACGGCGTCCGCCACAACGACGCGATGTCCTTACAAGGGCATCGCTTCCTATTGGTCCGGGCTCTTGAGCGACGGTTCGGTGCGCCCGGACATCGCCTGGAGCTACCGCGACCCGATCGCCGAGATGCCCAAGATCAAGGGCCTCGTCGCCTTCTACCCGCAGGCCGTGGATCGCATCCATCTCGACGGCGAACCCGTCGCATAGAGCAGCTTTTCAATCTTCATTTCAGACAGGGGTTTAGAACATGACCAAACACAGAGATATCGACGCACTTCGCAATCTGTCGGGGGACATCTGGAATGTCGCCGTCGACGAATATCAGGGCGGCTTTCTCAAGCGCCGCGATCTGCTGAAATACGCAGCGCTGCTCGGCTTGACCGGGTTTGCCGCCTCGCAGGGACTTGGAGGCGCGCGCGCATCAGCCGCTGCCGGCGGCATTGTCCGCGTCGGGCTCGGCCAGCCGACCAAGGCGATAGATCCCGTATCGGTCACCGATCCGGCCAGCATCGGAGTGATCAGCCAGGTCGGTGAATATTTGATCCTCGACGATCCCAAGGACGGGCTGCAGCCTAAGCTCGCTTTGTCCTGGGAGGCCGACGAGACCGCCAGCCGCTGGACCTTCAAATTGCGTCCGGGGGTGAAATTCCACGACGGCCGTGCGGTCACCGCCAAGGACGTGGTGGCTAGCTTCGAGCGGCTTGTCGATCCGGCCAGCGGCTCATCGGCGCTGTCGGCCTACAAGGGCATCCTGTCCAAGGGCGGCGCCAAGCTGGTGGACGACGAAACCGTCGCCTTCGACCTCGACGGTCCCAACAGCAACTTCCCCTTCTATGTCTCCTCCGACGTCTACAATGCCGTCATCCTGCCGGCCGACTATGCCGGCGATTTCGAGAAGACCTTCAACGGCACCGGCCCGTTCAAGCTCGAATCCTTCCGTCCCAAGCAGGGCGCGAGCTTCGTGCGCAATCCGGATTACTGGGGCGACAAGGCGCTGCCTGACCGTGTCGAGATCAAGTTCTTCGACGACGAGCAGGCCCAGGTGCTGGCGCTGCAGGCCGGCCAGCTCGACGTCATCCCGAGCACGACGCGGCTGGAACTGGCGATCGAGGGCAATCCCAACTTCAAGCTGCTGAGCGTGCAGGCAAGCTCGCATGACCAGGTGCACCTGCGGACCGACCAGGCGCCGTTCACCGACAAGCGCATCCGTCGCGCGCTGGCGCTTACGCTCGACCGCGAGGCGATCGTAAAGGGGCTGCTGAAAGGCCGCGCCATCGTCGGCAACGACACCCCGTTCGCGCCGGTCTTCCCCTCCGCCGACCCGTCGGTGCCGCAGCGCAAGCAGGATATCGCCGAGGCCAAGCGGTTGCTGGGCGAGGCGGGCGTGCCGAATGGCTTCGAAGTGACGCTGACCACCGAGCGCGCCTATGACATTCCCGACTATGCGGTGATCATCCAGAACTTCGCCAAGAAGGCCGGCATCGACGTCAAGCTCAATGTCCTGCCACAGGACGCCTATTACGGCTCGGCGACCTTCGGCAGTTCGCCCTGGCTGGATTCGGTTCTCGGCATCACCGACTACGGCCATCGCGGCACGCCCGACATCTTCCTCAACGCGACCCTGAAGAGTTCGGGGGCCTGGAACGCGGCGCATTTCAGAAATCCGGCCTACGATGCTCTGCTGCTCGACTACTCCAAGGCACGCGATCTCAACGCCCAGCGCCTTGCCGCCGGCAAGATCCAGACCCTCCTGCTTGACGAAACGCCGGCAATCATCAGCTACTTCTCGCAGTACAGCCGGATCACCAGCACCAAGGTCGAGGGCGTGCGCTTCACGGCGATTTCGCACCTGTTGCTCGACCGCGTTACCTTCGTCCAGGCATGATGCTCAAGCGAGGAGACGTCCCATTCCGATTCCATCGGGATGGGACTGGTTCAAGGCAAGGCGGCAAGACGCGATGCTGAGTGGCCGCACCGTATCGGCGCGCGCGGGCACACTTCTGCTCACGCTGTGGCTGGTCAGCATACTGGTCTTCTTTGCCGGGCAGGTTCTGCCCGGCGATGTCGGCCGCGTCATGCTCGGGCCGTTTGCCGATGCGCAAGCGGTGGCGGAACTGAACAAGCGGCTCGGCGCCGACCAGCCGGTTCTCGTCCAGTACTGGCGCTGGTTCGGCAACGCACTCACCGGCGATTTCGGCACCTCGCTGTCGATGGGCGGACCGGTGGCGCCGTTCGTGCTGGAAAGCCTCAAGCGCTCCGCGGCGCTTGCCGGCATCATCCTGGTTTTCCTGGTTCCGTTAGGGGTCGGCGCCGGCGTCGTCGCCGGTCTCAATGCGGGCCGCTTCATCGATCGGCTGATCGTGATGGCGGGCGTTTCCTTCGGTATTGTCCCGGACTTTGTGTCCGGCCTGATGCTGCTTATCGTTTTCGGCCTGTGGCTGAACTGGTTCCCGATCTCGGGCGTCGCACCCGACGGTGCGGGCTTCTGGACGAATGGCTACTATTTGATCCTGCCGGCGCTGCCGCTGGTGCTGAACCTTGCCGGCTATATCGCCCGCATGACGCGGGCCGGCGTGATCGAGGCTATGGCCGCCGACTATACACGCACCGCCGTCTTGAAGGGACTCGAGCGGCGCGAGATCATTTTTCGGCATGTGCTGCGCAATGCGCTGACGCCGACCATCGCGGTGCTTGCGACCCAGACCGGCTACATGCTTGGCGGGTTGGTGGTGATCGAAGCGCTGTTCGGTATCCAGGGCCTTGGCAATCTGGTTCTGAATGCGGCCAAGGCACGCGATTTCCCGATGCTTGAAGCCGGTGTGCTGGTGATGGCGGCAATATTCGTGCTGTCGGCGGCGGCAGGCGACCTCGTGCTGGCCTTGCTCGATCCGCGACAACGCCGCCGGGTATCATCATGACAGACCTGGCGGAGTTTCCCGCACCGCGGCGCGCGGTGGTCGGCTTGGCGGCGACGCGCAGGATCGGCAGCGCTTTTGCCGGACTGCCTCCGTCGGTCGTGGCCGGTTCGCTGGTGCTGCTGTTCTGGATCGCGTGCGCGCTGTTCGGCAATCTCTTCGTTCCCTACGATCCCTATGCCGAGGATTTTCTGGCGATGCTGACGCCGCCCGATGCCGTGCATTGGTTCGGCACCGACCAGCTCGGCCGCGACGTGCTGTCCCGCATCGTCGTCGGATCGCGCGACATCCTGCTGGTTGCGCCGCTCGCCACGCTTGCCGGTGTCACCGCCGGCAGCATCATCGGGCTGGTGCTCGGCTATTTCGACGGCCTGGTCGATGCCATCGGGGCCCGGCTGCTCGACACGCTGATGGCGTTTCCGTTCATCGTTCTCGTGACCATGACACTTGTCGCAATCGGCCCATCGAACCTGACCGTTGTTCTGGTGATCGCCATCGCCTACGCGCCGTTGGTGGCGCGGACCGTTCGGGCCGCCGTGCGCGAGCAGAAGCAGCGCGATTATGTCAGTGCCGCCCGGCTCGGCGGGGAGGGTGCTCTCGCCATCATGTTCCTGGAGATATTGCCTAATGTTCGGGAAACGATCCTCATCGAGCTCGTCACCCGGCTGGGCTACGCGTTCTTCTCGATCGCCACCCTGAGCTTTCTCGGCCTCGGCATCCAGCCGCCTTCCGCCGACTGGGGACTGGCCGTTGCTGACGGCTACGGCTTCCTGACCGGCGGCAAATGGTGGGTCGTCGTCTTCAATTCCGCGGCAATCGTATCGCTGGTGATGGCGACCAACCTCATCGCACAAGGCATCGGTGCCTTCGAAAATAGCGATGTGTGAGCTTTGATGCCTCTCCGCCGGCGGCGGAGAGGGAAACCATCCCGTCACAATGATCGTCCCGCGACACCGGTGCATTGAACACCTGGAATAGGGCTCGACGCGATCCCTCCGCATCGCGATCCAGGTCCTTCCGCTGACGAAACCCTTCCCTCGTTGCCGCACCTTTCGACAAGGGCGGGAGCGTGCTTCATGGGGACGGCCGAACAGAGCCGTTGACGCTGGCCCCCTTTACCTCCTAGGATTAAATCAAATTGATTTACGTTACTCGCCCGAAGAGGCGGAAATGCCGATCAACAATGGGAGATGAAGTATGACTGACAGGCTGCCAGACCCGCATATGCGTTCCCTGCAAGACCCGTCGACGGCTGTTTCACGCCGGCGGTTGTTGATTGGCACGGCTTTCGTCGCCGCGACCATCGCCACGACTTTCTCCTTCGGCGCGCGACCGGCGTCCGCCGAATCGGTGCTCGCCATGCACATCGAGGAGCAGACGAGCTGGGTGCAGAACTTCAACCCCTTCGACCTTGGCGGGCGCCGCCAGAGCACGATGGATTTCGTCTACGAGCCGCTCGTCATCTTCAACGACTATGACAGCGGCAAGCCGATCTTCCGGCTGGCGACGGGCTACAAATTCTCCGACGATCTGAAATCGATCACCTACACGCTGCGCGACGGCGTCAAATGGTCGGATGGTCAGCCATTGACCTCGGCCGACATGAAATTCACGCTCGAGCTCATGCTGAAGAACCCGGCGGTCGACATTGTCGGCGTCGGCGGCAGCGTCGCCTCGGTCGAAGCGCCTTCGCCGACCGAAGTGAAGATCACTCTGAAGGATGTCGACACGCATTTCCCGGAATCGATGGCCGATTTCCCTGTCGTGCCCGAACACATCTGGAAGGATGTCGCCGATCCGCTTGCCTTCAAGAACGAGAAGCCGGTCGGCTCCGGCCCGATGACCGAGATCCGCCGTTTCACGCCGCAGGTCTATGAGCAATGCCGCAACCCGAATTACTGGGACGCCGCCTCGCTGCATGTCGACTGCCTGAAGCTGCCGCAGATCTCCGGCAACGACCAGATGCTGGCACTGCTGCCGGAAGGCTCGATGGACTGGATCGGCTCGTTCCTGCCCGAGATCGACAAGACCTATGTCGCGCTCGACAAGGACCACAATGGCTACTGGCAGCCGCCGGCCGAAACCATCGCCTTCCAGGTGAACTTCAAGACCGCCAATCCGGCGCTGGCCGAGGCCTTCAACGACATCAATTTCCGTCACGCTTTCAGCCTGGTCATGGACCGCACGGCGATGGTGGACATTGCCGGCTTTGGCTATCCGGTGGTCAACCTGCACGCCAGCGGCCTGCCGCCGCGCTTCGACGCCTGGCGCAACAAGGCGGCCGAAGGCGACAAAGATGTGTGGATGACCTACGACGTCGACAAGGCCAACAAGGTGCTTGACGACGCCGGCTACAAGAAGGGCGCCGACGGCATGCGCACCACGCCGAAGGGCCAGCCGATCGCCTTCGCGATCATCGTTCCCAATGGCTGGACCGACTGGATCGACGCTGTGCAGATCGCCACAGAAGGCCTGCGCAAGGCGGGCATCAACGCCTCGGTGGCGACACCGGAATACGAACAGTGGCAAAAGCAGATTCTCGACGGCTCATTCGATGCGGTCATGAACTCCCGCGCCGACGGACCGACGCCGTTCCGCGGCTACTACCAGTCGCTGTCGACGGCCTTTGCCGGGCGCATCACCAGTGCGCCGTCGCGCTACTCCGATCCGGAACTGGACAAGGTGTTCGACGCCTACCGCAAGGCGACCACCGACGAAGACCGCAAGAAGCTGTTCGACCAGGTGCAGGTGATCATCGCCGACAATTTCCCGGTGGTGCCGGTGTTCAACGGACCGACCTGGTATCAGTATTCGACCAAGCGCTTCACCGGCTGGGTGACCAAGGACGAACCGGTGATGAACCCGGAGAACCACGACAACAACCGCATGCGGTTGATGCATCTGCTGCGCCTGAAGCCGGTACAATAAGTCTGAAGTAACGCCCTTCTCCCCTCATGAGGGGAGAGGGGTCCGTGTCGCAAAATCCTGGCTTCGGCGGCGGTCGCCGCGAGGCCGGATGCCGGACATGGTAAGATGCCTGCAGCCGCTTCTTCGTCCGTCGCTTCCAGCGACAGCTTCTCCGCCAAACGGAGAAGGCAATCGAGCACAAGGAATAGCCGATGCGGATTCCTCTTCGACGGCTTGGGGTCTATTTCGTCGCCTTCCTGTTTGCCATCGTGATGAATTTCACCGTTCCCCGGCTGATGCCGGGAAGCCCGGTCGACGGCATGATCGCACAGCTTGGGCCGCGCGCGACACCGGCGGCGATCGAGGCGATCAAGGCCCGCTTCGGTGCCGTCGAACAGCCGATCCTGGGACAGTTCGTCGACTACATCACCGGCCTCGCCCGGCTCGATCTCGGCGTGTCGGTCAAATACTACCCGCAGACCGTCACCCAGGTCCTCGCCCGTTCGGCCGGCTGGACCGCCTTCCTGGTCACCACGGCGATCATCTTTTCCCTCTGCGTTGGAGTCTCCCTCGGCGCAGTGGCAGCCTGGCGGCGAGGCGGACGCTTCGATGCGTTCGTCTCGCCGTTTTCTGTCGTGCTGATCGCAATCCCGCCGGTCATCATCGGACTGGCGACCCTGTTCACCTTTGGCGTGACGCTGCGCTGGTTCCCGGTCGGCTATGCCTACAATCCCGATCTCGATCCGGGCCTGAACTTCACCTTTTTCGGCAGCGTCTTCTGGCACGCGGTGATGCCGGTGCTGACGCTGTCGCCCTATCTGATCGGTGAATTCCAGACGACGATGCGCTCCTCGATGATATCGGTGCTCGGCGAGGATTATGTCACCATGGGCCGCGCCAAGGGGCTGGGCGAGACCGTGGTGATGTTTTCCTATGCGGCGCGAAACGCGATGCTGCCGGTGCTGACCAATCTGGCGCTGATGCTGGGCGCGGTGTTCGGCGGCTCGATCGTCACCGAGATCGTCTTCAACTATCCCGGCCTCGGGCTGACGCTGTTCACCGCCAGCGTGGCGCGCGACTATCCGGTCATCCAGGGCCAGCTGCTGCTGATGACGATGGCGACGCTCGGCGCCAATCTGCTGGTCGACATCCTCTATGGTGTCGTCGATCCGCGCATCCGGGAGGAACGGGCATGAATTTCGGTTGGCAACTTCTGTGGCGGCAGAAGAAGGCCGTCGCCGGCCTGATCATCGTCGCCGCGCTCTGCCTGATGGCGCTCTTCGCACCCATCCTGGCGCCGACCGATCCGGGCGCGCGGGTCGGCCGCTCGCATCAGCCGCCGACCGTCGAGCATTATTTCGGCACCACCAAGATGGGCCGCGACGTCTATGCGCAATTCGTCTGGGGCGCGCGCCCGTCGTTGGCGGTCGGTTTTGCCACCGGGCTGTTCATCACCGCACTTGGCACCATCATCGGGCTGGTCGCCGGTTATTTCGGCGGGCGCACCGATGCGACGCTGGACCTGATCACCAATGCGGTGCTGGTCATCCCCAACATCCCGCTCTTGATCCTGCTTGCTTCCTTCGCCGGCACGGTCGGGCCGGTCGCCATCATGATGATCATCGCGCTGACCTCATGGCCGTGGGGCGCGCGCATGACGCGGTCGCAGACGATGGCGCTTCGCAACCGCGAGTTCGTGACCGCGGCGCGCATGGTCGGCGAGCCTTCCTGGCGCATCATCTTCGTCGAGATCCTGCCCAATCTGGTGCCGCTGATCGGCATCAACATCGTCGGCTCGATCATCTACGCCATCGTCGCGCAGACGACACTCGAATATCTCGGCTTCGGCGACCCGCTCAACGTCACCTGGGGCACGATGCTCTACAATGCGCAGAATTCCTCCGCCATCATCGTCGGTGCCTGGTGGGACATCAGCGCGCCGGCCGCCGGCATCGCGCTGGTCGGGCTGGGCCTTGCGCTGTTAAACTTCACCTTCGACGAGATCGCCAATCCGCAGTTGCGCTCCGGTCCGGCGCTCAGCCGCTGGCTGCGCCTCAGCCGGCTGCGCAAGCGCGAACTGGAGGCGGCACGGTGAACGAGGCGCTGCTGCAAATCCGCGATCTCAGCGTCGACTATCTCTTGGACAAGGGCGCCTTCCGCGCGGTCAAGAACGTGTCCTTCGACATCGGCCGCGGCGAACTGTTTGGGCTCGCCGGCGAATCCGGCTGCGGCAAGAGCACGATCGCCTACGCCATCACCCGGCTGGCCAAGGCGCCGGCCTGGGTGGCGGGTGGCGAGATCCTGCTCGACGGCCAGGATCTTTTGAAGCTGCCGGAAACCCGGCTGCAGGAGGTCCGCTGGCGACGGATCGGCATGGTGTTCCAGAGCGCGATGAATTCGCTCAATCCACTGATGCGGGTCGAGGCGCAGTTCCACGACGTGCTGCGCCGGCATACCGGCTCGTCGCGCGAAAAATCGCGGGCGCGCGCCGAAGAGATGTTCAAGCTGGTGGGCATTCCGGTCAGCCGGCTGACCGACTATCCGCACCAGTTCTCAGGCGGCATGCGCCAGCGTATCGTCATCGCCATCTGTCTGGCGCTCAAGCCGGAGCTGATCATCATGGACGAGCCGACGACCGCGCTCGACGTGGTCGTGCAGCGCGAAATCCTCGAACAGGTCATCGACCTGCAGCGCGGCTATGGTTTCTCGGTGCTGTTCATCACCCATGACCTGCATTTGATGGCGCAGCTCTGTCACCGCATCGGAGTGATGCTGAAGGGCGAACTGGTCGAGGTCGGCGATGTCAGGCAGGTCAGCCGCGCGCCGGCGCACGACTACACGCGAAAGCTTTGGGGCGCGATCCCGCAACTGCCCGGCCATCCCTCGGTGAAGGACGCGATCACATGAATGCCGTGATGACTGTTCCCCCAGCAGCCATCGCGGCCGAGCCGATCGTCAGGCTGGACGGCATCGAGCGCAGCTTCGGCCTGGTGCAGGCGTTGCGCGGTGTCTCGCTGTCGCTGAAGGGCGGCCATGCGCTGGCGCTGGTTGGAGAATCCGGCTGCGGCAAGACCACCTGCGCCCGCATCATCGCACGCATGGATAAGCCGACCGGCGGCGAGATGCTCTATCGCGGCCGCAACATCACGCGGACCGGCACGGCCGCCGAGGAAAAGGCCTACCGCCGCGCCGTGCAGATGGTGTTCCAGGATCCGTTCGCCTCGCTCAACCCGGTGTTTTCGGTACAGCATCATCTGGCGCGACCGCTGGCGCTGCATGGCCATGCCAGGAGCAAGGCGGAGCAGGTGAAGGGTGTCGCCGATCTCCTCAACTGGGTCGGCCTCGAGCCGGCGCTGACCGCGCACAAGTTTCCGCATGAACTGTCGGGAGGCCAGCGCCAGCGCGTCAACATCGCGCGAGCGCTCGCCGTGCAGCCCGACGTGCTGGTCGCCGACGAGCCGACCTCGATGCTCGATGTCTCGATCCGCCTCGGCATCCTCGAACTCCTGGCGCGCATAAAGCAGGAGCGGCAACTGGCGCTACTCTACATCACGCATGACATCGCCACCGCCGCCCATGTCGCCGAAGAGGTGATCGTGATGTTCGCCGGCCAGATGGTCGAGTGGGGTGATACACTCTCGGTGATCGGTGATGCCCGCCATCCCTACACGCAATTGCTGCTTTCGGCGGTGCCGGACCCCGATCGGCCGTTCGTGGCTGGTGACAGCGCCCGCTTTCTCGGTCACGCCGAGGAGGTGCGACGCCTGAGCCGGCCATCCTCGACTGTGGTCAACAAGGTCGGTCCCAACCATTTCGTGCGCGCGCTGGGCGCGGTGTCCTGAAAATCAACGCCATAGGGTCTCCATGGATTATCTGGTCAATCTTTCGCTGCTTTCGCCCGATCCCGAACTTGATGCGCGTGTCCGCCGTGTCGCCGTCACCATTCGCCGGGCGTTGGCGCCGGAACTCGAACTGGTGACTGGCTGGGTGCGGCAAACCTTCAACGCCGGCTGGTCGAGCGAGACGACGGTGGCATTTTCGCGCCAGCCGGCCTCGTGCTTCCTGGCGACACGCGACGGCGAGCTGGTCGGCTTTGCCGTCTATGATTCGATCGCGCGTGGCTTCTTCGGCCCGACCGGCGTCGGCGAGGCCGCGCGCGGCGCCGGCATCGGCCACGCGCTGCTGCTGGCAACGCTGCTCGACATGCGGGTCATGGGCTATGGCTACGCCATCATCGGCGATGTCGGTCCGTCCGAATTCTACGAGCGCACCGTCGGCGCGACGCAGATCCCGGACTCCGAACCCGGGGTCTATGCCGGCTTGCTCAACACCCATCCCTGATCTCTTGTTCGAAAGCTTGTCATGACGCTTCAATCCAAATCCGCATTCCGTCTGGAAACGACCTGGGCACCGGCCACCGCCACCGACAAGCTCGCCTATTCGCTGACGCTCACCAATTTGTCGTCGAAGGCCATCGAAGGTTTTCGGCTGTGCGTCAGCGGCCCGGCCCGCATCGATCCGGCCGTCACCGTTGAAGGCGGCAGGCTTTCGGAACGGCTGTCCAACCATTCCGAATTCGCGCCGCCAGACGGTTTCGTGCTGCAGCCGCGTGAGACATGGACCGTCACCGCGCACGGGCTGAGCTATCCGCTGCGGCACTGGACCGACGGCGCCACCGCTGCCTACCTCGTGCTTGCCGATGGCACCGTTGCCCCAGTTGCGTTAGGTCCGACCAAGGCGATCGGCGACAATGCGGTGTTGAAGCGCGGCGCCGAAATCTATCCGGTGCCCGCGCAGGCGCCTGTGCCGGTTTCGATCATACCGTGGCCGCGCATCGTTTCCGTCTCCGGCCGACGCGCTGTTGCGCAAGGTCTGGCACTTCGGCCGAAGGGAACGGCAGCCGCCGATGCCGCCGGCGCGTTCGGTGACCTTGTCGACAGCCTGTTTGCCGTCGAAGGCATTGTGCGCAACGAGGCCGAAGGCGGCTTGCCGGTCGATCTCGGCATCACGGACGGATTTGGCCCGGAAGCCTATGCGATCCGCTTTTCAGCTGATGGGGTCGCGGTTTCGGCGGGAACGAGAACCGGATTGTTCTACGGGCTGGTCACGCTCGGCCAGATCCTGCGCGGGGCGCGATCGCACCCCGAGACGTTTCTCTTCCCGGCCGAAGGCGAAATCCGCGATGAGCCGGCGCTGGGCTGGCGCGGCACGCATCTCGACGTCGCCCGGCAGTTCTACGCAACGGCCGAGATCAAGACCTTCCTGCGCATCCTTGCCTGGAACAAGCTCAACCGGTTCCACTGGCATCTGTCCGACGACGAGGCGTGGCGGGTCGAAATATCGGCCTATCCCGAGCTGACGAAAGTCGGCGCGTGGCGCGGCCATGGGTTGCCGGTGCCGCCCTTGCTGGGCTCGGGCCCCGAGCCGAGCGGGGGCTACTACACCAAGGCTGCCGTGCGCGAGGTCGTCGACCTTGCCGGCCAACTCGGCATCGCGGTCGTGCCGGAGATCGACGTACCGGGGCATTGCTATGCGATGCTGCAGGCGATACCGGAGCTGCGCGATCCCGGCGAGAGCGGCGAGTATTTCTCGGTGCAGGGGTTTCCCAACAATTGCATCAATCCGGCACGGCCGGAGACCTACATTGTGCTGGAGAAAATCCTCGACGAATTGATCGAGCTGTTTCCGTTCAAGACCATCCATGTCGGCGCCGACGAGGTGCCGCTGGGCGCCTGGTCCGGTTCGCCGCAAGCGCTGGCGCGGCTCACCGAGGTTGGCGGCGAGGGGCTGGCGGTCGCTCATGCCAAGCGTCTCAACGTGGTCACCAACACGCACGGCGCCGATGAGATCGACGGCTCGGGCGCGGCGGTGCTGCAGGCCGAGTTTCTCAAGCGCATACAATCGTTCCTTGCGTCTCGCGGCTGCGTCACCGGCGGCTGGCAAGAGGCGGCGCACGGCAATGTCATCGACAAGCAGAAAAGCTACCTCTGCGGCTGGCGAACGGTCGAAGCGTCGGCCGCACTTGCGGGCGAGGGCTATGCGATGGTGGTGTGCCCCGGCCAGGTCTATTACCTCGACATGGCCAACAGTCCGGCCTGGTCGGAACCGGGTGCGGCCTGGGCCGGCTGGTCCGATCCGGAAAAGCTGTATGGCTTCGATCCTGTCGAGGGCTGGACGGACGCGCAGAAGACGAAACTGCTCGGCGTGCAGGCCTGCATCTGGTCGGAGCCGATGACCGACCGCGCCGTCTTCGACCGGCTGGTGTTTCCCCGCATCTCGGCGCTGGCGGAAACAGGCTGGACGCAGCCGGAGAGAAAGTCCTGGGAACGGTTCAAGGCGCTCGCCGGGCTGATGCCGGTGCTCTACGGGGCGACCTAGCAACCTCCAGTTCGCCTAGCCGGCGTGCGGCTTTTGCAGGACGTCGAACTGCGGGTTGGTCTCGGAAAAGATCGGCAGCGCGGCGGCACCAAGAACCGAAGTGTCCTTGCCGGCGGCGCCGACAAGGACACGCGGCACGGTGCGGGCGCTGGTCGAGCTGACCGAGAGGTACAAGGGGTCGAGCCGGCTGGCCAGGAGCTCGATGACGCCGACCGGCATGAAACCGCCGAGGACCACGGTTTCGGGATCGAGCGCGAGTTCGAGCATGTTGATCGCCTGGCGCAGCGGATCGATTGCCTGGACGACCCATGCTTCCAGACTGTCGCCATTGGCCAGCAATGCCTGGAGCAATTCCGGCGAGGCATGATCGGGGTCGGGGATTTCCAGGCACTCATAGGCGGCGCGCAACGAGACATAGCGTTCGAGACAGCCGCGCTTGCCGCAGCCGCATTCGAGGCCGCCGGGCTTGACGATCATGTGGCCGATCTCGCCGGCATTGTGGCGGCTGCCCTTGTAGAGATGGCCGTCCAGGAACAGGCCGGCGCCAAGGCCGGTGCCGATGAACAAATAGACGAAGCTGCCGAGGTTGCGGGCAACGCCATAGAGCCGCTCGCCGATGGCGGCGGCGGTGGCATCGTTCTCGACCGTTACTGGAATGCCGGTCAGCCGCTGCAGCTCTTCGGCGACGGGGAAATCCTGCCAGCCGGGCAGCGCGGTCGGCCCGACCGAGGTCATGCCCTCGACGTCGAACGGACCCGGCATCGCCATGCCGATGCCAAGCAGGCGGCCGCGGTCGAAACGAAACTTGCGCATCAGGTCGCCGGCTATCGCTGCCAGCAAGGGCATCGCCTGCGCCGGCGTCGGCCGGTCGACCGGGCGCTCGATGCGAGCGCGAACCGTGCCGGACAGATCGGTGATGACGCCGACCGCCAGCTGGTGGTCGAGCTGCAGACCGATCGAATAGCCGCCGTCGGGATTGATCGAGTAGGGGACCGCCGGCTGGCCGCGAGCGCCCTTCAGCGTGGCTTGCGCGCGAAGCAGCTGTTCCCGCTCGAGTTCCTCGACGATGTTGGAGATGGTCTGCGTGCTCAGTGCCGTCAGGCGCGCGATCGCCGCCCGCGACAAGGCACCGTTGGTCCTGATCGCTTCGATCACGACGCGGCGATTGTGTGACTTGGCCTGTTCGAGATTGGTGCCAGCGATGGCTTTTCTAGGGGGCATGTGCGCGTTACCAACGAACCTTCCGCAGAAAACAAATCAAGTTGATTTAATTATACGCAATGGTAGCTACCACTTCTAGCGGGTTTCGCAATGGCAGCGCCATCGTGCCACGCGCGGATCAGCATTATTTGATGCCATCAGCGCAGCCGGCCGACGCCGAGATCGGCGAGCAACGGCTTTGCATTCCATCCGCCACTTCCATATATCGCAAGGCATGAAAAAAATCGGTTTCCTGTCATTCGGGCACTGGACGCCCTCATCGCAATCACAGACGCGGTCGGCATCGGACGCGCTGCTGCAGTCCATCGACCTCGCCGTCGCCGCCGAGCAACTGGGCGCGGACGGCGCCTATTTCCGCGTCCATCATTTCGCTCGTCAGCTCGCTTCGCCGTTCCCGCTGCTGGCAGCCGTCGGCGCGAAGACCAGCCGCATCGAGATCGGCACCGCGGTCATCGATATGCGCTACGAAAATCCGCTCTACATGGCCGAGGACGCCGGTGCTGCCGACATCATCGCCGGCGGCCGCCTGCAGCTTGGCATCAGCCGCGGCTCGCCGGAGCAGGTGATCGACGGCTGGCGCTACTTCGGCTACGCCCCGGCGGAGGGACAGAGCGACGCCGAGATGGCGCGGCATCACGCCGAGGTCTTCCTCGATACGCTGCGGGGCGAGGGGTTCGCCCAGCCCAATCCACGGCCGATGTTCCCCAACCCGCCCGGCCTGCTGCGGCTCGAGCCGCATTCTGAAGGCTTGCGCGAGCGGATCTGGTGGGGTGCGGCCACCAACGCCACTTCGGAATGGGCGGCGAAACTGGGCATGAACCTACAGAGTTCGACGCTCAAATTCGACGAGAGTGGCAAGTCGTTCCACATCCAGCAGGCCGAGCAGATCCGGGTCTACCGCGAGGCCTGGAAGGCGGCCGGCCATCAGCGCGAGCCGCGCGTGTCGGTCAGCCGCAGCATCTTCGCGCTGGTCGACGATCGCGACCGCGCCTATTTCGGGCGCGGCAACCAGAGCAGCGACCAGATCGGCTTCATCGAGGAGAACACCAAGGCGATCTTCGGGCGCAGCTACGCCGCCGAACCGGATGTGCTCATCAAGGAATTGGCGCAGGACGAGGCGATCGCCGAGGCCGACACACTGCTGCTCACCGTGCCCAACCAGCTCGGCGTCGACTACAATGCCCATGTCATCGAGGCGATCCTGACCCATGTCGCTCCGGCGCTGGGCTGGCGCTGACACCGATCGATCAAGGCGGATTGCTACAAGGAGGACAACATGCCGAAGAAAGCCTTGATCGCCTGGGGAGGTTGGCAAGGGCATACGCCGGAGCAGAGTGCGAAAATCGTGCGCGATCTGCTCGAACGCAACGGTTTCGACGTTACGCTTGGCGAGGGCACCGCGATGTTCGCCGATCCGAAGCTCAGCGCATTCGATCTCATCGTGCCCGTGATCACCATGTCGACAATCGAAAAGGCCGAACTTCAGAACCTGGTTCTCGCGGTTCGCCAGGGCAGTGGCCTTGGCGGCTTTCACGGCACGATGTGCGACAGCTTCCGCAGCGAAACCGATTATCAGTTCATGACCGGCGGCCAGTGGGTCGCGCATCCCGGCGACATCATCGACTATACGGTCGCCGTCACCAAGCCGGATGATCCGATCACAACCGGCGTCAGTGATTTCGCCTACCGATCGGAGCAGTATTACATGCATGTCGATCCGGGCAACGAAGTGCTGGCCACAACCACCTTCACTGACCAGCATTTTCCGGGAATAGGCGGCATCGTGATGCCGGTGGTCTGGAAGCGTCGCTATGGGGCTGGGAAGGTCTTCTACAGCGCGCTGGGACACAATGCCGGCGAGTTCGCGGTCCCGGAAATGGCCTTGATCGTCGAGCGCGGCCTTGTCTGGGCCGCCCGCTAGGTTGGTTTCGGAAGGGAGGACGGGATCTTGACGGTATCGGTTAAAGACCTGCCCCTGCACACGCCTATCGATGGCCGGCACCGCAAGATGCTGATCGATGGCCTCTGGTGCGACGCGCTCGGTGGCCGCAGCTTCGAGACGCGCAATCCCGCCACCGGCGCCGTGATCGGCACCGTGCCGCTCTCCGATTCAGGCGATATCGACCTCGCGGTGGCGGCGGCGCGGCGCGCCTTCGACGGACCATGGAGCCGGTTCAAGCCCTATGAGCGCCAGCTGCTGCTGCTCAGGATTGCCGACCTGATGGAGCGGCATTGGGAGGAGATCGCGCTTTCCGACACGACGGACATGGGCATGCCCATCGTGCGCACGCTCGCCAACAAGAACCGCGTGCTCGGCATGCTGCGCTTCTACGCCGGCATGGCGACGTCGATCCATGGCCACACGATCGGTAATTCGCTGCCGGGCGAGATCGTCTCCTACACGCGCAAGGAGCCGGTTGGCGTGGTCGGCGCGATCATTCCCTGGAATGCGCCGACCGCAGCGTCGATCTGGAAGATCGGCCCAGCGCTGGCGGCCGGCTGCACCATCGTGCTGAAGCCTTCCGAGGAAGCGCCGCTGACGCCGCTGCTGATTGGCGCGCTGATGATGGAGGCCGGCGCGCCTCCCGGCGTTGTCAACGTCGTCACCGGCACCGGCGCGGAAGCCGGCGCGCCGCTCGCCGCCCATATGGACGTCGACAAGATCGTCTTCACCGGCTCCACAGTGACCGGCCAGAGCATCCTGCGCGCCTCGGCCGGCAACATGAAGCGCGTCTCGCTGGAACTCGGCGGCAAGTCGCCGGTCATCGTCTGCGCCGATGCCGATCTCGAGCGCGCCGTGCCTGTAGCGGCAATGTCTGTGTTCGCCAATTCCGGCCAGATCTGCATCGCCGGGTCGCGGCTGTTCGTCGAACGGCCGATCTACGAGGAATTCGTCGAGCGGGTCTCGGCCTATGCGGCAAAACTCAGGATCGGCGACGGCGCCGACCCTGAAACCGAGATCGGGCCGCTGATTTCGCCCAAGCAGCTCGAACGCGTCGCCGGCTTCATCGAGGACGGCACGAGGCAAGGTGCCCGGCTGGTCACCGGCGGCAACCGCATCACTGAAGGCGGGCTCGGTGCTGGCAATTTCATGGCGCCCAGTGTGTTCTCAGGCGTTACCGATGACATGCGCATTGCCCGCGAAGAGATCTTCGGCCCGGTCATCTCGGCGCTGCCCTTCGACACGCTGGACGAGGTGGTGCGGCGCGGCAACGACACGCCTTATGGGCTGGGTGCCGGCGTGTTCACCCGCGACATCGGCAAGGCGCACCAGCTGGCAAACCGCCTGCGCGCCGGCTCCGTCTGGGTCAACACCTATCACGCCATCGACCCCGCGGTGCCCTTCGGCGGCTACAAGATGAGCGGCTACGGGCGCGAGGGCGGGGCCGAGCATCTCGACGAATATCTCAATACCAAGGGCGTCTGGATCAGGACGGACTGAGAGACCGTCTGGAAACTCTACTCCCGCGAGTCATCTGGCGGCACTTTCTGCGCTTCCGGTGCTGACGTACTCAAAGTACCCTTCGCTCCGGTTCTCGAAAACGCCAGCATATGACTCGCGGGAGCGAGTTTCGAAACTGGACGCCGCGCGATCCGAAAGGCCGCAGTCACTCGATACCACCCGTGACCGCGTAGGCGCCGGCGGTGCGGCCATCCTCCAGCCGCACCACCGCTGTCACGATCGAGCCATACGAGCCGCGCCAGACACTGTGGAAGCGGTGATGCTCGGCGGCCGGGACAAGCGCACTCCCGCTGAAGCGCGCGCCGCTTCGCTGCAGCGCGACGGCCTTTCCGTTGACGTGCAGCTGGATGCTGGCCGTATCGGTCGCTTCGCCAGGCAGGTCGAGCGTGATGACAATCTCGTCGCGATCACCCGAAGCCCGCGTCTCGGCGGCAAGCGTGATGGCGAGCGGGGGCGCCTTGCTGTTCGGGGCTTGGCCGGGACGGCTTGGAAAGACATCGTCGGCCAATTCGGGCGTGCGCGGAGGACGGGTGCGGCGCTGACTGGAGCGCTCGAAATCGCCGGCCATGCGCAGCAGCTTTTCGTCATCATAGGCCTTGCCGGCAAAAGTGATGCCGACCGGCATGCCGATGTCGGCCATCGTTCCCATCGGTACGGTGACGGTCGGAATGCCGAAATGGCGCCAGACCAGATTGCCGTTGGCGACCCAGGTGCCATTGCGCCAGGCAAGCGCGGCCGACGCCTCGTTGACATCGGCATCGGCCGACCCGACATCGGCGGCGGCGGGCAGCACCACGGCATCGATGCCGTGGAGGTCCAGCCAGTCCTCGAAATCGATCCGCCTTGTCGTTTCTAGTCCCTTCAGACCGTCCTCGAGTGTCGGAATGTCCACTGCGGGCGTGACACCGGATCGCGCCCGCTCAACGTACTCCGCCAAGTCAAAGCCGCCCTCATAGCGGTCGGGCAGTGTGCCCGGCGGCTGTGGAAAGATCTTTGCGCCGTCGACCGAGACGAGATCGGGCAGTGCCGGGTCGGCATTGGCGCGCAGAAAATCGTCCCAGCCCCAGATGCAGAGATCCCAGATTTCGCGGTTGGCGAATTCTTCTGGCACCAGGCCGCGCTCGGCCATGGTGCGCGCGCCGGGGCGGTCGCGCTCATAGTTGGAGACGACGGGAAAATCGACCTCAATCACCTCGGCGCCTAGCCGCGTGAGATCCGCCGCCGCCTGTCCCCACAGCGCAAGCACCGAGGCGCGGGTCTCGATCGGCCGATCCGCCCCGCTGTCGCGGCCGATATACATTTTGGGCACGCCGAGGCGCATGCCTTTCAGCGACCCCGCAAGCGCCAGATCAGTATAGCGTCGCGGCCGCACATCGGAGCTCTTCGGCAACTTGACCCAAGGCTGCGCGCGCCAGAAATCCCCTCGCGTCTCGGGATCGTCGGCAACGATGATTTCGAGCAGTTCGAGCATGTCGGGCACGCTGCGCGTATGCGGCACCACGACATCCATGGTCGGCACCAGCGGCCAGTTGCCGCGCACCGAAATGACGCCGCGCGACGGCGTGTAGGCGACCAGCGCGTTGTTGGTGGCTGGTGCGCGGCCGGACGACCAGGTTTCCTCGCCCAGCCCGAAGGCGCAGAAGCTGGCTGATGTCGCCGTGCCGGAGCCGTTGGACGACCCCGACGCGAAGGCGGCGGTCAGGAAGTCGGCATTGTACGGGCTTTCCGCGCGGCCATAGACGCCGCGCTGCATGCCGCCATTGGCCATCGGCGGCATGTTGGTGAGGCCGATCAGCACGGCGCCGCCGGCGCGCAGCCGGGCGATGGTGAAGGCATCCTCGTTGGCAACGAGATGCTCGAAGGCCGGCGAGCCGGCGGCCACGGTCAGACCGGCGACCTTGTAGCTGTCCTTGGCGGTGTAGGGGATGCCGTCGAGCGGTCCGAGCGTGGCACTGTTGCGGCGGCGCTGGTCGGAGGCGGCGGCCTCCTCGAACATCGCTGGATTGAGCACCGGGACCGCGTTGAGGGTAATGCCGTGGCGGTCGAAATGCGCGATGCGCCTGAGATATGCGCCGACCAGTTCGACGCTGGTGACAGCGCCGCCATCGAGCGCGCGGCGCAATTGCTCGATCGTCGCTTCGACTAGATAAAGGCTGGCATCGGTCATCACTGGTTCCAAGCTGTCGTTGCAATCCCATGGATGAGCGAGGCCGCCGGCTTCGGCAAGAGCCAATCGCGATGGGTCTTCGTCGGCATTTGGTATTCCTGCGGCTCGGCGTCCGGCTGGGCTTGCCCAACCGCGCCGTTTGGAACTTTTGTCCGGCTGGCGATTTTGGATGTATGGTGTGATTCAGAATAGCCAGGAGGGTGTTGCCGATGACCACGAAATGCTTTGCGATCTTGGCTCTCGCTATCGCGATAGGCTCAGGCCTTTGCGGTTCGGCGTTCGCCGGTGACCGGCATCACCACCAGGCCCAATCCGAACGCTACGTCCCCGCCGATGACAACCTCATCAACTTCCTTTTCGGCGGCCCGCGTTATTATGACCAGCTGTTGGTCACCACGGCGGCCGGACCGTGCTCCTACGACCGCGTTGGGCCCGACGCGAATGCGCTGAACAAGATCAACGATCATCATTGCGGCAAATAAGCCGCTCAGCGCCTGTTTGGAAACTCTATTCCGGCGGTCATCTGAAGGCGTTTTCTGCGCTTCCCTACAGCGCATTCCTGGGCTTGCGGGATACAAACCCACCCCGTGCGCCACCGCCGTCGAAGCCATCCAGCCCGGCAACGAGCCGTTGCTGCCGTCCGCGTGAGCACAGCCGCGGATGTGGCGTCAAAAAATCATACCGTAAGAGAAACCACGCCCTGTCGTTGAAAGCGCGGGTGAGGCATGGGGAGCATGAGGGAGGCTGCATTGCGAGATGACACGATGTCTGATCGGGACGACCTGATCCGCACGGCCATCGGGCGGCTGCTTTCCGAGAAAACCGGCGCCGCCGTCATATCGATGAGAGAGTGCATTGCCGAGCTTTTGGTGCTGACCGGTGCCAAGCTGGACGAAAACCTGCAGGACCTGCTCCTGGAGATGGCCGAAGTCCGCGGCATGATCGTCACTCTCGATGTTTAGAGCAACCCAAGGCGCCGGGCTTCGGCGAGATCGTCAAGGTGTGGCAGCCGAGGACTTGGCGCGCCGCCCTAGCTCTGCTGGATCAGCGTCCGCGCCACATCTTTGCCCGCCGCAAGAATGCGATCCGACAATTCGGTTCCTTCCACCGCGCGGGCCAGTTGCAGCGCGCCGATGAGCGTTGCAAAGACACCCAGTGCGGTGCCTTCCGGGTCCTTGGCCTGCGGCAGTGCTGCAGCCAACTGGCGCACCAAGGTCAGCAAGTGGTCGGTATAGACTTTGCGCGTTTCAGGTGGCTGACGCCCGAGTTCCGGCAGCAGCGCGGCGGACGCGCAGCCCTTTCCCGGATTGTCCCGGTGCTCGGCGGACAGATATGCCTCTATGCCCATCTCCGGGCCGCCGGAGGCCAGTGCTTCCGCCAGCTGCTGCGACTGGATCTCCATAGCTGCCGCCACGCTTTCGCGCACAAGCTCCGCCTTTGATTGAAAGTGCGGATAGAAGGCGCCGTTGGTCAGCCCGGCGTCGCTCATGATGGTTGCCAGCCCGGACGCGGCTATGCCGTCACCGCGAAAACGGTCGGTGGCAACCTCCATGATCCGGCCCCGTGACGCGTCCTTTCGGCCCTTTTCGTAGCGCATGGCTGCGATTCCTTTCTGCTATTGCATTATGACTATAATTTGATATTATGAGTGTAATTCAACTGGCACGACAAAGCTAGCCCTCATGAGTTTGGAGCACGAAATGAATATGAATTCCGGAAAAACTGCTGTCGTGACGGGAGCCTCCTCGGGCATTGGCCGCGCCACCGCCGAGGCCTTGGCGCGGGCAGGGTTCACCGTCTTCGGTACGAGCCGCCGCAAAGCCAGGAACGACCCGGACGGCGTGACCATGCTGGTTTGCGACGTGACCGACGGTGAGGCCGTCGCTGCGCTCGTTTCGACTGTGCTCTCACAGACCGGTCGGATCGATCTCCTGGTCAACAATGCCGGTGTCGGCCTGCTTGGCGGCGCGGAGGAATCCTCGGTCGCACAGGTGCAATCCCTGTTCGACGTCAATCTGTTCGGCGTCATGCGCGCGACCAATGCGGTGTTGCCGTCGATGCGGGGGCGCGGCGAAGGCCGCATCATCAACATCGGCTCGGTGCTGGGCCTCGTACCGGCACCGTATGCCGCGCACTATTCGGCGGCCAAGCACGCGCTCGAAGGCTATTCGGAATCGCTCGATCACGAGGTTCGTGCCTTCAATATTCGCGTCTCGGTCATCGAGCCGGCATTCGTGCGCACCGTCTTCGACCAGAACGGGATTGAGCCGGATTCCTTGTTGAAAGAATACGATCTGGCTCGGGCCGGGGTCGACGCTCTGCTTCGTGATGTGATGCCAAAGGCCGATCGGCCGGAAGTGGTGGCGGAGGTCGTCGTCAGGGCCGCGACCGATGCTCGCCCGCGACGCCGCTACACCGCCGGCAGGGCTGCGCGGCAGGTCAGCATCCTGCGCCGTTTTGCGCCCGCGGCGATATTCGACAAGAGCTTGCGCAAACAGTTCCGCCTGCCGGTCTGAACATCAGCGGGGCAAGAGATTTCACGCCCATGAGAAACACCAAAATCCCTTTCAGAAAGTCACTGCCATGAAGGCATTCGTCGTCGATAAATATAACAAGAAGGGCATTCTGCGGCTGGCCGAGATGCCCGAGCCGGAGCTCGGGGACAACGATGTCCTGGTCGAGGTCCATGCCGCAGGGGTGAACCTCCTGGATGCCAAGATCAAAACCGGGGAGTTCAAACCCATCCTGCCGTATCGCCCTCCGTTCATCCTGGGCCACGACGTGGCCGGGAAGGTGATCAGCGTGGGATCAAAGGTCCGCAAGTTCAAATCCGGCGACGAGATCTACGCGCGGCCGCGCGATGGCCGGATCGGGACATTCGCCGAGTTCATCGCCATCAACCAAGCCGACGTGGCCTTGAAGCCCGAGAATCTCAGCATGGAAGAGGCGGCCTCGATCCCCCTGGTCGGTCTGACCGCCTGGCAGGTTCTTGTCGAAAGGGCAGGTTTGAAGAAGGGGCAAAAGGTCTTCATTCAGGCTGGCTCCGGCGGCGTCGGGACATTCGCGATACAGCTGGCGAAGCATCTCGGCGCGACGATTGCCACAACCGCTGGTGCGGCGAGTGCCGATCTGGTCAGGGGTCTCGGCGCCGATGTCGTCGTCGATTACAGGAAAGACGATTTTGAGAAAGCCCTGTCGGGCTACGACGTCGTCTTGAACAGCCAGGACGCCAAAACGCTTGAAAAATCCCTGAATGTGCTGAAACCGGGTGGGAAGCTCATCTCCATCTCCGGCCCACCGGATCCCGAATTTGCCAGGGAAAAGGGCCTGAACCTGATGCTGAGATTGATACTGCGCCTGTTGAGTCGCGGTATTCGGACCAGGGCCAGGCGCCGTGGGGTGAAGTTTTCGTTCCTTTTCATGTGGGCGCAGGGCGATCAACTGGGCAAGATCACCTCTCTCATCGAATCCGGAACCATCCGCCCGGTTGTCGATCGGGTCTTTCCATTCGAAGCGACCAATGAGGCTCTGGCTTACGTCGAGAGCGGGCGTGCGAAGGGCAAGGTCGTCATCAAGGTGAGATAGCGCTACATCGTTCCTGCGGTGCCGGTGCTCGGCCAACACCTGGGACACGGCGTGCGCGACATTCGAGCGGATTTGCGCCGAGGACAAGAACGAGCGGAGAGCTGGCGTTGACGTTGATCGACGGCCAGTCTCCGGCCGGCGCATCCACCGCCGCAGCTATTTGTTTTTACGCAATTGCGCTGCGCAGTTTTCCTGGAATTGCTATCATTGATTGATCTCGGGTTCGACGAGCCTTGCCAGGTTCCTGAGCGACTCCTGCCAGCCGAGATAGCAGGCCTCGACCGGAATGACGTCCGGAATGCCTGCCTGGGTGATGTCAACTTCGGTGCCGACCGACACTTTTTTCAAGATTACGGTCACCTGGATCTCGCCGGGCAGGTTGGGATCGTCGAACCTGTCAGTGTAGCGCAGGCGTTCGGCCGGAACGAGTTCGAGATACTCGCCGCCGAAGGAATGGCTGTTGCCGGTCGTGAAGTTGCGGAAGGACATCTTGAACGTGCCGCCGACCTTTGCCTCGAAGTGATGGACAGTGCAGGTGAAGCCGTTCGGCGGAAGCCATTTCGCCAGCGCGTCCGCTTCAACGAAGGCGCGATAGACCTTCTCAGGGCTGGTCGTCAGAACGCGATGCAAACGTACGGTGCCGGGCATATCGTGTATCCTTTCATGATGGCTGTTCGATGTTCCTAGGACGAACGAGACTTGGCCAGTCCGACACGCGCTCTCGGATTTTTGAAGGCCTGGCCGCAAGCCCGTCCGGCTTCGCACGGCTTGGCATACGCCGGTTCAGGTTGATGTGGGACTCGATTTTGCGGCCCCTGGCCTAATCGACGCAAATGAGGAACCGGATAGCCATTATGAGGAGACTGTTTATAACGGTCGCTGAGATCGCTAAGACCAAGGGGAGACGATGCGCTACATACGTCCGCTTTCAATCGAAGATGCCGTTGGCCTGCTGGCCGGGTCGACAGGTACGGCCGCCATTCTTGCCGGGGGCAGCGACCTGCTGGTGAGGATGAAGGGCGGCTTTGTCGAACCCGACCTGATCGTCGACATCAAGGCGATTGAGGCTTTGAGTGAAATCAGGGAAACGGCCGACGGCTTCAGCATAGGTGCCGCTGTTCCCTGCGCCGTCCTCGGCGAGAGCTCTGCCCTGAAGAAGGCATGGCCCGGCGTCGTCGAGGCGGCCAAGCTGATAGGCTCGAAGCAAGTGCAGGGGCGCTGCACGATCGTCGGCAATCTCTGCAACGCCTCGCCGGCTGCCGACAGCGTGCCGGCGCTGGTCGCGGCCGGCGCCAGGGCATCGGTCGTCGGGCCGGGGGGCAGGCGTACGATTCCCGTGGGGAGCGTGCCGACCGCGCCGGGCAAGACGTCGCTGGCCAAAGGCGAAATCATCGAGGCGATCCTGCTCGACAAGCGCGCACCGCGCTCGGGCGATGCCTATCTGCGCTTCATTCCCCGTACGGAAATGGATATCGCGGTGGTCAGCGCCGGCGTGAACCTGACGCTCGACGAACGGGGCGTCGTCACAGCGGCCCGTGTGGCGCTGGGCGCCGCGGCCCCGACGGTGCTGCTTGTGGAAGAGGCGGCCGAGGCCATTATCGGCAGGACGCTGGACGAAGCCGCGCTTGAAAGGCTCGCCAAGGTCTGCTTTGGCGCCTGCCGCCCCATCGACGACAAGCGGGGCACCATCGAATTCAGAAGGAAAGTTGCGGGTGTGCTGGCCAAGCGGGCCGCCACGACCGCCTATGCTCGTGCAGGAGGCAAGTGATGGCTGGTGTAGCAGTCTCAACCACAATCAACGGCGACAGCGTCGAGTACCTTTGCCAGCCGGACGAGACGCTGCTCGACGTCTTGCGCGATCGCCTGGGGCTGACGGGCGTCAAGGAAGGCTGCGGCACCGGCGACTGCGGCGCCTGCAGCATCATCCTCGATGACCGGCTGGTGTGCTCGTGCCTGGTGCTCGGCGCGGAAGCCGAGGGCCGCCGCGTCGAGACCGTCGAGGGTATGGCGCATGGCGACAGCCTGCACCCGCTGCAGAAAAAATTCCTCGAACATGCAGCACTTCAATGCGGCATCTGCACGCCGGGCTTCCTGATCGCGGCCAAGGATCTGCTGGCCAAGAACCCCGATCCGACCGAGGAGGAAATCCGCTTCGGCCTCGCCGGGAACCTCTGCCGCTGCACCGGCTACGACAAGATCGTGCGTGCCGTTCAGGACGCGGCAAACGTGATGAAGGGAGCATGACGATGAATTTCGATCCGCGTTACTCCAATCGCAACTTCGCCTCCGTCGGCACACGTCCTATCCGCCCCGACGGCGTCGACAAGGTGACGGGCCGCGCGCGCTATGGCGCGGATTTCAACATGGCCGGCCAGTTGGTCGGGCGCGTCCTCAGAAGCCCCCACGCCCACGCCACGATCAGGAAGATCGACACGTCGAAGGCGGAGAAGCTCGCCGGCGTAAAGGCGGTGATTACCGCGGCCGACCTGCCAGACCTCACCGATGGCGATGCCGCCATGTACGACATCCTCGACAATTGCATGGCGCGCACTAAGGCGCTCTATGACGGCCATGCAGTGGCCGCGGTGGCAGCCGTCGACGCCCGCACAGCGAGGCAGGCGCTGAAGCTGATCGAGGTCGACTACGAGCTTTTGCCGCATGTCACCGATGTCGACGAGGCGATGAAGCACTCCGCGCCGCTTATCAACGACGCCATCTTCACCGAGGGCCTCGAGGAGAAGCCGGTAAAGCCGTCCAACGTCACCAAGCGCAGCCAGTTTGGCCATGGCGATGTCCATCAGGGTTTCGGGCACGCCGATTTCATCGTCGAGCGCTCGTTCAAGACCGAGCAGACGCACCAGGGCTATATCGAGCCGCATGCCTGCGTGGCGAGCGTCAGCTCCGACGGCACCGCCGACCTCTGGGTCTGCACGCAGGGGCATTTCGTCTATCGCCAACACTGCGCCCAATTGCTTGGCATGGAAGCCTCTAAGCTGCGCGTCACCTCCTCGGAGATCGGCGGCGGCTTCGGCGGCAAGACCCATGTCTGGGCCGAGCCGGTGGCGCTGGCGCTGTCGCGCAAGGCGGGGCGTCCGGTCAAGCTGGTGATGACCCGCGACGAGGTGTTCCGCGCCTCGGGCCCGACCAGCGCCACCTCGATCGACGTGAAGATCGGCGCCCGCAAGGACGGCACCATCACCGCCGCCGAAGCGACGCTGCGCTATTCCTGCGGCCCGTATCCGGGCTCCTGGGCCGAGATCGGCGCCATGACGGCGTTCGCCTGCTACAGGCTCGAGAACGTCAAGACGGTCGGCTACGAAGTGCTGGTCAACCGGCCGAAGACGGCGGCCTATCGCGCGCCCTCCGCACCAATGGCGGCGTTCGCGGTGGAAAGCGCGGTCGACGAACTGGCCAAGGAGATCGGCATGGACCCGGTCGACTTCCGCATAAAGAACGCCGCGCAGGAAGGCACCAGGTCGTCCTACGGCCCGGTCTATGGCCCGATCGGCATCGGCCCGACGCTGGAGGCGGTGAAGAACCATCCGCACATGAAGGCGCCGCTCGGAAAGAACCAGGGCAGGGGCATGGCCTGCGGCTTCTGGTTCAACTTCGGCGGCCAGACCTGCACCGACCTCAACATCGGCATGGACGGCTCGGTCTCGCTTGCCGTCGGAACGGTCGATGTGGGTGGTTCCCGCGCGTCGCTGTCGCTGGTGGCGGCGGAGGAGCTCGGCATCGCCTACGAGCAGGTCAAGGCGATCGTCGCCGACACCTCCAGCCTCGGCTACAACGACATGACCGACGGCAGCCGGGGCACCTTCTCGTCCTCCATGGCGACCATCTCGGCCGCCCGCAACGCGATCAAGATCCTGCGCGAACGCGCCGCGCAGATGTGGGACATTGCCGTCGACGACGTGGTCTGGGAACAGGGCCACGCGGTTGCCAAGGGCGAGCAGCACGGCAATCTCGGCAAGCTGTCGCTGAAGGAGATTGCCGCCGCTTCGGGCACGACCGGCGGACCGATCGCCGGCCACAGCGAACTTGTTGCCGACGGCGCCGGCGTCTCCTTCGCCACCCATATCTGCGATATCGAGGTCGACCCCGAGACCGGCGCTACGAGAGTGTTGCGCTACACGGTGGTGCAAGATGCCGGCAAGGCGGTGCACCCGACCTATGTGGAGGGACAGTATCAGGGCGGTGCCGCGCAAGGCATCGGCTGGGCGCTCAACGAGGAGTATATCTACGGCAAGGACGGGCGGCTGCAGAATCCTGGCTTCCTCGACTACCGCATCCCGGTCTGCTCTGACCTGCCGATGATCGACACGCAGATCCTCGAGATCCCCAACCCCAACCACCCCTATGGGGTGCGCGGCGTTGGCGAGACGTCGATCGTGCCGCCGCTGGCGGCGATCGCCAATGCGGTGTCGAATGCAGCCGGCGTGCGGATGGCGCATATTCCGATGTCGCCGCCGCGCATCCTGGCGGCGATCGAGGCGGAACGGGCAGGCTGATGGTCGAAGTGACGCTCTGGGGATCGCTTGGCGCGGCCGCCGGAGGCAAGAACAAGGTCGAGATCGAGGCCAAGGACATAAGGGAGCTGTTCAGGAAACTGGCTGAACAGTATCCCGGCATCGAGCCCTTGATCGACCGCGGCATCGCTGTCGCCATCGACGGTACGATCTATCGCGACACCTGGTCGAAGGAATTGCCAAAGGGATCGGAAATTTTCCTGCTGCCGAGGCTGGCAGGGGGATAGTTGGACAAGCGTCTCGATGCTGTCGCTTAGCAACGAGCCCTACACCATGCCGCAGGCGATCGACGCGACGGGCGCCGAGGGCCGTACCCGACTCTATGTTGCCTTCACGATTCTCGGTTTAGTCGGTCGGCGGGATTGAGCCGCGCTCTCGAGGGCCAAGGCCAACCGCTTCTCGTCTTCGATGGCGCGGTCGACTGCCTCAATTTCCTCTTGGAGCGCCTTCAACTCGGCTCCGTAGCTGGAGCCGTCGCTATCCCCGATCTGAAAGCCACTTGCCCGCATTGCGTCGCGGGTATGGTGCACGTTACGGACTCCTTCGCGTCGAGTCGCGACCAGGATTTCTCTGAACTCTCCAAGACGTTCAACGTGATTGCGAGTCATTGCGTTCTCCTTACAGCGTAGAAGGTTTGAATGACTACAGGAGATACTCTCGACAAAGCATGAGTGCGAAAGCTCAAATTTGAACGTCTTGCAATAACGTGGAGCGCAGCAGCCGGAAATTGGGTTGGGACCCAGGTGTTAGACTCTTCCGCCGAGCGCGTCTGCTGCTCGGCTCGCTTGCTCGTCGGCGCGCTTGCTGGTCCATCCAGCTGCGGTTCTGGATCGCGAGAGTCCGTTTCTGAGCGCACAGCGACGCTGGTCTCAATGTCCGAAAAGAGGCGCAAGGCGGACCTGCCCGATGTTTCATGCGCGAACGCCTGAGGTGCGAGCGCCGCCATTAACCATCGATTAACTATCCGGTCGCCTTTAATTCAAATTTGCAGCATACTGATCTGGGTAGCGAGGCTATTCAAGGAGACTGGAACAAGAGGTAATTCTCCTTTTCGCGCACACCTGCCACTCGCGACAGTCGAAATTGAAAAGGAACGACGGAACACCGTCGTCTCATAGGGAGGCGCCAGCATCATGTTTGATGAGGAGCGCCAGAATGAAGATCGAAGATGCAGTTACGGCAGTGACGTCAGAGGCGAGCGCGCTCATGTCTTGCCTCGGCCAGCCCGTTATCGCTTACCACGTCACGGAAATCATGAGAGAGGCAGACCTTGCACACGCCCGCGAGATGCAACTCGCGCTGCTGCGACGAAGCATCGAAGCTCTTGTCGATGACGGCCTGGAAGGCGTCGCCGCCGAACATTTTGCATCCCAGTTCGACGGCCGCATCGGCTTGACCTGGAGACTCCTGCACGCATCCGACGGCGTGGCGCATTGATCAAGACCAGAGCGGTAGGTCGCGCCGCGGCGCGCCGGAGCGCAGAACCCAGTAAGATCCATTCAGCACGCGCCGATCATCAACGCGTGGCGGCGAAATCGCTTTCGTCCAACCCGCGGGCCGATAGCCTACATTCCACAATCCACCAATATCGACCATTTTCCCGGTTTATGGGTTCACGGCCTAGATCAGTTGTGTGTGGTGTTCCTCACATCGGAAGGTCCGGGTTATTCTCAGCAAAGTATTCGTGATTATCAGCGTTTGATGTGGCTCTAGGCGGGTTTTCGGCCGCGAGGACCTTGGCGGCATCCTGACCATAGACATAGTCGTTTGTTGATGCGACGATGAAAAAGTGACTTATTTCATGTATAATCGTTCCAGACCTTGAATCCGTTCCTTTCAGAGCGGCTAGCCAGAACTTGGGACAAACAAAGATACTGTAAGGTTGATTACGGTACACATATGCATAGTCTCCCGATTCGCAGTCGCTGCCGTGGCATCCAAACGATATTGCTTTGTTTGCAAGAGCATCCGTAATCTTCGAGAAATTTCCAGTGGCCTTTGCGTACAGTCCTACGGTATGCGCCCCAAACCATGTCAGATATCGTTGGGAATTCGGTTGCTGGGCCGAGGGCGTGGCCTGCAAAACCTGCAGGGCAGCCGATGCTATGTTATTTGCTTCCGCCAGCGCAGCGCCAATATCATCCTGTTGAGGGCTGTCACACTGGTCGAATTTGGGAGCCGAGAGCGGTATCCGTTCCGGAGGAATCCGACCTGACAGAAGCCTGAACGTGGCGGCGTTGCTCAAAACTGCTGCCCGTCTCAGGGCACCTGGACGGCCAATCAGCAGACCCACTCCCTCTGTATCGTAGGTAACCGCATAGTTCCCTGCTTCATAGATGGCGTAGTACAATGACAGATCGACGGGCACCGAAATCGATTGTCCGGGTTCAATATTGATAAAATCAGCCTCAGTCGGTTCTCCTCGCTTCACCAAACGGCCGATATACTGAATTGGCTGCGACCCTCTCGTCACTGAAAATATTTCGCCGGAGACGCCGTTGATTGGCGTGGTCCACCTGAGCACCCTGATCGGGCTGCCTGATCGGTTCGTGAGAGTAAAGTCAATAATTAGGGGGGTATCGTTTCCATAAGAAGGCAGGCGCGATTGCAGAACTATCTCAATTTCCTGATTCTGCTGCGCAAACGCCAAAGGCACAACGCTAAAAAAACATGAAAGTGCCAATACAATATTTCGAACAATACTCAGCATTTTTATGCTCCTATATAACCACGATTAGACTCTATTGCTTCGTCTAAGTGAGTTTTTAGTTAGCGATAACATACCGGAAACGCCAACGGCCTACCTTGCAAGTTAGGAATGAAATTGCTGCAGGCCGGGCATTGCAACTTACCGCAAATTCAAAAAAACAGGAACACGAAATCATGTCCGTGGCCTCGTATGCCATCGATTTCGGCTGACACCTTCTTTGGGGTGGTATAAGATGAATGGGTACTTTTCCATCAAGCTCCATAAGAGGGGGCCGTCATGAGCGAGCGTCGGAAAGGCATAATAACCAGTTGCGCGATTTTGAGGTTTTTTGCCCTGGTTTTCGGGTTCTGTTTTGCTTTCAGCGGCACTGCTTCAGCTGATTCCTGCGGAACAGAAGCTACTCCCGGTTGGAATCTCGAGAATCCTCCGGCCGAAGATCGTCAAGCAATTCAAGATCTTTTGTCCCGCTATGCCTGGACGATCGACGAAAGAAATGCAGCCGCGTTCACCGCCCTCTTTGCGAAACCGCAGTCGTCTTACTATGAGATTTGCAGTACAAGCAGCAGTATCCTCAAGTTGACACTCGATCTTGGTCCGGAGTCGCCAGACGATCTTCTTGAGCAGATGAAAATAATAGTTAAGAAACTGGAGACCGATAAGCTCCAGACCCGGCATCTCGTGACCAACACCTTGTTCGATGTGGTTGATGGTAAGACAGTGAATACCAAATCGATAGTCCTGGTCACTCTGCAGGACTCCCACTCTCCAGCACCGGTTCTTGACTATTCGGCGGATGCCCGGGCCTCTTTTGTAAAGGGCGACGACGACATCTGGCGATTTCAATCGCTTACTGTCCACGCCGACTATGCTGCTGGCTCTGTCGCAGCCAAGAAGCGATGACGCCCAAAGATCGGCTATGGGTTCACTGGCACGCTCCAGTGGGCTGAAATGCGTGCCGTTGCGCTGATCGCTGCTGTCCTCGGCATTGCGCTTCTCCTGCTGTCCGGGACGATCGGGCTTCGACATGCAGCTTTTGTATCGACGCCGCGAGCCGGCGAGAGGCAAGGCTCCGATCAGGCCGACGTGGTTTGCAGCAAGGCGAGCGGCTGCGCGGTGTCACAATTGCCGCGCGGTTCCGCTGTCAAGCTGCTGCGACCTCGCGGCGTCGATTTCGCTCCGGCTGAACTCGATGGGAAGTCGTTTGCCGAAGCCGTTACGCGATGGAACCCTGACATCTTTTGGGCGCCAGCCTCAAAGAGCACCGACGTCATAACCAGGTCTGGCGATGAAGCGCGGGCGGTGTTCGGTCCTATTCCCGACGGCGATTGCGACAGCCCACAAATGAAGGTCATCCCACTGGAAGTTGATGGCAATGTCGTCGACCTCAAGCCCAATCCGACAAAACCAGGTTCTCCGCTGGAGTTCGAGCACAGGAACGAAAACGGAGAGGTGGTGAAATGGACGGCGACATTGCCCAAATGCGACAAGCCTTCGCTGACTGGCAGCACGACCTACTGTGGGCTGAACTCGCGTGTCGTAAGGGTCGTGCGCGGCAACGTTGAATGGCTGTTCCTCTGCAGAAAATCCAATATCAGCCAGGAGGTCAGCGCCGATCCCTACTGGACGCGGTCGGATCCGAGATTTTCTGTCTTCGGCACAATCGGATTCAATCGGAAATCCGGAGAAATCATCTTCTTCGACGGCCGCAAGGACCAGAGCGTGTTCGACTGGTCAAAGCCCTTCGTTCCGCCAGGCGGGCGAAACTATTCCGATAATGTCGGAAGGACTGCGGCGGAGAAAATCTATGATTCGACGTTCAAGATCTCGTGCCATGCATGCCATGACAACAAAAGCCCCTATGTGATTGATCCGCACATTGCACAGAGCAGGGTAGGGTTCCGTTCAGCCGACGATCCCAAATCGACCGCCTTCAGCCTGGGAGATTTTCTACCGCATCGGCCGCGGTTGCCGGGCGCGCCGTTCCGCGTGGTCGGCTCCGGCTACACCAGCACCTACCCCAATGAACTTCGCCATGCCAGGACGGTCGACGATCCAACGGGCAACTGCACAAGCTGCCACACGCTTACCACACAAATCACGGGCCGCCGTTTTGCCGCGGACGCAGTGGGGCATGAGCCGACGGTCACGTCGCCAACCTGGGTCCAATTGCTCGAGCTGCGCGAGGAAGAGATCATCTACGCAGGGATCGCCGCACACCGGACGGATTGGGCGGCCGGCAGCGGTGGCATCCATCCCTGGATGTTGCCGGGGTCCGGCAATGACCTGTCCTCCCGCGCGCCTCGCCTGAGCTCAGAGGACTGGCGGAAGCTGAGCGACTGTCTATGGGGAGCCGGTGGCTCCGAATGTGGCTACCGCCCACTCTACACTGGCTGCCCGGCGCCAGAGGCGGAGGATGAAGGCTCTTCGCTCGCCGATTCCAGGCTTCAGCTGTTGCCTCGGCCGCCCGGAGAGGAGGCGAAGACGCGTGTCCTTCGTGCAAGCTGGACCTTTCGCAACAGCTACGGTGGTGTTCCGGAGCGCGACGATATCAGGATCAATGTGGCCGTCAGGACGGACGCGATTCCGGCAAATGGGGAACCGCCACAAAGTGGCGACTATCCGAGCATCGAACAGGCAAAGGGTACCAACGCCGAGGCCATCTCCGGTTCGGTCAGCGCAGCCGGTTCCAGCTTGTTGGTTGAGAACGTTTCGTTTGCCGGTCACACGAAGTGGAGCGATCCGACGCCGTCGATGTCGCCGCGCACTTTCCAAGTCGATCTGCCTGGTGAGTGCAACCGACGCACCTTGATACGCTTGGTGCCCAAACGGTTCTGCTTCGACCAGAGCGAAGCGGCATTTAGCGCGGCAGATCACTTGATCTACGCCGACGTTCAGTGTGACGAGCTGCGATGATCCGCTCGACGCGATCGAAAGCGGCTGATGAGCGCCGGTATTTGCGATAACATGACTGGTGCTACATGGTCGCCGCACCAAGGAGGGTCCCAGAGCCGTGACCACACCGGTTCCATTGGCTAGCCCGATTTTGCCCGGCAGCCCAGGGAAGTCTGTTGCAGAGCGGCGTTATCTCACCATTCTGTTTTGCGACATGGTGGGGTCAACCGAATATGCCGACCGCCTGGATCCCGAGGACTTCCAACGCCTGATCGAGAGCTTTCTGCAGACCTGCAGCAGCGTCATCCGCCGCCGCAAGGGTGTGACGGCCAGCTATATCGGCGACGCCGTCCAGGCCTATTTCGGTTATCCAATTGCTGGCGAGGACGACAGCGAGTTCGCCGTGCTGGCGGCACTCGAGATCGTCGATGCGGTAGGCACCATCTCGGCAAGTCAGGGATATCCGTTGCAAGTGAGGGTGGGTATCGCGAGCGGCCAGGTCGTGGTGGGGGAGTTCGTCGGCGCGCCGAGCGGCGTGTCCACCGTCGCCTTCGGCCACGTCGCACATCTAGCGGCACGGCTGCAGGTCCTGACCAAGCCGAACACGATCCTTGTCGACGCGGCGACCTTCGAGGCAGCGAGCGGCGCGATTGATTTCATCACGTTCGGCAAACATGAGCTGAAGGGATTCGCCGAGCCAGTCCAGGTTTGGCAGGTACAACGGGCGCGCATGGTGCCGACCCGCTTTGCAAAGCGTGCGCGCATGACCAAGCTGTGCGGCCGCAATGCCGAATTGCGACTGCTGATGGAGCGCTGGGAGACCGTCGTGCGCGACAGGCGTGGCAATGCGGTGTTGGTCTCGGGGGAGTCGGGAATCGGTAAATCCCGGTTGCTCAACGAGATCCAGCAGCGCCTGCGCAGCTTTCCGCAGCTGACCATGCAATGTTCTCCGACCTTTGAGAACAGCACCCTTTATCCATTCCTCGCGGAGTTGCAGAGGATCGCAACGATCGAGGACGGTGACTCGACGGAAGAAAAGCTGCGAAAGCTCAGCAACGGATTGTCGATAGGTTCTGTGTCCAGCGACGTCGCGCTGGCAATCTTCTCAAGCCTGCTCGGCTTACCGACGACTATGCCGGACAGGCTTGAAGGGATAAGCGCCGAACGACAGCGCAACATTGCCGAGCAAGCGTTCATCGATTTGGTCAGTTATCTCGCGCGTGCTACCCCGATCCTGATCTTGTTCGAAGATGAACAATGGGCCGACGCGACCTCGCGCGACCTTCTCCACAAGATCGTCGCCAGCCTGGCTTCGACTCCTGCGCTGTTGCTTGTGTCGAGCAGGAACCACTCAAGCGTTCCGTGGGTCGACGGGCCGGACGTGCATCACATCAGTCTTGAAGCGCTCGGCCGCGAGGATGCCGAAGCGATTGTCCATGACATCAGTCCGAATGCGCTCGCTGCTGACGTTTCGGTGGTGCTCGACCGCAGTGAAGGCGTCCCTCTCTATATCGAAGAGCTTACGCGGAGCGTGGTCGAAACAGGATTGCGGCTGGACGTATCGCAGCCGAAACGTCTGTCACCTACGACCAACATTCCGAACTCCCTGCAGTTCTCGCTGCTTGCCCGCCTCGACAGGCTGGGGCCCGCCAAGGAAATTGCGCAGATCGCAGCGGCGATCGGCCGCGAATTCGATTTCGACATATTGCGCGAGATCTGCGATTGGCCCGAAGCGGAGTTGCGCGCCGCAGTTGGCGACCTGGTGCGCACGGGGCTGATCGTCGCCGAACGGGGGACAGCCGGCGCGGGCTTTTCGTTCACCCACGTGCTCCTGCAGCAGGCCGCCAGAGGCACGATGCTGCACGAGCGCGCGCAGCAGATTCACCGATTGATTGCCGAATGTATCGAACTGCGCGACCACAACGCGGCTTTTGCCTATCCCGAAGTGCTCGCTGAGCATTTCGCAGACGCAGGTCTGTTCGACCGCGCCGCTGACTACTGGCTGCTGGCAGGGCTGAAGGCGGCCAAGACTTGGGCAAAAGTCGACGCGGTGCGTACCTTCAGGAAGGGGCTTGAAGCCGCGAAACTCTTGCCCGAATCCGACGATCGTAGCCGCAGGCTGCTTCGCTTCGAGCTGGAGCTGGGCGACGTGCTCTACGCTGCGCTAGGCTACGTGACGGGCGAGGGTAGTGCCGCATATCAGAGGGCCATAGAACTGAGCGGGAAGCTTGGCGAGCCGGAATCGACGATCAGGGCGCTCGACGGGCTTTTCGGCACCCATTTCAACTCAGGTCAGTTCGGTAAGGCCCTCGCGGCCAGTGATGAGTTAATTCGGGTCGGGGAGGAGGGCGGTTACCTAAACGCGCTCGTCATAGGTCTGCAGTTCAAGGGGATGAGTCTGTTCTCTCAGGGCGAGTTGGTGGCGGCCCGGCAATATCTTGAGCGCGCTCTCAGCCACAAGGACAGCGCAGACAAGGTCGGCAGCGACTTTCCGAGCATGGCCATGATCTACCTTTCCTGGACCTTGCATATTCTGGGATATCGCAGCCAAGCGCTGAAACTCTACCTCGAGGCGGAGGCGACCGTTCGGCAGCAGTCCGCCTATCGTCTGGCCGCCTGCCTGGGAAACGGGTGCGTGTTGTTCGCCTTCCGCGAGGAGAGCAGTTCGATCGCTCGACTGGCGGATGAACTCCTGCCGCTGGCGCAGGAAAACGGTTTCAATCTCTGGGCAAGGGTGGCGCGCTTTTTTGGCGGCCTGGCTGCGTCGAGCCTCGATGACAGTCTGGTGGGTAGCCACATGATGGCATTGACCGAGAGTGATCTTGAAGATGAGGAGGTCGACAAATCGTGTTATTTAGGCTTACTGGCCAAAGCTTTCATGAACTCCGGGCAATTCAGTATAGCGGCAGTGACCGTTGAGAAAGGTCTGCGTGAAGCCGAAAAGATTGGCGAACATTACTTTACAGCCGCCTTGCTTCGCATTCGCGGTGAGATCGAACTTGCAAATGGAGCAGGCGACAGAGCGGCGGAGGCTTCTTTCCGCGAGGCGATTGCCTTTGCCAGGCAGCAGAACGCCAGGAGTTGGGAGTTGCAGGCGACCAACAGTCTGGCGAAGCTGTTGCGGTCACAGGGTCGGTTCGAAGAGGCCCGTGCGGAATTGCGGGAGGTCAACGATTGGTTCACCGCAGAAGACGTGGAGTAATCAGCAGTGCATCACGTCTGTGCCGGCAAATCTCGACGAGCGGCTTCTTTTCGTCGCGAAAATTGTAATCATGGGTCGAGAGCGGAACGCCGCGCTCGACAGCATGCAACGGGTCGCGATTGAGAAATGCGCGCTTGAACTAAATCCGCAGGCAAACGCACCGGTGACGCCACCGCCGTCTCGGCGGCGCCGATGTGCCCGCCGTCGGCAGGATCGGCGGCAGGAATGGTCGGCTATTTGATCTAATTTCTTTGCAAGCCGTTAATGCGGCCATGCTGTTAATCAGCATTTGCTAATGAATTATTCAAAGCTAAGGCAAGCAATGACCAAGAATCTCGGCAATGCACGCCACACCCCGGCGAAGGCCCAGCAGGTTTCCCTTCTTGGCAAGGTCGCGCCGACGCTGTTTCCGCTGGTCGCGGCGGCGCTGGGCTACATGATCGGCAGGCAGTTCTTCGGCATCTAGCGGGCTTGCCGCTGCCCGGCTTGGCGCCCTCGAACGCCTCAGCGAACTGACCAGAACAGCGCGCGGACCGGCATTTGTTCTGCAGCCGCCGGTCGCCAGAGTTCGACGTCAGACGTGGACGTCGCCGAAGGAAAGTTCGCCGTCGTCGCCGGCCGCGAAAAAGACGATAGCAAGCAGCCAGGCATAGAATGCCGCCACGACGACCACGATCACCACACCGGGAATGGGGCCAAGGGCGGCGCTTTCGACGGCCTCACGAAGCGAACCGACAAACCCGGTCTTGAGGCCCACCGTCTGAAGGCTGGGGGTCGATATCTTGACCACCCAGGCCAACAGCAGGATCAGGAACAGGTAGATGTAGTTTCGCCGCAAGCGGCGCGCCAGTGCAGCGCGCTGCGACAGCAAGAACTTCGGCGCGCGCAGGCCTTCGCCTACGATGAGCAGCCAATCAGAGGCAAAGTCGGGCTGCGGGGAGAAGATCTGCGCGAAATAATGACGCTCGAACTGCCGCACGCGAGCCCGGTAGAAGTCGAAGAACCGATAGCGGCGCGCCTCGATCCACAGCAAAAGCAGGATCAGCAGCATGGCGAACAGCAGCACGCCGTGGTGCGCACTGGCCGTGGACAGCGATACCGAAAGCAGCGCCGCCACCACCGTGATCGCCCAGTTCGTCGTCCGGTCGAGCCGGTCGCGCCATCCCGCCATGCGGGCGATCTCGGCGCGGTGAAAATGCGACAGCGTATTCACGCGCTCCGTCGATGAAAGGACGAGGCCCGTGGGTTTTGCCGACGCATCGTTCATGACATCCTCCGGCAAGGACTAGAACACTTTGCCGGCAACATTGTTCCCAGGCGCTCATTTTGGCCCGCCGATTCAGTCGACCAGAAGGACAACGAGCCAGGCCGACCCATCGCGCGCTGTTCGCGACGCGCTGATCGAAGGGGCTTGAGGTGCCGATGCAGCTGGTGTCGGTAGTGTTGACCGCAATTTGGGAAAACGACGCCAAAATGATTGAGATGCAAATATTTCCTTCAGGCCTACATCAATAAGACGGCACAATTTTTAGGAAATATTTAGGAAATGTTGTCGAGGTGGCCGCGTACCGCAGGTCAGGCGGTAAAATGGTTCCTTGTTGGATTCATCCGGGACGGCAATGATTCATGGCTTGACACTGGGTCAAGATGAAGAGCTATGTTGGATCACACTCAAAAGTTCGCACGGGGGAATCTGTACATGGATTTCATCGAGAGGTGGTTAGTTATTTCACCTGACGGCGGCGACGGATCGACCGAAGCTCTCTACATACTTGCCGTTATCGCAATATTGGCGCTCGTCTTTCACAAGCGCATCGTACAGTTCGCGCGCGGTTTCTTCGCGCGGAAATAGCCAGCGTACCATTCAAGTTCCGCTTTATTCGTCTGACCAGAGTTACAAGCGGCACCAGTCGTCCAACCAGTCCAAAGCGCTGTTGCCGCGCGAATCCCGTCGTTAATCAGGCGTTGCCCTGCGTTAGCTTCAGAAAGGGAGTCGATGCGTGGAATAGCGGCGATCCTGCGAGCACTGTTCTCCGCTTGGATTCCGGCGCTGATCGAGATGGCTCACCGCTTCTGTCGCCGGTGGCGGCTGGGGGGTGACCGTCGGGTCGACCAGAAGGGGTCCCGGGCACATTGCGTGCCGATCGACCATCCTGCATTCTGCCGGCCCGATCCGCTGATCTACGATCAGTACTATCTGATCGGCCTTGGCCTCGCGGTGACCTGGGACAATCCCGATATCGAGGTGCGCCAGGGTGGGGTGCCCGTTCCTGCCGGCAAGTTGCAGGCTGACACCGACTACGAGGTGCGCGTCCGCGTCTGGAACGCCTCCAACGATGCCGTCGTCGTCAAGATGCCGGTTCATCTGTCCTATCTGTCGTTCGGCATCGGCACCGTGTCGAACCCGATAGACACCCGGCCTGTCTCGGTGGGGGTGATCGGATCCGCCGGCCAGCCCGGGTTCGTCTCCTTCGACTGGCATACGCCTCGGGAAGCAGGTCACTATTGCCTGCAGGCCTTGCTCGACCCGGCCGACGATGCCAACTTCGCCAACAATCTCGGACAGAAAAACACCGACATCGGGCTGGCGCAGTCGCCGGCGACATTTCAATTCGAGCTGCGCAACGCCACCCGCCGGCCGCACCGGTATCGCTTCACCGTCGACGCCTACACCATTCCGCCGCTCAACCCCTGTCGTGACGACCGGCAACCGACCGAGGAGTCTGTCAAGGCCGAGCAAAAGCGCCGGCTGGCGGCACATTTGCCGGCGGTTCATCCGCTGCCGCCTGGCTGGAAAGTCGAGATTTCGCCTGACCAGCCGTCGCTGGCGCCGAGCGAACAGGTGACGATCACAGCGGTCGCAACCCCGCCGAACGGCTGGACCGGCCGGCAAGCCCTCAATTTGAATGCGTTCGACGAGGGTGAGCACGCCAGTGGCGGCGTCACCTTGACCGTCCTCAGCAGCCTGGAGCCGTGATGGCCACCGACGACAAATCCTGGACCACGTGCACGACCGCGGACAAGGTGATCTCGGTCAACCAGTACATCAGCGCGGCAATCACCAGCGGCATATTCGCGGCCGTCATGGCTGTGGTGCTGATCGCGATGGGCGAACCGTGGTGCTTGCCGATTGCGCTTGTGGTGACCGGGATTGTCTGGATTCTCGCCTATTGCGACTGGTGGCTCAACAACCGGCTGGTTTGTCTCGGCGACAAGAGCCCGGTCAGCGTCGTCGGGATGGTCATCAGCATCGAGCCGCCGTCGGAGAAGACATGGCCCGGAAGCCTGGACTCCGACTACAGCCTAAACCTGCTGCTGCCGAACAACCCAGTGGGCGTCAGCCAGGCCGTTGCCGGCGCCAGCGTTCCGTTCGGCTATCTGATGGCTGAAACCGCCACCACCTCCTCGCACGGCTTGCTATTCACCGGGAATCCGGCCGAGGACAAGGCGACCGGGGTAAAATCAGAGGCACTGCATGTGGAGTTCGAGGGCGCGTCGATCCACGACCTGCAGACCGTCAACATCCTCGCCCTGATCGCAGCCCTGACGGCGCTGGCACTCTGCATGTCGGGCGTCGGCGTGGTCGTTGCCTACATCCTGGCGCTTCTAGCCTTGCTTGCCGCGCTGCTCGGCGCGGCCTTCAGCAGTTCGGACACGGCCAGCCCGAGCGATGCCGGCCTGCCCAGCATCGAGGTCAACAAGGGCGATGGAACCGGAGCGACAATCCTGGGTGTGACCGGCCGATGGGTCTATGACGCCGGACATATCCACGACAGCTTTCATGAAGGCCACAACGAACTGCATCCGGTCCAGCAGGCCCAGATCCTGGGAGGGCCGTGGGACGGTGACTGGCCCCCCGATATCGACGGGATCATTCGCGGCTACCAGGATGGCTACGCGCAATCCCAGGATCCGCTCACCAAGGAGCAGCAGGCGCGGCCCGGCTCCAAATGGTCGGTGCATCCCTATGTCGACGGCTGCAACGACCGGCCGGATCATCCTCCGCACTAGGTCGTTGCAGGCGACGACGCCGAGGAGCTTCGGGGTGCGGTCCCGAGCTTGTGCATGCACGCATATAGGCAGGGCGGTCGCGTCCGGCGCGTTGGGGCAGTCGATACTTGCGAATCCTTTCAAGCGGTTGTGCGCGCCGGTTCAGATTTTGAGTCCGCGCCTTGAGAATCTCCTCGCCCTTGGGCAACATGGCGGCCATGCCTGAGATGCGAGAATGAACAAGCCGATTTCTGCCGCATCGCCGCGCAAGGCGACGATGACGCTGACCGAGGCGCTCGTTGCCCGCACGATGCGTGCGGTCGAAGATGCCGGGCCGACGCCGGGCATGGTCTACATGACCGACGCCGACTATGCGCGCATCCGCGATGAGGTGCTGGCCGGCGCGCCGCCTGGACCCGTAAAACTGTTCGCCTATGGCTCGCTGCTGTGGAAGCCGGTCGGCGAGGTGAGCGGCGGCGAGCGTGCGGTTGCGACCGGCTGGCATCGTTCGTTCTGTTTTACGGTCAAGCGCTTCCGGGGCACGGTCGAGCAGCCAGGTCTGATGATGGCGCTCGACCGCGGCGGCCAGTGCCAGGGCATGGTTTTTGAGATCGCCGAGCCGGTGGCAGCCAACCTGGAAGCGCTGCTGCGCCGCGAGATGACCGTCCTGCCGGCTGTCAACGTGCCGCGCTGGCTGCAGGTCAGGACAGAAGGCGGCATGAGCCGCGCGCTCGGTTTCGTCGTCGATCCGGCCAATCCGCGCTATGCCGGCAAACTCGACAAGCAGGCGATCGCGGCAACCCTGGCCAGGGCCGTCGGCCACTGGGGTTCGGGTGCGGAATATCTGTTTGAGACGATCCGCCATCTCGAAGCCTGCGGCATCCGCGACCGCAATCTGTGGCAGTTGCAGGAACTGGTGGCCGAGGAGATCGGTCGCACCGACGCCGGCTAAGGCACAAAGGCCAGCCATTTTCAACGCCGCCAAATAATATTCAACCAAACGGTTGACAATCAAAAGCAGCGCTCGCATATTCAACCACATGATTGAATTACTTACATACGAGATGGATCAGGTCTTTCACGCCCTTGGCGACGCGACGCGCCGGCAGATGCTGCGCGAACTCGCCGGTGGCGGGCGCACGGTAAGCCAGCTGGCCGAACCGTTCGCGATGTCGCTGGCGGCTGCTTCCAAGCACATCAAGGTGCTGGAAAATGCCGGGCTGATCCGTCGCGAAGTGCTCGGCCGCACGCATATCTGCCACCTCGAGGCTGGTCCGCTGGCCAGTGCGCATGAGTGGCTTGGAGCCTACTCACGCTTCTGGACGGGGCGGCTCGACATATTGGAACGATTGCTGCGCGAAGACGACGCGCGCAAATCCTCCACACAGAAGAAGGGAGACGAGACATGACCGATCGACATGCCGAGAATGGCTATGGCGTGCTGACCGAGCCGGCCACGTTGACGATCGAACGGCTGCTGCCCGGCCCGGCCGAGCGCATCTGGGGCTACATCACCGACCCAGAACTGCGCCGCCAATGGCTGGCCGCCGGTCCGATGGGAAGCGAGGCCGGCTCGCCCTTCGAACTCACCTGGCGCAACGACGAACTGACCGAGCCGGCCGGCGAGCGCCCGCCAGGATTTCCGGCTGTGCACACCATGCCGGGTGAGATCACCGAGATCGATCCGCCGCACCGGCTCGGCATCACCTGGGGCAGCACCGGCGGCGTCACTTTCGCACTGACCCCGCAAGGGAAGGATGTGCTGCTTACCATCGTCCATCGCCGCCTGGGTGACCGCTCGCTGATGCTCAACATCGCCCCCGGCTGGCACATGCATCTCGACATTCTCGCCGCGAGGCTGCGCGGAGAACAGCCGGAGCCGTTCTGGGACGGCTGGGCGAGATTGAGGCTGGACTACGACCGACGCCTGCCGGCCTGAACAGGAAAAACACGAAACCCGTGGAAAGGAGACGATAGCGCCGGACACTTCGAGACTTGCCTGACCGATGCTTGACGAGCGGGCGATTGCCCGCATGACGACCGCTGCCCCGCAGCGGCATTTCCCAACATTTCCCGAAATTTTCGAACCGCCGGCCCGCGGGCCGCACAACCGCGCCTTTGTGCGCCAAGGAGAATGCCATGCGTAAATTGATCGCCGCCATGAAGATTTCCGTCGACGGCAAGGCGGAGGGACCGACCGGCATCGCCGACTGGGTGCATGCCTGGTCGGAGGATTATGGGCTGACGGATCAGGTCGATGCCTGCCTGCTTGGTGGCCGTATGTATCCTGGCTACGAGCAGTACTGGACCGCGATCCAGAACGCGCCCAACGAGCCGCTGCCGATGACCGGCAAGCCAGCGGCGCGGGAAGAGCTGCCCTGGGCACGCTTTGCCGCCAAAACGCCGCACTATGTGCTGTCGAACACGCTGAATTCAGCCAACTGGCCGATGACGCGTTTTCTCAGGTCCAACGACGATGTCGCGGCACTGAAGCGCCAGCCCGGCAAGGACATTTACTTGATGGGCGGCTCGACCATCGTCGACAGCCTTACCGAGGCCGGGCTGGTCGATGAGCTGCGCCTCGTCCTCTATCCGCTGATTGCCGGCGAGGGCAAGGTGCTGTTTTCGACGACGGCTCAGCGGCGCGACCTGGAACTGACCAAGGTCGAGCAATTGCCGGGCGGGCGGCTGAGCCTGGTCTACAAGGTCGGCTGAGCGCTCAGAACCCGTTTGGAGACTCCGCAGGCTGTCTCACCCGTCCCTGAGCCAGACCAGCATTTCGCCGGGCTCGCGGTTGTCCCAGGCGAAATAAGGAATGGCGGTCAGGCGGGTTTGGGTGATGGCCGGCGGCGCGGGCCGGTAGAGCCCGCTTTGCCAGCCGTCGCCGGCATCGGCTTGCGCGGTGGCCGACAGCGTCACCACGCCGCCGAGAAGCTCCGGCCGCTGCTGCGCTTCGACGCTTGCCGTCCTCGGTAGCGTCAGGCGATGCAGCTGGCTGTCATTGTCGGTCGCCTCGACGCAGTAGATCAGTGGACCGCGCGACAACGCGACACGGCCGGCATCCTGCCGCACCTGCGGGTTGGCGTAGAGCCGCTCGATCGGCATTTCGAGACCGAGAAGGACGCGGTCGCCCCTTTTCCATGTGCGCCGGATTGCGGCATAGCCGTCGCTGGTGACATCCTCCAGGCCGACCGGGTCGCCGTTCACCGTCAGTTCGGCTCCGGTGCTCCAGGCCGGGATGCGCAGGTGGAGCGTGAACTCCACCGGTGCCTGCGGTTCGAGCGTGACCTCGACGGCGCCGCGCCAGGGATAACGGCTCGCCTGCGTCAGGCTCACCGGGGTGCCCGATATGTCGAAACGGGCGGTAGAGTCGCCATAGAGATGCACGGCAACAGCATCGTCGGCCAGGCTGTAGAAATAGCTGCCGATCGAGGCGACCATGCGCCCGATATTGGGCGGGCAGCAGGGGCAACGGTGCCATTTCCAGCGGTTGTGCTTGCCCCGGCTTTCGAGTGGATTCTCGTAGAAGAACAGCGAGCCGTCGAGCGACAGGCCCGAGATCGAGCCATTGTAGAGGGCGCGCTCCATGATGTCGGCGTAGCGGGCGTTCGGCCCCATGCCGAGCATGCGGCTGGCCCAGAACACCAGCCCGACCGCGGCGCAGGTCTCGGCATAGGCGCTCTCGTTGGGCAGGTCGTAATCGCTGGTGAAACCCTCATTGTCCGCCGACGGCCCCAGTCCGCCGGTGATGTAGAGGCTCTTGGTGGTGACATCGTCCCACAGCCGGTCGAGAGCCGTCCGCAGCGTGTCGTCGCCATATTCGGTGGCGATGTCGGCCATGCCCGAATAGAGGTACATTGCCCTGACCGCATGGCCGACGACCTTGTCCTGCTCGCGCACCGGAATGTGCGACTGGTTATACTCATAGGTCTTGAAGTGGAAATCCTTCGGATCGGCACCGCGGGCGCGCGCCTCCTCGTCGAAGTAATGTGGCTGCTGGCCGCGCTGGTCGATGAAGTATTTCGCCAGCTCCATGTATTTCTGCTCGCCGGTCACCCTCGCCAGCTTGACGAGCGCCAACTCGATCTCCTCGTGGCCGCAATAGCCGTGTTTCTGGCCGGATCGCGGTCCCAGCACCGTGGCGATATGGTCGGCGAAACGGCACATCACATCGAGCAGTTTGCGTTTTCCCGTGGCCTGGTAGTAGGCGACGGCGCCTTCGATCAGGTGGCCGGCGCAATAGAGTTCATGGCAGTCGCGCAGATTGGTCCAGCGCTGGCCAGGCTGGATGCGCTGATACCAGCTCGAGAGGTAGCCGTCCGGCTGCTGCAGCTTCTCATACATGTCGATGACGGCATCGATCTTCTTCTCCAGCTCGGGGTTCTTGCGCCGGTAGAGCGAATAGGCTGCGGTCTCGATGGTTTTGCCCCAGTCGGAATCCCAGAACATCTGCGTCGTCACCGTGCTGGCGGTGAAGCCGTCGCTGACATGGAAGGGGATGACGACACCGGGCGAGGGCCGGTCCGGGTCGATCTGCTCCAGCATTCGGGCCTCGACACAGCGGTCGTAAAGGATGCCGGCGGTGGCGCTGGCGACGGCGTCGGCGCGGTCGCCCCAGAAACCCTGCACGTCGACCTGCGGCACCGGCAGCGGCCGGAAGGCGAGCTTGGGTTTGCCCGTCTTGCCCGCTCCGACGGTTTGGGTGGATGGCGATGCGGTCATGAACTTACTCCATTCGGTCGAATTACTTGACGGCTCCGGCCATCAGGCCGCGGATGTAGAAGCGCTGCAGAACCAGGAACAGGATGAGGCACGGCACCATCATCACGGTGACGCCCGCCTGCACCGCGCCCCAGTCGATGGCGCCGAAACGGCCCGACTGAAGTGCTGTCATCATCACCGGCAGCGTGAATTTGGACTGGTCGGTCATGAGCACCAGCGCGGCGAGGAACTCGTTCCAGGCGCCGAGGAAGGCAAACAGCGCGATGGTGACGACACCCGGCCAGACCAGCGGCAGCATCACCTTCACAAGCATGGTGAGATTGCCGGCGCCGTCCATGCGGGCGGCTTCCTCGATCTCGCGCGGCACCGCGTCGAAGGCGTTGCGCATCATGAAGATCGAGAACGGCAGCTGCAGCGTCACATAGACGCCGACCAGGCCGGTCAGCGTGTTGTGCAGGCCAAGCTTGGTCAGCACCAGGAAGATCGGCGTCAGGATCGACTGGAACGGGATCATGATCGTCGACAGGATGAGGACGAAGAACAGGTCCTTGAACGGGAACCGGAACCGCGAAAAGCCATAGCCGGCCAGCACGCTGACGGCGACCGACAGCCCGACGGTCATCACCGAGACATAGATGCTGTTCTGCGCCGAGATCCAGAGTCCGTCACCGAAGCTGTTGAGCGTGACATAGTTCTCCAGCGAGATGCCCGACGTCGGCCAGGGCGGCAGCGGCGGCAGGCGCGCTTCCTGCGCTGGCTTGAAGGCCGACAGCACCGCCCACACGATCGGCGCCGCAAACAGCACCGAGGCGATGATGCCGGTCGAATGCTCGGCGATGCGGGCAGCGAGCTTGCGGTTGCGGGAGGCCGCCTGCGCCATCAGTCGAGACCCTCCGGCTTGCGCAGCAGCCACAGCTGGACGAGGCTGAGCGCCACCAGGATGACCAGCAGGACCATGGACAGCGCGGCGCCATAGCCGAGCTTGAACGACACGAAGGACTGGTTGAAGATCCAGTAGACTGCCGTCAGCGTCTGGTTGCGCGGGCCGCCGCGCAGGATGATGTAGAACTGGTCGAAGGCGAGGATCGAGCCGGCGACCGACAGGATCAGCGCCAGCGCCAGCGTGCGGCGCATCAGCGGCAGCGTGATCGCCCTGAACCGGGCGAACGGCCCGGCGCCGTCGATGACCGCCGCCTCCTGCAGATCCTGCGGGATCGATTGCAGGCCGGCCATCAGGATGATCATGGTGAAGCCGGCGACCTTCCAGACGACCATGGCGATGATCGACCAGAAGGCAGGCTGGAAAGTGGCCAGCAGGTTGAACTTCTTGTCGATCAGGCCGAGATCATAGGCGGCCGGGCTGAACAGGCCGGAATCGACGTTCAAGAGCCATGACCAGAGCAGGCTGGCCGAAGCAAAGCCGACGACCGCCGGCATGAAGAACATTGTGCGATAGAGATTGGTCAGCGGACGCGGCCGTTCGACGAACAGCGCCAGCGGAAACGCCACCGCGAAGATCGCGATGGTGACGACCAGTGTGTACCAGCCAGTGAAGCGCAGTGCATTCCAGAACCTGGTGTCGTGCAGGATCGCGACATAGTTGCCGAGGCCGATATAGCTCCGCTCGCCCATCAGCGGCCAGTTGTGCAGCGACATCCACGCCGTCATGCCAAGCGGGATGAGGAAGAAAACGACCACCAGCGCGACGGCCGGCGCGACATAGAGCAGGCCGATCCACTGCCGGCGGCCGGCGCCGGTGAGCTTTCGGGCGCTTGGTGGGGCAGGGGTTTCTGCTGTGATGGAGGTCATGCTTGCTCTTCCGTTGCATCCGGCGCACCGCCCTACCTCCCCCTTATGGGAGGTCGGACCGCAGATCCGGGTGGGGGTCGGCGCCGCCCCCCACTCCGCTGCTTCGCAGAGACCCTTCCCACATAGGGGGAGGGTAAGGAGCGGCGCGCCGGCCACCCGCCCAGGGAGACAGGCGGGCGGCCGGGAGGCGTCCGCTACTTCTGCGGCGCCTGGTCGATGATCGACTGCATGGTCTCCTGGGCATTGGCGATGGCGCCGTCGACATCGTCGCCGAAGAAGACCTCGTTGATCATCTGCGTCCACGGACCGTTGGCGGAGTTGATCAGATCGTTGAACACCACGGAATAGGGCGTGCGGCCCTTGGCCATGGCCTCGGCGGCGATCTGGTAACGCGGATCGAGATCCTTCAGCGCTTCCTTGGCGATGTCGCCGCGCACCGGCAGGCTGCCGTACTTGGCCAGGATGGTCTGGCCCTCGAGCGAATAGGCGAAATCGAGGAACTCCTTCACCACGGCGAGTTTCGGGGTACCCTTGGTGACGACGAAATTGTCACCGCCAGCAAAGGACGACCAGCCGCTGTCCTTGCCCGGCAGGAAGGTAACGCCGTAGTCGACATCGGGATACTGGGTGTTGAGCGCGCCGATGGCGAAGGCGCCGGACGGCGAGATGCCGATATTGCCGGCGGCGAACGCGGCAAAGAAGTTGGCACCGGTATCGGTCTGCGCGCCTGCCGGCACCAGGTCCTTCTTGACCATCGAGCGGTAGAGGTCGATGGCGCCGCGCAGTTGCGGGCTGTCCAGCGTCGCCTTCGAGCCATCCTCGCTGAGGATATCACCGCCCGACGCCCAGATCAGCGGCGTGAAGGTGAAGATATTGCAGCCGCCGCAATTGCCGGAGAAGTAGAAGCCCTTGATGTTGCCGCCGAGCGCGTTGACCTTCTCGGCGTCGGCGGCGATCTCGGCCCAGTTGGTCGGGCCTTTTTCGGGATCGAGGCCGGCCTGCTTGAACAGCTTCTTGTTCCAGATCAGCACCGAGGCGTCGGCCGAGAACGGCAGGCCGTAGATGTGGTCCTTGTAGGTGCCGGTCTTCACATGCGCCGGCGACAGGCTGGAGAAATAGGGCAGCGACTTCGCCCAGTCGGTGATGTCCTCGAGCTGGCCGGCGGCGGCGAAGGACGGGGTGTAGATCAGGTCGAGCGACAGCGCGTCGGGCGCCGTGCCGCCGGCGGCCGCCGCACCATATTTCGGGATAATCTCGGCATTGGGGATGATGTCCAGCTTGATCTGGTTGGTGTGCGCCTTGTTATAGGCGTCGACGATCCTCGGCATGAAATTCGAGCCGTCGGCACGCACCCAGATGTTGGCCGTCTCGGCGGCCGCGGCACTGATGCCGCCACCCAGTACGGCAGCGGCCAGGGCCAGTTTGGCAATCAGGTTCCTCATGTTCTCCTCCTCCAGGGTTCGCCGCGGTCCGCGGCTCGGCGCCGATCGCGCGGCGCGTGGTTTTCAGCCATCCAGCGGATGGCCGCATGACTGCCGCACCACCAGCCGGCACGGCAGTTTTCGAATGCCCGGCGCGGCGGGCTGGCCGCCGACCAGCGACAGCAGGGTCAGCCCCGCCTCGCGCCCGAGGGCGACCAGGTTCATGTCGACGGAGGTCAGCGGCGGGCGCGTCGCTTCGGCCACGATCTCCCAATTGTCGAAGCCGATGACGCCGACATCGCCGGGAACGTTGAGGCCGCGTTCGCGCAAGGCATCGATGACACCGCGTGCGATCTGGTCGTTGCCGCAAAAGACGGCGTCCGGCCTTTCATTCTTGCTGTCGAACAGCTGTGCCACCGCCTCGTGACCCCAGCCTTCCGACCAGGCGCCGAGCAGCGGCTCGGTGACCGGCAAGCCGTTCTCGGCCAGCACGTCGCGGTAAGCCTGCGCCCGCGCATGCACCACGGCGAAGCTCGCCGGCCCCGTCACGTGGGCGATGCGCTGGCGGCCGAGCCGGCACAGATGCTCGACGGCCAGCCGCGCGCCGTCGGCATCATCCGAGACGAAGGCGATGGCGTCGGGATCGGGCTGCGTGAAGGCATAGATCACCGGGACGCGCAGATTGCTGAGGTCGACCGGCAGATGGCGGTCGATGCGCTTGCCGGTGGCGATGATGCCGTCGACGCGCTTGTCGAGCATGGCGTCGACATGCATCTGGCCGAGGCGCGGATCCTCCTCGACATTGCACAGGAACACCGAGACGCCATTGTCGACCAGCGCGTCCGAAATGCCCGACATCAGCGGCAGCGAAAAGCGGCCATAGGTATCGTTGGTGAGCAGGCCGACGGTGAAGCTGCGCCGCCTGAGCAGGCTCTGCGCCAGGCTGTTGGGCCGGAAGCCGAGACGCCTCGCCGTCTCGCGAATGCGCTCGCGCGTCTCGGCGGTCATGCGCCCCTGGTCGTTGAGCGCCTTGGAAGCGGTGGCGACGCTGACGCCGGCCTGCGCCGCCACGTCACGCAAGGTGACTGGCTTGGAAAAGACCGGGACAGGCTCCGATGCCATCGCGCCAAAATCCTTAGTTGGGAAAAGGTTTTCCCTTACAGTCCAGAGAAAGAGCCAACCTTGCGGCCAACTCGGTCAAAACTTTTGGAAAAACCTTTTCTCAAGTAAGGCTAGGCTACATCCAGAGCTTGTTCAAGGGAAAAATTGCCGGCGCCCGTGGGTGGGATTTTCGCGGCAAAATTCCGGCGAAGTCCGGCCACCCGTCAGTGAAGTGTTAATCGCTTGCGCGTCATGGTGGTCGCTCGCCAGGACAGCAGAGCTCCGCCATGCCCGATACGCCCTACACCCCGAAAGGCCTGGCGCGAACCGATGTCTCGCAGCCCAGCAGGGGGGCAAGGCACGACAGCCGCTCGGACGAACGCCGCCGAGAAGCCGCCACGATCGCCCGGCTCAAGGCGGAAATCGCGGCGCAGGCCGAACTGATTGCCAAGCAACAGCTTTCACTGGCCCACAGCCGCAAAATCTTTGACCGCGCCTCGGCAGCCGCGCGCCTCGGCGTGTGGGAATGCAGCCTGCCCGACGAGCGGCTTACCTGGACCGACGTGGTCTATGACCTGTTCGACCTGCCGCGCGGCTCAGCGCTCGATCGCTCGGAGATCATCAAGTGCTACCCGGCGGAGTCGCGCAAGGCGTTGGACAGCCTGCGCGGCCGGGCGATCGCCGAGCGCAACGGCTTCACCCTCGATGCCGAGATCACCACCCTTGCCGGCTGCAGCCGTTGGATCCGCATCACCGCGACGGTCGAGTGCGAGGACGGCGTTCCGGTGCGGATCTTCGGCATGAAGCAGGACATCACCGAGGAAAAGATCCTGTCTGACCGGATGCGCTATCTGGCCGAATATGACGTCATGACGGGGCTGGCCAATCGCGGCCGGTTCCAGGCGCGGCTTGCGCATACGGACGAGGGCCGCCCGCTCGGCGCGCTGCTGCTGATCGATCTCGACGGCTTCAAGGCCGTCAACGACACGTTCGGCCATGTCGTCGGCGACGAATGCCTGAAGGCGGCGGCTGAGCGGCTTGCCGGCAGCTGCGGCGAGGCGGATCTGGTGGCGCGCGTCGGCGGCGACGAGTTCGCGGTCTTGCTCGGCCCGCATCTCGACCGCGGCGCGGTCTCCGGCCTGGCGCGCGGCATCATCGAGGCGATGGGCAAGCCGGTCAGCGCTTGCGGCCAGTCGCTCAGGCTCGGCGCCTCGGTCGGCATCGCCTTCGCCCAGGCTGGCGCCCCATGCGACCTGTTCATGCAGGCCGATACCGCGCTCTATGCCGCCAAGGCGGCAGGGCGCAACACGTTCCGCATCTTCAAGTCCGACCCCGCCGCAAAGGGTCGCAGCGCCGCGGCCTGAGGGCCGGCGTGTTGTCCGGCCTTAGTCGACGGGCGCCGCGCATCTTTCACCAACGCCGTCCCTATCCGCATTTGGCATGCAGGGCGCTCGAGAAAAGGGTGCTATGCAAGGCAAGGGAGCATTCTTGCTCCGGCTCCTTCCCCGACATTCGAGGTCATTTTCGTGCGTGAACCGTCACTGCTGCCTGTGTTTGGAAAACTTGGCGTCAAGGCGCCTGTCGCCACCGTCGCGGCGCCGGCTTCGTCGGCAGGTGTCGCGTTGCGGCTGCGGGAGTTTCTGGCCACACATGGCGGCATGGTGCTGAAACTGTCGGTCATCGCCTGGACGGTGCTGATCCTGGCGGCGGTGTTTTTCATGATGCAGGGCTGACCGGCATGGCCAACCGCTACGCGCTGCGCATGGAGCTGCCCCAGAGCTGGACCATCATCGATGTCTTCACCGGCCAGCCTGCCGTGATCCGGCAAAAGGTGATGGTCGGGATGGGCCCGCGCGAGGCCGAGGACATGGTCGTGCAGATGAACGTCCGTGACGTCAAGCGCCGGGAGAGGGCAGAGCGCAAGTCCTGACCTGTGCAGCCGCCGAGGTCGGCACTATGCCGCCGGCAAGAGCTCGCCACACCGCAAACCGAGGATTCCCGTGAGAGCCAGCCTGAAGCAGAAGATACTGGAGGTCTGTGACCGCAAGATTTCCGAGAAAGGGCCTGGCGTCGGCGTATCGTTCTACGCGTTCTTCACCAACAGGAACGACGACCCCGATCTTTTGATGGAAGCCGCCGAATGGTGGATCAGAACCCACCGCCTCGACCATTTTGAAAAGGCTGAAAAGATACGCACCATGGTCGAGAAGATGGATCATTGATCTTCGTTTCCATGGATGTTCTTTCCATGGATGTCGTCGTCTCGAAACCGGGACCGGTTTTGAGCGGCATGCACCAGGCTGATCAGCCGAAATCGGCGGCCGTCAGCACATACATGCTCTTGCGGGTGCGGTCGTAGGCCTTCGACGCCACGTCGCGGATGGCGCTGCTCTCGGTATCGAATGTGGCGAGATAGCCGGCTTCATTGGTCGCGGTCGCCGGTTGCATCCTGGTCATCGCATCGGCGGCGACGGAGAATGAGATCTGGAACATGCCGTCATGGCCGACGAAACGGATGCGCCTGCCGGCTTCGTCATAGCTGCGGCTGCGGTTGGGGAAGGTCAGGCTCATGTCTTGGCCTCCGTGGCTTTCTTGACCACCCGCTTCTTCTTCGGCGTCGGGTTCAGCGCTTCGGCGACGCGGTCTGCCTCTTCCTTGGCCAGCCGCAGCTCCCGCAGCCTTGCGGTCTTGATCTCCCTGGCCCGTGCCTCGGACATGTATTCAGCGGTTGCCTTGTTGCGCTCCGCCGTTTTCTTCTGCTTGTCGACAAAGCGGGCTTCAGCTTTTTCCATGATCGTCTGATTGCCTTCGGCCATCGAAGAAATCTCCCTTGTGCCTGAAATCGTGAAAACGAACTTGTCCGATAAATAGGCACTCAATCGGCAAAATTCAATTTTTTGAATTATTTGACCAATCGGCGATATCACGAAACGGCTAACCAAAATAATACTTTTGAATATTTAATTCCGGCGGCGAATAATTTTTGGCACTCCTATCTATCGAGTGCCAACGCGTCTATATAGGACGGGCGTGGCCGCCTGTGCCGGCCCCAGAAAGAAGTTCCCATGAAATTTCGGCCACTCCACGACCGCGTCGTCATTCGTCGCGCTGAAGGCGATACCAAATCCAAGGGCGGCATCATCATCCCCGACAATGCCAAGGAAAAGCCACAAGAAGGCGAAGTCATCGCCGTCGGCCCGGGTGCACGCGACGAAAGCGGCGCGCTGATCGCACTCGACGTCAAGGCCGGCGACTTCATCCTGTTCGGCAAATGGTCGGGCACCGAGGTCAAGATCGACGGCGAGGACCTGCTGATCATGAAGGAAGCCGACATCATGGGCGTCATCGAGAAGGCCGTCGAGGCCAAGAAGGCCGCCTGACCAATGAGGAGCCGGCTTTTGCCAGGCTCCGGCGAGCGGTTCACTCCACCACACGAACGGGATTAAAAAAATGTCTGCCAAGGAAATCAAATTCTCCACCGATGCACGCGACCGCATGCTGCGCGGCGTCGAGATCCTCACCAATGCGGTGAAGGTCACGCTCGGCCCCAAGGGCCGCAACGTCATCATCGACAAGGCCTATGGCGCGCCGCGCATCACCAAGGATGGCGTCACCGTCGCCAAGGAAATCGAGCTTGCCGACAAGTTCGAGAACATGGGCGCGCAAATGGTGCGTGAAGTGGCCTCGAAGACCAACGACCTCGCCGGTGACGGCACCACCACCGCCACGGTGCTGGCCGCCTCGATCCTGCGCGAAGGCGCCAAGCTGGTCGCTGCCGGCATGAACCCGATGGACCTCAAGCGCGGCATCGACCAGGCGGTCACCGCCGTGGTTGGGGAAATCAAGGCGCGGGCCAAGAAGGTCAAGTCGTCGGCCGAGATCGCCCAGGTCGGCACCATCGCCGCCAATGGCGATGCCAGCGTCGGCGAGATGATCGCCAAGGCGATGGACAAGGTCGGCAATGACGGCGTCATCACCGTCGAGGAAGCCAAGACCGCCGACACCGAACTCGACGTCGTCGAGGGCATGCAGTTCGATCGCGGCTATCTCAGCCCGTATTTCGTCACCAATGCCGACAAGATGCGCGTCGAACTGGAGGAGCCCTATGTCCTCATCCACGAAAAGAAGCTCGGCAATCTGCAAGCGATGCTGCCGATCCTCGAAGCCGTGGTGCAAAGTGGCAGGCCGCTGCTGATCATCTCCGAGGACGTCGAAGGCGAGGCGCTCGCCACGCTGGTCGTCAACAAGCTGCGCGGCGGCCTCAAGGTCGCGGCCGTCAAGGCGCCGGGCTTCGGTGATCGCCGCAAGGCGATGCTGGAAGACATCGCCGTGCTCACTTCAGGCCAGATGATTTCCGAGGATCTCGGCATCAAGCTCGAAAACGTCACCATCGAGATGCTCGGCCGCGCCAAGCGCGTGCTGATCGACAAGGACACCACCACGATCATCGACGGCGCCGGCACCAAGGCGACCATCCAGGCGCGCGTCGCCCAGATCAAGGGCCAGATCGAGGAGACGACGTCCGACTACGACAAGGAAAAGCTGCAGGAGCGGCTGGCCAAGCTCTCCGGCGGCGTTGCCGTCATCCGCGTCGGTGGCGTCACCGAGTCGGAAGTCAAGGAAAAGAAGGACCGCATCGACGACGCGCTGAACGCGACCCGCGCGGCGGTTGAAGAAGGCATCGTGCCCGGCGGCGGCGTGGCTCTGCTGCGCGCAAGGTCGGCGCTTGCGGGTCTCGCTGGCGCCAATGACGATGTCACGGCAGGCATCTCGATCGTGCTGCGGGCTCTTGAAGCGCCAATCCGGCAGATCGCCGAGAATTCCGGCGTTGAAGGCTCGATCGTGGTCGGCAAGCTCACCGACAGCAAGGACCCCAATCAGGGCTTCGACGCCCAGAACGAGGTCTATGTCGACATGATCAAGGCGGGCATCGTCGACCCGGCGAAAGTGGTGCGCACCGCATTGCAGGACGCCGGCTCGATCGCGGCTTTGCTGATCACCGCTGAAGCCATGATCACCGACATCCCGGCCAAGGATGCCGCACCTGCAGGCAATGGCGGCGGCATGGGCGGCTACTAAAGTTTCAGGTGATGCCGGCCTGCTCGGAAACCACCGTTTTCGACTCGGCCTGACCTGAATCTACGCCGGTTCTGGGAGCCGGATATTACCGCCGGGGGCAGTCTCCCCCGGCGCGCAGGCCTCTAGCCCAGGAGACGGATCCATGATCACGTTCGTGCAGAAGCCAGAGACGGTCGTTACGACCGAAATCACCGAGGAAAGCCGCTTCGACCGCATCCGCAGGATTGCCGCCGACAAGCACAAGAAATCCGATTCCGACACGGCAGCGCCTTCAAAGAGCGAGCCCAAACGCCCGATGTGAGCACTGCGGCGCCGTCGCTGCTTGCGCGCAACGCCAGTATCACATAGCGCGTCAGCGGCGCGGGCCCATCGCGCCGGCCGAGCGCGTCCAGCCAGTTCCTGTAGGCGGTGTCGGCGTGTCCGGTATTGTCATTATATTAGCTTCAGCGCATATTTGGCGGGCAGTGGGCCCTTGGCCGTCAAGGCGTCCAAGGGCGCCTGCAGTTGCTACCGAAAAAATCACTCCGTGCCGGCTCGAATTGTTGAGCAGTCACGAGACAATGACATTGGGAGGAATAGTCATGAAAGTGACCATATTGGCAAGCTATGCGCCTCACGCCGCCAAAGGATTGATGCAGGGGTCAGACAGGCAAGCTGCGGTCAAGGCGCTTTTTGAAAGCGTTGGCGGCAAGATGACCAGCGTGATGTTCACGCGCGGCATTTATGACGTCGTCGTCAATGGAGAGGTGCCGGACCAGGTCGCAGGGATGGGCATATCCCTTGCGGTGCGAGCGAGCGGCTCGCTGACAGATATGGTTGTACTGGAAGAACTCGATATGAAGGCAGTGCTCGCGGCTGCCAACAAGGCTGCAGGCGCGTACAAGCCCGCCGGCTGATGGACTTGCCTTCTTGATCAAGGCAGCACGGTTCGATGGACGTGCCGTGCTGCCGAGTATAGGACCGGGCATCCTTCTCGCGACTTTCGCAGCGACCGGAATTCACGCTAGTATCGTCCGGTGGTCGTTTGGTGCAGAGAGCTTGCGGAAACGAAACCGCGATCCTCGATACGGAGACAAGCCATGTTTGCGGCCAAGGCCATCGACACCTCGGACAAGGCCGCGTTCTACCGCGACCTCGCCGCGCAACTGAAGGCGCTGCTCGAGGGCGAACGCGATTCGATCGCCAACGCCGCCAACACCGCGGCGCTGATTTTCCAGATGGTGCCCGACCTCAACTGGGCCGGCTTCTATTTCCTGCAATCCGACCAGGAAATGGTACTCGGTCCCTTCCAGGGCAAACCGGCCTGCGTGCGCATCGCGGTCGGCAAGGGTGTCTGCGGAACAGCGGTGGAACTGGGCACCTCGATGCTGATCGAGGACGTGCATGATTTTCCCGGCCATATCGCCTGCGATGCCGACTCGCGTTCGGAGCTGGTCGTGCTGCTCGAGGACGATGACGGCGTCTTCGGCGTGCTCGATCTCGACAGCCCGTTGCCCGGCCGCTTCGACAAGGCCGACCAGGCCGGTATCGAGACGCTGGCGGCGATCTATGCCGCCGCGAGCTCGTTCGAGGACTGAAGGTTCGAACGCCCTAGAGCGCCTCAGACGAGCTTCACCAGCATCAGGCTGAAGCAGCCGATGAACAGGAAGGCCGAGAAGGCGAGCGCCAGCGGGCGCAGGCCGCGCGAGCGCAGCTGTGAAATGTCGGCCTGCAGGCCCATGGCGGCCAGCCCCATGGTCAGCATGATGGTGGTGGCGAGCGCCATAGTCGACTTCACCTCGGGCGGCACAGTGACCAGGCTGTTCAGCGCCACGACGGCGACAAAGGCGGCGACAAACCAGGGCATAGGCGGCCGTGCCGCCGACTGATTTCTGCTCTTGCGGCGCGCCATCAGGCCGAGCGCGATGACCATCGGCGCCAGCATGGCGACGCGGGTCAGCTTGGCGACAGTGGCGATCTCGCCGGACTGGGTGCCGTTCTGGAAGCCGGCGCCGATGACTTGCGCCACCTCATGGATCGAGGCGCCGGCCCACAGGCCGAAAGCGTGCTGATCGAGGCCGAGCACGGGCGCCAGCAGCGGGAAGCCGAGCATGGCGACGGTGCCGAACAGCGTGATCGAGGCGACGGCATAGGTGACGTCCTCATCGCGCGCATCGGTGACGATGTTGGTGGCGACGATGGCCGAGGCGCCGCAGATCGAGGTACCGGCGGCGATCAACTGCGCCAGCTTGGCGTCGACGCCGATCAGCCGGCCGAGCGTGATGGTGAAGAGGAAGGTGGAGCCAAGCGTCAGCGCCACGATGCCGACGCCGCCGGCGCCGATCGACACCACCTGGCCAAGCGTCAGCTGGAAGCCGAGCAGCACGATGGCGAAGCGCAGCAGCCGGCGCTGCGAAAACGCGATGCCGGCCTTGGCGTGGGCGGGGGTGCCGAGCACGTTGGAATAGATCATGCCGGCGACGACAGCGAGGATCATCGGGCTGAAGAGAGCGAAGCCGGACACATTGCGGGCCGAGAAGGCGACGCCTGTGATCATCGCGACCAGCACGATGCCGGGCACAACGCCGTTCCACACCGAATTGAGGGACTTTCGTCCTTGGGCGAGTTCGGCGGAAATCAGGCCATTCGGAATATCGTTCGCGATGTGTGTAAGGGTAGACAATGCAATGCTCCAGGCGGGTATGCCGGAGGAATGCCATTCCTGAACCGATCTTTCCAACGAATTATTTTCGTTAGAATGATCGATTTTAGCGAACGGTTGCTTCTCATTGCGGAAGCCGCCGCTGTGCTCATCCCCTATAGCTGCGCTTCGATGGCCGCCTTGTCGATGACCGACCAGACGTGCCTGATCCTGCCGTCGAGAAATTCATAGAAGACGTTCTCGCTGAAGGAGACCTTCCTGCCGTTGACGGGCAGGCCAAGGAAATTTCCCTTGGGCGTGCAGTTGAATTGAAGCCGGCTGGCTATGAAGGGCGTGTCGGAGATCAGCAGCTGGATGTCGAAATAGAGGTCAGGGATCTCGGAAAAATCCCGCTCCAGCATCTTGCGATAGCCGGACAGCCCAACCCGGTCGCCATTATAGTGCACCTCGTCATGGACGAACCGGTGCAACGTGCTCCAGTCCTGATTGTTGAGGCAAGCGATATAGCCGCGATAGGTGTCGGCAAGCTTGGTGTCGGTCACGGCGATTGCTCCGATGATTTATGCCATGCCGACTTCTATCAACTCCGGTGCCTTGGCTAAAGCGCGTCGCGACTGAACGGAATCATGCGCCTTAGGTTTCTGTCGATGCACCAACACCGCAGCATGCTTTGGACGGCATGCACTAGTGCCTGTTTCTCGCGACCTTTTGCCGACGAGATCTGACGGCTTCCAGCAGTTCGTGCTCGCTGGTGTGCGCTTTTCGAACAAGGGCGACAACCATCATCGCCAAGATTTCGGCTTTCGGATCCAAAGGATCGAGATCCTCATCCGCGCATACCTGGTTGAACACACGTTCGCAAATCGCCAGATCGTGATGGCTCAGGCAGGTGCGATTGGAGCGCCGGCGCAGCATCTGCGCGAACCTTTCAGAGCCCGCCGCCCGTGCTTGCGGAGGGTCTTTTGCTGATGAACCGCCGAGGCGATGGACTGTTCGAGTGACAATATCGGCGATAGTGTATTGGAAACAGTTTACTCGCCGCTGGATGATTGATGTGTTAAGAGACCCAGAATCAGCGCGCACTCGCGAGCTTTATACTGTCCAACAGTCATGAGTTGATGGTAGTCCTGCCGTTTGTCCTCCGGGATATGAAAGCCACGTCGAAAGTCGGCCGCCTCTTTCGGAGTTCGAGTGCAACCGATCTTGCTGGCGGTGACTTTCAAGCTGGCCAGTGAACACCCTATTTTTGCCGCAATATCCTTCAACGGTTCGTTGTTACCGTATCCATCAAGAATGATCTTGCGACGAGCTTCGCTGTCGAGCTTTGTGTTCATTTTGACGGCCTCCTCAACTACGATTCCATGATGCCCGATTCTATAAGCATCAGGTTGAAGAGTGTCGTTAGCTTCGCATCCAGAAACTTATCTCGGCATTTATTTCTTACTGTAATCCAGCGTGATCGCCTTTTCAGTGGACTCGAGTTTCGCCAGTCTTGCTAGAAGCCTGAGGTACACCACATGATTGAGAGGGGCATGGGCATACCGGAATCGGATATGGCACCATACGATGGACACTAAGAGGCAAGACGAGCCCCCTGGGCAGACGCCGGAGCGTGATCGACGTCGTTGGCCGCGCGAGGCTCAACCCCACAACGAGGCTGCCCCGTCACTCGCGCCGGCGCTCGAACCGCTGTCCTTTTCAACGCTCGAACTGGCGCCGCAGGATCAATTCGCCGCCTGGCAAGCGCATATGGCACCGCTTGTCGAGGTCAGGTTGCCGGATGACAAATCGCTGGACGATGGCTTTCCCGCCGACCACACGGCTTGGAATCTCGGTGGCATGCTGATCGTTCAACAGCACGCGCCGGCGCATAGTTACATGCGTTCTGCCGCGAAGCTTCGGTCCAGCGCGATCGATCACTGGTATATCGCCTTGCCGCGTACCGGCCGCTCGTGGACGGAGGTCGATCGCCGCATTGCAGAAGGCCAACCGGGCAAATTGGAGATCAGATCGCTTGGCTACCCGTTTCGCGGGAGGACAACAGACTCCGAAAGTCTCCTCCTCTATCTGCCGCGTGATTTGTTCTCCGACGCCGCGGCAAACCTCGACGCAAGGAACAATTCAATTCTGTCGGGCAACTTTGCCAACCTTCTGGTCGACCACGTCAACAGCATCGAAGGCAGCCTGCCCAGTCTCACGGCAGATGACCTGCCCCGCATCGTACATGCAACACGCAGCATGATCATTGCCTGCCTCGCGCCTCCGGCCGAACATGCCGCGGCCGCCGAGCAGTTGGCGAGTGTCGCGCTGATGGAGCGAGCGCGTCGATACGTCCAGAACAATCTGGATGCGGCTCATCTGACACCGGATTCAATGTGCCGGGCGCTCGGCGTCTCGCGCTCTCGTCTCTATCAGCTGTTCGAACCGAGCGGTGGTGTTCTCCATTACATACAAAGCCGCCGCCTCCTGGCAGCCCATGTTGCGCTTAGCGATGCGGCGGACAGGCGGCGCATTGTCGAAATTGCCGAAGCCTTCGGGTTTAGTTCTGCGGCTAATTTCAGCCGGGCATTCAGCAAGGAATTCGGCTACAGCCCCCGCGAAGGCCGCGGCACTGTGGTGTTGCCGCGCTCCGCCCACTCTGTTTCGCTTGCTGGGCACGAGAAGGGCTCTTCCTTTGAAGGTTGGCTCAAGGCGCTCGGAAACTGAATACGGGGATCGGCGTTGCTGACGGGGCGGGCTCAAAAGAGGCTTGCCCGGGGCGGGGAAGGCTACGCGGCCTCATGGACCACGATATCGTCGACCACAATATCTTCTTGCGGCATCCACCGCGCTATCAAATCGCATAGCTGATTCCCGTCAATTCACGATCTGTTAACGAACTGTGACTGTTGATCGTTATCGACAATTTACCGCCAATCACAGCGGAGCATTTATGGCAACTATGCTGCTTGCGGCGCTTGTTAAGACTGTGAGTTGAAAGTTTGCCAAGCTTGACGTTTATGCTATTTTTAGACTGGGCGGCGCGAATCTGCATCGCTTATGGAGGTGGCTCTTGCGCCCAGAGGCATCAGGCGTCGGCACGGAGAGCGAGGGGCCTTCCTCGGTCGATGCTCCACGTGCCGGCGAAGGGGTTCTCTTCGACCTTTTGGCGAACACGACCGAACTTTTGTCGTTCTATGACCGCGACTTCCGGCTGACGCACTACGCAACAAGGCTCAAAGGCGTGTACGGAGCCGCGGTGGCGCTGGGCGCCGCCGTCTGGGAGATCTACCCGAGCTTTCTCGATGCGAGGTATCGCGACGAATTTCTTCGTGTGTTCCAGGGTGGCCCTCCGGCAAGCCTCGACCTGCCGCGATCATCGGGCGGAGCGCCCCGGTCGGTTTTTGTCTTCAGCACTGTAAATGGTGCCGGAATCATCGAATCAAGGGACCATGGCGGGCGGAGCATTGCGGAGGAGCAAGAGCATGTAATTCTGCTCCATCAGGCAACGCACGACGCGCTGACCGGACTGCAGAATCGGCGGCGATTCGGCGAGCGGCTGCAGCAAGCAATGGTGGCCCTCGGCGGACCAAAGCCGAAAGCCGCCCTGCTGCAAATCGACCTTGACGATTTCAAAGCGGTCAACGACACGCTCGGCCACGGGGCAGGCGATACGCTTCTTCAGCTCGCGGCGGGTCGTATCCGCGACGCGCTGCAGGACGGCGAATCGGCGTACCGGTATGCCGGCGACGAGTTCGCCGTCATCCAATTGGGAAAGGAGCAGCCAGCAGAGGCTGAGCGCCTCGCCGGGTCGCTGGTCGACGCATTCAAGCAACCGTTCGTCATCAACGGCATTCCCGTCTTCGTCGGCTCGAGTATCGGAATTGCTTTCGGGCCCGAGCACGGGACCGATGGCGAGCAGCTGATGAAAGCCGCTGACATTGCTCTTTACGCTGCCAAGACAGATGGACGCGGCTGCGCTCGAACATTCAACCGTTCGATGCTGCTCTTGCTCGAGCAACGCGAGAATCTGAGGCGCAGCCTTCGAACCGCACTGGAGCGAGGCGAGCTTTATCTGGAGTACCAGCCGCTCATTCGGCCTCCCTCGTCGACGATCGGTTTCGAAGCGCTGCTTCGGTGGCGGCATCCCGACGTCGGAACCATTCCACCCAGCGTGTTCATACCGATCGCCGAAGCCGACGGTCTGATGGATGAGATTGGACGATGGGTGCTCGAGCAAGCCTGTCGGCAGGCCTTGAAGTGGCCTTCTTCGCTGACAGTCGCAGTGAACCTCTCGCCGGCTCAGTTCCTCAGCGGTACGCTGACGGACACGGTCGCCCAGATCATCGACGCAGTTGGAATCCGGGCCGACAGACTTGAACTAGAGATAACCGAGACCGTTCTTCTTGAGAAGACGATCGACAATATCGACACGTTGAATACCCTGAACGTCTTGGGGATACGAATTTCGCTCGACGATTTCGGCACATACTATTCGTCGTTGAGCTACCTCAAGAACTTTCCCTTCGACACCTTGAAGATAGATCAGTACTTCATTGCGGACCTGGAGACCGATCTCAAAAGCCAAACGATCGTGCGATCTATCATAAATCTGGCGCACGGCCTGGGAATAAGCGTCACTGCCGAGGGGGTCGAGACGTCGGCACAGGCACGGTGGCTGATCAAGGAAAATTGCGATTGCCTGCAAGGTAATCTCCTGGGGCGACCGCTCGGAGCCGAGGCAACCAGCGATTTCATCAGGCGGTCCCCGCCGAAGGTGGTACGGGAGATGGAGAATTCAAATCGGGCGCTCTAGCGCCTTGCACCCTTTGTAAGTGGACAGTTGTGGAAACGATCGACGCAGACGCCACGCAATTCTTTGAGGCAGTGCGGGACTGACTGATTACGAGGCGGTCAAATTTCCGCTTCGGAGGCCATCGCCCCACCAGGGCTCAAATACTGATGGAATAAGTGAGGATGCCGATGGGACCTGTTCAACATGACCTGGCTGGCGAGCCGACTTTTGAGCCCATGATCCAGATCGACATGGAAATCAAAGCCTTTGTCTCAGCTTGGAGGCACTGCGATTATGTCTCGACATATATGGCCCGGATGATCAGTCAAAATAGATCAGACTCGGTCCGGCATTCAAATCTCTTTTCCTCCGCCTTCAACGAACTGCTGGAAATTGCCTTTCGTACGCGCCATGCCGACGGCGAGTTGGCATGCCGGGTGTCTCGCCATGGCGCCACGGACAGGATCGAGCTGACATTCCCATGCGTGCCAGGGGAGCGCCAATTCTACGAAGAAGCGATGTCGCAAGTCGCAGGATTCGAGGCCAGGGAGCGATACCTCAATTCGGTGTCTGGGGATATCGCGCCAAGCCGGGAGGTCGTACTCCTGGAACTGGCTGTCGACTACAACGCCACACTCAGGGTCGAGGAAGCCGATGGGGATGCAATCAAGCTTGTCGTGGATCTTCCTCTCGAAGGCCTGCAACATTGAGCCCTTACGACCTTCACCCACGCTTCAAGGCGCAATACGACGCGAACAATCAGGAGTTCTCCATATCGGGGGTGGTCCGGCCTCAGGCGATCGATGAGCTTGGGCCCAGCATAGCGTTGCTTCGCGATGCGATCAGTCGTGTGCGCGGCGTTCTCTACGTCAATGTCAGACGCCTGACGCAGATGAACAACGCCGCGTTTCACGCCTTTTCGCAGATCATCCTTGACGCCTGTCGCGCTCGACCCGATCTCAAATTCGTCGTCATCACGTCAAGCGTCGTCGGATGGACCTCACGAAAATTCGGTCGCTTGAGCGGAATCGAACCGAACATCACGGTCGAGGAGTATGACAGTAAATTCTATCCTGGGCAGGGCTTCCTCGAGGAAGGCGGGTTCGTTCCGATCCTGCGCACACAGACAAAGATGACCTGGCGCCACGAGCGTGCAATCTTGCCGCGACATGGCATGAGGCCCGGGATCGTCATGGCCGACATCTGTTGCGGGATCGGTGATTTCGCCTTGCTGGTGCAGAAGGAGTTCGAGCCATCGCGGATCGTCGCCCTCGACCACTCCATGTCAAGCCTCAACTATGCTCGACGCGTGATGCGGGAGTTCGATATCCGGGGCGTGGAATATACCTATGGCGATGCGTCGGAGATGCTGCTTGACGAAGCGCAGTTTGACTTGGTCACCTGCCGGCATTCCCTTCAAATCTTCAATCGACCTGAACTCATCCTCAAGGAGCTCTACCGCATATGCAAGCCAGGCGGTCGGGTCTATATCACCAACGAGAAGAACTCGCATTGCCTCGGCGAGCCGCGCGCCGAGAGCATTCGTTGGACCTACAACGAGGTGGCGAAGCTGTTCGGGTATTTCGAGATGGACGTCGAGCTTGGGCCCAAGAGCCGACGATACCTGATCGAAGCCGGATTCGAAGATATACGTGTCGAGACCTTCATGGTCACTAACCTGGACGGTGATCCGCAGGACTTCGCCGATGTCATTGTAGCCTGGGCGGATGTCTATGCGGGCGAGATGGCGACCAGACGCGGCGACGGACCGGAGTTCGTTGCACGGTTCCGGCAGGGCTTCCAGGACCACATTTTCGCTGCGCTCCACCCCAAGGGTTATGCGGGTTGGCCGATTTGGGTTGCATCGGGGCGACGGCCGCAATGAACGCCAGCGATGAGCCCACACCGCGCTTCGGCCTGCGCTCCTTTCGAGCGAAATTCGTATTGGTCGTTGGCGGCGCCGTCTTGTTCGACCTCCTGCTGAGCGGTGGTCTGGCGCTCTGGAACGTTCAGAAGCTGTCGCGCGATGCCACATCGGAAGTCGGCGAGGGCCTGACGACCGCAAACCAGGAATACATTCGTTCGTACGCCCAATCGACGGCGTTGAGCGTCGACCTGCTGCTCGACCGCGTTCATGGCGACGTCAAGGCGCTGGCCGGCGTGCTGCAGGCCCAGATCGACGATCCGAGCAGGCAGCAACAGGTCGGAGCGACGCTTTCGCATGAGGCGCCCGGCTCCGTGAAGGTCGTCTACGACGCGCGGGGCGATTGGGCGCAGAATCTGCCGGGCGCGCCTTCGGTGGTAAGCGTCTGGGGCTACCTGCTGGGTGCCGACCACACCCCGCTGCCGAGCGTTCAGAAGGAAATAGAAGACAGTACCGTGATCGATCTCGTCGCGCCGACTCTCATGGCCAGCGGGTCGTCCAAGTTGCAGATGTACTATATTGGCCCAAAGGAAAGGCCGATCTTCAGGACGGTTCCGTATACGGACCAGGCACAGACCTTCGACAAGCTCTATCCGGGCCACAACAAGGCGGAGTTCTGGGAGTTCTTCTTTCCGGGTATCTATGGTTCATGGCAGCAATGGGCCGGGAATCCGGCCTCTCGTCCCGTCCCTGACGACATTACCCAGACAGCGCCTTACACCGATGCAATCACGGGAAAGCTGATCGTCAGCTTTTTCCATCCGCTGTGGACGCGCGATCGCACCGGTATCGCCGGTACGGCGGGGGCAGACATTACTCTCGACCAGCTCGCGCAAGTCGTCGAACGTGTGAAGATCGCTGAAACCGGGTTCGGCTTCCTCACGATGTCGACTGGCAACGTGGTGGCGATCAATCCGTCGGGCCAGGCCATCATCGGCCTGACTTCTTCGAGCGATGCGGGCACGCAAGGCGTCACTGGCCTGGAGAGGTCCCTGCGGGGAAGTGTGCAGCCGGCAATCGCGTCGCTGCCTCTCGACCAGAACAATGACGGCGTCATTCAACATATCATGCTCGACAATAAAGGCGAGCGCGTACCCTACATCGTTGTCCTCAAGAGATTGAAGCCAACCAATCTGTGGAGTTCGGGACCGATCAAGTCCGAAACGATGTCGGTCGGGATCGTCGTTCCCGAACGGGAGATCTATGCGTCCCTGTTCGCCGCGCAACAGAGTATTTCGCGGGCAACCAATCGTATCCTGCTCTTTCAGATCGGCGCGATCATCGTTTCGCTTCTGATTGTTTTCGCGGCCGTGCTCGGAATTTCGAAGCGCATCACCGCAGGCCTCAGAGCGCTTGCCAGCGCGGCCCAGCGGCTCCAGTCCAAAGACTATTCAGTCCGCGTGAGCATTCCGACGCGCGACGAGGTCGGAGCGGCAGGGATCGCTTTCAACCGGATGGCCGAGCAGATCAGCTTTCACACGGAAAACCTCGAGCAGCTCGTCGACGACCGAACCAGGGAGCTCGGGGACGCAAATCAGGAAATATCCGCACTCAACGAAAAGTTGCGGGACGAGAACGTCCGCCTCGGTGCCGAGCTCGCAGTCGCCAGGCATATCCAGATGATGGTGCTGCCGAAACCATTCGAACTCCGAGCGATTCCAGGGCTGGAGATCGCGGCCTACATGCGACCGGCCGACGAGGTCGGGGGTGACTATTACGACGTCCTGCAAAATGGATCACGGGTCAAGATCGGCATCGGCGACGTGACCGGTCATGGTCTCGAGAGCGGCGTGCTGATGCTGATGGTCCAATCCGTTGCACGCGCGCTGCAGGAGACCAACGAAGCGGATCCACACCAGTTTCTGGATCGGCTGAACAGAGCGATCTATAAGAATATCGAGCGGACGAACACCGACAAGCATCTCTCGCTGGCCTTTCTTGATTTCGAGGATGAGCGGGTAACGCTATCGGGCCAGCATGAGGATGTTCTCGTTGTCCGTGCGGGTGGCGAAGTCGAACGCATCGATACGATAGATCTGGGTCTGCCAGTTGGTCTGGAGAAAGACATCTCGAAGTTCATTGCCACGCGGAACATCCTGTTTGGGATTGGCGATGTGATCGTGCTGCACACCGACGGTGTGACCGAGGCGGAAGACCATGACCGAAAACTGTTCGGGTTCGAGCGCCTCTGCCAGAGCGCCCGAAAACGTCATGGCAGCAGCGCCGAGGAAATCAAAACCGGGATCATCGAGGATCTGATGGCCCATATCGGAATCCAGAAGATCCACGACGACATCACCCTCGTGATCATAAGGCACACATAGGATGACCACGCTGTTCGGTACCCCTGACCTTGCAATCGGAATGATGGAAAGCGTCAGCCGGGTGCGGCTGTTCGACGGACCTCTCGACTTGAGTTGGCGTCATTGCGCTACGACTTCGGACTTCATCGCCGATCTTTTCGCATTGCGCTTTCAGTCGTCCCGCAATGACTACAGGGAAGTGCGGCACAGCATCGGATACCTGGCCAACGAGCTCATCGAAAATGCTGTCAAGTTTCGCGCACCGGGTGAAATCGTGATCGAGGCGTCGATGGATTCGGAGTGCTTCAAGCTCAAGGTGTCGAATGACCTCGATGGTGAAGACGCGTCCGAGTTCCAAAGCCTCCTGGCGGACATCACGGTTGGGGACCCCAGAGACCTGCTGATACAGCGAATTGAAGCGAATGCTGCCAACCCCGACGTGACAGGCTCCGGACTCGGATTGCTGACGTTGATGAGCGACTATGGCGCACGCCTGGCCTGGATATTCAGCTCCGTCGACGAAACCGATCGGATTTGCCTGGAAACATATGCCTCCATTCCGATCTCGCAAACTCACAACTAGGTCACGAAGCAAGGCCATGGAAATCAAGACAGACGACTACCGCGTGTGGATCGAAGGAAGCGAAATTTTCTTCGACGGCGCCATGCGGCTTGCAAGTTCCGAAGCCGGTGCGCCTGTCACGGCTTTGGCGACCAGTGTTCTTGCCGCAAATCCCCCTTCCATTACGCTCAACTTGAAGGACCTTCACTTTCTCAACTCTTCCGGCATCAACCTGCTGGCGAAATTTACTATCGAGGTGCGCAAGCATCCCGATGTTCGGCTCGTCGTGCGTGGAACGCCCGACATACCCTGGCAATCGAAATCATTGCCGAATCTGAAGAAGCTGCATCCCGCCCTGGTGCTTCTGATGGACTAACCAGGGTCACCCTAAATTTGCCAGAGGACTGCGTGGGCCGGCGGCAATCCTGGATAGGACAGGCCGGTCGGTGATGATGCAAGAGCGCCGCACCGAGTGCGATATGTACGCCAGGATAAATTTTTGGATGCGAAGCTAACGACAATCCGGCCCCGTGCGCAGATGCTGGCAATGCTCGGCGGGGGCTCGGCACAGGCGGCAGGCGTCCAGGTTGGGAGGATGTCGGGCTGCCTGTGCCGATCAGCCGCCGCTGCTCGGTCAAAGGTGGCGTCATTGAGTAAGCGTGCCAAGGTCATCGGCGGCCGGCTGGAATTTATTCCGCCGCAGATCCCGACTCTGGTCGAGCGGCCGCCCGAAGGTGAGGGATGGGTTCACGAGGTCAAGCTTGACGGGTACCGAACGCAGATCATCATCGATAAAGGCGGCGTGCGTCTCTACAGTAAGAACGGCCGAGACTGGACCACGAAATACTGGCCCATCGCGCTGGCCGCCGAGCTGCCATGCCGGTCTGCCATTATCGACGGCGAGGTCATTGTGCCGGGCGAGCAGGGGGCTCCCGATTGCCCTGCGCTGGAAGCGGCTATCTGGAACGAACCGAGCCGGCTGGTGTTCGTCGCGTTCGACATCCTCCATCTCAACGGTCGCAATCTAACGTCCTTGCCCCTGCTGCAGCGCAAGCAGGCGCTGTGGCAACTGGTCGAGCACGGCCTCGGCAAGATCCAGTACAGCGAGCATTTCGAGGGCAATGCGCTCGCGATCTTCCGCGCCATCGACAAGATCGACAAGCTTGAGATCATCATCTCGAAGCGCACCGACAGCCGCTACAGGAGCGGACCGTCGAACACATGGCTGAAGGCCAAATATTTCGAGGAGGCCGGTTCCTGAATTGGGCGCTTCACCCAAAACCACTGCGCACCTTTGGGTGACATAAGTTAGAACATGCCGAGGTCGTTGCTCGGCCGCTCGGCTTCCACCAGATACTTTCGTCAACTCCATCTAGCCGCGGTAGCGCAAGGCATCGACCAGCAGCGAGAAAGCCGGCGTCGCTTGTCGCCGGCTGGGGTAATAGAGGTGGTAGCCGGCGAAGGGCGGGCACCAGTCGGCCAGCACCCGCACCAGCCGGCCGTCGGCCAGATAGGTCGTCACCTGGTCCTCGGGCAAATAGGCAAGACCCAAGCCGGCAAGCACGGCATTCAGCCGCAGCGCGGCAGTGTTGAACACCAGCTGGCCCTCGACCCGCACCTTCAGCTCGCGATCCGCCTTCTCGAATTCCCAGGCATAGAGCCCGCCATAGGTCGGTAGTCGCAGATTGATGCAATTGTGCGTGGTCAGGTCCTGCGGCGCGCGCGGCTTTGGCCGGGCGGCGAAGTAGGCCGGCGCGCCGACCACCGCCATGCGCATGTCGGGGCCGATGCGCACCGCGATCATGTCGCGCGCCACCTGTTCGCCAAGCCGCACGCCGGCGTCGTAGCGCTCGGCGACGATGTCGGTCAGGCCGTAGTCGACGATGATCTCGATCCTGATGTCGGGATAGTCGGGCAGCAGCCTGGCGATCGCCGGCCACAGGACCGCATCGGCGGCGTGCTCGCCCGCGGTGATGCGGATGGTGCCTGCGGGTTTTTCGCGCAATGCGCTCAAGGCGGCGAGTTCCATCTCGATCTCGTCGAGCCTCGGCCCGATGCTGCGTGCCAGGCGCTCGCCCGCCTCGGTCGGCGAGACGCTGCGCGTGGTGCGGGTCAGAAGGCGCACGCCCAGCCGCTCTTCCAGCGCCCGCAATGTGTGGCTGAGCGCCGATTGCGAGACGCCGAGCCTGGCTGCCGCTCGGGTGAAGCTCCGCTCACGCGCGACGGCGAGGAAGGCAGTCAGCTCGTTCAGATTGTCGCGCGGCATTCATGAGTCCTTCTCATAAGTACATGCCGGATATAGCAGCTAATCGCGATCAATCGCAGGCCCTAAATAGGCATCATCGCAATCGGGCGGCCCAAAGGCGGCGGTTCCGAGGCCGGCGGCCGTGCCTGCCCCGCGTCGAGAAGGGATAAACCATGGAAATCAAGCGAAGCGGCTCTCAAGCCTCGGGCAAGGGGCCGGGCGACTGGTTCACCGGCACTGTGCGCATCGATCCGCTGTTTCAAGCCATCGCGCCGGCGCGTGCGGCCGGCAACGCCGTTACCTTCGAGCCCGGCGCGCGCACCGCTTGGCACACCCATCCGCTCGGCCAGACGCTGATCGTCACCGCCGGCTGTGGCCGCGTGCAGTGCGAGGGCGGCCCGGTCGAAGACATCCGGCCGGGCGACGTCGTTCGCTTCGAGCCGGGCGAGAAGCACTGGCATGGCGCGGCACCGACCACCGCGATGACCCACATCGCTGTCCAGGAAGCGCTGGACGGCAAGGCCGTCGACTGGATGGAGCACGTCGGCGACGCGCAGTATGGTAGGTGACAAATGACGTGGTCGAAGGACGAACTCGGCAGGATCGCCGCGACCGACGATCTGCACATCGCGCCGCTGCGCGATGATCGCGTGACCTTTGGCACGCCGACCTGGATCTGGTCGGTGGTGACCGAAGGCGAACTCTATGTGCGCGGCTACAACGGCCAGAAGTCGCGTTGGTACCAGGCTGCGATCAAGCAGAAGGCCGGTCGGATCACCGCCGCCGGCATGACCAGGGATGTCGCCTTCGAAGCAGTCGATGGGCCGGTCAACGACCGTATCGACGATGCCTACCGGGCGAAATATGCGGCAAGCCCGTACCTCGCCCCAATGATCGGTGCGCGCGCCCGCGCCGCGACCGTCAGAATCCTAGCGAAGACATGAAGGAGAACTGAGATGCAAAAGCGCAAACTGGGCCAGGGTGGCCTCGAAGTCTCGGCCATCGGGCTGGGCTGCATGGGGATGAGCCATTCATACGGGCAACCGATGGACACGCCGGATGCTGTCCGCCTGATCCGCTCCGCGTTCGAGCGCGGCGTCACCTTCTTCGACACCGCGGAGGTCTATGGCCCGTTCAAGAACGAGGAGGTCGTCGGCGAGGCGCTGCGGCCGATCCGCGACCAGGTGGTGATTGCCACAAAGTTCGGCATCGACATTGCCGGTACAGCCGGACACGACGGCATGGACAGCCGGCCGGGGCATATTCGCGAGGTCGTCGAGGCGTCGCTAAAGCGGCTTAGGACCGACCATATCGACCTCCTCTACCAGCACCGCGTCGATCCGGTCGTGCCTATCGAACAAGTGGCGGGAGCGGTGAAGGACTTGATCAGCCAAGGCAAGGTGAAGCATTTCGGCCTCTCGGAAGCGGGCGTGCGCACCATCCGTCGTGCGCATGCGGTGCAGCCGGTCACGGCGTTGCAGAGCGAATACTCGCTGTGGTGGCGTGAACCCGAGGAGGCGATCCTGCCGGTCTTGGAAGAACTGGGGATCGGCTTCGTGCCCTTCAGCCCGCTGGGCAAGGGCTTCCTCACCGGCGCCATCGACGCCAGCACGACGTTCGACAGCAGCGACTTCCGAAACACGGTTCCGCGTTTTGCAGAGGAGGCCCGCAAGGCGAACCAGGCGCTGGTCGATGCGATCGTCGCGATCGCAGCCGGGAAGAAGGTGACCCCCGCACAGGTCGCGCTCGCCTGGTTGCTGGCTCGCAAGCCATGGATCGTTCCGATCCCCGGCACCACGAAGCTCAATCGCCTCGAGGAGAACATCGGATCGGCCGCCGTTGTGCTGAGCGTGGACGATCTTCGCGACATCGAGAACGCGGTCTCGGCGATTGCCGTGCAGGGAGAGCGCTATTCGCCACAACAAGCGGCGAGGATCGATCGCTGAAGCGGAAGGAAAATCCCATGACAGAGAACATCAAGGGTAAGGTCGTCGTCATCACCGGCGCCAGCAGCGGGCTCGGTGAGGCCGCCGCGCGGCTTCTGGCAAAAGAGGGCGCGAAACTGGTGCTGGGCGCGCGCCGCCTCGACCGGCTGCAGGCACTCGCCGAAGAACTGTCGCTCAGCAAGGACGCCATCCTGGCGACCGACGTGACTGATGTCGGCCAGGTCCGGCGGCTTGTCGACCATGCGGTCGAAACGGATGGCCGCGTCGACGTCATCATCAACAATGCCGGCCTGATGCCGCACTCGCCGCTGGAACGCGGCAAGGTCGAGGACTGGGACCGGATGATCGACGTCAACATCAAGGGCGTGCTCTATGGCATAGCCGCGGCACTCCCGCACATGAAGACGCAGAAGAGCGGCCATATCATCAACGTCTCGTCGGTCGCCGGCCACAAGGTGGGGCCGGGCGGCGCCGTCTATGCCGCGACCAAGCACGCGGTGCGCGTCATCTCGGAGGGCCTGCGCCAGGAGGTAAAACCCTACAACATCCGCACCACCATCATCTCGCCGGGTGCCGTGGCGACCGAATTGCCGGACAGCGTCACCGAGCCCGATGTCGCCGAAGGCGTGCGCGCACTCTACGACCGAGTGGCCATACCCGCCGATTCCTTCGCCAGGACAGTGGTGTTCGCCATGAGCCAGCCGGACGAGGTCGACATCAACGAGATCCTGTTTCGACCGACGGCGCAGGAGTATTGAAGGCGCAGTGCGTCAGCTTGAAATATGGCTTTGCGCGAACTCGCGCCTTGCAGCCGTGAAGACCTCGCGGGCGGCATCCGCATTCATGACGGCGATTGCAAGGCCAACGATGATATCTGGCCAGGCTGAGTTCCACACGAAGGCCGTGACCAGGCCGGCGGCAATGATCGAGACATTCGCCAGGACATCGTTGCGGGCCGACAGGAACGCCGCATGGGTAAGACTGCCGCTGTGATGGCGATAGCGAGCGAGCAAGAGCGCGCATGTCAGGTTGACGAGGATCGCGCCGGCCGCGGTAAGCGTCAGCGGAACGGGCGCTGGCGGGATTGGAACGTTGAATTTCTCCCAAGCGGTCCAAAGGGTCGCCAAAGCCGGGATCAGAAGTACGCCCGCCAGCGCCATCCCGAGCCGCGCTCGATTGCGGATAGTCCAGCCCAGCGCGACCATGATCAGCAGGTTGACGGATGCGTCCTCCAGAAAATCGATGCTGTCCGCGAACAGCGATACCGATCTGATCCAAACGGCCACGGCAAACTCGATGCCGAAATAGCCAAGGTTCAGGATGGCGACCATCCGCACCGCTTTGCTCAGCGTCCCCGTCATCCCTTGTCCATCGATCAATTGCCGTTGCCGCAAGGCATACAGGGATTCCATGACGTGAGACATTGCCGATTGAGCGGCCGTCTTGACAGCGGCGCGCTTCCTGCTCCAGCTTGACCCCCATGTTCGTCTTTGCGCCCGCCAACACCAAGCGACGCCGCCCCTGCACAGTGCGGAGCGGCAAGCTGATTGCGCGACGACAAAGACCGGCACGATAGATCCGGTTCGTTCGTTTTCAGCCCGCCCGCGACATCCGCCGGCGGGTTTTTTCATGCCCTGGAGCATTTTCATGACGATCAATTCTTCCATCCGGCTTCGGCCGGCCGAGCCGGCGGATGCCACCGCGATCAGGGATATCGTGCGCGCCGCCTATGCCAAATGGGTGCCGGTGATCGGCCGCGAGCCGCTGCCGATGCGCGCCGATTAAGACAAGGTCGTCGCCGAGCATCAGTTCGCTCTCGCTGTCGAGGCGGACGGCATTGTCGGGATGATCGAAACGATCCTGGCCGACGACCATCTCTGGATTGAGAATGTCTGCGTCGCACCGCGGGCACAGGGCAGGGGCATCGGCCGGCTTTTGCTGGAGCATGCCGAGCGGAGGGCGACCGAAGCCGGCCGCCCCGCGCTTCGCCTGCTGACCAACGGCGCCTTCGAGGCCAACGTGTCGCTCTACAAAAAGTGCGGCTACACAATCGACCGGGAAGAGCCGTTCATGAACGGGGTGACGGTCTATATGAGCAAGAAACTGGCAGGCTGATGTGGGTGGCCAGTACACGGCGCAAAGGTAGCGCCCTGTGGCGCCCCCCTCTGTCCTGCCGGACATCTCCACCTCAAGGGGGGAGATCGGCCGCCACCACACGGCCTTTGCTAATCGCGGATGTCGCAGGAAGAGCGCCGGCGCCCAAGCTGCCAATCTCCCTCCTTGTGGGGGAGGTGTCCGGCAGGACAGAGGGGGGCGCGAAGGAACTCGACGGCGGGTTCTTCACCGCTTCCGCTAAAGCGTAACGGGCATATTGCACACGGCTGGCTCAATCACTTGGCTCTTGCGTTTGACAGCGGCGTTTGTGCATCGTTATCTCCAGCCACATATGACGGCCGGCAAAGCCATGCGGCGCACCCCAAGGAGAAAACCATGTCACACAATCTGCAGTTCTATATCGATGGCGCGTGGGTCGATCCTGTTGTGCCCAACACATTCGACGTCATCGACCCATCGAACGAGGATGCCTTCGCGCAGATCTCGCTCGGCTCCAAGGCCGATGTCGACAAGGCGGTGGCCGCCGCCAAGCGCGCCTTCAACACTTTTGGCTTCACCGAAGTCGGCGAGCGGCTCGAACTGTTGAACCGCATCATCGAGGTCTACAAGAAGCGCAGTGCTGATCTGGCGCTCGCCGTGTCGCGCGAGATGGGCGCGCCGCGCCAGTTCGCGCTCGACAGCCAGGTCGGCGTCGGCCTCGCGCATCTGCAGAAGATGGCCGACGTGCTGAAGTCGTTCGAGTTCCGCCATGTCAAGGGCAGCTCGCTGGTGGTCAAGGAGCCGATCGGCGTCGTCGGCCTGATCACGCCGTGGAACTGGCCGCTGAACCAGATCACGTGCAAGGTCGGTCCGGCCCTTGCCGCCGGCTGCACCATGGTGCTGAAGCCGTCCGAGATCGCTCCGCTCGACGGCATCATCTTCGCCGAAATCCTGGACGAGGCCGGCGTGCCGAAGGGCGTCTTCAACCTCGTCAATGGCGACGGACCGGGTGTTGGCCAGGCGCTGTCCAGCCACCCCGACATTGACATGATGTCGTTCACCGGTTCGACCCGCGCCGGCATCCTGGTGGCCAAGGCCGCCGCCGACACGGTCAAGCGCGTGCATCAGGAGCTCGGCGGCAAGTCGGCCAACATCCTGTTTGGCGATGTCGACCTCGCGAAGGCCGTCACCAAGGGCGTCGCCGGCTGCTTCGGCAACAGCGGCCAGTCGTGCAATGCGCCGACGCGCATGTTCGTGCCGCGCGACCGCCATGACGAGGCTGCCGGCTATGCCAAGGCAGCGGCGGAAAAGTTCACAGTCGGCCCGGCCGATGCGGCCGGCACCAAGCTCGGGCCGGTCGTCAGCCAGGTCCAGTTCGACAAGATCCAGGAGCTGATCCAGAGCGGCATCGAAGAAGGTGCGACGCTGGTCGCCGGCGGCCCGGGCCGTCCCGCCGAACTCAACCGCGGCTACTATGTCCGGCCGACCGTGTTCGCCGACGTCACCCACGACATGCGGATCGCGCGCGAGGAGGTCTTCGGACCGGTGCTGGCGATCATGCCCTATGACAGCGTCGAGGAGGTGATCGAAACCGCCAACGACACGGTCTACGGCCTTGCCTCCTACATCCAGGCCAAGGACATGCAGAAGGCGCGCGAAGTGGCGGCGCGCATGCGCACCGGCAATGTCTACATCAACTATCCGACCTGGGACGCCGGCCTGCCGTTCGGCGGCTACAAGCAGTCGGGCAACGGCCGCGAATATGCCGAATACGGTCTTGAGGATTTCCTCGAAATCAAGGGCATCGCCGGCTACGAGGCGGCGGAGTAGGCACGACGCAGTTCCGGGCCGGCGGCAACGCCGGCCCGCCCTGCAATTCAGGGCGCGGTCCGCACGGTTGGCCGCGCCCTTGCTGTTTGGAGGCCTCGGGCTGCCTGCCTGGATGCAACGCAAGCAAGCCGCCGGGGCGACATGGCTTCGTTGCTCGCGGAAAACGACTGGTGATAGGCTGGATTGCCGGCAGCGGAGGATTCGAGCCTTGAGTGTGGGGAGCTCCCAGCCGAAGCTGGAAGGACAAGAGACCGACGAGAGCCACTACCAGGTTTTTGTCGACGATCATTTTCATTATCGCGATGAGAGCCACCGTTACCTCGACGGAAAATTTCCAACCTACGATGGGGCTTTGGAGCGCTGCCGCGCCATAGTCGACAGCGAACTGGAAGATGCTTTCAAACCCGGAGCGACTGCCGAAGAGCTGTTTGAGAAATACAGTTTGTTTGGCTCGGATCCGTTCATAAAGACACCGCCGGGGCTGCGGGTTGATCCGCCTTTCTCCGCCTGGAATTATGCATTGGAGCGGTGTGAAATCCTGGCTCGCGTCTCGACTGTTCCAAAAACCTGATTGCGCGCGGCCCAGAGGTTTTGGCTAAGCGCTGATGGGGATTCAAGGAATGCGTCTGATCCACCATTGGATCTGTTTCTTGCCAATTGGCAAATACATGCTATATATCTGCCAATAGCGAGGACGCAAAAGTGCAACTTCAGCCCATAGTCACCACGCCGGCCACGGTTGGAAGTGCCATTTCGGATGAAGAGGCGGGCGCGCTGGCGCGCACCACCGTCAACCTGTTCAAGGCCTGGAACCTCACCGACCTGGAGGCCTGCATCCTGCTCGGCGGCATGTCGGCGCGCACATGGGCACGTTGGAAGACTGGGGCACGCTGGAAGGAGGGCGGCATCGGCAGGATCGACCGCGACCTGCGCACCCGCATGGCGCATCTGATGGGCATCCACAAAGGCCTGCGCTATCTCTTTACGGAGCCGGCGCGCGGCTATGCCTGGATCCGCAAGCCCAATGCCACTTTCGGCGGCCAGTCGGCGCTCGACTTGATGCTGCGCGGTGAAATCTCCGACCTTGCCGCGATGCGCGAATGGCTCGATGCGGAGCGTGGTGCATGGTGAGTGGGCTTGCGGTCCGGCGCCGCGTCCACTGGCAGCAGACCTTCCGCATCATCCGCTCCATCCATCCGCCCATCGACCTCTTCGAGGACATTGCCGACCCGCGCGACTGGGAGGCGCTGGCAGCGGTCGAGGCGAAGACCAACCCGCGCATCAGGCTCGAGATCGGCGACCTTGGCAAGGTGGCCGCCACAAGGCGGGTCTCCGGTCCTGGCGCCAGCTTCGTGATGGCGCCCTTCGTGCATTGCTCGACCCTGCGGCCCGGTCGGTTCTCGGATGGCAGCTACGGGATCTACTATGCCGGCGACAGCGAAGAGGTGGCGCTCGCCGAGACCATTCACCACCATCAGAAGTTCATGCGCGCCACCAACGAGGATCCAGGCTGGACGGCGGATTTCCGCGTCCTGGTCGGCAGCGTCGACCGCGACCTCGACGACGTGAACGCGGTGCCCGGCGTGCTCGATCCCGACGACTACACCGCCTCGCAAGCAGAGGGGCGGGCGCTGCGGGCGGCCGGCAGCGACGGGCTGGTGTGGAACAGCGTGCGCATGCCGGGCGGCGGCTGCATCGGCATCTTCTGGCCGGACGCCATCACCATTCCGGTCCAGGGCCGGCATTACAGCTATCACTGGGACGGCGCCCGCGTGGATTTCGTGCGCGAGCACGATACGGGCAAGGTTCTGGCCGTCACCTGATGGCTGGCGAGAGCGAATTGCATCCGCGGTGAAGACCCGCTTGGTTGCAACCGCCCCGCTTTACAGGTCGCGGGTAAGCCGATATCCATAAATCCAAGGATTCGGATATATGGATAAAAAAGGCACGTTGAACGCGCTGGCGGCCCTTGGCCAGGAGACGCGGCTGGATGTTTTCCGGCTGCTCGTCCGCGCCGGTCCGGAAGGCATTCCGGCGGGCGAGATCGCCACAAGGCTGGATACGGTCCAGAACACCATGTCGGCGCATCTGAAGGTGCTCGCCCATGCCGGGCTGATCCACCCCCAACGCGATGGCCGGATCGTGCGCTACGTCGCCGACATGACCGGGTTTCGGGACCTGCTGGCCTATCTGATGGAAGATTGCTGCAACGGCGCGCCGGAACTCTGCCGTCCCGTCATCAATGCCGTGACCTGTGACTGCTAGGAGCACGCCGATGAGCGAAGTGGCTGTACGAGATCGCCCGCACCCTGCCGAAGGCCAACTGAGCGCCGTGGCGAACGACCTGCCACGCCGCTGCGTTGCCGAAGCGCTGGGAACCGCGCTGCTGGTCGCGACCGTGGTCGGCTCCGGCATCATGGCATCCCGGCTGACGCACGACATTGCCATGTCGCTGCTCGGCAACACGTTGCCTACGGGAGCGATCCTTGTCGTGCTGATCACGATACTCGGGCCGGTTTCAGGCGCGCATTTCAATCCGGCGGTCACGCTGGTGTTCGCGCTCCGCCGCGAAATCGACACGAGGGCGGCGCTCGCCTATGTCGTCGCCCAAATCGTCGGCGGCATCGCCGGGACGTTCCTGGCGCACGCCATGTTCGAACTGCCGATCCTGCAGGCCTCGGTGACGGTGCGGACCGGAGCCGGGCAATGGCTCGCCGAGGCAGTCGCAGCTTTCGGCCTCGTCTTCACCATCCTGGCAGGCCTGCGCTTCCGTTCCGACGCGATCCCCTGGCTGGTCGGGCTTTACATAACGGCCGCCTACTGGTTCACGGCCTCGACCTCATTCGCCAATCCGGCCGTCGCCATCGCCCGTGCGTTGTCGGACACGTTTTCCGGCATCCGCCCGGTCGACCTGCCGGGTTTCATATCAGCCGAATTGCTGGGCGCGCTGCTGGCCATGGCCCTGGCGGGCTGGCTGCTTGCCGAACCGAAACCAACCAGACAGATGAAGGCCGCGAAATGACCATCACCATCTATCACAATCCCGATTGCGGCACCTCGCGCAACACGCTGGCGATCATCCGGCAGTCGGGCGAGGAACCAGAGGTGATCGAGTATCTGAAGACGCCGCCGTCACGGCAAAAGCTGGTCGAGTTGATCGCTGCCATGGGTATGACACCGCGCGACCTTCTGCGCGACAAGGGCACGCCCTACGCAGAACTCGGGCTCGCCGACCCGAAATGGTCCGACGACGAGATCCTCGATTTCATGCTGGCGCATCCGATTCTGATCAACCGGCCGATCGTGGTGAGCCCGCTCGGCGTTGTGCTGGCCCGGCCGTCGGAAAAGGTGCTGGACATCCTGCACAACCCGGACATCGGCGCGTTCATCAAGGAAGATGGCGAGGTGGTCATCGACGCGTCGGGCAAGCGGGCCAGCTGATGCTATTTCCATATTTCTCGAAATTGGGTTGACGACTCGACAGGCGCCGCGTAACTTATTTCCATGAAACTCGAAAAAGCAGCCGCCCAGCTCGAAGCGCTCGGCAATCCGACGCGGCTTCAGCTTTACCGCATCCTCGTGCGCGCCGGTGACGACGGGCTTGCCGTCGGCAGCGTACAGGGCAAGCTCGATATTCCGTCCTCGACGCTGTCGCATCATCTCAAGCGCCTAGTCGACACCGGCCTTGTGACGCAGGAACGGCAAGCGACGACGCTGATCTGTCGCGCCAACTATCCCGGCATGAATGCGCTGATCGGCTATCTCGCCGACGAGTGCTGCGCGGATGCCGCCTGCGCGCCTGCCGTCGTCAAAGCGCTGGCCTGATTTTTTTCGCTTTGTAATTCGAAGATACCGGAAGGATCGAACATATGGACTTGATGGCAAACCTTCCCGTCGCGGTGATCGGCGCAGGCCCGSTCGGCCTCGCCGCCGCCGCGCATCTGGTCGAACGCGGCATCCGTCCGCTGATCCTGGAACGCGGCGAAAGCGTAGGTGCTGCATTGCTCGAATGGGGCCATGTGCGGGTGTTCTCGCCATGGCAATACAATATCGACGCGGCGGCGCGGGCGCTGCTCGACCGTTCCGGCTGGACGGCGCCAGACATGCGAGGCCTGCCGAGCGGCGGCGAGATCGTGCGCGATTATCTGGCGCCGCTTGCCGCACTTGCCGGCATCGCCGCCAATTTGAAGCTCGGCGCCGAGGTCACCGCCATCACCCGCCAGGGACATGACAAGGTCGCCAATGAGGGTCGCAAGGACGCTCCCTTCGTCATCCGCTACCGCGATGCGGGCAGCGAGCACCGCGTTCTCGCGCGCGCCGTCATCGACGCGTCCGGAACATGGTCGCGGCCAAACCCCATCGGCGTCGACGGTCTGCCGGTTGCCGGCGAAGGCGCGGCTTGCGGGCGCATTGCCTATGGCATTCCCGACGTGGTCGGCAAAGCCAGGGACAGCTATGCGGGCAAGCGTGTCCTCGTCATTGGCGGCGGGCATTCGGCGATCAACGTCGCCCTGGCGCTCATGGAGTTGCAGGACGCTGCACCTGGCACCGAGATTTTCTGGGCGCTGCGTCACGCCAGCGTCGACCGGCTGCTTGGCGGCGGGCTGAACGACCAGTTGCCCGAGCGTGGCGCGCTTGGCCTCGCCGCCAAGCAGGCGATGGCGGATGGAAGGCTGAACATGCTGGCGGCCTTCGCCGTCAACCGCATCGAAATGCAAGGCGAGGGGCTTGCTGTCGACGCCAGCCTGGCCGGCAAGCCATTCAGCCTTTCCGTCGATCGCATCGTCGTCACCACGGGCTTCAGGCCCGACCTGTCGTTCCTCGGCGAAATCCGCCTCGCGCTCGATCCCGCCGTCGAAGCGCCGCCGGCGCTGGCGCCGCTGATCGATCCGAATTTCCACTCGTGCGGCACGGTTCCCGCGCATGGCATCCGGGAACTTGCACATCCCGAACCCGGCTTCACCATCGTCGGCTCGAAATCCTACGGCCGCGCCCCAACCTTCCTGATGGCGACCGGCTACGAGCAGGTCCGCTCGGTGGTCGCCGACATTGCCGGAGATCATGTCGCGGCCCGCGAGGTGCGGCTGGTGCTGCCGGAGACCGGCGTGTGCAGCGCCGATGTCGTGGCGGGATCGGACAGTGCTGGCTGCTGCGGCGGGCCCGCGCCTGCCGGTGTCGACGCCTGCTGCGCAGAGGATGCGGACGCCAAGGCAAAGGGAGCGTCGGGCTGCGGCTGCGCAACAGGCCCATCGGTTGGCGCCAAGGCGACGGAAGCCGTGGGCGTCGATGCCTGACCGGTCTGTCCTGCGCAAGGCGATATGGGCGCTCGGGCTGACGCAGATCATCGGCTACGGCACGCTCTATTACAGCTTTTCGATCCTGGCGCCGGCGATGGCCAGGGAGTTCGGCCTCACGGAAGGGTGGGTGTTCGGCGCGTTGTCCGCCTCGCTGTTTGCCGGCAGCCTGTTCGCGCCCACGGCCGGGCGCTGGGCCGACCGCTTCGGCGCCGGGCGCATCATGACCATCGGCTCGGTCGCGGCAGCCGTCGCGCTGGCGCTGTGCGCCGTCTCGCCCGGCCGCGTGACCTTTGTTCTGGCCTTGCTGGCGATGGAGCTGGCCTCCAGTTTCGTCCTCTACAGCGCCGCCTTCGTGGCGATCGTGCAGATCGGGGTTCCCCGGCCGCAACGCAGCATCACCCACCTGACGCTCATCGCAGGGTTCGCCTCGACGCTGTTCTGGCCGCTGACCTCGGCGCTGCATGCGCATTTGACATGGCGCGAGGTCTATCTGCTGTTCGCGGCGCTCAATCTCGGACTCTGCCTGCCGATCCACGCCTGGCTGATGCGCCTGTCGCGCCGTCACGCGACGGCCGCGCCGCAAGAGCGCGGGCCGGCCCATGAAGCCGGCGCGGCATTCGATCCGCGACACGGAAAGGCAGCGTTCCTGCTGATGCTGGCAGGGTTCGCCTCCGAGGGCTTCGTGCTGTCGGCGATCCTCATCCACATGGTGCCGCTGACGGCGGCACTTGGGCTCGGCACGGCCGGCCTCTTCGTTTCGACCCTGTTCGGGCCGGCGCAGGTCGCCAGCCGGCTGATCAACATGCTGTTCGGCGGGCGCCTTCGGCAAACGCATCTCGCGGTCATTGCCGCGTCGCTGCTCACGGCCGGGCTGTGCGCGCTGCTGTTGACCACGCCATGGCTGCCCGGCGCTTTCCTGTTCGTGCTGCTGTTCGGCCTCGGTTCCGGCCTCACCAGCATCGTCGGCGGCACCTTGCCGCTCGAACTCTTCGGCCGCCAAGGCTATGGCGCGCGGCTGGGATGGGCGAGTGCCGCCCGCCAGTTCACCTCGGCCTTCGCGCCGTTCGCGCTCGCCTTCATGATGGCGCGGACATCCGTCGCCAATTCGCTGTGGGTCCTGGTGGTCGTCGCCGCGAGCGGCGTCATGGCCTTCCTCGCCATCGCGCTGCTGAGACGGCGCGCCGGCCGGGTTGCGTTTGCGATTGGCGGCAGTCCGGAAGAGGCGAGCTAGCCCGGATACTCAATGCCGCAAAATCTTGCTCAGGAAAGCCCGGCTGCGGTCGGTCTTGGGGTGCGAGAAGAATTCGTCCGGCGTGCCGCTTTCGACGATGGCGCCGGCATCCATGAACACCACGCGCTGGGCGACCTTGCGGGCAAAGCCCATCTCATGCGTCACCACCATCATGGTCATGCCTTCCTCGGCGACCGCCACCATGACGTCGAGCACTTCCGATATCATCTCGGGGTCGAGTGCGGAGGTCGGCTCGTCGAACAGCATGATCTTGGGCCGCATGCCGAGGCAGCGCGCGATCGCCACGCGTTGCTGCTGGCCGCCGGAGAGCTGCGCCGGATAGGCGTTGACCTTGTCGGCCAGCCCGACCTTGGCCAGCAATTCGCGCCCGGCCTTTTCGGCTTCAGTGCGCGGGATCTTGCGGACATGGATGGGCGCCAGCGTGACGTTCTCGAGCGCCGTCTTGTGCGGATAGAGGTTGAACGACTGGAAGACGAAGCCGATCTCGGTGCGCAGCTGCGTCATGTTGGTGGCGGGGTCGCCGAGGCGTTGGCCGTCGACGACGAGATCGCCGTCCTTGATCGCCTCCAGGCCGTTGACGCAGCGGATCAGCGTGCTCTTGCCCGAGCCGCTCGGGCCACAGACGACGACCACCTCGCGCGGCTCGACGCTGAGCGTGATGTCCTTGAGCACGTTGAGCGCGCCGAACCATTTGTTGACGCCGCGAAAGTCGATCATACCGGTTTTGGTCATATTTGCCGGACCTTTGGGGTTCGCTGTCATAGCTGCACCTCGCCATGCGCCGCGCCCATGCGGCGCTCGAGCCGGCGGGCGAGCATGATCAGGGGATAGCAGACGATGAAATAGCCGACGCCGACGAGGAAGAAGACCAGCAGGCCGTTGGGCACACGCTGCACCACCAGCCAGCCGACGCGGGTGAGGTCGGTGAGCCCGATCGCCGAGACGACCGAAGAGTCCTTGATCAGCAGCACATACTGCCCGACCAGCGGCGGCAGCACGATGCGCATCGCCTGCGGCAGCACCACCTGGCGCATGCGCTGCCAGCGCGACAGCCCGGATGCCAGCGCTGCCTCGACCTGGCCGGTTGGCACCGAGCGAATGCCGGCGGCGACGATCTCGCAGATGAAGCAGGCGGCAAGGTTGGTCAGCGCGATGATGCCGGCGGTGAAGGCGTCGAGCTCGATGCCGAGCTCCGGCAGGATGAAGAAGATCAGGAAGATCTGCACCAGGAACGGCGTGCCGCGGATCTGGTCGACCCAGGCGCCGATGAATCTGCCCACCAGCCGGTTGCCGCCGGTGCGCAGGATGCCGAGACCGAAGCCGAGCAGTGTGCCGAGCACCAGGCTGATCAGCGACAGCACCACCGTCATGCCGAGACCGCGCAGCGCCAGCGGATAGCTGCCGGCGAGGCTTTGCAGCTGTTGCCAGATCATGTCCGCGCCCCCGCTGTGCCGAGCCAGCGACCGGAGAGAGCGGCCAGCCCTTTCAGGCAGTAGTAGAGCAGCAGGTAGAAGGCGGCGATGGTGAGGAAACCTTCCGCCGGCATGAAGCGGTCGGAGGCGAGCAACTGGCCGGCGCGGGTCAGCTCGGCGACCGAGATCAGCGACAGCAATGCGGAATCCTTGACCAGCACGATCGCCTGGCCGAGCAGCGGCGGGATCGTCACCTTGAAGGCTTGCGGCAGGATGACCAGGCGCATGCGCTGGACATAGGTCATGCCCGAGGCGACGCTGGCTTCGACCTGGCCACGCGGGATCGACAATATGCCGGCACGAATAATTTCAGCGACATAGGCGCCGCTGTTGAGCGATAGCGCGAGGATGCCGACGACCAGCTCGGGCAGGACGAAGCCGAGCCGGGGCAGGCCGAAATAGAGGAAATAGAGCTGCGCCAGCAAGGGCGTGGCGCGCACGGCGTCGATATGGGCCTTGGCCGGGGCACGAAACAGCCAGCCGCGCTGCAGATTCATGGCGCACAGCACGATGCCGACGGCGAGCGCGCCGAGAAAGGACAGCGCCGACAGCCACACGGTCGTGACCAGGCCCTGCCCGAACAGGGGCAGGTACTCGACGATGGTGCGGAAACTGAAATTCTCGAGCATCGCTGGGCGGTTCCCCAAAGCGGGCGAAACGAAAGGTCAGGCGGCTTCGCGGCGCTCAAGACGCGCGCAAAACCGCCTGGATCCCAAGGCTGGTTAGTGGTCCTTCTTCCAGGCGTCGGAATTGACCCAGTAGTCCAGGTTCTTCTGCAGGCGCCCATCGATGCTGACCTGGTCGAGGAACAGGTTCATCCAGACCAGCAGGTCCGGCTCGTCATAGCGGGTGGCGAAGGCAAGCGGTTCCTTCGACAAAAGCTCCGGCATGATGGTGAAGGTGCCGGCCGGATAGGCGGTCGACTGGCCTTTCACCGCCGAGACGTCGTTGACGCCGCAATCGGCCTGGCCGTTGTTGACGGCGTCGAGCAGCAGCGGACCGCCGCCCTTGTAGCTCTTGACGTCGGCATCGGTGAAGACGGCCTTGGCCTCCTTCTCGCCGGTGGCGCCGAGCAGCACGGCGATCTTGGTGCCTTTGGCCTTGCAGTCTTCGGTGGTCTTGAACTTGCTGTCGGCCTTGGTGAACACGGTGCTGCCCGTATACATGTAAGGTTTGGTGAAGGCGACCTTCATGCCACGCGCCAGCGTCGGCGTCATGTCGGCGACCAGAAGGTCGGCCTTGCCCGACAGCAGCGCCGGGATCAGGCCGTCCCAGTCGAAGTCGAGGAAGGTGATCTTGACGCCCATTTCCTTGGCCATCAGCTCGGCCAGTTCAACCGAACTGCCGGTGCGTTCGCCATTGGCGCCGACCAGCGAGAAGGGCGGTCCCTGTGTCTGCACGGCGACGCGCAACTCGCCGCGCTTGGTGATGTCGTCGAGCGTTCCGGCCCTGGCCGCGGTGGCGAGCCCGGCGAGCGCAAGTCCAGCGATGAAAAGTCTGGCAATCTTCATTTGGCATTCCTCCTTGTTTTATTGTTCCACGTTGTTGTTTCACCCTTCGGGGTGCTTTTTTGAGCGGCAGCGCCGTTGCCGGCGGCAGCCACCGTTCGAAAATCCTCAGTCCCAGGCCACCGTCTCGGTCACAGTGATGCCGCGCCTGGCCAACTCGTCGAAGAAGCGGCCATCGGGCACATCGAGCAGCGGGCTGAGCAGGCCTGGTTTGGTGATCTCGCGCCGCGCCAGCATCTGCGCCACGATGCTGGCGGGATAGCCGACGCCGAGGCTCATGCCGAACAGGCCGGAGGCCAGGTCGCGCTCGATGATCAGGTCCGAGGTCACCGTCTTGCGGCGGCCGCCTTCGAGGCCGGAAAAGACATTGCGCATCACGCAAAGATCCTTTTCACCAGGGCCGTACTGCAATTGGGGCCCGAGCAGCCGGCCGAGGAATTCGCGCGGGCTGGAGCCGGTGCCGGGCACCTTGTCTTCGGAGAGGAAGCCGAGCTCCTTCAGCGGCGCCCAGAAGGCCGACCATCCCGGCCAGCGCAGCGTATAGCGGCCCGAGCGGCGCAGCCCTTTTGCCGCGTCCAGCATCTCGACATAGTGCAACGCATCGCCATTGGGGAAGGCTTCCAATGCGCCCAGGCCCGCCACCTCGATCTCATGGATGAAGGGGTTGTCATGCTGCCGGCCGGCCGGCACCGCGACGCGTTCGCCGTCCTCGATCATCACGCTGTCGCGGTTCTGGCTGACCAGAACCATGTCGAAGTTCCAGCTCACCTTGTAGCACAGGGGCTTGGCCATCGCCTTCGGCTCGGGGATGCCGCCGCAATAGGAATCGATCGCGGCGATGGTATCGAACTGCCTTGCGGCGCGCGCGTAGAGCACCAGGTCGATGCCGGGATCGAGCCCGCATTCGGCCATGATCGGCACACCAGCCTGTTCGGCGGCCGGTGCCAGGTGGGCGATGGCCTTGCCGTAATTGGTGGTGACCAGCGGCGTGCGCGTTGCGATCGCGGCCTGGACCGCCTCACGCATCAGCGGCTGCGGCAACAGGTCGATGACGGCGTCGGTGTCCGCCAGCACGCCGGTTAGCGCCGGGCCGATCGCGCCCTGCGGTACCACGAAGCGCACGCGGGCAAGGTCGGTCAGGCCGTCAAGGCGAGCCGCACCGTCCGGCGCCGTGTCGACGCAAACCACCTCCTCGGCACCGCTGGCGACGAGATCGGCGATGGCCGCCCGGCCTTGCAGGCCGAGGCCGCCGAGAACCGCTATTCTCATGCCGGCTCCTTGCGATCGTCCGACCAGCAGCCTTCCGGCAGGCTGACCCATTTGTTGCAGGACGCCATGACGACGAAGGTCTCGCTGCGAACGACTTCGCCCGGCTCGCCGGCCCCCGGGATCAGCTCGCTGGTGACGCGGTAGAGATCGGCGACGTCACCGGCCACGGTCACGTCGACGATGATGTCGAAGCGCCCGGTGACCACCGAAGCCGAGTTGACGAAGGGCAGTTCGGAAATGCGCTGCGCCAGCTCGCGGGCCCGGCCGCGTCCTTGCGCATTGATACCGACAATGGCCGAGATTAGCTCGGGGCGCTCGGTCAGGTTCAAGAGCCCGACGATCTTCAGCAGATTGCGGTCGAGCAGGTTGCGCAGCCGCGTGCGCACCGTCGGCACCGAAATCGCCAACATCTCGGCGAGGCGGTTGATGCCCGGCTGCGCGTCCTGCGACAGCTGTTTGACCAGCCGCCGATCGGTCAGATCGAGATGTTCCCGCAAAGGCTCTGTCTTTCATAAAAAGAAAAAAGATCGGCAAATTATTTGCCTATATGAAAACAAGCTATGTCACGAATTTTTGAAAAGCAAGGTGTTGTTTTCGCACCAAGTGGCATGGTGCGTCTTCTGGCGCGGTTGCGGTTGCGCCACTGGGTTGCCGGGTTCAGACCAGCGCAGCGGCCAGCAATTTCGCTTGTGGCGTCAATTCGTCGAAGCGGCGGGCGCACAGATTGAGCTGGCGTGTTGCCCAGTCGTCGGTGAGCCGCAGGCTGCGCAGCGTGCGTGCCGAGTGGCGCGCCGCACTTTCCGGCACGATGGCGATGCCGGCGCCCTGCGCGACGAGCCGGCAGACATTGTCGAGGCCGGGCACTCGGATGCGGATATGCAGATGACCGCCAAGGCGGGCGGCCTGGCGTGTGACGTGCTCCTGCAGCGCATGGCCTGTGCCGAGCCCGACGAAGGGTTCACCGAGAATGTCGGCGAGGCTGGTGGTGCGGCCTTCCAGTCCGGGCCAGTTCCGCGCGGCGACCACCACCAGCCGGTCGATGAAGAACGGTTTCTGCTCGAGATGTGACAGGCCAGCCCAGGTCGCGGCGATGCCGAGATCGGCCGCACCGCTGGCCACCGCCTCGGCGATCTCATGGCTGGGGCGCTCGTCGAGATCGATGTCGACCTGGGGATGCGTGACAAGGAAAGCCGGCAGGACACCACGCAGCAGCTCACCGGTGGCGGCGGTGTTGGCGAGCAGCCGGACGCGGGCGCGAAGGCCGGTGGCGTAGGCGCCGAGGTCGCCGGCCATCGCCTCGATCTGGTTCTGCACGGTGCGCGCATGGTGCAGCAGCGCCTGTCCGGCCGCCGTCGGCACCACGCCACGGCGGCGGCGTTCCAGCAGCGGCGCGCCGAGGCGATCCTCCATGCCCTTGATGCGGGCGCTGGCCGAGGCCAGGGCAAGGCCGGCGAGTTCGGCGCCATGGGTGATGCTGCCGCGCTCGGCCACCAGCAGGAACAGCCGGAGATCGACCAGATCGAAGCGCATTTTTTTGCTCCTGCAAACGGTTCGGCTGCCAGGCAAGGCCAGGGACTTCTTCCATGGGTCAGCCTTCGTCCTGGCCGAAGGCTGACAGTACAATTTCCACATTGTGACCGGCCCGCATCTGCGTCAAACAGTTTCGGGTGGAGATGTGCGATGAGCGAACGAGCATCAGGCCGGCCCGGCATTCTTGAAAGCACGGCGATCATTCTGGCCGTCGCCGTGGCTTGCCTTGCGATGGTGCGGGCGGAGCCCGGACTGGGGGGATGTGCGACGACCTCCGTCAGCCGCGATGCCGCGCCGTCCAGCCCTGAGGCCGATGCCACGGACATGCTGCTGCATGAGTGACCCTGCCCTGAAGGTGCGATCGTGCTGAGCGCCGGTGTCCTCGCCTGGATTGGCGCTGTCTTTCTCGCCGCCGGCGTGGTCAAGGGCGTCGTCGGCATGGGTTTGCCGACCGTGGCGATGGGGCTGCTGGCGGTGACGATGCCGCCGGCGCAAGCCGTCGCCTTGCTGCTGATCCCGTCGCTGGTCACCAACCTCTGGCAATTGTTGACGGGTCCGTCGTTCGGCGGCCTGTGCAAGCGGCTGTGGACGATGATGGCCGGTGTCGTGCTCGGCACCGTCGCCGGCGCCGGCCTTTTGACCGGCTCGCACACGGAATTTGCCTCGGCGGGGCTGGGCGCGGCGCTGGTGCTTTATGCGCTTGTCGGCCTCGCCAGGGCCGGCTTCACCACGCCGGCGCGCCACGAGGCTTGGGCGTCGCCACTGGTCGGCGTGGCGACCGGGCTGGTCACCGGCGCCACCGGCGTCTTCGTCATCCCGGCCGTGCCCTATCTGCAATCGCTGCGGCTGGACAGGGAAGACCTGATCCAGGCGCTCGGCCTTTCCTTCACTGTCTCGACAGCAGCGCTGGCCATCGGACTGTTCAGAACGGGAGCTTTCGCATCGCCGACGATGCAACTGGCGGGATCGGTCGCAGCCCTGGCGCCGGCGCTGGCCGGCATGGTCGTCGGCCAGGCGCTGCGCCAGCGGATGAGCGTCGAGACCTTTCGCACGGTGTTCTTCGTCGGCCTGCTGGCGCTGGGGGTCTATCTCGCGGGGGAGGTGGTGTTTTAGCCGCGCAGGCCTACCGAACCACCAGGACCGGGATTTCGGTTAAGGACAGCACCTCCGCGGTCTGGCTTCCCAACAGCAGCCTGCCCAGTCCCCGGCGGCCGTGCGAGGCCATCACGATCAGGTCGCAGCCCTCAGCCTTCGACAATTCCAGGATCGCCTCGGCGGGCTTCTTGTCCTCGATATGCACCACCTCGGCGCGCACATTCGCCAGCTCTGCCGACGCCTTGCATTTGTCGAGCACGTCCTTGGCGTATCGTCGACCGCCTTCCTGATAGGCGACGAATTCATCGCCGGCGGCATAGCCGGCCATGGTGCCGCCCCAGGCGAAGATCGGGAATGGCTCGGTGACGTGGACAAAGGTAACGGTGGCGCCGAGGCGGCTGGCCAGCGCCAGGCCGTGGGCAACGCCCTTGTCGGCCAGTTCCGATCCGTCCGTGGCGATCAGCAAATGTGTGTACATGATGATGTGACCTGTTGTGCAAGGGCCGTTGCCCTTGTGGTGGTGAGAGCCCGTAGGCTGACCTTGATATAGTTGCGCCACCGGGCTCGTCACAGGGGCCAGTTCGATGCGGATCAAGGCCAGGCGATTGCACACTTTCGCGTTGGCCGGATTCCCCTTTGCTGTGTCCTCCTCTAAGGTGCCGGCGATTTGAGGGACACCCATATGAGCAGCGCATATCCGCAGATCCATCTGGTCCGGCATGGCGAGACGGCGTGGAGCCTTTCGGGGCAGCACACCGGCCGCACCGACATGCCGCTGACGCCGGCCGGCGAGGCTGCGGCGCGCGGCGTCGCCGAGCGGTTGAAAGGCCTGTCGTTTTCGGCCGTATGGTCGAGCCCGTCGCAGCGTGCCTACAACACCAGCGTGCTGGCCGGCTTCGGCGCCGAGAGCGTCAAGAACGACGATCTGCAGGAGTGGGACTACGGCGCCTATGAAGGGCTGACGACAAAACAGATCCTGGCCGAGCGGCCTGGCTGGAACGTGTTTCGCGATGGCTGCCCGAAGGGCGAGACGGCGGCCGATGTCGGCGCCCGGGCCGACACGATCATCGCCGCGCTGCGCAAGGCCAATGCCGACATTCTGGTGTTTTCCAGTGCGCATTTCCTGCGCGTGCTGGCGGCGCGCTGGATAGGCCTGCCGCCGGAAGGCGGCGCGCTGTTCGTGCTGGACACCGCAAGCATCAGCGTGCTCGGCTACGAGCACGATCTGACCGAGCCGGCAATTCGCAAGTGGAATCAGAAATAAGTCACGCGACAACCTTGTCGAACTTCTTGATCGCGTCGGCGGTCACGGGCGTGAAGAAGTTCACCAGATTGCCGTCCGGGTCGCGGAACAGCAAAGAGCGGTTGCCCCAGGGCATGGTGGTCGGCTTCTGCACGGTTGCGTCCTTGATGGTGTCGGACAGCCTGGCGAATTCCGCATCGACATCGCCGACGCGGAATTCGATGATGGCGGTGTGGTTGTCGGCGGGGCGGGCGACGTCGCCGCCGAACAGCTGCAAGGTACGCGTGCTGCCGATCGCCAGCGTGCAGGCCGGTGTCGCCAGTTCGGCGAAGTCTTCGGTGTAGATCGTCACGGGCATGCCGGTGATCTCGCCGTAGAATCGCACGAGGCGCTGGACATCCGACGTGATGATGCGGACCGAGACGAAATTCATCGCATTTGCTCCCTGATTTGCTGGAGCCACCGTCGGGCTCGTGCGCAGATATAGACCAGCCCTCCTGACAGCTTCCCGTCAGGAGGCCGGCCAGACAGGCGGCAGGCCGAATGGAGCAAAAAGGTCGGGGCCGAGCGGGCCGACATAGACCGTCAGCGAAGCGATCCCGCCGTCGGCCGGCTCGATGATATGCAGCGACTGGGCACGCCATTCGGAATCCTGATGGCGTCGCGCATAGATCGCGACCGCGGGCTGGCCGTTCGCGCGGGTGGCGACCGGCTGGTAGCCGGCGAAATTGCCCCAGACAGTCTTGAAGAAACCTTGGATCGCCTGGCGGCCCTGATACCAGTCCAGCCATGGCGGCATGTGATAGGTGGCGTCCTCGCGCAGCAGCTCGATGAAGCCGTCGAGGTTGGCGGACTGCCAGGCCTGCATGTAGCGCTCCAGCAGCAGGCCCTCTTCGCCGGAGGGCCGCGATCGCTGCAGCGGACGCCCCTGCGGATAGCGTGCCCCAAGCGTTGCGCGGGCCCGCTGCAGGGCGCTGTTGATCGAAGCGGCGGAGCCGCCCAGCAATTGCGCGCTCTCGAGCGCCGACCAGCCCAGCACGTCGCACAGCAAAAGGGCGGCGCGCTGCCTGGGCGGCAAGGACTGGATCGCGGCGACGAAGGCGAGCTGCACCGCTTCGCGGGTCTCGTAGCGGGCTTCCGGGCCCGGCTCGCCGTCGATAAGGTCCGGCAGCTCGGTGTCCGGGTAGGGCTCCAGCCAGGCGAGTTCGGCGGCGGGCCCGGCGGCGGCGCGCCCCTCGGACGGCGGCCTTCCGGGCTGCTCGACAATGCGATGCGTCGATGACCTCGCCTTGATGGCGTTGAGGCAGCTGTTGGTGGCGATGGTGTAGAGCCAGCCGCGCAACGAGCCGCGGCCATCGAATTGCGACCTGCCGCGCCAGGCTTTCAGGAACGTGTCCTGGACGAGGTCGTCGGCCTCGTGCAGCGTGCCCATCATCCGGTAGCAGTGCAGCTTGAGTGCGCGGCGATGGGCCATTGTCAGGCGCTCGAAGGCCAGCCGGTCGAGGATCGGCTGGCCCTGCTCGCCCATTGGCTCAAGCGGGCCAGGAGCGTCTGTCATGTCGAGCCCATTGTGTTGAATTCGACCGGCATCCTGCGCGCCTCATGCCGCCGCCGCAAGTCCGCTGCCGCTGACGGTGAAGGAGACGCCTTGCAGCTTGCCACCGGCGAGCGTGACCACGGCGTGCCCGACATCGGCCGGTGTCTGCATGTCGGTCATGCTGGCGAGGAAATCCGCCGGGCTGATGCCGAGATAGGCCGACACGCCGTCGATGCCGCGCTGGCCGACGCCGGTGTCCGGCATGATCCGCATCGGCACCAGCGCCATGAAGCGCAGGCCAAGGCCGAGCCGGTCGGCTTCCTTCTGGCAATGGGCGGCAAGGAACATCTGCATGCGCTTGGCGCCGGAGTAGCCGCCGGAGTTCGGCGGCCCGCCGCTGAGCGCCGCGCCACTGGAGATCAGCACCACCCGGCTACCCGGCTTCAGCCGGCCCTGAAGTGCGGCCTTGCAAAACAGGAACGATGCCTTGACGTCCATGTCCCAGTTCGCGGAGAAGTCGTCCCAGCTTTGGTCCTGGACCGGCGCCGACGGGGCAAGGGCGCCGGCGCAGATCACCAGAACATCCGGCTCCAGCGCGGCGAACACCGCATCGGGCGCGGTCTCCTGCGTGGCGTCGACCGCCAACGTCTTCACTCTGGGTTTCTCCCAGGACAGCTGCTTCAGATCGGCTGCACCCCGGGCTACGGCGAGCACCGTCGCGCCCTCGCTGAGTGTGGTTTCGACGATCGCGCGGCCGACGCCCCGGCTGCCTCCGACGACGACGACATTCTGACCTTGTAACGATGCCATGGATCACCTCGTTTCTTCCGGCCGCCGGACCATTCCAGCGCCTGTAGATCAGGACAGCGCGGGTGAGCGGAAATCATCGGTGAGGGGCAAGAATTTTTTGGAGGTGTCGCGGTTGAAGGGGCCTGCACCTGCCACTTACTCCGCCAGCAGCGCCAATTCCTCCGGCGTCAGGTGCCGCGCCGTGCCCTTGGCGAGGTCGCCGAGCAGCAGGCGGCCGATGGCGATGCGGATCAGCCGCAGCACTTCGATGTCATGCGCGGCCAGCAGGCGGCGGATGTGGCGGTTACGGCCCTCGTCGAGCACGATCTCCAGCCAGGCGGTGCGGCCGCCGCTGCGCAGAAGCTCGATCGCGTTCGTGGTCAGGGTCTCGCCGTCGACGGTCACGCCGGCGCGCAATCCTTCCAGCATCGCGGCGTCGGGCACCGTGCCGATCTGCACGTGGTAGGTCTTGGGCAGATGCGAGGCTGGGTCCATCAGCCGGTTGGCAAACTGGGTGTCGTTGGTCATCAACAGCAAGCCTTCGCTCGCCTTGTCGAGCCGGCCGACCGGCGAGACGAAGGGCAGGTCGAGCCCGTCGAGGCAAGCATAGACGGTGTCGCGCTGTTGCGGGTCGTCGCGGGTGGTAACCATACCGCGCGGCTTGTTGAGGATGAGATAGACCTTGCGCTCGGCAACCACGGGCCGGTCGTCGACGACGATGCGGTCGCGGTTGAGGTCGACGCGAAAGGCCGCATTGCGCACCACCTTGCCGCCGACGCGCACGCGTCCCTCCGCGATCAGCACCTCGGCCTGCGTGCGTGAGCACAGGCCGAGCTTCGACAAAGCGCGGTTGAGGCTGACGCCAGGCGGTTTGCCAGTGTGCGGCTTGCCAGTGCTAGCGTTGCGGGCAGGTGGCCTGCTGTTGGGCGGTGGTGGTCGTGCTGCCATGCTGCTGGGGATCGGTCCGTTGTGTCAGACAGATGCCACGGGCCACGACGGTTTCGCAAGCCGGATGCGGCGAGGCCCGCTCACATGCGACGATGGCGGGCTGTCTCCTTCCACGAAGCTGCTCTTCCGGGAAGAGGCTATTCCCGCCCGTTGAAGAACGCCGTCAGCACGGGTGCGTGCCCGGCGGGTTTCAGCATGTGGTTCTGGCCGGCCAGCGTCCGGTAGCGGGCATTGGGCAACGCCTCGGCCAGCGCCTTGTTGCCACGCTGCATCCAGAGCGGGCTCTTGCCGCCATCGGTCACCAGGATCGGCACGTGCACCGAAGCCCAGCGGGCAGGGTCTAGCATCTTGCCGCGTTGATCGCCGGCGACGATGGCGCCGTCATAGGGCAATGTATGCGCCACCGCCTTGAGCTTCGACCAGATCGGCGTCAGCCGCATGAGGACAATCAGCAGGCCGGGCATGCCGACCGATCTGAGGAAGGCGGTCACCGCGTCGCCGCGCCGGTCTTCAGCGATCGCGGCCCGGATCGTTGCCCAGTCGCCTTGCGTGGTCTCGCGGCTGTCGTCGACGATCAGCGGCGCTTCGTAGAGCGCCAGCTTGCCGATGCCGGGCAGGCGGCTTGCCGCCATCAGCGCCAGCATGGCGCCTGACGACATGCCCCAGACGAACGCCCTGCCGCCGGCTGCCTGGAGCACGGCCTCGATGTCGTCGACCTCGCGTTCGACCGCGTAGGGCGTGGTGTCGCCGCTGTCGCCACGGCCACGGCGGTCGTAGCGGAACACGGTGAAGCTGCCTTCAAGCGCCCTGGCGAGTGGAAGGCTCGGGCCCATGGTGCGGGAACAGAGCGCGCCGTCGACCAGGATGAGCGGATGGCCCCGGCCACGGCGCTCGCAGGCGATCGGCGTTCCATCCCGCGACAGGACGGCCTGCGTGGTCGGCTCAGCGTTTTCAGCCAGCATGGTTGCCTCCTATCAGCTGCTCGAGCCGGTCGAAGCTCTGCGTCCAGCCGCCGCGCATGCCGAGCGCCAGCAGGCGCTCGCGGTCGGCAACGCTGGCCAGCGTCACCTCGAAATGGACGTGGGTTCGCTGCGCATCCGGTGTGAAGATCACCGTATGGCGGCTTTGCCCAGGCGGCTTGCCGGCCCATTCGCGCAATTCGGGATCCGGCTCGTCGGAATAGACCAGTCGGCTGTTCTCCACGATTTCGAGATAGCTGCCCTGGTTGCGGTAGAGCGCGCCGCTCGAGGTGCGCATGTCGATGCGCCAGCGGCCGCCGACGCGCAGGTCGAGCACACAATGCGGGATGGTGCAGTCCTTGATGCCCCACCATTGCGCCACCAGCGCAGGATCGGTCCACAGCCGGAAGACACGCTCGACCGGGGCGTGGAAAGTCCGCTCGATGGCAAAGCTGCGGTCGTCCGTCGAGGCCATGGGCGCGCTCATTCCGGTTTGTCCGCGTCGCGCCGCAACAAGTCCTCCATGCGGTCGAAGCGGCCTTCCCAAAGCTTGCGATAGCCGTCCAGCCAGCGGTCGATGTCGCGCAGCGGCTTGAGTTCGATGCGGCTCAGATGCTTTTGCGCCGACCGGCTGCGGGTGACCAGGCCTGCCTGCTCCAGCACGCCGACATGCTTGGAGATCGCCCGCACGGTCAGCGCGAAAGGTTGCGCCAGTTCGGCGACCGAGGCTTCGCCGTCGAGCAGCCGGGCAAGGATGGCGCGGCGCGTCGGGTCGGCCAGCGCGGCAAATGTGTCGTCGAGGGAGATTTGAATTGCCATTACGGAACCATTTAGTTCTGGAACTATTTGGTTCTATAAAAGACGCCGCTTGCCGCGTCAATCGGGAAAACGCTCGCAAACAGGACGCTGGCCGCGAAGGGCAAGGCGTTGCCGGCCCCAGAAATCCAAAAATCCGACAATTCCGATAATTTGCCCAACAGTTCCGTTCTATCGATTATTGCGCAAACGGATGACCCTGGGTTAGCATCCCCGTGCTGACGTCGATGGGAGGCACTTTTCAACAGCGGCGACCAGCTGGAGCGGCACGCGTTTTCGGGCGCACGGAGGATGCTCCAACACTTTGAACCGGCGCATGATCCCTTCCCAAGACCAATCACGGCCTTGGGGATGATGCGTCCCTGTGGAGGAGGAACCCTATGAACAGACGTGAATTCCTGCTGTCGTCCGCGGCCTTTGGCGCCATGATGCTTGCCGCGCCCTCGGTGTTTGCCGAGGACAAGCTCACCATCCTCGGCTCGGTGCCCAATCTCGGCTTTCCGTTCTTCGTGCACATGCTGAACGAGATCAAGGCCGAGGCTGCCGCGCAAGGCGTCAACCTGACCGAGAGCGACGGCCAGAACTCGGCCACCAAGCAGACTGCCGACATCGAGGCGGCGCTGGTGCAGAAGGTCAACGCCATCGTCATCTCGCCGCTCGACGTCAACGCGCTGGCGCCGGCAATCGAGGAAGCGGTCAAGGCCGGTGTTCCCGTGGTGACGATCGACCGCCGCGTCGACGGCGTCGAAGGCATTTTGGCCCATGTCGGCGCCGACAACGTCAAGGGCGGGGAGGCGGAGGCCAACGCCATGGTGGCGGCGTTCCCCAATGGCGCCAAGATCTTCCATCTGCAGGGTCAGCCCGGCGCCGGCCCGGCGATCGATCGCAACAAGGGTGTCCACAATGTGCTCGACCCGTTGAAGGACAAGTACCAGATCGTATTCGAGCAGACTGCCAACTTCGCGCGCGCTGAGGCGCTGTCAGTGACCGAGGCCGGCCTTGCCGCCAACGGCAAGCCGGATGCCATCGTCTGCGCCAATGACGACATGGCGCTCGGCGCCATGGAGGCGTGTGCGGCGCGCAACTTCACCGACGTGAAAATCTACGGCTTCGACGCGCTGCCGGAAGCTCTGGTCGCTGTACGTGACGGCAAGCTCGCCGGCACCGTCGAGCAGTTCCCCGGCGAACAGTCGCGCACGGCGGTACGCATCGCGGTGGCTTACGCCAAGGACAAGACCGAGCCGAAGGAGAAGCTGGTGCTGTTGACGCCAATCGTCATCGGCAAGGACAATCTCGACAAGGCCGAGCGGATTGGCGAGACCAAGTAGTGGGGCAGGTTGCGCACAGATCGCTGAAGCTGGCGCCGCCCCTCATCCGCCTGCCGGCACCTTCTCCCCGTGTAGCGACGGGGAGAAGGGAATCGGCCTGACGCTGGCGACCCCCTCTCCCCGTCTCCGGGGAGAGGGTAAGGTGAGGGGCAGCGCTGACGTTCGATGACTCAGGGAGCAACCATTGCCGTTAGCTGAAGCCGTATCGTCACCGCCCATCCTGCTTGCCGTCGAGGGCGTCACCAAGCATTTCTCCGGCGTCACCGCGCTGAGCGACGTCTCGCTCGACATCCGGCCGGGCGAAATCCTCGGCCTGCTTGGGGAAAACGGCGCCGGCAAGTCGACGCTGCTCAAGATCCTGTCGGGCGTCATGCCGCCGTCGAGCGGGCTCATCATTTTCGACGGCACCGACTATCATCCGTCCAGTCCCCAGGATGCCAAGCGGCTCGGCATCGTCACCATCTACCAGGAGCTGAGCCTGATCCCGACTCTGACGGTGGCGGAGAACATCTTTATCGGCCGCGCACCGATCGGTCCGCTCGGGCTGGTCAGCTGGCGCAAGATGGAGGAAGATTCCCGGGCGATCATCGCCCGCGTCGGTCTCTCCATCGATCCGATGACGCTGGTGTCGGCGCTGTCGGTGGCCGAACAGCAGCTGGTCGAGATTGCCCGTGCGCTGTCGCTGGAAAGTCGGCTGATCATCATGGACGAACCGACCTCGGCGCTGACCGAGACCGAGGTGCAGCGGCTGCTGTCGATCATGGACCGGCTGCGCAGGGACAAGGTCGCCATCATGTTCGTCACTCACCGGCTGGAGGAGGCCTCCGCCATCTGCGACCGCATGACGGTGCTGCGCGATGGCAGGCTGGCCGGGCACCTCGACCGCCAGGGCGGGCCGATCGCGTTGCCGAAGATCATCGAGAAGATGGTTGGCCGCGCGGCGTCCGAACTCTATGCACGACCGGCGCAGCGCGCGGTCGCCGGCGATGTCGTGCTGTCGGTGCGCGGCCTGCGCACGGTGCGCGACCCCGAGGCGCCGCATGCTATCGTGCTCGACGGCGTCGATATCGATCTCAAGGCTGGCGAAATCCTCGGCGTCGCCGGCCTCGTCGGTTCGGGCCGCACGGAACTGGCGCGCGCCATTTTCGGCGCCGACCGCATCGCGGCGGGCACCATCACGCTCGACGGCAAGCCAATCGCTCCCCCGTCACCGGCGGATGCCATAGCACTCGGCATTGGCCTGGTGCCGGAGGACCGCAAGCACCAGGCGATCTTTGCCGCACTCGGTATCCTGCCGAATTTCTCCGTCGCTTCGCTCGGCACGTTCAGCAACGGCTTCGGCTTCATGGCCGAGCGGCGCGAACGCGACGCGCTTGCCGGTTTTCGCAAGATGCTGTCGATCCGCATGGCCTCGGTCGAACAGGCGATCGAGGGCCTGTCTGGCGGCAACCAGCAGAAGGTGATCCTGGCGCGCTGGCTGGCGCGCGATCCGAAAGTGCTGATCGTCGACGAGCCGACGCGCGGCGTCGATGTCGGCGCCAAGACCGAGGTGCACCAAATCCTGGTGCAGCTTGCGGCGCGCGGCATCGCGGTGATGATGATCTCGTCCGAACTGCCGGAGGTGCTGGCGGTGTCGGACCGCATCGTCACCATGCGCCGGGGGCGCATCACCGGCGAGATGCCGGGGATCGAGGCAAGCGAGGAAAAACTGATGGAACTGATGGCACTCGACAAGCGGGACACGAAGGGGCCGGATACGACGGGGCAGGCACGATGAGCGTGGCGGGAGAGCAGAACCAGCGTAGCGGCATCAACATCGCGCGGCTGCTGATGAGCTTTGGGCCGCTGCTGTTCCTGGCCGCACTGGTCGTCGTCTTTACCGTCCTGAAGCCGAGCTTCATCGATCCGATCAACCTGTTCAACATCACGCGGCAGATCTCGATTACTGGGCTGATCGCGCTCGGCATGACCTTCGTCATCCTCACCGCTGGCATCGACCTGTCGGTCGGCTCGCTGCTTGCCTTCTGCGGCATGGTCGCCGCCGTGGTCGCCAAGGGCGGCACCGCCAACACGCTGTCGCTGTCGACCTCAGGCACGCAGGGCTATGGCTGGTTCGCCGCATTGCTGGCCGCCGTCGTGGTTGGCGCTGCAGCAGGCGGCGTGCAGGGCCTTGCCATCACCAGGCTGAAAGTGCCGCCCTTCGTCGTCACGCTGGGCGGGCTGACGGTGTTTCGCGGGCTCACGCTGACCATTTCCAATGGCGGTCCGATCTCGGGCTTCGACGCTTCGATGCGCTGGTTCGGCACCGGCCTGATCGGCCCGGTGCCGGTGCCGGCGCTGATCTTCGCGGCGGCCGCGATCCTGTGCCACATCGTGCTGCGCTACACGCGCTACGGCCGCGCCGTCTATGCCGTCGGCGGCAATGCCGAGGCGGCACGGCTGTCGGGCCTGCGGGTCGACCGCATCCTGGTCTCGGTCTATGTCATCGTCGGTTTCTTCGCCGGTCTGGCCGCCTTCGTGCTGTCGGCGCGGCTCAACTCCTCGGAAGCGGTTGCCGGCATCGGCTACGAGCTGACGGTGATCTCGGCCGTCGTCATCGGCGGCACCTCGCTGTTCGGCGGCATCGGCTCGGTCGGCGGCACGGTGGTGGGTGCCGCCCTGATCGGCGTGCTGCAGAACGGGCTGCAGTTCAACAACGTCTCGTCCTACACGCAAAGCATCGTCATCGGCCTGATCCTGATTCTGGCCGTGGCGTTCGACCGCTGGCTGAAGTCGCGGGTGAGAAGATAGTCGCTTCCCCTCTCGGGGAGAAGGTTGGGTCGGCGCACAGCGCCGAGACGGATGAGGGGTGCTGTACGGGAGGCAAGCTATTGGATGCCTGCTCGTCAGGCCGCTTCCAACGCCCAGAGCCGGTGACCGTAACGGCGGAAGTAACGTGCCATCAGGCGCTGCTGTCTGGCTCTGATGAGGTCGGGCAGGCGCCGCTCCTGGCGCCAGCGCGGCATGTTGCGCCAGAAGGCGATGAAGCGGGCGGCATCCTCGATGGCTTCTTGCGCCGACAGCGCCGGACCGATCGCCGTCAGGAACAGCGCCTGCGAATGTTTCAGTGCATCGATGACGGCCTTGCGCCTGACATGATCCTGGCGGGCGCGCTCGATGCCGTTGCGGCGGATCGCGTCGAAGGCTTCGAGCAGAGCAGGGCTGTCGCCGGTGTAACCGCAGGCGCGGGCGAAATCGGCGGCAAGGGCGTCCATCGTCACTCCCGGATATGATGCGGCGGGCGGTTCGCGCCCCGACTCACATTTGTGAGTCGATATAAGCATAACTCAAATAACTGTAGAAGAAAAACTTTTGGGAATCTTTGAGATGGGCGACTCGACTCGCGGCCTAAAACACAGGATTATGCGAACAAATCAGGAACAAAGACGAGGCAGGGGCGATGGCATTGCCAGGCAAGGAAGCAGTAATCGCGCATGTCGCCTCGATATCGGTCGAGTGCGCCGATTGCGGCCGCAACAGATGGTGGCGGCCCGATCAGCTGAAGCGGTTCGGGGTGTCGGGGAATACGCCGCTGGCCGCCCTTTCAGGCCGCATCGTCTGCTCGGCCTGCCGCGCCGACGGGCTGCCGGGCGTGGCCATTTCGATCCAGGCGGCGTTCATCGACGAGCGCCAGCGCGTGCGCAGCGAAGCCCGGATGCTGAACGACCGCGAGGCGCCGCTCGAGGGAGCGAGGCGGGCGTGAGGAGAGGGGCGCTGCGGGAGCCGCCACCCTAATACCCCAGCAGTTCCTTGAGCGGGATGACGCGCCAGACCTGTTTTATGGCGTAGCGGTTGAAGGTCAGCGTCTTCGGCGGATTGTACTGCTCGACCACCAGCTCGGCGGTGGTGCGCTTGACCAGCTTCTTGATGAAGGCCTTGCCGTTGCGCTCGTTTTCTTCGGGAAAAGTCTCGATCACGACATGGTCGCCGGGCACCGCCTCACGGCCGCCGCAGTAGATCATGTCGCCCGGTTCGTAGCGCGGCACCATGGAATCGGACAGCACGTGCAGCGCAAACACCTTGGGGAGGTTGCGGATGCCGGGCGGACGCTGGACATAGCCGGCCGGCTCGCCGTTCAAGGTGAAGTCGCCGTCATCGCCGCCGACGGCGGCGCCCAGCACCGGGATATCCATCGGTCCGGCGGGTGGTGGGCCGGCATCGGTGACGATCTCCACGTCGGCGACCGGGCCGGTGTCATCGAGGAAGACGACCTCGCCCTTGCCCAGCGCCACTGGGTCGACGCGCAGGAAGGCGGCGGTCTTCAACAGGTTCTCGGTCTTGGGCAGGTTGCGGCCGGTTTCCCAATTGCCGACGGCGGCGACATCGGTGTCGTTGTGCTCGGCAATGTGGCGCATGACCAGGCCGCGCTGCTTGCGCGCCTGGCGGATCGCCGCCCCGACCTTGATTGACAGTTGCGTTTTTGCCATGGCGTGCATGTGAGCGATGAAAGTGGCTCTCGTCTATGAAAGAATGGCTTGCATATATTTTTGAGTTATGCTTATATATGGACATGCAAAACCTGTCCAGATTCGATGGCGCCGTGGCGCCGGCCTCGCATGAGGCGCACCCGGCGGTCACCACCGCCAGCCATTCCCTTCCGCCCCGGCCGTCCTCCTCCCCGGCCGGAGCGAAGCCCGAGGTGCCTTGCCTGATTGCATCGGCCTCGGATCCGGTCCGCCCGTCACCGGCGACCGGAACGGCCGGAGCCGCCGCTCCCAGCGGCTCCGGCCCCCAATTCGATCGAGATGGCGCTGGCCAGGATTCTGCCGGTCCAGCTGACCGGTCATGCATCCGCACGCAGGATGGCACCGTCATCCTGTTCGATCCGCTGGCGGGCAGGGCGGTTTCCGCCTCCGACAGAAAAACGGCCGAGGCGCGGCTTTCGCGCCTCGCTGAACCGGCCAGGCGGCGAGCCCGCTCCCGGTGAGGCTGAAGCCGGCGCCAGCCGGCCCCCCGAACCGACAACCCTGACTGCGGCCCAGGCAACCGGGCCCAGCCCTGACGCTTGCCCGACGGCGCACGGCCGAAGGCAGAACTTTGGATGGAGCCTTGAGATGGCAAGCTATACCGACGCCGAATTGCGAGAGATCGCCCGCTGGCTGAAGGACGGGCTTTCCGCCTCAAAGATCGCGGCGGCTTTCACTGTGCTGCGCGGCGTGCGCGTGTCGCGCAACGCCATCATCGGCATCGTGCACCGCAACGCCATGCTGAGTGCGATCGGCTTTGCCAATGGCAAGCGGCTGCCGGCCCGCAAACGCAAGGCGAGCAAGCGGGCGAACGGAACGGGCGGGGCCATCGCCAAGGTGTCCGACACGATCGACGTCGCGCTTGCCACCGGCATCGCCGGCACGCCGGTCCGGCCGAAGCGCTTGCCGCAACCCCTGTCGGAGCGCGAAGTGGGCGTGCTGGTCGCCGATGGCGAAGCCTATCGCCTGGAGATGCCGGTGCCGCCTCGTGCGGCCCTCGGCCGCCAGCCGCATGGCGTGGCGATGCGTTTCATCGACTGCCTGTTCGGCCGCTGCCGCGCGCCGCTGGACCTGACGCTGGAAGAAGATCCTGAAAACGATGCGCCGGGCAGTCGGCCCGGCGCAGACATGCTGTGTTGCGGCATGCGCACCAAGGCACTGAAAAGCTATTGCCCCTACCACCAGGCCCGCTTTCGCCGCCGCGTTTTTGAGGCGGAGGCGGGTTAGCATTCCTTCCCCCCCGTTTACGGGGAGAAGGTGCCGGCAGGCGGATGAGGGGCGGCGCTGACGTGGCGGGATTGAAAACAGATATGAGCTTCAAGCATCCGACCGAAGCGCTGGCGCCGCCCCTCATTGCCTTGGCGGGCATTTCTCCCCGTGAACGGGGAGAAAGAAACCTCGTCGCCCTATTTCGGTATCTGCCGGCCTTGCTTGGGCATGCGGCTTTGCACGGTCCTGGTCTCGAGCGTCATGGCCGGTCCGCCTTCGGCCTCCAGGATGTCGGCCACCCTGGCAAAGCCGGTGAACACTTTCATGGCGTCGGATTCGGAAATCTGCGCAGCGATGGCAGCGCTGCAGGCGTTGAGGGCGCTGCGGTAGACATGGCCGCGCCGCTCGAGCGGCCAGCGCTGCAGGAAGTCGGCGGCGTCGTTGACGCAGTCGATCTCTTCGATCTGTCCGTCGATCCGCACCTTGAGCGGCACTCCGGTCTTCATCGTACCCACGGCGTTCACCTTCACTCTGCGCGGGGCTGGAAACCCCGCTCTTATCAACGCGCCACGCTGGCTGACGGTTGCATCACATTTTCGGCCCGGCCCGGCCCACCAACCTCACAACCCTCACGGGCTGACCACGGCGTCCAGCCAGGCATGGGCACGGCTTCTTGGCCTGACCACCAATATATTCTGTTGGCCAGCCGCCCTGGTGAGGGCGTCGAAGGCGATGCGCTGGCTGCAAGTGCCGTCTACCGCCAAGGCGACGAGCCTGGCCGCCTCGACATAGCCAGGTGCTGTCTTGTCTGGCCATTGCTGCCTGAGCGCGTCGGCGGCCTCGGCCACCGAGCCGACCAACATGGTTCTGCTGTCGCAAAAGCGCAGCGTAACCGGCATGAAAGCTGTCATACGCAAACCTCCCGTTGGTATGGACGCGACATAACGTCGAAAGTTCGCGCTGGTTCCATTAGTCCGGACGCGGATATGGCCGTCGTCTCGGCAAGTCGTGGTTTTGCCCCTCAACGCAGCTCTGCGTCGAGCTGTTCGAAACGCCGCGCGATCTGCGATCTGCTCGCCAGAAGTGCGGCACTTCAGAACCCAGGTTCCGCACGGCCCAACCCAATCCCAACACCCCAACCAGGAGCCTCCCGTGAGCAAGAGAACCAGAGCTGCAAAACCGCAGGCACCAAAACTGCCGAAGGGCGAGGCCGAGCAGGTGCGCATCCGCCGCGAGATCGGCCATGATTTCGCGCTGAAGGACGATGACTTCGGCCGCACGCGGCTGGCTGCGGGCACGCTGGAGGCGGGTCGCGTCTACGAGGTGTCGAATGACGGCTTCACCTCCACCGGCGGCATCGTGCGGGTGCGCAATGTGGATCCGCTGCTGGGCATCACCTCGCTGTCGCGTCAGCAGCGCGAGGCCGGCTTGCGCTACCGCGAGGATTTCCGCTGCAGCCAGCAGGCGAGCGTGAAACCGATGCGCTGGAGCGAGCGGGTCGACGGCGGTCGGCACGGCGGCGGCATCGCCGACAGCGTGCTCGACGCTGGCCGCGCCCACGCCGCCGCGAGCAGGGCGCTATGCCATTGGGAGGTGGTCGCCGTGGTGCAGAAAGTCTGCTGCGCCGGCGGCTCGATCAAGGGCCTGGCCGAGCAGACCGGCGAGGGCAGGGATGTGGTGACGAAGCTCTTGAAGGTCGGACTGGACCTGCTGGCGGTGCACTATGGGATGATGGTGGGGAGAAGGGTCGGGTGACAGGAGATCCGACCGGCAATGCCGGCCGGATCAATCTTCCCAGATCAGGTCATCCGCAGACGCGGATTTCCTCGATGATCCTGTGGTGATGGCGCCAGTGCTTGACCAGTTCGATGTGGCAACGGTGGTACCGGCGGTAATAACGTGGCCTGTAGCCGTTGTCGTAGGCATCGTACCGGTAATAGGGGCGATAGGCGTAGCGATCGCCGTAGTCACCGTAACCATTGTAATAGCCGCCGCCGTAATAGTCGTCGGCATAGCCGCCGATGCCGATCGTGATGCGACTACCGGCATCCGCGGGAGCGATCATCGCCGCCGCCGAAGCAATGGCGATAACCGAAACAAGCAGGAGCTTCTTCATGGCTACCTCCTTTTCAAGGTTAGTCTAATATAACCCCCGAGGCGCGGCCCCGTTCCACAGATTCTTAAAGATGTGATGAGCAATGCGGACGCCGGGGGCCGTGCCCGGCAGACATCTCACCTTCCCAGCCTCCCCATTTGCTTTGCCAAAAACTCCACGAACAGCCTTGCCCGCACCGGCAGTTGCCGGCCGAAGGCATGTACGATGTGGACCGGCATGGTTGGCATCGGCACATCTGGCAGGACGCGCATGAGTCGGGCGGTGTCGATGTCGTCTTGCACGGCGACTTGCAGGAGGTGAGCGATGCCGGCGCCGGATAGGGCGGCGTTGCGGATGGCGCCGCCGTCGTCGGTGTCGAAGCGGCCGTCGGGCACGATTTCGGTGCCGTCGGCAAAAGTGATGGCCCGCGGGCGACCTGCCGAGACATAACGGACGAAATCGTGGCGTCGCAGATCTTCGATCGAGGCTGGAAAGCCTCGGCGCTGGAGATAGGCGGGGGCGGCCACGAGCACGATCGGCAGGCTGGCGATGCGCCGCACCGTGAGCCCGGCATCGGCCAGCGTGCCCATGCGCACCGCCACGTCATAGTTCTCGCGGATCAGGTCGGCGTGACGGTCCGTGACGCTGAGTTCCAGCTTCACCTCCGGTTGCTCGGCCAGGAACAGCTGCACCCATGAAGCGATGAGGCCGCGGCCGAGTTCGACCGGGGCGGTGACGCGCAGCAGGCCGCGCGCCGTGCCGGTGCTCTGCACAATGTCCTGCGCATCGTCGAGCGCCCGCAGCAGCGGCGCCACCCGTTCGTAATAGGCGATGCCTTCGCTGGTCAGCCCCAGCCGGCGGGTCGAGCGCTGGATGAGTTTAGCGCCGAGCCTCCGCTCCAGCTTCGCCACGCTCTTCGACACGGCCGACGGGCTGGAGCCGATCAGCCGGCTGGCGGCCTGGAACGAACCGGCATCCACCGTGCGCACGAAGGCGACAAGGCCGGCGGTCTTTTCGAGGATTGTGGTCATGGCGGCATCGTCCCATGTCGAGAAGGGCTGATTGCGGAATTCCAGGCAAGAAAGAATGGCCTGAGGTCAGGCTAATACGCTTTTTATGCGCACTTAAATACCGCTCATCGTCAGGATCAAGGAGAGAATGGATGAGCAGTCTGGACGGGAAGGTCGCCATCGTCACCGGCGCATCGAAGGGAATTGGAGCAGCTATCGCCAAGGGGCTGGCGGCGGCGGGCGCCGCTGTCGTGGTCAACTATGCCTCATCGCGGGAAGGGGCCGAGCGCGTCGTCGCCACCATCGCGGACGCCGGCGGCCGGGCGGTCGCGGTGAGGGGCGATGTCGCGCAAGCGGCTGACGTGCGCAGCCTGTTCGAAGCGGCAAAGTCCTCGTTCGGCGGCGTCGACATCCTGGTCAACAATGCCGGCGTGTTCCAGTTCGAGCCGCTGGAGGCGGTGACGGAGGCTGAGTTCCACCGCGAATTCGACACCAATGTGCTGGGCGTCGTGCTGACCATCCAGGAAGCGGTGAGGCATTTCGGGCCGGCGGGCGGCAGCATCATCAACATCAGCTCTGTCGCCAGTGCCAATCCGCAGCCGAATTCGCTGATCTATGCCGCCACCAAGGCGGCGGTGGATTCGATCACGCTGTCGATGTCGCGTGAGCTTGGCGCCCGCCACATCCGCGTCAACGCGATCGCGCCAGGCGGTGTCGACACCGAGGGGTTGCAGCGCGTCGGCATTGTCGGCAGCGTACACGAGGAGGCGCTGGTGGCGGTCACCCCGCTCGGCCGCTTTGGCCAGCCGGATGACATTGCGCGGGTGGCGGTGTTTCTGGCGTCCGACGAGGCCGGTTGGCTGACGGGAGAGCGGATTACGGCGTCGGGTGGGTGGCGATAGGGGCGCGACTAGATCGGAAGGGTTGCCGAGGGCGCATGCGACTTTCTTCCGTGGCGCTGCCCCTCATCGCCCTGCCGGGCACTTCTCCCCGTATAGTGACGGGGAGAAGGACGCTGTTGTGTATGGTTTCGCCAATCGTCAGCGGTGAGAACGAAGAACGAAGGTTGCGGCGATTTCCCTTCTCCCCGTCACTATACCGGGAGAAGGTGCCGGCAGGCGGATGAGGGGCAGCACCGGCCTCACAGAAAGGCGACCCGCGCCACATCACTTAAAACAACGCTTTCTCCAGCGGCCGCTCCAGCGTCTCCGCGAAGGCGGTGGCAAGGTGGTGGCGGTCGCGGAAGGCCAGCTTGCCGCCGATGAAGACGTGGCAAGAGGTGTGGCCGCAGAAATGGTCGGTGAGGTCGACATAGAGCGTGTCGGGCACGCTGGCCACGATGGCGCGCTCGGTGGCGGCCGCGCCGTCATTGGCGGCCTCGGTCCTTGGCGTGTCGCAGTGCGGCGACGGCGCCTCGCGCCACCACAGCGCGCGCGCCACGCAGGAATCGGCGAAGCTGGTGTTGATCGGCGTGTCGCGGATCACCGCGGCCTCGACGCCGGCCCGGCTGAAGGCCTGCAAGGTCGAGCGCAGGCCGGCCTGCCAGCGCGCGGTCTCGGCGGTGCGGCTGGCGGCGGGCATGTCGCGCGTCAGATTGCCAATGGAGAATTCCGAGATCACCACCAGGCGCGGCTTGCGGGCGATGATGTCCGATATCGCCTGCTCGCGCCAGGCGTCGCATTCGGTGTAGTCGCGTTTCAGCACGGTGTTGAAGGTCGAGAGCCGCGAGGCGCGGCACGATGATTTGAGATAGGTGACCACCTTAGTATCGTTGCGCCTGGCCGCCTCGATCAGCGGCGTCGACCAGTGGTCGGCATGCGAATCGCCGAACAGCACGATGGTGTGGGCGGCATCGGTGGCGCCGAACGTGCAAGGTTTGGGCGTCACCGTGTGGAAGTCGAGCAGGCAGCTCTTGTCGACGGCGCGCACGATGGAGGGTTGTTCGGCCGCCTGCTCGATGCCGCGCTGCTCGGGGTCGATGTTGCGCTGGGCCAGATGCGCATTGGCATAGGCCACCGCCACGCCGGCACCCGTCAGCGCAAGCGCGGGAGCCAGCGCTATTGCAGGAAAAGTGAGACGCGGTTTTGCGTCGGGGATTGCGCTGAAATAAAGAGCCCTGGCGCCTGCCGTCAGCCAGCCGGCACGTCGTCCGGGGTTCTCGATCAGGCGATAGGTGAACACCGACAGCGCCAAGGCTAGCGCGCCGCAACCGAGGCGCTGCGGCACGCTGAGATCCGGCACCAGCATCTGCGCATAGACGATCACCGGCCAGTGCCAGAGATAGAGCGAATAGGAGAGCGCGCCGATCCATTGCAGGGGCGGCAGCGACAGAGCTGCGGCCGGGCCAAAGGCCTGCCAGTTGTTCCGTCTGTTGGCCCACATGCCAGCCCGCTCCTCGCCAGCCCCGCCTAACAGCACCAGCACCGTGCCGGCAACCGGCAGCAGCGCCAGGTAGCCGGGAAAGGGCAGGTCTTCGCTCAGCCACAGATAGGCCGCCGCGATCAGCGCCAGGCCGATCGAGCCAAGTGCAGCGCACAGCCACGGACGATGCAGCAGGAAAGTCACTGGGACCAGCGTCGCCAGGCCGCCGGCGGCGAACTCCCAGGCACGCAGCGGCGAGAAATAGAAGGCCCATGCCGGTGCCGCGCTGGTCAGCCAGGCGCAGGCGACGAAGGAGGCAAGGCCGGCGATGCCGATCACGGCCACGGCCGTTCGCCGGCCGGGACGCAGCCAGGCCGCCAGCAGAAGCAGCGCCGGCCAGGCCAGGTAGAACTGCTCCTCCACGGACAGCGACCAGAAGTGGATGAAGGGATTGCTGGTGGCATCCGTGGCGAAATAGTCGAACGACCAGCGCAGCAGCCACAGATTGATGGCGTAGGCGGAGGCGAACATGGCGCCGCGCGAATAGAGCGCCTGCTCCTGCGGCGACAGGATGAAATAGCCGGCCACAAGCGTCGCCAGGACGACGAACAGGGCCGCCGGCAAAAGGCGCCGCGCGCGCCTGGCATAGAAGCGCCAGAGGTCGAGCCTGCCGGTGTCGCCGATCTCCTGCATGAGGTGGGTGGTGATCAGCCAGCCGGAGATGACGAAGAAGATGTCGACGCCGGCAAAGCCGCCCGGCAGGGCGGAGAGCCCGAAATGATAGGCGACGACGCCGCCGACGGCGAGCGCGCGCAAACCCTGTATGTCCGGCCGGAACGATGCTGCCAAGACGGCTCCTTCGTGCAAGCCCACCTCTTGGCCCACCGCTTGTCCCAGCCCGTCGCAAGTGTCGGCCGGGCAGGTTGACATCGCAATGCAACAAATCTTTCGCAGTGCAACATGGCGGAAAAAGGGAGTCGCTCTCCCACCGGCAGTGCCGGGCCGTCAGCTGTTCCGGATTTGGCGTATCAAGCCTCGCGCGCGAGGCTTGATACCAGAGGATCGACGCCGGGGTCATCGAGGCTGACAGTGTGGGCCATCCGCATTGCCTGTCTCGGGCTGATCCTGGTGACGTCCCGCCGCATGATGACCGACACGAAGGCTGGCCCTGATCCCGTCAGGACAATGGCCCTGCCGACCAGAACCGGCTCAGAGATGGGGGCCCATTGCACGACTACGATCGACGGGTCGCCGGTCTGGCGGCTGTTGATGCCGCTGAAATAGATCCAGTTCAGGCGCGAGATCACCACGCCGTAGTGGTTGTCGGGCGCCCGTGCTCCGCCCTGGCTGTCGTCTGGAGCCCACCGCGTCACGCGCCTGAAGGTGACCAACTCGGTCTCACGCTGCACGAAGGTGATCGAGCGCGTCAAAAGGTCGGGGCGGCCGGGAACCGAAAAATAGGTGAAATAGGTGCCACCGGCGATGGCCGGCGAGGGGGGATGCACCATGGTCTCATACAGTCTCTGGCGCAGCGATGCGTGGCTGTCGGTGGCTGCCGCGGCAGCGGGCTCGCGATAAAGATCGTTCTCGTCGATCTTGAAGAAGCCGCAGATCAGCCTGGCGGTGGCTTTGTTCGGAATAGCCTGGCCTTGCAGATAACGCTCGAACTGGGTGCGGTTGATGCCAAGCTCACGGCACACCGCACTCACGGAAGCGTGGCGTTGGACCAGCCGCCTGAGATTGGCGGCGAGATTCTCGCGAATTGGCACGACATCGCCCCCGCGACGTACGGATGCTTATTCAAGCGATAACTTATATTTTGCCAAACTCGCATGCGGCGACGGTTTCGCGAAGAGGGACTTTGGGCCAATAGCGCGGCCGGTCCGGTGACACGAAGACTGTACGGTTTTGACAGTTTGGCTATGCAAGCCAGCCAAATGGGCGTAATCCAGTGCCAAGAGCGACCTGGATCGGCCACTCGACATCCTGTTATGGAGGGCGGTTTGGATCACACCGGCCTGGTCGAGCTTCTGGACTATACGCAAGCGCAATTGAGCAAGATACGCCAGGCGGTGGCCGCGAGCGATCACGCCGGCGCCATGTTCACCATCGATTGCCTTATCGGAGCGGCGGCCGAACAGACGAAATGCAAGCTCGCAAGCCTGGAGCATGCCGGGTTGCCAATTGGCAGAAATGAACCGGTTGGCCGGAAAAGGGCGGCGGATGACTATGAAGTCGGTGCGACACGGCCCGGCAAAGTGACATCATCGGGCAAGCCGGCGGCCCGGCGCCCTTGATCAGTCGGCATCGATCTCGCCGACCAGCCTGACGTATTCGGCCTCGGCTTCGCCGTAACTGCCATTGGCGAGTTCTTCCAATCCGGCGCGGTCGCGGATGACGATTTCGCCGCGGCGAGAACGGATCAGCGCGCGGCCTTCCAGCAACTGGAGGGCAACGGTGACGCCTGGCCGCCGAACGCCAAGCATGATGGCCAGGAATTCGTGCGTGATGGCCAAGGTTTCGCCAGGCACCCGGTCGTCGCACATGAGCAGCCACCGCGCCAGCCGCTCCTCGAGCTTCAGCCTTGCGTTGACGAGTGCGGTGCAACCGGCCTGGGTCTGGAGCGCGTTGACGAAGCGCAGCAGGAACATCCGCAAGGTCGCACTTGCCGCAAGGGCCGCATTGAAAGGGCCGGCTTCGATGCGTATGGCTTCGCCTTCAAGCTGCACATAGCAGGCATGCACCGCACGGTCGTCGCCCATCACCAGCGAAGATCCCGTCATGCCTTCGAAGCCGATGAAGCCCACTTCGGCCTCGTGGCCGCTGGTCGTACTGGCGACCACCGAGCCGATGCCCCGTTCGATGAAGTAGACGGCCTCGATCGGAATATTGGGGCTCACCAGTACCTGGCGCAAAGGCAGGTCGCAGCGCTGCATATGGGGCTTGAGCAGCGCGAGGTCATCCGCCGGCATGCGCCGCAATAGTTGGTTTCGATATTGATGGTTTTTGCCCGGATCAGTCATGGCACGGCCCAATGCAGGGCAAGAGCCATCCGATCTCCCAGCCGTCCGCGCCCCGTATCAACGTGCCGACGATAGCCCGTATATAGGGAGTTTGAAGGAAAAAACCCAGGAATGCGGTATGAAATTCGATGCACGGCGACCCCCACCAATGTTCGCATACGCAAAGTTCGGCCTGAACGTTAGTGTCGGAAACGTACCAAACACGTCTTGGTACAAAACCGACATATCCCTTGAGAATGCCGGATCACAGCGACGGTCGATAAAATCCGCCGGCTAACGACAAAGGCGCCATGTCACGTCTGGTCATCCCTTCTAGGCGTGGCTGATGACTCGCGTCTTTATTCTGCAGGCGGGAAAGTGTACGATTTTTACGGTTGGCGGCGCGGACACCGTCAGGCAAGTGGCCGCTGCTCCAAGAGAGGGCTTCTCATGTCGAGCCTCAACAAGCGCCATCCCGGCTTCTATCCTTTCGATCTGAAACTGTGCCAACGCGTCTTCGATCAGGTCTGCTCCGAACGCAAACTTGACCCTAGGTCATCGGAGCCGGACGTGCAGCGGCTCGCAGCCACGGTGTTCTCGCTGTTCGAGAATGGCTGCAGCAATGAAACCGAGTTGCTTGAGAGTTTCAGGCGGACCCGCCAGTGACCGAAGCCCGGGTCATGTCCTCGGACACCCGGGCATCGAGTTGCGAGGCCAGAGGGCCGGGATCGTTCCGGATCGAATAGCGCGCCAACCCGGACAGCTTCAGTTCTTATCCACCGGCTTCGAACGCATTCTCGACACCGTCTCGCGCTCGGCGCGCTTGGAGCGCAGCGGCGGCAGGCCGCGGTCGACCAGGTCCATGTCCTCCAGCACCATGTCGCCCATGCGCTTGAAGGCGATGTCGAGCGCGCCGGCACGGTGGGCCGAGCGCAGGAAACCGGGCAGGGCACGAACCGGATGGTCTTGCGCCAGCGGCTCTTCCGGGAAGACGTCGCTGGCGGCGACGATGTGGCCGCTTTTCACCGCCGCCATCAGGGCGGGAAAATCGACGACGCCGGCGCGGCTGAGCAGGATGAAGGCCGCGCCCTCGCGCATGCTGGCAAAGGCATCGGCGCCGAGAAATCCCTGGTTCTCGCTGGTCACCGAAGCGACGACGAAGACGAAGTCGCTGTGCGACAGCACCTCGTCGAGCGAGGCCGGCTCGACGCCGTTGTCGATCAGGATCGACGGCGGCAGCCAGGGATCGAAGACTTTTGTGCGGGTGCGGAAGCCCGACAGCAGCCGGTTTAGCGCGCGGCCGAGATCGCCGAAACCGACGATGCCGACATCGGCCCCCGACAGCAACCTGGCTGTCCGGTTGCCGTCGCCGCCCCACAGCTCCTTGCCCTGGCGAAAGGCGAGGTCGGCGTCGACGATGTCGCGGGCAAGGTTGAGCGCCATGGCAAGGCCAAGCTCGGCCACCGGCTCGGCGAAAACCAGGCCGGTGGTGACGACATGGATGCCGCGCGCAAACAGCGTCTCGTAGGGCATGTTGTTGATCAGGTTCGTCTCGACGTTGAAGACGCAGCGCAGTGCCTTCATCTTGTCCAGCGTTTCAGGCGCGATCGGCGGCTGGCCGACTATGTAGCGGGCTTCGGCCAGCACATCGGCCGGCAATTTTGCGACGCCATCGGGTGTCGTCTCGACGATACGGTATGTTTTCCGGAAGCGTGCCAACTGCGGGGGCGTGAAGATGAGGTCGAGCGTGCGCGGTTCCGGCGCGCTGATGACCAGCGGCAAGGTGCTGTCTGACATGGCAATCTCCTCCGGGCGCGAACCTCATCGCACATTTTTAGTTTGCACATGTCGTTATCCCGTTGCACACTTTTGGGCGACACGCACGGAGACAAAATACCTCCGATTAAACGATTTACAATCGCGAAAAATCGATTTACTCGATTGGTGGCGGACGAAAAATGCTGACGTCCGCGCCTCGTGAGGAGGACCAATGGCGCATAGGCAGGGCCAGCGGCGGCGTCCGTCGATCCACGACGTGGCAAGCCATGCCGGCGTGTCGGCAGCCACCGTCTCCAAGGTCATGGCCGGCGTCACCACGGTGAAGCCCGAGAATGCCCAGCGCGTCTTCGATGCCGTCGAGCTTTTGGGCTACCGCGTCGATCCGCTGGCCTCCGATATGCGGCGGGCCAAGCGCCGCATCATCGGGGCCATCATGCCGGAGTTCGAGAGCGAGTTTTTCGGCCAGATGGTCAGCCAGCTCGAAAGCCTGGCCGAGCAGCGCGGCTATACGCTGGTGGCCGCATCGAGCCGTGAATCAGAGGTGCGCGAAAAAGAAATCCTCGAACGCATGCATGACTGGAGGGTGGCCGGCGTCGTGCTGGCGCCGGTGCGCAACGAGCACGGTCCGGCGGCCGGGTTCATGAAGGCCAACGGCATGACCGGCGTGCTGATCGATCGCGTGCTGTCGGACGACGCCTTCGACACCGTGTCGGCCGACAGTGCGGCGGCCAGTGCCGAGGTGGCGCGCGAACTGATCGGCAAGGGCCACCGCCATATCCTGGTTGTCGGCCTTGGCGAGCAGGCAGCCACGATGCACGCCCGCCTCGACGGCTTTCGCGGCACCGCGTTGTCGGAGGCCCCGGATGTGCGCATCGACGTCGTGCTTGCCGAAGGCGATGTCGAACCGCTGCGGGCGCAATTGCGCGACTATTTCGATCAAGGCGAGGGTGGGGGCGGGGGACAACGTCCGACCGCCGTCTATTCGCTGTTCCTCAAGGGCACGCTTGTGGCGCTGTCCGAGTTCCGACGACGTGGCTGGCACTGCCCCAACGACATTTCGCTGGTCGGCTTTGACGACGCCGAGTGGATGCAGGTGACATGGCCGGCCATCGCCGCCGTGGTGCAGCCGGTGCGCCAGATCGCCGGCCACGCCATGGACGCCCTGTTTGCCAGGATTGAAGGCGGGGACGGGCCGCCGAGAGCACGGCTCGAGCCTTGCCAGGTTTTCATGCGGGAATCCGTTGGCTCGCCAGACAACAGTTCTGGGGGAAGAAACCGACAATAGCCAGTGTCGGCAGGCAGTGGCGCTGCATCTGGCCCTGGCGGCCTGCATGGAAGGCGATCGCCGCTACCGGCTACAGCGGCGCCGTTGCGCCGGAAATCTTCACTAGGCGCTCCGCGGCCTCGACCAGACGCCGTTGCAACGCGATGTTCTCGGCCAGCATTTCTTCTGTGCGTTGAATCGCGAGCTCGGTCCGGTTGATGCGCTGCCTGGCATTGGCAACTTCCAAGGCCAAAATATCGGCCACCATCCCGTGACCGTGGGGTTCCATGGTGTTCGTCATAAGTTTCTAACACCTGACGGGCGATATCGTTCCCACTTCCCGCACACACGCGCGCGAAGCATGCAAGGCTGGTGTGATCCGGGCGGGGTGTTCTATGACGCTTCGCCGGCGACCGCATTTGCCCTCCGCAGGCCCAAATGCCGTATCTTGCGGCCGACGATCATCAGCTGGCGCGCGGTGTTGTTGCGCAGGCGGCGGATGCGCCATTCCAGCCCTGTGCCGGTGGTGATCTCCTTGGCATAGTAGCTCACCCGCATGCCATTCTCATCGGAGGCGATTTTGACCGGGTCGTCATAGAATGCGCAGATCTTGTCAGCCGCCATGCCTGGTGTTTCGAGCCAGCGCGGAATGTGAACCGAATGGAGCCGATCGACATCGGTCATCACCCGCTCGATGCCGACGCCCGGCGTCGGGCATGTGGTCCAGAAGGCGTCGCCGATGAAGACGACACCATCGCGGCGATGGCCTTGCGTCGTGGTCAGGTTGATCTGCCTGACCTCCACAGGGCCTGCCATCTCGAAGTTCCCGCATTGCGCTGATATTTCGGGCATCAGCTCGCAAAGCATCTTTTGCGGGTCCTGGCGAAACGCCCTTGTCCACGGCTCGGCCACCAGCCGGTAGACGAACATGTTCGCCCGCATCTTGTTGCCGATCGGAAAGACGCTGATGTAGGCGACACGGTCCCCGGCCCGTTTGGCGTAGCAGGTGACGGACTGATAGGCGAAGTCACGCGGCGCAATGGCGAGGTCGAACCCCATCGACAGCGAAAATGCCTTGGATTCTTCTATGCGGTTCACGCCGATGGCGCGCCGCACCGCTTCGCTGTAGCCGGTGGCCACCACCAGAAGCCGCGCGTTGATGACAGAGCCGTCGGCGAGCACAAGCCGCTGCTTGTCCGGTCCGGTGGTGATCTCGGCGACCTTGCCCACCGTCAACGGAACTTGCGGCGGCAGCGCGTCGCGCAGGCCGTTGATCAGCGCTCCATAGGAAAATCCAAACTCGCGATGCATTTCACGCGCGAACAATTGTCCGAGGCGAAAGACGTGGACCTCGTCCATCGGGGTGACGAGAGGCAGAAGCGTCGCGTCGAGGCCCAGTCTCTCGAACTGCTGCATATGCTTCGTGCCGATCTTCTCAGCCCTGAACTCGTCGTGATGGACGCGGTGCGGATCGATCAACGCCACCTTGCGCCCGGCTTTTCCAAGCACCGTCGCCAAGGTGGTTCCGGCCAGCCCGGCGCCAACAATCGCCACGTCGACTTCGGCTGGGCCAGCCTCTGCGATACTCATTTCTCCGCCCTTTCTGCTGGTCATCTTTCCGCTCTGCAATCTGTGGTAGAAAATACGTCCGGACCCAAATCAACCTCAAGCAACCTGTGGGCGCGACTGGTAGTAACCAATGTTGAGGTTAATACCGCCCGCCTCGTTGCTTCCAGCGCGGTGCAATCGCCGAGCCGTCGATGAACTCGAAACCACCCGCCTCGTTGAGCGTGTGGAGCTTGCGCCCATCCCATAGCGCACCTGGATTTAAGATCGTCTCAACAACCTGCTCCATGCCGATCAAATCAAGGTGAGAGATGCGTGCGATGCCGAGCGCCGCGCCATAGCTCCTGCGACAGTCCTGCACCGGGCGCAGCAACTGATCGCCTCGTTTCACCATGCGGCCGGCCGGCCGCGCCGAGGCGATGTCCATCAGCACGGGATTGTTCGGGTGCGGCGTCCAGGGACCGCGAAAATCCGGCGCCGACCACAGATGCAGCGTGTCGGAGAAGGCGCCTCCACCGTCCCGGACAGTGGCGAACATCCACCAGCTGCCGCCGTGCTCGACCAGGGTGGCGTCGCTGGCAACGACGCCGGACAACAGCGTCGCCTCCTTGACCCAGCCGCCGGGAAAGGCAGTCGCCCGGTAAAGATCGACCGTGCCGTTGGCGCAGCTTTCCGGAACCATCCAGACCTCGCCGTCGCGCTCGAAGACGAAGGGGTAGGAGAGATGGTAGGGCAGTTCCAGCACCGGCTCAGGGCGGCCAAGCGGGCCGGCCGGACCGAACGGCACAGCCGAGATGATGGCCTTGCCGAGCCGGTGGATATAGTCCTCGACGAACAGGGTCAGCTGACCCTGATACAGGATCGGGAACGGATCGGCGTAGAAGCGGCTGCCATCGTCCGGCAGCACCTGCCAGCCCGATCCCGGATGGGCGCGCAGGTCGTACAGATCCCGGCCCTTGGTTTGGCGCCAGCCGACCTTCCAGTGCGGCGCGTTGTAGCAAAGATGGTAGATCTTCTGGACGATCCGCCGCGCCAGCGCCTTTGCCGCCCTGACGCCAAGCTTGGAAGCCGAGGGCATCGGCGGCGGGGCACCGGCCTGCGCCGGCTCGGGCAGAACCGGCACGGCCGACGCTGCGCCTGACATCGCAGCGACGATCAGACTTGCCGTACGCGCCAGCATGTCCTGGAAGGACGCCAGCGCGATACCGCCATATTCGGTTCCCAGACGCCCGGCGGCAATCGCAGCCCCGTTTTCCTCGACGCGGGCGAGTGGCGTCTGGCCGGCGAGGATCAAGGCGAGCAGGGCCGCTTCGCCGCTGGCGCCGCCATAGGTGACGTGCCAGATCCGTGGGCCTTCGAGCTGAACGTCACCGCAGAGGTCGACGACCAGATCGACCGAAGCAGGCGGCGCGCCGTAGCGGGCGAGCGCCGAGCGCGGCACGCGCTTTGCCAGCCCATCGCGGGGCAGGCCATGGATTGCTGTTTCAAGTTGGAACAAGGCCTCGGCGCTGCGCGGGATACCGCCGCCAGCCGGCCGGGCATCGACGGACAGCTCGACATTCGCGAGTGCGGCCAGGCGTTGAGCGAGTAGGACATGGAAGCCACGGACGCAATCGCCGTCCAGGCGCAGGCTTAGCCGCATGTTGAACACCTGGAATTTTCGTGCCCGACGTCAGAACATGGGACACTGGTGTCGGCCCGGTTGAAGTGTTGCCCCATTTTCGTCCGTCTCTCGTTCAGCTGCGCGGTGTCAACACCCCAGTACGTCTACCTAAGCAAACTCCGTGCCAAAATTCATGCGGGTTCCAAACATAATTAATAATGTTTTAACAATTGGAGTAATAGCTAGGTTCATGCCCGCGATTTGGTCTTGCAGGCAAATGGAGTATTGTAGGAGGCAGCTATGCTATCATCTCTGCCCATGGTGCCTCAGCAATACTTTCCGGAAGCAGGATCGGTGGAATCAGCGGGATCATACGCACCCTCGACCGTCGAGCTTGGCGATCTGAAGCGCATTTTGGTGCGCCGCCGTCTCTGGATCATCGGCACGACCGTGCTGCTGACGCTCGCGACCCTGCTCTACGGCCTCCTCACACCCCCGCTGTACAGCTCTGTGGCGGAAATCATCATCGATCCGCAAGACCTGCAAGTGGTCACCAACGATATCAATCCGAGCGGGCTGGCGCCCGATGGCGGCATCACGCAGGTTGAAAGCCAGGTCAGCGTCGTCCAGTCGACGGGCGTGCTGCAGCGGGCGATCGCGGCGACCAAACTGACCGAGGATCCGGAATTCAACGGGCAGGGCATGCTGTCGCGCGCCCTCGGTTCCGGTTCGGCCGCGACCGACAGGACGGTGGCAACGCTCGACGCCCTGCGCCGGCGCCTGGCGGTGAAGCGGGCGGACAAGGTCCTGGTCATCGATGTGATCGTCACCGCCAAGAGCCCCGACAAGGCGGCACTTCTGGCCAACGCCATCGCGCAAGCCTATCTGGCCGACCAGGCGAGCGCGCGCGCGCAAGCCGCCACCGATGCGTCGAAGGCGATCACCGCGCGGCTGGACGAACAGCGCAAGCGCGTTCAGCAGGCCGAGAATGCCGTCGAGGCCTACAAGTCCGCCAACAACATGGTGATGGCGGCGGGCAATCTGGTCAGCGACCAAGAACTGACCGAGCTCAACACGCAGCTTTCGGCGGCGCAAAGCCGCACCGCGACGCTGAAGGCGCAGGTCGACCAGATGCGTAAGCAGAGCGGCACAGCCGATGCAACCTCGGAAGCGATGCGCTCGTCGGTGATTTCGAGCCTGCGGTCGCAGGAAGCAACACTTGTCGACCAGGTCTCGCAGCTTGGCACTGAACTGGGGCCGCGACATCCGTCGATGATTGCCGCGCTGCAGCAACTGCGTGACACGCGGCAGCTGATCGCGCGCGAACTCGGCCGGATCCAGACGGCCACCGAGACCGATTACGAGCGGGCGGTTGCCAACCAGCAGGCGCTGGAAACGAAAGTCGCCAGCCTCAAGAACAAATCGCTCGACACCGACCAGGCATCGGTGCGGCTGCGTGAATTGCAGCGCGATCTCGAGGCGGTGCGTTCCGTCTACGCAACCTACCTGCAGCGGGCACAGGAAACGCGCGAGCAGATCAACGTCGACAGCACCAATGCTCGCGTCATTTCGGACGCCATGCCCGCCCAGAAAAAAAGCTGGCCGCCACTGGGGCTGCTTTTGTTTGGCGCCGTGTTCGGCGGATTGGGGCTGGGCACCGGCCTGGCGCTGATTGCGGAATACTCCTCGCCGACGGTGCTTTCCAGCGCCCAGATGCAATTCACGATCGATGCCCCCGTGCTTGGCATCCTGCCGGCGGGAGCGAAGGCGGGACGGCGCTGGTGGCCTTTCGGCACCAGCCCGGCCGTCGCGACCAGCCAGAAGACCGACGCCGTCGTCGGCCTTGCGCTCCGGCGCATGTTCAGTTCGGGCCGGCGTCCTCCGGATTGGCCGCTGGTGCCGTCGATCCTGGTGACGTCGCCGCCGGAAGACGGCCAGCAACGCAACAGGATCGCACGGCTGCTCGCCAACGCCGCGGCGGCCAGGGGCAGCCGGGTCCTGTTCGTCGATACCAACACCAGCAACGGCCAGAAGGACCCGCAGCCCGGGATACTCGATGTGCTGCGCGGCGAATATGCGTTTGAAGCCGTCAGCCGTTACGCCCCGGGCAGCAACGTCGCCCTTCTGGGCAGGGGCCGGCCGAAGGCGATATTTCAGGAAGCGCACGGCGTCTACTTCGCGCAGCATATGCTGGCGCAGGCGAGCCGGAGTTTCGAACTCGTTGTCGTCGATGGCGGCGCGCTCGCCGAGAATCTCAATGCCTCGCCGCTTGTCGCCATGGTCGACGAGATCGTGCTCGTCGCCAGGCTGAACGCCACGCCGATGCGCGATGTGACGGCGACGATGCAGGCGATTTCCGTCATGGGGCGGTTGCCGACAGGCGCATTGCTGGTCGACGAGGTGGCCTAACATGACCTCCGGCTGGAGCGGAACAGCCTCGAATTTCGGCGCTGCCGCGCCCCGCGCCGGCACCTCCGTCGATGCGGTGACCCAGTTTGGACTGATCGCAGCCGTGCTGGTGCTGTTCGCCGTCTCGGGCGGCATGCTGTGGCTGCTGGGCTACAATTACGACGGCCTGTCAGGCAGCGCGGCGACCAAGATACATCCCTCCACCTATCTCATCATTCTGCTGTTTGCCTGGCGTTCGTGCACGTTCGGCAATCCAGTCGGCTATTGCGTCCATGTCGCTGACAGGCGCCCCGCCACGGCACTGATGAGCGTCATCGCCGTCGTGCTCCTTGTCGTCGTCATCGTCCGGCAACGTCCAGGCATGGCCGGCATGATCGACACATTCGTGGCTTCCGGGCTGCTGGTGCTCATGCTGGGCGAGGATGACGAATGGACGTTCGCCCGACTGCCCACCGTCATTCATGCGGTCATGACGGTCAATGGGCTGCTTGCCCTTGTCGAATTCGCCACCAAGACACTGGTGTTTCCCTATCGTTTTGATGGCGAGGTGTTTGCCACGGATCCGCGTTCGAGCGCGCTGCAGGGGCATCCGCTGGTCAATGCCACGGTGACGTCTGTCTACGTGCTTGCCCTTTTGAGCGGTTCAAGATCGCTGCCGGCTCCGCTGCGGCTGGCGATGATCGGCCTGCAATGCGCGGCGCTCGTTGCGTTCGGCGGCCGGTCGGCGATGGTAGTGACTATACTCCTCGGCGGCAGCTATTTGCTCTTCCACGGCTTTCGCAAATTGCGCACGGGACGCGTCAACCTGCTCGGCGCCGCATTGGCGATGATGCTGGCCGCGCTGCTGCCGGTTGCCATCGCCGTATTGGCCTCGCAGGGGTTTTTCGATGCGCTGCTTGGCCGCTTCGTGTCGGATGGCGGCAGTGCCAATGCCCGCGTCGAGATGTTCGAGATCTTCAACTATCTGGAACTGCGCGATGTGATTGTCGGGCCTAGTGTCGATCTCGTCGAGAGCCTGCGCCGGATCAACGGCCTCGAATGGGGTATCGAGAACCCATTCGTGCGCATGACGGTCTACCAGGGCGCCTTCTTCACTCTTTTGATGATGTCCAGCTTCGGGCTGTTCATGCATGAGGTGGCGCGCCGCTGCCATCCTGGCGTGTGGCTGCCGGTGGTGGGCTGGCTCATTCTTCTCAACACCTCGGAAAGCATCTCCTCCAAGACCACGCTGCTCACCAAGGTCGCGGTGCTGTGCCTTGCCCTTTATCGGCCGGCGCGGCCGGTGATCAGGCCGGTCCGCGCGGTTCGTCCTTTCGCGGAAACGCAGAACCGCTCCACATCTTCTTGATGCAATTGTGGGCGGAAAGCCGTTTCACAACGCTCAATCAACTGGCTGGTGGCAATGGCCGAGATGGGCCGAACGCGGACGAACAGCTCCAGGTGACAAATGCGAGAAAGCGGACGTCGAGCCTGACCGGGAACCTCAGCCGGCTGATAGTATGTGCGCCCCAAGGCGGATCGGACGACGAGCTCAATGTTCCTAGGTCGATTTCGTCTACTTAGCGGCAGCCTCGATCACGCCAGCGACCGCGGCCGGCTGAGAGATGAAGACAGCGTGGCTTGCGGCCACTTCAGTCACCTTCGCGCCCGAGCGCTGATACATCCAGCGCTGAAGCTCCGGGCTCACAACATGATCCTTGGTGGTCAGGATGGCGAAGCTGGGCTTGGTTCGCCAGGCGGCCACGGAGACCGGCGCTCCCAGAGCTTTCTCAGCGAGCTGCTGTTGTGAATCGGCCAGGAATTGAGCGTCCGCTGCCGGGACATCCTGGGCATAGGTCGCAGCGAACAGGGCTGGCTGCATGAAGAAATACTTGCCCGTGGTGGCCGCGGGGGCCGGGGTGGCGCGCATCGCATCGTTGGGCGCCGCGAACTTCGACAGAAGCTGCCCGCTGGCTTCCCCAACATCGGGTTGAAGTGCGGCCACATAGACGAGTGCACTGACCTTGGGGTCGGCACCTGCCTCCGTGATCACCGAACCGGCATAGCTGTGACCGACCAGGACGATGGGGCCTGTCTGCTGATCAATGACGCGCTTGGTGGCCTCAACGTCCTCGGCGAGACCCGTGAGTGGCTCCTGCACGACAGTGACATGGAACCCATCCTTGGACAGGATGTCGTAGACGGCTCGCCAGCCTGAGCCATCCACCAGGGCGCCGTGGACAATGACGATATCTTTCGCGGCCGGCTTTGCATCAGCGCGAGCCATGGTGCCACTCATGGCTATCATGAGGGCAATGGCAACGTTCTTTCGGAGTGTGGACATGAGAGTCTCCTGTGGTGCTTCAAGGGGTTGAGGACGTTGTTTAGGTCGGAAGTTGGTGGTTCGCGCCGAGGAATTCGCTCGCGTAGGCATAGAGGCCAGGAATCCCCTCCATGTGTTGCAAAGCACTGCCATGCTCGCCTAAGCCGCGATTTCAAAGACGAGCTCGACTTCGACCGGCATGCCAAGGGGTAGGCTGGCGACGCCAAGAACGACGCGGCCTGAGAGCATCCCGGTGCCGAACACCTTGACGAGGAGTTCGGACGCTCCGTCGGCGACTTTCGGATGGTCCCGGAAGTCGCCCTCCGTCGCGATATAGACGCCGAGCTTCGCCACGCCGATTATCTTGGCGAGCGAGCCGAGATGCGCCTTGGTCGCGGATAAGGCGCTAAGACAAGCAATCTCCGCGGCCTTTCTCCCGTCCTCCGCTGAGAGCGCGCCACCGACGCGTCCGACATATTGCGGCTCGCGCCCGACGACCGGCAGCATGCCGCTCAGATAGAGCAGATTGCCGATCTTCACGGTTTCGACATAGGCGCCGAAGGGGGTGGGCGGCGGAGGGAGCGCGATGCCGAGATCGCTCAGCCGCTGGTCTGCACTGGCTTGCGTGCTCATCGAGGTCACCATCTTCCCAGATGTGCGCCGCCGTCGACGTGCAGCACCTCCCCGGTTATGCGCGGCGCCTCTGTCAAGAAGAGCACCGCATCGGCAATTTCTTGGACGCCGGAGATGCTGTGCATGGGCGAGAGCGTGTTCAGAAAGTCCTTCGGGTTGTCTTTGTGCAACGGCGTGTCGACAACGCCGGGGGCGACCGTGTTGGCACGGATCTGCTCCTTTGCATATTCCATGGCGATGTTCTTCGACATGGCTTCGATGCCTCCCTTGGTCAGCATGGCGACCGATGCATTCACACCGGCGATCGGGCGATCCACCAGGGGTGTCGTGATGCTGACGATGCTACCACCACGCTTCTGCGCCAGCATCTGCCGCACGACGCGCTGCGTGAGGTACAGAAATCCTTCGAGATTCGTTGCCGCGAGGCGACGGTAGTCTTCGACCGTGTAGTCGACGAAGGGCTTGGTGAAGAAGATGCCGGCATTGTTGACCAGGGCGTCGATCGAACCGAATCGCGCAAGCGCGGCTTCGACGACGGTCTTGGCGGTATCCGGGTCGGCGATGTCGCCATCGACGCGGGCTAGGCGGTCGGATGCGTTCAGCTCCGTCGACCGGCTGACCTGCCGCGAGGTCGCTACGACATTGTAGCCCCTTTCGAGAAAGCTGTTGGTGAGGCCGGCACCGATGCCCTGAGAAGCCCCTGTGATTACGGCCGTTTTCCGCGTCTGCATTTTCATCTCCAAAGGGTGGGCAGCGTCAGTGCTGCTGGATTGCCCTAATGGGACCGATGTAGTGCAGGCGCGATTTCTCGATTAGGCGGAAATATCTGGAATGTGTTTTCCACCTATGCAAAAATCGGGACATGGCCGATCTGAACGACATCGCCGTGTTCGTAAGGGTTGCGCAGTTCGAAAGCTTCAGCCGTGCCGCGCACGCGCTCGGCATGCCCGTCTCCACCGTCAGCCGCAAGGTGACGGCGCTGGAGGAGCGGCTCGGCGTGACCCTGCTGCAGCGGACGACACGCAAGCTCAGCCTGACGGCGCAGGGCCGTGCCTATTTCAATCAATGCAGCGAGCCGCTGAGCCAGCTCTTCGACGCCGAACGGGTGCTGACCCAAATCCAGAAGAAGCCGGAGGGTCTTCTGCGGATATCAGCGCCGGTCATCCTCGGCCAAGAACCGTTCTATGCGTTCCTGTCCTCGTTTCTGAAGACCTATCCGCGTATCCAGGCCGACCTGTTCATCACCAACCTGTTCCTGGATCTGATAGCCGAGAACATCGACGTCGCCATCCGCTTCGGCGAACTGCGGGATTCGAGCCTGATCGCCCAGCGCATCGGAAAGAGCGTGCGCTATGTCGTGGCCGCGCCGGAATATCTGCACGGTCGGCTTCCGCCATCGCGGCCGGAGGATTTGCGCCAGCATCAATGCGTCCTCCTGCAGGCGCGCAACAACGAGGTGGAATGGCATCTGGTCAGCGGCAAGAAATCCATCAAGCTCCACGTCACCGGGTCGGTGGCGGCGAGAGATTTCCACGCAGTGAGCGCTTTCACCTATAGGGGCCACGGCATCGGCCTGCTGCCATCAACCTATTGCGATGCCCGGATCGCGAGCGGAGAACTCGTGCGGCTTCTTCCTGATTGGTCGTCGCCGGAAATCTTCGTGCACGCCGTCTATCCGACACGCCGATTTCTGCCGGCGAAGCTGCAGGTATTTCTCGAGGAACTGAAGGCCTGGAAGAGTCCCCTTTGGATTCCGCTGCGATGACCACGGCGGCTATCATAGGATAGCGTGGCCTCAATTTCATCCAGACAGCCAAATGTAGAGCTTCCCGCAGTGCCGCGTCGGCGCAGAGCGTTCGACCTCCTGGCCCGTGGCAAGGAGCCCGGTGACGCAGCCGAGTTGGCGGATCATATCTGCCGAGTGCCGTTCCCACCTCCGATGACGTGGTCACGAAAGCGAGCCGTTCCTTATGGGGTTTCGTAGAGTTCCAGCGGCAATCCATCCGGGTCGCTGAAAAAGGTAAACCGTTGGTCTGTATATGGGTCGATCCGGATTGGCTCGACGGGAACGCCGGCGGCTTCCAGGCGCATGATTACCGGATCAAGATTCGCCACGGCAAATGCCAGATGTCTCAGGCCTGTCGCCTCTGGATGGGACGGCCGCATCACGGGTGCAGGGAAGGAGAACAATTCCAGCTGGACGGACCCGATCCGCAGATCGGCCTTCCATGACTGCCGCTCCTCCCGGTAGACCTCCCGGATCAGGTCGAGGCCGAGGAGTTCGACGTAGAACCGTCGCGACCGATCGTAATCGCTGCAGATGAGCGCGACGTGGTGAATGGCGTTCAGCATGCCACGAACTCTAGCCAAGCTGGGATTTGAGGCCAAGGTGGCCATCGGGTGCGCGGCATTTTGTTGATGTCGCCGTTCGCCAGGGTCGCCTCGTCCATACGGATTTTCATCTGCGCCCAATCGGCGGCATGATGTTGCCGCCGACGCGCTTGAGACCCGCGCGCGGCTCTACTGGTCCGAAAACTTCACGCTCACGCCGCGCTGGCGAAAATAAGCCTGCATCAACTTGCGGCCCGAGCGGTTGTTCTGCGCCAACTTGGTCGGATCGAACACCGCCTGTTTTACCCCTTCTCGTGTCAGCGCCGCCTTCAGCGTCGCGATATGTGCGTCGATGTCGGCATTGTCCGCCCGGAGCGAGACATAGATACTTTCGGTCGCCTGGGCCACGGTCGGTTCGTTCACTGGTGTCGTCCTTTGGTTGGTTGAGCGGCGGCTACCACAGTTTCGCGGCTCTGGCGATACCGATGAGACTGAAGTCGTCTCTACCGGCACAGTGAGATCCCGGCTCATCCCGACCGCCAAGATGGTCGCTGGAGATGTCGGCTTTCGGGCAATCGCAAAATTGGACACTACGTCCAAGTTGCGCCGCAAAGATCCCATTGGCGCCATGGAAGACGTAAGTCGGCTGCGGGCCGAACTCGTTCGGAGCGATTGGGTTTTTACCCTAATCCGCCGGCATGGTCAGGCCAAGTGCCGCTGTGATATCCGGGTCGAGGGCCCGTGTGGTGTCGTCCATCATCCCCATCCCGTCGAAGAGATTCCAGAATGCCCAGCCAAAGCCGAGATCCTCGGCGCCATGGCGTACATCGGCGATGTAGCGTGCCCGATCGGGGTTGGGCGCCGCCACATAGCGGGCGTCGGTGCGCAGCGCGCCGAACTCGCCCATGATGATGCGCTCCGGCGCAAAGCCGTGACTGTCGCTCCAGGCGCGAACCTGGCGGAGATATTTGTCGACAAAGCGCCGGTCGGGCTGGGCGTCGAAATAGACCTTCAGCACGCGCTCGGTTTGCGCATAAGCGGCTTTCTTGGCCTCATCCGTGGTTTCGGTATCCTGCGCCATGCGCGCCCTGACCGACGCCAGCGTCGCATCCAACGAGCCGGCGGACGCCGGCCACGGCACGTTGTTGAGCGAACGGTAGACGGGCTCGCGCATCCACGGCGCACCCTGATGGCTGAACAGATAGGGCTCATAGAAGTGGAAGGTGAACAGGATGGGCTCGAACGGCGACAGGGGCACCGGATCGAGCGCGGTCAGCCCGCCGACCATCGAGCCGCAGCCTCCGGTGACCACCAGCGGCAAGGTTGCAGCCGATGCCCTTGCCGCGGTCAGAAGCGCGAACTGGACCTGCGACCAGACGTCGGAAGCGCAGGCCTGCGGCGGCTCGTTGACGGCTTCAAGCGCCACCTCGCGGGGCTGGAAGCCCTCCAGCCTGCCGGCAAGTTCGCCGACCAGCCCGCGATAGAGATCGAAGGCGGGCGCGGTGACGCTGGCGACCATGCGGTCAGGATTCCAATAGTGGGTGGCGCCGTTGGCCTGCACGTTGACGACGATGCCGAGGCCCGCATCAAGGGTGGCGCTGACTGCCGCGTCCAGCATGTCCAGCAACAGGGCGCGCGTGGTGGCGTCGGCCGCCAGGAACGGGCCGGGATCGACCGGCAGGCGGATGAAATCGAGCCCCGTGTCGTGCAACCGGCGCAGGTCGTGCGCGGTCGGAATCGGCCGCTGCGGCTGGAAGGGCGGCCAGCCGTAGTCGGTGCGCGGCGCCGGGAATTCACGTGTCAGCGAGAACCAGGGCCAGGCGTTGACGCCCCGCCTGAAGGGAGGCTCGGCGGCGCGGGCGAATTGCGCGATCGGGAGGGATCCAAGTGCCGCGGTCGACAGCGCCGTCCGCAGCACCCGCCGGCGCGACCAGACCGTCATGCAGTGCCGGGCGATGCGCGATCGGCCGCGACGGCGTCGTCGGCAGTGACACCGAGAAGCCGATAGGCTTCACGCTCATAGGCAGCCAGGACATCCTCCCAGCGGAAGGCTTCGCGGGCGCGGGCCCTTGCCGCGATGCCGCAATTCCTGACCAGGGCGTCATCGTCCTGCGCCTGTTGCATCCGCTCGGCGCAACTGTCGGTGTCGGTGAAGTAGATCGCGGCGGCACCCGCGGTCCAGCGATTGAACGGATTGTCGTGCGCGATCACCATGTTGCCGGCCGCCAGCGCCTCGACCAGCGACGGGTTGGTGCCGCCGACGGTGTGGCCATGCAGATAGGCTCGTGCGTGATAGCGCAGTGCCTTCACCGTAGCCTGGTCGTAGATGGCGCCCGGCAGAACCACCGATCCGTTCGCCGCCTTGCGGACGGCGACATGATAGGGGATTTCGTCCGACAGCGTCCCGAGCACCACCAGCTTCATGTCGCGCTTGCGGCTGCAAAAGGCTTCGACGATCGGCAGGATGTTGTTGTCGGGTTCGATGCGCGCGATCGATATCAGATAGCGCCCCGGCTCCAGGCCGAGCGCCCGGACCGGCGCCTCAGGTGCCGATGTCACTGGATCGGCGCCATAGGCGATGGTGGCGATGGCGCTGCGCGGCCGGCGCGTCGCCAGATGGTCCGCGATGGCAGGATGATCGGCGACCAGGCGATGCGAGGCCCAGGCGCCGATCCATTCGTTGAGCCAGAACCAGCTGCGCGCCGCCATCCCCCATTTGGGGCGTCGCCACTCGATGCCGTCCATATTGGTGAAGATCTTGCGCCCCTTCAGCCTCAGCCAGGTCAGGAAAACCGCGCCGTTGTAGCCGAGCACCAGGCAGACGCCCGGCCGCCTGGCGGCGTCGCGCACGCATTGCCAATCGAATTCCAAGGTCGCGCGCGGCCCTTTCGAGGCAACCTGGACGTGGATGAGTTCGATGCCGCGCCAGGTTTCGCTGCGTACCCTCCGGTCGATCCGCTCGACCTCCTCCTGGCAATAGACGCCGACCTTCCAGCCGCGCCCGGCAAGAAAAAATGCCAGTCTTTCGGCGAAGGTTTCAAAGCCGCCATGGGCAGCGGGTATGCCGCGCGTCCCCAGGATCAGAATGGCAGGCGTCTCTGGTTTCATGGCCGCTGGCACTTTCGGAACTTTATATATTAGCGATTGCTGCATCATCAGATCGGATGGGCAACTTCCATGCCATCCGACGATTTCGGCGTTCGGGCGGATGATCATCGCGCGGGGTTGTAAAAAAACTGTATTGAACCCCGTGGTTGTTTCATTATCGGTCAACCCTTCTGTGCGTATCTGTGTCGAAACGAGGCATTGCCAGGGATTGGGCGTCCGCCAGTCGGGCGGATCAATCAGGCATGGTTCTTGCGAAAAGGTTCCCGCATTCCAGCGCCTGGTGCGATGGCTGCGGCACCTGGCGGGATACAAAGATGCGGATTGCCTGCGTTCATCAGGGCTATGAACTCTATGGTTCCGACCGCAGCTTCGCGGAGAGCGTTGCTGCGCTGCGCGCCGCGTTTCCGTCCGCCGACATCGAGGTGGTGCTGCCGCGCAGCGGGCCGATCGTGCAGATCCTGGAACACCATGCCAGCCGCATCGTCTTCGAGCCGCTCTGGGTGCTGAGGCGCCAGGCCATCCTGCGGCTGGCGACGGTCGAGATGGCGCGATTGCCGATGGCCGTGCTTCGGGCATGGCGGCGCCTCCGGGATTGCGATCTCACCTACGTCAACACCTCGATCGTGGCCGACTATGCGCTGGCCGCGCGCCTTCTCCCCGACAAGGCCATCCTGCATATCCACGAGATCCCCGAAGGCGTCATGCGCAGGATACTCGTCGGCCTGATGCGCTGGAGCCATGCGGATCTCATCTTCAACTCGCGCGCGACACGCGCCGCGTTCGGCGATCCCAAGGTCTCGCGCACGCATGTCGTCTACAACGGTGTCGCTGGGCCGGCGGCGGCCGAACCAATGACTTATGACGGCAACCGCCCTTTGCGGGTGCTGCTGCTCGGCCGCGTCAACAGGATCAAGGGCCAAGAGATACTGCTCCAGGCGATCGCTTCGATGTCACCGGAATTGCGGTCGAGGATCGAGGTGCGGCTGGTCGGCGGCGCCTTCGAAAGCGTAGAGCGCGAACGCGCGCTGGCCGAACTGGTCGAAAGCATGGGCCTGGCCGAACGGGTCAGCGTGTTGCCGGTCGTAACGGACCCCTCGGCGCATTACCGCTGGGCCGACATCGTCACCGTGCCGTCGCGGCGTCCCGAATCGCTGGGGCGCGTCGCCATCGAGGCGATGGCCTATGGCCGTCCGCCGCTGGTGTCTGCCATCGGCGGCCTGGTCGAAGTGGTCAGCGATGGCGAGACCGGCTGGCATGTTCCGCCCGGCGACCCGGCCGCCCTTGCCGACAAACTGCGGGAGATCGTCCTTCGGCCAGATGCCTGGCGTGGTTTCGTTGCCGCAGGCCGGTTGCGATACGAGGAGATTTTCAGCGAGCCGGTGGCGGCGGCGGCGATCGCGGCGATCGCCACCGACAAGTTGAGGGCGGCGCTGGCGAAGCCTAGCCGGGCGCATGCCGCCCGCGAAGCGGAGACCAGTCCGTGAAGTTCGTGTTTCCAGGCCATCTGCTGCGGCGCCTTGTGCTGATGATCGGCGGCGAGGCCATACAGAGCGGCTTTCATTTCGCGCTGAACATCACCCTGCTGCACGAGCTGTCGGCGGAAGGCTACGGCATCTTCGCCATCGCGATGGTGATGGGGGGCGTTGGCCTGTCCTACATCAGATCACTGACCGCCGTCCCGGCCAGCATTTGGATGGGCAAGAGCACCAACAGGGCCGGCGTCGACGCGCACGACGTGACGTTTGGAGGGGCGGCGGTCGTCGTCGCGTCGATCATGGGCGCCGCGACCGCGCTGCTGATGCTGCTGTGGGGTGACGCAGGCAGTATCGCCGCCGGTTGCTTCGTCGGCGCGTGGTCGCTGCGCAGCCATATGCGCACGGCATTCTTCGCGCGCCGCCAACAGATGGTCGTCAGCATAAGCGATTTCGCCTTCACGGTTGCCGGCGCCGCAATGGCCGCGCTGGCGATCTGGACGGCGCCGAACGTGCTGCAAATGGTGTTCTATGCCCTGGCAGCAGCCAATGTGATCGGCATAGCGGTGCTTGCTCGCCTGGCGCCCCGTCCGCTTCGCGTCAGTTTCCGAGCGCCCGTGCGGCGACGCTATGCCAGGCTCTGGCGCCAACTGCGCTGGTCGGGATTCAGTGCGACGACCACCAACATCCAGGGTCAGTGCCTGGCGCTGCTGGTCGCGGGTATTGCCGGTCCGGCGGCCTATGCGCCCATCGCGGCGGTTATCGTCCTGTTTGCCCCACTGCGCATCGTCAGCCTGGCCTTTGTGAACATGCTGCAGCCCGAGCTTGCGAAGATGATGGGGAACAATGAAGTCAGGCGCGTGTGGATGCATGCCAAGCTATGGTCGCTTGTCATGGGGCTCGGCAGCCTGGTTTACGGTGCCTGCATCCTGTTTGTCCTGCCGACGATAAAATCCCAGTCGCTCGCGGGAGCCTCGGTCAGCGTCATTGGCCTTCTCGCCGTGGCGAACTTCGTACCGATCATGCTCTACATCATGCCGCGCATCGTCCTCGAGATACTCGGCGAATTCCGGGTCGTGGCGTTCATCACAACGGCCGGCGCGGTCGTTGGCCTGGTCTTGATCGCGATCCTGCTCGCTATCGCTTCCCCGTCATGGTCGCTTGCAGGTGCCGCGGTCTCCGAGACCGTCGTGCTCGTGGCCTCATGGTATTTCGCTCACCGCCACATACTCGCGCTTGAGGGCGCGGATGGCCGGCATGACAGCCAGCCGAAATCGTGGCGACGCACCGAACCCGCCCCGCTCGCCACGGGAAAAAGGTAGGAGATGGACGTGTCGATCCAGACGTTGACGACTGCGCCGCCCGATGCGCCGACCGCTGGAGCGCCAGTACCGGACGGGCAAGCTATCGATGCTTCCCGAAGCATCGCGGAGGGAGCCTACACGGCGCGGCTGCACACCAGTCTCGAGGCCGTCAAGCCGCTCTGGCTTCAATGCCAGGCGAATGGGACGTGCTCCGCCCATCAGCTCCATGCATGGGTCGAGGGGATCGTCAAACGGCTGGTGCCCGACGGCGCCGAACTGCTCATCGTCGAGGTGACCGACGCCGGGACCGGCGAATTCAAGATGCTGGTGCCGCTGATGCGGAGATCGAGGCTCGGACATCGGGTGATCGAATGGCTGAGCTGCGGCGTCTGCGATTATTCGGCGCCGCTTCTGTCGGACAGGAGCCAGTGGACCCCGCAGGCCGCCGAAGCGGCGTGGGCGGCGGTCCGATCCATCCTGCCGCGCACGGACCGCATCCACATCACGGGAATTCCACGACAGGTCTATGGAGTGGCCAATCCACTGGCGCTGCTGGCGGTCGCGCAAGAATCCAGCCTGATCACGTCCGGCCTCGTGCTGGATGGCGACCCGGCGACCCTGATCAAGCGCCATGGCAGACCGTCCTTCGTCAAAACCTACTACAAGGACTGGCGCCGGCTCGAACGGCACGGCACCGTGGATATGATCGAGGCCAACACGCCGGCCTTGATAGAGCTCGTCTTCGGCGCTCTGGTCGAGATGCGGCTCAAGCGGTTTCGCCAACTGGGGCGTTTCGATCTCCTGGCGCAGCCGGCGGTTGTCGATTTCTACCGAAACGCAGCGCTCCAGGGCCTGTCCGACGGATCGGTGCGGATCTTCGGACTGCGGGTCGGCGAGGATTGGGTCTCTGTCCAGTATATGCTGGTCCGGCAAGGCACATTGCATGCCCTGCTGATCGGAATGGACCTGGAGGTGGTGCCCAACGCCTCACCGGGCCTGGGGCTCATGGGCGAACTGATGGCGTGGGGGCTGCGGCAGGGGTTCGACTATTTCGACCTGTCGGTGGGCAGCCAGCCCTACAAGGAACAGTTCGGCGCCGTGAGTTCGGTTTTGGCCAAGATCGACGAAACGCTGACGCCGCTCGGCAAGGGCGTAGCAGCCGTCGCTTCGCTTCGCGATCGGGCCGAGCTTTTCGTGCGGTCTCATCCGCGGCTGCTCAAGACCGCCCAGGGCGTAGTGCGTGGCTTGCGCAGGTCGAAGGGCTGAGCGCGGCCGCATTTCGCGCTTGATCCATACCAAGAGGGTCGCGCTGATGCGCCTGTCTGGTCTGGAAGAACGCGGGTAGGCGGGGTCCATGCGGCTGAAAACAGGATCGCCGGCGACCGTATCCGGTCGTCGCGGGAGAAAGGTGGGAGGCAGATATGTCGAGCCAGGCAATGCGGAGGGCACCGATATCGGCGGCGCAGGCTTCTGCTCCTGCTGCCACTGCCGATACCGCCGAACGTGTCTACACGGCGCGGCTGCACACCAGCCTCGAGGCGGTCAAGCCGCTTTGGCTGGAGTGGCAGGCCAATGGCATCTGCACCGCCCATCAGCATTACGCTTGGGCCGAAGGGATCGCCACGCGGCTGATGCCCAAGAGTGCGGAACTGCTCGTCGTCGAGGTGAGCGATGCCGCGACCGGCGAGCCCAGAATGCTGGTGCCGCTGATGCGGCGCCGGGCCTACCGCCACTATGTGGTCGAATGGCTGAGCTGCGGCGTCTGCGACTATTCCGCGCCGCTGCTGGCGGATGCCAGCCCGTGGACCAGGCAGGGCGCCGAAGCCGCCTGGGCGGCAGTCTGTTCGGTGCTGCCGCCGGTGGATCGCATCCACATCGCCGGTATCCCGCAACAGGTCTTTGGCGTGGCAAATCCGCTGGCTCTGCTTTCGGCGACGCGCGATTCCATCCAGGTCGCCTCGGGCCTCGTCTTGCACGGCGAGCCCGAGGATCTCATCAAGCGCATCTGCAGGCCGTCCTTCGCCAAGGACTTCCGCAAGCACTGCCGCCGCTTTGAACAACTGGGCGGCCTCAGCCTGGTAGAGGCTGACACGCCCGCCCTGACGGAGGAGCTCTTCGGCACGCTGCTTGAGCTGCGGCTGAAGCGCTTTCGCGAGCTTGCGCGTTTCGATCTCCTGACGCAGCAATCGGCCGTCGACTTCTACCGGAACGCGGCCCTCCAGGGCCTGTCCGACGGATCGGTGCGGCTCTTTGGACTGCGCGTCGGACAAGCCTGGCTTGCCTCCATGCTCGTGCTGGCCAGAAAAGGCACTCTTCATGGCATCCTGCTTGCGATCGACAAGGATGCGGTCGCCAACGTGTCACCCGGCCTGACGACGATTGCCAAGCTGATGATGTGGGGGCGCGAGCGGGGATTCGATTACTTCGACCTGTCGGTCGGCGGTCAGGGCTACAAGGAACATATTGGTGCCGCGAATTCGGTTCTGTCCGAGATTTGCGAACCGATGACACTGCGGGGCAGAGGGGCGAATGCCGCCATCCTGTTTCGCAGCCGAGCTGAGCGTTACGTGCGCACGAGACCACAGCTGCTCAAGACCATCCAAGGCATGGCGCGCCGCCTGCGGCGATTGAAGGACTGAAGCCAGTTCTCCGAGGCGAGGGTTCGATCAGTCCCGCCTCCGGCAGCAGGCAGCCCCACGACTTGATGTTTTGATTCAAGCCGGTGTCCGAGCACCTTCAATAGCTTGGTCAAATTTTAACCGAACTGCAATCAGTAGGGTTTATTGGATGCGAGAGGGATTAGAAGACAGGAATAATATGCAAAATTATTTTCCCGTTTCATCCGCGACGAATCCGGCGCGACTGCCATCGAGTATGGCCTGATCGCCGCCTTGATCGCACTCGCCATCATCGCCGGCGCCAGCGCGCTCGGCAATGCGGTCAACACCAAATTCAAGGTGATGGGCAACGCGGTCAACAGCAGCGGGTCGTAAGCCTCGGGCCTGGTTCGTCTCCGCGAAATTGACAGGACGGCGGGTCTCCGTCATCCTTAACTCCAGTCGCCAGGCTGCGGACCGCGGCCATGTGGGTGTCGGGGCGACCGAGGGCAGCGTCATGTTCAGTCCCGTCATCGGCCAGAATGCAAAGCGCTCCGCGGTGCGCAAGGCGCTCGACCGCCACAAGGTCTACATCACCGCGCAGAGTTTTTCGGCCGGCGCCTATCAGGCGCGCGTGCTGGTCGACGGCGAAGCCTACTGGGTCGACGAATTCCGACTCGCCCAACTGCAGCAAGGCCTGTCGCCGGCCGAGCTCGAGTTGACGCCGGCCACGGACGATTGAGACTCAAAAGCTGCGCTCTGTCGGGACGCTTGCATCTGGCGGCCGCGCTTCGATCCATGCCATGACAACCCCACCCAAGCTCAAAGCCTATCGCGCCAAGCGCGAATTCTCGAAAACGCCGGAACCCGCCGGCGGGCTCGTCGCCGGCGAAGGCAACCGCTTCGTCGTCCACAAGCATCACGCCACCGCCGATCACTATGATCTCAGGCTGCAGGTCGGCGGCGTGCTGAAGAGCTGGGCGGTGCCGCGCGGGCCGTCACTCAATCCGGCAGACAAGCGGCTGGCGGTCGAGACCGAGGATCATCCGCTGGAATATATCGACTTCGAGGGCGTCATCCCCGAGGGCGAATATGGCGGCGGCCCCATGATCGTCTGGGACACTGGCAGCTGGGCGCCGATGGACGATGTCGAGAAGAGCCTGCGGACCGGCGCCTTCAAGTTTCGGCTGGCCGGTGAGAAGCTGAATGGCGGCTGGATGCTGACCAGGCTCAAACCAAAATCCGGCGAGGACGAGAACAAGAAGAACTGGCTGCTGTTCAAGGAGCGCGACCTTGCCGCCGACACCGCGCTCGACATTCGGGAAGCGCGGCCGGAAAGCGTGAAGTCCGGCAAGCGCATCGAGGAGCTGGCGGCGCCCGCGAAGCCGGCGGCCAAGCCCAAGCCGGGTTCGCTGAAGCCGGGCACGCTGCCGGGCGCATTCAAGGCGCCGGCACTCAGCCGCATCGAGCCGCAACTGGCGACGCAGGTGCCAAAGCCGCCCGATGGCGAGGACACCGGAGAGGTTTGGCTGCACGAGATCAAATTCGACGGCTACCGCACCATGGCGCATCTCGCGGACGGCGTGGTCAGGCTGATCACGCGCGGTGGCATCGACTGGACGAAGCGCTATGGCGACCTGCCACAGGCTTTCGCCAAACTGCCGTGCCGCGACGCCATCATCGACGGCGAGATCGTCGTGCTCGATGCCAAGGGCATCAGCCGCTTCGCGCTGTTGCAGGAGGCGCTGGCCGGAGGCGCCGGCAGCAGACTGCATTTCTATGCCTTTGATCTGCTTCATCTCGACGGCTGGGACCTGACCAAGGCGCCGCTGGTCCGGCGCAAGGCGCTGCTGGCACAGATGTTGTCCGGCCTCGGCGCCAATTCCGCCATCCAGTTCTCCGACCATGTCGAAGGCTCGGGCCAGGGACTCTACGACCAGGCGTCGGAACTCGGGCTGGAAGGCGTCGTCTCCAAGCGCGCCTCCGCGACCTACCAGAGCGGCCGCACCAAAAGCTGGACCAAGACCAAGGCGCTCCAGACCGACGACTTCGTCATCGCCGGCTACACTGTCTCGGATGCCGCCGAGGGGCTGGCAGCCCTCGGGCTTGCCGAGTTCGAGGACGGCGAACTGCACTATCGCGGCAAGGTCGGCACCGGATTCGATACCGGGACCGCTGCCGAATTGCTGGCCAGGCTGGAGCCGCTCACATCGGGCGCGACGGCGCCTGAAGGGGTGCCGCGCGAGATCATGCGCGAGATGCACTGGGTGCGGCCGCTGTTTTCGGCCCATATCCACTATGCCAACCGCACCGCGGACAATGCGCTGCGCCACGCGGTGTTTCGCGGCTTGAGGGATGTCGGCCTGTCGACGCCGGTGTCGGCCAAGCGCAAGCGGCTGATCTCGGAGGCCGACCTCGCCACCATCTGGGTGACCAACCCGACGCGGCGGCTGTTCGGCAAGACCGGGCCGACCAAGCTCGACATCGCCGTCTACTACGCGCTGGTCGGCGACTTCATGCTGCCGCACATTCTGGGCCGGCCGGTGTCGCTGGTGCGCTGCCCGACCGGCCTGCCTAAGGACTGCTTCTTCCAGCGCCATGCCTTCACCGGCATGCCGCCCTCGGTGGTGACCTTCGAGGCGACCAATTCCGAGGGCGAGACAAAGTCCTATCTCTCGGTCGAAGGCGCCAAGGGCTATCTGGCGCTGGCGCAGTTCGGCGTCGTCGAATTCCACACCTGGGGCACGCATCGCACCAGTCTCGACAAGCCCGACCAGATCGTCTTCGACCTCGACCCGGGCGAGGGGATTTCGTGGCGCGAGGTGGTCGAGGCGGCGGTGCATATCAAGGGTGAGCTCGAGGGGCTGGGGCTGGTGCCCTTCGCCAAGACCTCGGGCGGCAGCGGCATCCACATCACCGTGCCGGTGACGGGCAAGCAGAACTGGAAGAAGCTGCACCAGGCGACCAGCGCCATCGCCACGCATCTTGCGGCAACCGCCCCCGACACCTTCACCACCACCATGGGCAAGGACAACCGCAAGAAGCGCATCTTCATCGACTATCATCGCAACGCGCGCGGCCACACCTCGGCCGCTCCTTATTCGCTGCGGGCCCGCACCAATCTGCCGGCCTCGACACCGGTGAGCTGGGCGGATCTGGAGTCGATCGATGCACCGCAGGATTTGAACTATTCCTCGCTGCCGGGGCTCTTGGCGACATCCGGCGATCCATGGGCGGAGATCGATGAGTTCGCGCGGGATTTGCCCCTTCAGAAGTTGGGTTCCTCGCGCCCATGAAACGGGGCGAGGCACCCAAGTCCATCGACGGTCCCGACAATTTGAATTATTCTCCGCCCTCGACCCTGTGCCGACCTAAAAGATTTCGTCAGGGATTTGCCTGTATAGTGCGGGGTCGGTGTAGGATTTCAGTGGCGTCGCTCGTCCTTCGGACGAACAGCGCTGCACCGGTGTGACAGTGCATGGCCGCGTAGGAGTGTTTCATGGCGCCCAGGGCAAGTTGGAAAGGTTACCTCAAGCTCAGCCTCGTCAGCTGTCCGGTGCGGCTATACCCCGCCACCAGCGCGAGCGAACGCATCAGTTTCAACCAGCTGCACAAGAAGACCCACAACCGCATCAACATGAAGCCGGTCGATCCCGAACTGGGGCTGGTCGAGCGTTCGGATCTGGTCAAGGGCTATGAATACGAGGACAAGCAGTACATCATCATCGATGACGCCGACCTCGACGCGGTGCGCATCGAGTCCAACCATACGATGAACATCGAGGCCTTCGTCGACGAGGGCGAGGTCGACGTCATCTATCAGGACGCGCCCTATTACCTGGCGCCCGATGGCGCGATGGCGGAGGAAACCTTCGCGGTGCTGCGCGAAGCGATGCGCAAATCCGGCAAGCTGGCGATCGCACGGCTGGTGCTGTCCAGCCGCGAGCGCGTGGTGACGATCGGCGCGCGCGAGAACGGCATGTTCGTGTGTACCTTGAGAAACCCGAACGAAGTGCGTGGAACGGCTGAGTATTTCGGCAACATTCCGGCCGGAAAACCCGATGCGGAAATGCTGCAGCTGGCCGAGGCGCTAATCAAGCAGAAGGAAACCACCTTCGATCCGAAGAACTATGAGGATCGCTACGAGATCGCGCTGATGGCGATGATCCGCGAGAAGCTGAAGGGCCACAAGCCGATCATCGCGGCAGCCCCCGAGCGCGGCAATGTCATCAATTTGATGGACGCGCTGAAGGCCAGCCTGTCGCAGTCGAAGCCGCCGGCCAAGTCGAAGAGCAAGGCCGACGAGGTCGCCAAGCCGGCGGCCAAGGTCAAGGCGGCAGCGGGCGGCGCTGTTGAAAATCCGCTGAAGGCCAATCTGCTGAAGGCGGTCGGCAAGAGCAAGAAATGACGGCACGAGCCGGTTTGGTCCCGGGGGCCGTCTTCGGCACGATCGGCGCGCTGGCGGCGTTTCCGCTCAGGCTGGCGGCACGCGAGGTCGAGCGCCAGCACGGCCAGTTGCGGCGCGGTGTCACCAGGCGCACCACGCATGTCGTGTTCGGGCGGACCCATCTGGCAAAGGCCGGCGATGCCGAGATCGAGCGCCGCGTCGCCGCCGAGCGCGCTGCCGGGCGCACGCCAATCAGCGAGAACGGATTCCTGCGCCTGCTCGGGTTGATGACTGCGCCGGAGGCGTCCTCGCTCTCCAGGCAATCATTGATCGAGCAGTCGCGGCTGTCCGGCGCCGACCTCGACCTGTTGTCGCTGTTCGATGCCTTCGAGCATGACGGCGAACCCTATTCTTTCCGCGACCTGATCCTGGCGCGCAAATATGCCGGGCTGGTGGCCGGGGGGGCGACCTGGGGCGCGATAGCGCGTTCCGTGCATCGCTCCGGCCCGGTGGCTTCGCTGACTGCCAAGTCCCTCAATGTCGGCTCGCAGCATGGGCGGCCCGACGCGATCTATCTCGAGGGTGGCCAGAGCGAACTCGACGGGCAGTTGCTGTTCGATCTGGGCAACGCCGGTTCAGAGGGCGACGACACGCTGGAAGAGTTGTTCGCCGAGGCCGAAGCGGCTGAGGAGGGCGGCGACCATGACGCGGCGGCGGTGCTCTACCAGCGCTGTCTCGCCATCGACCCGGGCGATGCCATTGCCGCCTTCAACCGCGCCAACTGCCTGCGCGCCGGCGGCCACGGGAGGGAAGCGGCGCACGACTATGCCCGCGCGATTAAACTCGACCCGGCCTTCGTCGAGGCGTGGTTCAATCTTGCCGGGCTGATGAGCGAGCAAGGCCGCGAGGCTTCAGCGCGAAGGCACCTGCAGAAGGCGATCGCGCTCGACAAGACCTATGCCGATCCGGTGTTCAATCTGGCCCGGCTGGAATTCGACGCCGGCAATCTGCTGGAGGCCCGCCGCAACTGGGCGCGCTATCTCGAACTCGACACGGATTCCGAATGGGCGCGCGTGGCGGCCAAGGGGGTGCAGTTCGTCGATCTGCAACTGGCGCGGACGGCTGGGTGAGGGGCGTGGTCCTCGATTCAAAAACCATTCGAACAAAGGTTGCCGAAGAACTCCATGCCCGCCTCGGTGCGAAATGGTTCAAGCCGGACAGTGGCAAGCTCTTGGTCAAATCTGCAGACAGTCAGACGGACTTCAGCATCGAGTTTGATTGCTACACGGACCGCCGGTACGGAGAGTATGACTGCTCGATCGCAGCTGTCTTCAAGTGGAAGAAGTTTGCCAAGCTGTGGAAGGATTTTGACGCCTGGTATGAAGTCAAGGATCCAAGTTCGGCCCAGTTCAAAACCCAAAGCGCTCGGCGATCGAGCAAATCATTTCTCAGGGTAGGGCTCGATGCCATTGACGGCGATTTCGTCAGAGGTCGTGGGCCGTTCTGGGTGGCAAATGAAGGTGATCTCGGTGGATTCATAACCCAATGCGTCACCGACCTCGACGGCAAGGTCGGTGAATGGATCAGGAGATGGTTCACCTGGCCTTCGGCGCTGGAGGTGATGAACGGCAATAAGCAGTTGTGTGGATCATGGCGCGACACAGCCTATTTCTGCTTGCTGGAGCAGGTTCATGGGCGCGAAGCCGCATGCACATGGATTGGCGGTATTGATGCCGCCGGCTGGCCCGGATTTCTGGCCGCGCAGGTGGAGTATTTGCAGTCGCAGGTTTGCAGTGGAGTCTCCAGGCAATCATAGCGATTGCCCGAACAAAGGATCGCCATGCTGGCGCTTGAACACCCCCCTCTGTCCTGCCGGACATCTCCCCCGCAAGGGGGGAGATTGGATGTCGCCACCGCTTTCCCCAATCGCCAACGTTGGACATTGAGCGGAACGATAAAGCTGCCAATCTCCCCCCTTGCGGGGGAGATGTCCGGCAGGACAGAGGGGGGTGGGACGGAACACGACCTCTCGGGGAAGGCCGCCCTATGACCACCTTCCTCTTCGACGGCCCCGAGACCGCCCCCGTCACCATCCTGCTCGCGCATGGCGCCGGCGCGTCGATGGATTCTCCCTCGATGACGGCCACCGCCAAGTCGCTGGCGGCGACTGGGTTCCAGGTTGCGCGCTTCGAATTCCACTACATGGCAGCCCGCCGCTACGGGCATCGCAAGCCGCCGCCGCGGGCCGAGACGGTGAACCCGGAATATGTCAAGGCGATCGCCGACCTCAGGGCGAAGGGAGTGACCGGCCCGCTCATCATCGGCGGCAAGTCGATGGGCGGGCGCGTCGCCTCGATGGTCGCCGACGAGATGTTTGCCAAGGGCGAGATATCGGGCCTGCTGTGCCTCGGCTATCCCTTTCATCCGCCGGCCAAGCCCGAGCAATTGCGGACCAAACATCTCGCCAACCTGAAGACGCCGACGCTGATCTTCCAGGGCACACGTGACGAGTTCGGGACGCAAGACGAGGTCGCGACTTACGCGCTTTCCGACCAGATCGAAATCGTCTGGCTGGAGGATGGCGACCATGATCTCAAACCGCGCAAGAGCATCTCCGGTTTCTCCACCGCCGATCATTTGAAGACGCTGGCCGAGGCTGTGAAGGCGTGGACGGGCCGGATCGTTTCCTGAGCCGATGAAAATCGCCTCCTTCAACATCAACAACGTCAACAGCCGGCTGGAGAACCTGCTGGCATGGCTGGCGACGGCAAAGCCTGATGTTGTGTGCCTGCAGGAACTGAAGGCGCGCGACACGCAGTTTCCGCGTTCGGCATTGGCCGCGGCGGGCTATGGCGCGGTGTGGAAGGGCGAGCCGACCTGGAACGGCGTCGCCATCCTGGCGCGGGGCTCGGAACCGGTGCCGACCCGCGATGCGCTGCCCGGCGACGATACCGATAAGCAGAGCCGCTACATCGAGGCGGCGGTGGACGGCATCGTCATCGCTTGCCTCTATGCGCCGAACGGCAACCCCCAGCCTGGCCCGAAATTCGCCTACAAGCTCGCCTGGCACGAACGGCTGGAGGCACACGCCGAGCAGTTGTTGGACACCGGCCTACCGGTGGTGCTGGCCGGCGACTACAACATCGTGCCCGAGCCGCGCGACATCTACGCCACCCGCTCCTATGACGACAACGCGCTGGTGCAGCGGGAAAGCCGCGCGTCCTTCGCCCGCCTGATCGAGCAGGGCTGGACGGATGCCGTGCGCAAGAAGCACCCGAAGGAGACGCTCTATACGTTCTGGGATTATCGCCGCAACCGCTGGCCGCGCGACGCGGGACTCAGGCTCGACCATATCCTGCTGTCGAAGACACTGTCGCGGCGCCTGACCGCCGCCGGCATCGACCGCGAGGTGCGCGGGCAAGACGGCGCCAGCGACCATGCGCCGGTCTGGGTGGAGCTCAGGTCAGCTTGATGGGAACCTCGACGCCGCCGCTTTCGCATGCGCCATTTTGCGAACACCTTTTCCACTGGTAATCTCGTGAACTGAACTTTGCGGCGTGGGGCGAAGCCTGCGATGGCGCCGAGGGGGGCCGATGAACAGAGTCGTCGACAGGCTGATTGCAATCATCCTGCTGGTGGTGGCCGTGGCTTGCGTCTGGCGCGGCTGGCCGGTGCTTGGCGATGCCGTCATCTGGCGCGGTGTCTCGCCTTCCGCCGGGGCTTCCGCCTCCATCCGGTTGGCCGCATTGGTGGTGGCGGCACTCGCTTGCCTGATTGGCGCTCTGCTGTTCTGGGCAGGTCGTCTGCCGGGGCGCCCGAACCATCAGGCCGGCGCGCCGCTGTTCGGCCGTGCGGCGGAAGTGCAGGACACCGGCAGGCCCGGCCTGCGCAAGGTGTTTCTCGCCCTGCCATTGGTTGTGCTCGCGGTGCTGGCCGTCGACCGGTTCGGCCCCTGGCATGATCGCGGTGGCGAAATTGCCAGCCAGCCCGGCGAACCCAAGCCCAACGAACCCAAGCAGAATGAACCCAAGCCTGCCGAGCCGAAGGGGCAGGACGTCGCCAGTGCGCCGCCGGTCCAGGAACCGGCAGTTCCACCCGCAGCCACGCCGCCGGCGCCATCTCCGCCCGCCCCACCACCGGAAGCGGTCAACCCGCCCGCGGCCCTAGAGCCGCCGACTCCGCCCGCGCTCGCGCCGCCAACGCCGCCTACGCCCGTTCCGGCACCGCCGGAGGTCGCTGCGATCCCGCCACCGACCGTCGCGCCTCTGCCCCCGCCTCCGCCACCGCTGCCGACCGAGCCCGAGGGTCATCGCGACGCTGTCGTCTGGCTGGCCGTGGCGCCCGACGGGCACACGATCATGAGCGCCAGCACCGACCACACGATCAAGCTCTGGGACATCGCCGGCAAGCATCTGATCCGCAACCTCGGCGTCCACAAGGATATGGTGCGCACCGCGCTGTTCATGCCGGATGGCGTCAGCGCGCTGACCGCCGGCGACGACGGCGAGATGGTGCAGCGGAAACTTTCCGACGGCGCTGTGCTGCATGTCTTTTCGGCGGGCGAGAATGGCGGTGTGAACAAGCTAGCGATCAGCCCGGACGGCAAACGTGCCGTGACCGGCCACGAGACCGGCAACGTCATCGTCTGGGACCTGGAAAAGGGCACCGTGCTGCATGTGATGAGCGGGCACGACTGGTCGGTCAGCGCTGTCGCCGTCTCGCCCGACGGCACTCGAGCCATCTCAGGCAGCATCGATGGCACGCTGAAACTCTGGGACATCGACAGCGGCAAGCAGCTGCGCAGCTGGCATGGGCATGAGCAAGGCACCTATGGCGCCGTGTTCACCGCCGACGGCCATCATCTGATCACCGGCAGCGGCGACTATACGATCAAGCTCTGGGATCTCGACAGCGGCCGCGAAGTGCGCCGCTTCGAGGGCCATGAGGGCACCGTCTACACGTTGGCGCTGTCGGCCGACGGCAAGCGCCTGGTCTCCGGTTCGCTCGACGGCACGGCGCGCCTGTGGGACATGGAAACGGGCAATCAGGTCGCCATGTTCGACAGCCAGACCGGCCCGATCTATTCGGTGGCCTTCGCCGCCGACGGCACGGTGCTGACCGGCGGCTACGACCGTACCATCCGCGACTGGCCGGCCGCAGGCGGCGACGGCGTGGTGCTGTTTGCAGGGGCGCCGGGGTGAATGGAATCTTGATCACCTTGCCCGTCGTGCTATGTAAAATCCATGTCAGCATCCAGCCTCGCGGACACAGCGCCGCTCATCGTGATCGACCTTCAGACCGGCATGTTCGACGGCGTGCACGAGCCGCCGATCCATGAGGCGTCAGCCATTGCCGAGCGTGCCCGGGCGGTGATCGACTGGGCGCGGCGCGGCGGGCGCAAGGTCGCCTTTGTCAGGCATGACGGACCGGCGGGCGATCCGCTGGCGCCGGGTGAACCGGGTTGGCCGGTGTGGCCCGCACTCGGCCAGGCCGTGGACGAGCCGACTTTCGCCAAGTGCGTCGGCAATGCCTTCAGCAATGCAGCCCTTGGCGAATGGGTCGCAGGGCAGGGCGCCGGTGCTGTCGTGCTGCTGGGCGCGCAGACCGATTTTTGCGTGGCTGCGACCATCAAGGGCGCGATGGCCAGAGGGCTCGGCGTCACCGTGGTCTCCGATGCGCACAGCACATTGGACAGCGCCAGTGAGAGCGCCCTCCAGATCATCACCCGCCACAATGATGAATTCGCCGAGGCCGGCGTCAATCTGGTGACGACCAAGGCACTGGTCGGCGGCTGAAGCTGTAAGGAATTTGGCGGCAGGCTGATCGTCACTTCGCGCGACAACTTGTCCAGCACTGCGGATCGGACGAGACCGTCAAGCGCCTGCCGTGGTCGACGCGGACGGGGGGGCGCATTGTTGGGATGGCTCGGGCGCCCGCGTCAACCAGGGCGGCTCGTACCGCCGCATTGACACCATTGCACATCGCCGGCCGGCCGACACTTCCGCGAAAGCGGAATAGGCCGGGACTAAAGTGCAGATTCGGCGTCCTGGTCATCACGGCGCGAAACAGTTTCTCTTTCTTGCCGCATCGGACGATTTTCCTCAACCCAAACTGGCCGGCGGGTCGCTGTCGATTCGAAAAGGCGGCTGGATGTTCCGCCGAGCGCGCAGCCCGATCAGTTTGCCGCGCTGCGATCGGTCGCCTGAATCGATCGGGCGGGAAGGGACGACAGCGCACGTTGATCCGACGGCTGCTCGTTGAGGTAGAGCGCGCCGCCCAGGACCAGAAACACCATTCCCACCGCCATCAATCCCACCATCAGCACGGCAATCGCCGTGACCGGGCCGTTGCCTGTTTTGACGACGGTGGATCGATGCGGCATCGTTCTGTCCTCCCGATATGGATCCGGCGGCGCCGGCGATATCGCGACAAACGACAGCCAAAGCGAGATGTTCCCTTCTCCGAACGTCAATCCGGGCCACATCGGCCGTTTGCGTTTTCGCCTAGGACCAAGGTCTTAGGTGCCGGCCGCAAAGGTCCGAGGGGCCCTGTTCGGTTCCGGCAATGTGCATTGGACGTTCCGGTATTTTAGTCAAACGCGATATAATGACGCGGTCGTTTCGCGTGGTCGGGATCGGGAAAAAACTTAGCCGGCCAAGCGTCTTCGCCGCAATCGCGGCACCAAAAATGGCCCCCGCTGGGCAGCCCTGACACCACAGGCACAGCGCGGCAACGACCGCCACCACCGCCGCCACGGGGGCGCAGTATGCCAAGGCCGGAACCAACCGCCGGCGCTTCGCGTTTTGAGTGTGACCTGTGAGGACTGCCACCTCCGGCCACACCGTCTAAGGCCCGCTTTTCCCAGCAAGGCGGGCCTCTTTCGTGTCGGAGCTTTCGGCGAAAACAAGAAAGGCGGCTGGAACGACACGGTGCGCTCTACGTTGGCTAGGCAATGAAAATATTTGAGTCCGATCCAGCGCCGCTGGCGACGACCTTTGAAGCCCATGCCAGGGGGCGTTCTCCCGTGACCCGTGTAGCTGTTGGCAGTTCTGTGCGCGATTCAGCACCGATCTGCATAATTTATCTACGAACTCCGGAAGCTTTTGTGCCTCTTAGACCGATAGCTGGATCAACAAGCGTTAATATCAGGGCGATTTCGTGATGCTTTCAATTCGGGAATTGAAATGGAACCTCACGGTGGCGGCGGAGTTTTCATCCAGGGCGGAGTTCCGATGAATACAATGGAGGCTATGATGAAACATTATCTTTCGAGTGCTGCGGCCGCGATCGTCCTGATGGGCGGCATTGGCGTGGCGATGGCGGAAAACGTCGTCGTCGTCCAGCCGGAGCAGGAGACTGTCGTCCGCCAATACATCAAGAAGGAGCCGCTCGCGTCGGTAAACCTGCTGGGCGTCGAACTCAAACTTGGCTCGTCGGTGCCCGACACGGTCGAATTGCGTCAGGTGCCCGACGTCAAATATCGCGTCGCCGTGATCAATGACCAGACCGTTCTGGTCGATCCAGAGACACGCCAGATCGTCCAAGTCCTGCACTGAGTGAGGCCCGACGCATAGGCCGACACACCGGGATTGCCCGCGTTGGGTTGTCTTGGGAGGAGCCCGTCACCAGACATTCGCGTCGGTGGCGGGCTTTCCTTTGAGGCATGCTTTGCCGTGGTCTATTCGGCGGCCAGCTTGTCCTGCGTGTTCGTCTCAAAATCGCGGGCGTCGTGGCGCTCATGCAGCTGCATGGCGGGTTCACCGAAGGCGCGGTTGACCATGCGGCCGCGCTTGACCGCGGGGCGGGCGTCGATCGCCTTGGCCCAGCGCTGCACATGCTGGTAGTCGTTCACGGACAGGAACTCGCCGGAATCATTGTACATGCGGCCGAGCGCCAGCCCGCCATACCAGGGCCAAACCGCCATGTCGGCGATGCTGTAGTCCTTGCCACCGAGATATTCGGTTTCGGCCAGCCGACGGTCGAGCACGTCCATCTGGCGCTTCACCTCCATCGAGAAGCGGTCGATGGCATATTCGAACTTCTCCGGCGCATAGGCGTAGAAATGGCCGAAGCCGCCGCCCAGATAAGGTGCCGAACCCATCTGCCAGAACAGCCACGACAGCACCTCGGCGCGGGCCGGCTGTTCGGTCGGCAGGAATTCGCCGAATTTTTCGGCGAGATAGACAAGGATCGAGCCGGATTCGAAGATGCGAACCGGGGTCTTGCCGCCGCGGTCCATCAAGGCGGGAATCTTTGAATTGGGATTGACCTCGACGAAGCCGCTGCCGAACTGGTCGCCATCGTTGATGCGGATCAGCCAGGCATCATATTCGGCGCCCTTGTGGCCGCGCGCGAGAAGTTCCTCCAGCATGACGGTCACCTTGACGCCATTCGGCGTCGCCAGTGAATAGAGCTGTAGCGGGTGCTTGCCGACTGGCAGGTCCTTGTCGTGCGTCGGCCCGGCGATCGGCCGGTTGATGCTGGCAAAGGCGCCGCCATTCGCCTTGCTCCAGGTCCATACTTTCGGCGGGGTGTAGTCGGTCATCTCGGGGCCTCGTGGGGAAGGATGGGCAGGTCGCCCTACAACTAGGGTTTCAGAGGGGGAAGTTCAACTTGCGTTGAACTATTGTTGACGGAAGCTCCGTTTTCCCTTCCCCTGGTGGGGTGATCAGCCGGATCGCGAAGCGAATTCATCATGCCAGTGGCCGCGCGAACCGCTTCTCACCCCTTGCACCATCTCCCTTGCGGCATACCTATAGAGTCATCACCTATCCAGGAATGACAGCATGACCATCAATCCCAATCCGCGCTCGGTCGTTGCCGTGCGGGCCACCATTCCGGAGGATGCCTTTACGGCGGGTGCCCTTGGCACGCTCAGGGAAGGCAGCGGTGTCGTCATCCGCAACGACGGGCTGGTGCTGACCATCGGCTATCTCATCACCGAAGCGGAAGAGGTCTGGCTGACCAGTCATGACGGTCGCGTCATCCCGGCGCATGCGCTTGCCTATGATCAGGAATCGGGCTTCGGGCTGGTGCAGGCGCTGGCGCCGCTCGGGCTGCCGGCGGTGGCGCTGGGCGATGCCGGCAAGGCCAGGATCGGCGACGCAGTCGTGCTGGCCGACGGCGTCGGCCAGTCGGTGCAGGCCAGGATCGTCACCAAGCAGGAATTCGCGGGCTACTGGGAGTATCTGCTCGACGAGGCGATCTTCATCGCGCCCGCGCATCCGTCCTGGGGTGGCGCCGGGTTGTTCGGCGCCGACGGCTCGCTGCTCGGCATCGGTTCGCTGCGCCTGCAGATGAGCCGCAACGGCGAGGTCGCCGACATCAATATGGTCGTGCCGATCGACCTTTTGCCGCCCATTCTCGACGATCTCCTGACGCGCGGCCATGTGGCCAGGCCACCGCGCCCGTGGCTTGGCGCCTTGTCGGCCGAAAGCGACGGCAAGGTGGTGGTGATGAGCGTTACCGAAGGCGGCCCGGCCGCCAAAGCCGGCCTGCGGCAGGGCGACATCATCTCCGACATCCGTGACGGCGCGGTCGATGGGCTGGCCGATTTCTATCGCAAGCTGTGGGAGAGCGGCTCGGCCGGCGCGGAGATTCCGATGCGTGTGCTGCGCGACGGCCGCGAAACCTGGCTGCGCGTCAAATCGGCCGACCGCGGCAGTTTCCTCAAGAAGCCACAGCTGCAGTAGGCATCGGTCGGGCATTTCGTTGCATCCCAGTCGGCCGCTCAGCGCGCCAGCGGGCTGTCCCAGACGACAAACAACAGCGCCTTCAGCTGGGCAAAGCGTTCCGGTCCGAGCTCGGCGCGCCACTCTTCCTCGATGTCGCGCAGGATATCGACCATTTTCCAGAAGGCGGCGTGTCCGCGTTCGGTGGACCGCACCACGCGCGCACTGCCTTCGCCCGGAATGTCGGAGCGCATGAGATAGCCGTAACCTTCGAGACTGCTGAGCAGCTGGTTGATGGCCTGCTTGCTCATGCCTGCGCGCTCGGCGATGGTGCCCGGGCGCGCGCCGTCCGGCCCGGGAAACTGCAGCACCGCCATATGCGGCAGGCGCAATTCGTCGAAGCCGGCGGCGTTGAGCTCCTTGATCAGCCGGCGCTGGATCGCCTGCGCCGGCACGCGCAGCAGCGCGCCGATCAGCAGGTCCTCGGTCTTGGTCTGCAGAACTTCAGCGGATGTGGCCATTGACGATCCGGTAAATTGAGTTTACTGATAGGCGGTAAATGTAATTTACTCGGGGAGCTTATGCAATGCCAGCTTGGGATCTTCAGGTCAATCCAGCCAACGAAACCATCGGTACCAAGGGGCTGTCGGTTCGCTTCCTGGTGTCAGGCGACAGTTCGAACGGCAGCGTCGCCGCCTTCGAACTGATGGTGCCCGGCGCGCAGCGGCTGCCGGCGCCGGCGCACAGCCACGACCACTACGAAGAGACGATCTACGGCGTCGACGGGGTGTTGACCTGGACCGTCGACGGCAAGGCGATCGAGGTCGGGCCAGGGGAGGCGCTGTGCATTCCACGCGGCGCCGTTCACCGGTTTGACAACAATGGCACCAGGGATGCCAAGGCGCTTTGCGTCATCACGCCGGCGGCGATCGGCCCGGACTATTTTCGCGAGGCCTTTGCGGTGCTCAACGCTGCCGCCGGCGGCCCGCCGGACAAGCTCAAAATGATGGAYATCATGCGCCGGCACGGATTGACGCCGGCGGCGCCGCCACCGAACTGAAGCCGGTCAAAGAGACGCCGGTTACCCGTCGCAAGCGCTGAAATCAGCACCCGGGTTCCAGTCCTTGAAGGCGACGGTCCGGCCTTCCACCGAGACAGTCCTGTGCTTCGAGCTGCCGTCAGGCTGCGTCTTGCTGCTGGTGCCCTTGCCGGTCAGCACGTTGTACTCACAGGCGCTGGCGACATTGTCCTGCTGGAAGTCCTCGTAGTCATAGGCAAAACCGGCGACGATGAAGGCACCGTTGCGCCAGGCGATGGTCAGCGTCATGTTGGTCCGCTGACCGCCGATCGGCATCGCCGGCAGATAGAACTTGATCGAGCCGTTCGGCAGCATCGTCAGTTCCGGCTCGGTGTCTGAATTTTCGTAGCCCGGCCGGTCATAACCGTTCCATTCGCCGAGGATCTGCTCGTGCACGATTTCGACGGGCTTGAGGTAATTGTGCTCCTTGTCCCTGAGGAAGAAGTGGATGTCCATCGGGTCGGTCGGCTCGGTCTCGACCACCATGGCAAGGTCGACGGCGCCGTCGCCGTTGAAGTCGCCGGTCACCGCCGTGATGATTTTCCGGGTGTCGATCGGTTCGCCGAGGGCAGCTGTGGGCAGCAGCATCGCCAGGGCGACGAGCAGAGATCTCATGATGTGTTCCCAAGCGTGTGGAACAGGACCATGGCAGGTCTGCGAGATTTCGACAGCGGGGTGGAGGAAAATATTTTGGCCCGGGGGCGCCCTAGTCGAGTTGCGCACTCGCAAACACCACCAGGTTCCCGTCGGGGTCGCGCAGGCGCATGATGTAGAAATCGTCGGCTTCCTCGATCGGGCCGGGTTCGAGGCCTGCAGCCATCAACCGCTGCCGCTCGGGCGTCAGCGGCAGCACGCCGAGCGTCAGCGTGCTGGTGCCGGCCTTGTCCCTGTCCTCGAAGAGCTGCACCTCAGCGCTGTCGCTGAACTGCCATTCGGCCAAGCCCGGCATCGGCCGGCGCAGCGGCGACTTGCCGAAGAGCTTTGCATACCAGGGGATGCTGGCTTCGAGGTCGGCGCAGCTGACATGGGCGAAAATGGTCTGGATTGTCATCGGGAACCTCCATCCGGCGGTTGCACTGAAGCCGGAACGCGGCGATGGGTGGTGCGTTCCATCGTCATCCGCCAGCAGGCTCTGCTGCTGCTGAAAACTGGGTAGTGGGTCAGTTTGAAATCTGAAGGCGATAGCCGAACTCCCAGCGCCCCAGCCTCGCAAGTTGTACGGCTATCGCGTCCCATGTATCGCCCTCGGTAGCTGCGCAGCGATCTATGAGAAACTTCTCCAGTTCAATGTAATCAAATCTGAGCATGAAAATTATGTTCTCCCCAGAGAAAACGTTGCCGTTCTGTGAGCGAAGAAAATAGTTCGGAGAGCAGACGGTCGCCGTAAATGCTTCGGCGCTGGCATCCCCTTCGGGGCCTGCGTAGAAGTCTATGTCAATGGAAAAGTCGGTGGGGTCGCGCGGCTTCCACTCGTCGAGCGCGAATGTGCCAGCCTTGGTCTCTAAAACTCGGTGACCCTTGTACTGTGCTCTCATGAGGACAATTCTCCACGTTTTTTGTGAGGACCGCGAGCAGCAGGCTTTTCCGCTTCCTTCCGCCTCGATAAGTGCAACGATGTCGGCGATCTCCCAAAGCTTGTCGGTAACGCCAGCGGCCATCGCGGGGGCAACACGCAGCGTCTTATGGATGCGTACGAAATTGTAAACTGACCCACTGCCGAAAACTGACAGGGGCCAATATCACTATGCTGACGGATGATGTTTGGCACGATGCTGGAGGCAGAATGACGGTGATCCGAGCGGCAAGCGCAGCGAGCGGGCAGGCCGGCTGATGGCGCCGGTCAAGGTCGATCCCGACAAGGTCAGGGAGTTTCCGGACGCGGCCAGCTTCCACGCCTGGCTCGGCATGCACCACGCTGCGGAAACCGAGGTGTGGATCAAGATCCACAAAGTGGGGTCGGGACTGAAGTCGATCACGCCGAAAGAAGCCATCGACGTGGTGCTGTGCTTCGGCTGGATCGACGCGGTGCGCAAGGGGCTCGACGACAACAGTTTCCTGCAGCGCTACACGCCGCGCGGCAGGAAGAGCATCTGGAGCCTGATCAACATCGACAATGTCGCGCGGCTGGTCGAGGAGGGCCGCATGACCGAGCATGGGCTGAGACAGGTCGAGGCAGCCAAGGCCGACGGCCGCTGGGCGCGCGCCTACGGCAGCGGCAAGGAGATGAAAATCCCCGATGACCTGCAGGCAGCCATAGATGCCGAACCCAAGGCGAAAGAGATGCTGGCAAAGCTCAGCGCACAGAACCGCTTCGCGCTTGCCTTCCGCACCCACAACATGAAGACTGAAGCTGGCCGCAAGAAGAAGATCGAGACCTTCGTCGCGATGCTGAAGCGCGGCGAGACGATCCATCCGCAGGGCAAGAAGTAAGTCCTTTCAGGCGCCGGACTGCCGGCGCTTTGCGTTTAGCCGCACCCGTTTCACACTTTCTTGGAATTGCTCCAGCCACGGTGGGTATTGGCCGCCTCGGGCTTTCGGGTGCCATGCAGTCAAGGCGCTGATGACGGCCGGCTGCGTCAGATCGAGGCCGATTCGCCGCCGCCGAGAAGGACCCTGTCCGCCACTCGCGGGAACGTTCGCAATCCCGATACGATATCCACTCTCACCCCATACTTTTCGACATGAATCTTATGTCCCGCATCCCAGGCGGGAGGCGCTTTACACGATTATGGATATCATATATCCTTAAGGATATTAAATGTCCTCAAAAGGAGAGAGCAGTGACACAGCGCCTGAACGTCGCCCAACAATCGCCTGAGCTATTCAAGAAGTTTCTCGACTTCAGCATGGCCGAGGCGCGCAGCGTGATCGAAGAGAAGATCCGCGATCTGGTCCATATCCGGGCGTCCCAGATCAATGGCTGCGCCTTCTGCCTCGACATGCATGTCAAGGAAGCAAAGATCCACGGCGAGAGCGAGTTGCGGCTCTACCATGTCGCCATCTGGCGGGAATCGAACCTTTTCATTCCTCGTGAACGTGCCGCCCTTGCCTGGACCGAAGCCGTCACGAAGCTCCCCGAAGGCGGTATTCCGGACGAGCTCTATGAGCGTGTGCGTGGGCAGCTTTCGGAAAAGGAGATCTCCGACCTGACCTTCTCGATCATGGCCATCAACGCCTGGAACCGTGCTAACGTCGCCTTCAAGACCGTGCCCGGCTCTGCGGATAAACTCTACCGCCTCGACAAGGCAGGCCTGAACTAACCCCGTCCTTCTGGCAGACCCATCAATCGATGCGGCGCGACGTGGCGGCCGCTAACGGAGAAGTCTTATGAAAATCGTCATCATCGGGGGCACCGGCCTCATCGGTTCCAAGACAGTCGAACGCCTGCGCAAGCAGGGCTGTGAGGTGATCGCCGCCTCCCCGAATACCGGTGTCAACACCATCACCGGCGAAGGTCTGGAGGCAGCGCTCGCGGGCGCCGAGGTCGTGATCGACCTCGCCAACTCACCCTCCTTCGAGGACAAGGCCGCGATGGAATTCTTCGAGACCTCGGGCCACAATCTGCTCGCAGCGGACAAGGCTGCCGGCGTCAAGCACCACATAGCGCTCTCGGTTGTCGGAACCGAACGCCTGCAGGACGTCGGCTATTTCCGCGCCAAGCTCGCCCAGGAAGAGCTGATCAAGGCTTCCGGCATTCCCTACACGATCGTTCATTCCACGCAGTTCATGGAGTTCCTGGCTGGCATCGCCCAATCGGGTACGGTCGGCGACGCCGTGCATCTGTCGCCGGCCTATGTACAACCCATCGCGTCCGATGACGTCGCCGACGTCATGGCCGGTGTCGCGCTCGCCGCGCCGATCAACGGCATGATCGAGATTTCCGGTCCGGAGCGTGTGCGAATGAGCGAACTCGTCGCCCGCTACCTGAAGGCTGCCGGCGATCCTCGCAAGGTCGTGACTGATCCGGATGCGCTCTATTTCGGCGCGAGGCTGAACGACACGTCGCTCGTCTCCGACAACAATCCCCGTCTCGGCCGCATCACCTTCGAGCAGTGGTTTGCCACCTCGGCGCGGAAATGACCCTCACGATGCGCCGCAGCTTCGGGCACGGCGTTCCACTCAACGCAAAAAGGAGTTTCGAAATGATCAAATCAATCCTCGCCGCCCTCATCGTCGCGGCAGCCCTGGCAGGCTCGGCCGCAGCCGAGGACGCAGGCGGGAAAGCCGCCAAAGTCACGCTCGTCTATGAGCATGAACTGCCGAATGTCCCCGGCAAGAGCATCAAGGGCATTCTGGTCGAATATGGTCCCGGCGGTCACTCGGAAGCGCACACCCATCCGACCTCCGCCTTCATCTATGCAACGGTTCTGGAAGGCTCCATCCGCAGCCAGGTCAATGATGGCCCGGTCAAGGTCTACAAGGCCGGCGAGAGCTTTTCGGAGCTGCCGGGTGACCGCCACAGTGTGAGCGAGAACGGCAGCAAGACCAAGCCAGCGAAACTACTGGCAGTCTTCGTGGTTGACACCAACCAGAAGGAACTGACCTATCCGGTCAAGAAGTAGGCGACCAGGCAAGCAGGCAGAAGAGGCCGGGCACCCTTCCTGGTGTCCGGCCGTTCCGGTAGATCATGGCGGCGAGCCCATGTCGGGTGATCACTGCCCAGTGCCGTTCATGCTTCCGGGGTCGGCATTTTCGCGTGGCATCCTCAGGGCGTCCGACGGCCGCCTGTTGTCTGGTAGCCTATCCGCCAGGATCTGGCTTTTCCATTCATCCGGCGCGCTCCAGCACCCATTCAAAGCTGCTCTTCCAGAGTTCGGCTGGAATCTCCTGCGCCAGGGCCTCGGTCAGATCGGAAAGCTTGACGCTGCGCAATTTTGCACGCCATGCCTCGTCGGCTTCCCACATGATGCGCGACACCGCGCAAGGGCTGCTTTCGCAATAGTCCTGCGGACGGCATGGGTTGTTTGCGCGGATGTTGTTGCACACGAACGTCGGCGACTTGCCCTCTACCGCTTCGACAATATCCAGGAAGGTCAGTTCGGCCGGTGTCCGCGCCAATCGATATCCACCTGACGGACCCAGCGTCGTATGCACCAGGCCCGCCTGCGACAGGCTTTGCAGGGCCTTGGATAGATACTCCTTGGGAAGGCCGTGGAACTCGGCAAGTGCTTTTGTCGAGAGATAGCGGCCGGCAGGCAGGCCTGCGAGAATAGCGCAGCAGTGCAGCGCCCATTCGACTTGGCTTTTCAGGATCATCGATGAATTCCGGGGTCGATACTGACCGAGCTTTATTAAGGATACAAAATATCCCTATTCTCCTGCGGTGTAAACAGACGGGTTCCCGGTCCCGCTTGAGTGGGGTTTCAGCATCGTCCGCAGGGCAAGAGGTAAACCGTTCAGGCCCCGGAATGCGGGTCAATGCTGTAGGGATGGACCGGATAGCCGGGACCGATGGCGTCGCGCACGCGGCCAATCCACCCCATGACCGCCGGATAGTCCGCCAGCGAGAAGCCGCAATCCTCGGCGCGATGGCTGTAGGCATAGACAGCGATATCGGCGATCGTGAAGCCGTTTCCGACGAGAAACGGGGTGTCGCCAAGGCTGCGGTTCATGGCGGCGAGGGTGCGGGCTCCGGCTTCGCGCTTGCTTGCAACCACGCCCTGGTTGCGCTCGAGGCGTCCGGTCAAGGTCCAGAAGCGCAACGAGCCGATGACTGGTTCGACATTGTATTGTTCGAAGAACAGCCACTGCATGACCTTGGCGCGCTGATAGCGGTCCGCCGGCAGAAGGGGCGTCCCTTCGGCGAGGTAAGTCAGGATTGCGTTGGATTCCGCGATGACGCTGCCGTCTCCTAGCTGGAGCACGGGGACGGCACCGGCAGGATTGAGCTCAAGGAAGGCGTCGGTGTGGCTCTCGCCCTCGAAGATCGAGACCATGTGACTGTCATAGGGGATCTTGAGCAGCCCGAGCAGAACCCGGACCTTCCAGCCATTCTGCGATGGCAGATAATCATGAAGCGTGAGCATGGCTGGTCCTCGTGATGGATCAACCATCGCATGGCGCGCCGCCAGGCCACCACCTGATTCCTGCACGCCATCGTATGAAGACTGCGATCCCCGCCACCTAATAAATCACTTCCGCTCGTGCCATCTTTCTCGCGAAGCAATCGACATCCCGGGAGCAGCAGATGAACACGCAATCCAGCAAGGTCGCGCTTGTTACCGGCGCCAATCGCGGCATCGGGCTCGAGACCGGGCGCCAGCTGGCGAAGCTCGGCTTTACCGTTCTGCTCGGTGTGCGCGACCTCGGCAAAGGCGAAGCGGCGGCACGAGGGCTCGATGGCCATGTCGAGGCTATCGCGTTCGATGTCGCGGCGCCCGACGCGGCGGCACTGGCGGCGGCGGATGTCGAGCGCCGGTTCGGCCGTCTCGACGTGCTGATCAACAACGCCGCGATCCACTACGACACCGGTTCGCGGGCCTTGCTGCCGGACTGGACGGTGATCCGCGAAGCGTTCGAGACCAATGTCTTTGGTGCCTGGCGGGCCGCGTCCGCCTTCGCGCCGCTGCTCAAGGCCGGTGGCCATGGCAGGCTGGTAAACGTTTCTTCCGAGGGCGGTTCGCTGGCCTCGATGGGGGCGGGGGCGCCGGCCTATTCGACATCGAAGGCGACCCTCAACGCGCTGACCTGCGTGCTGGCGGCTGAACTGCGCGGCGCCGGCGTGCTGGTCAACGCCGTCTGTCCCGGCTGGGTCGCCACCGACATGGGTGGGCCGGGCGGGCGCCCGGTGGCGCAAGGAGCAGCCGGCATCGTCTGGGCTGCGACCTTGCCGGACGATGGTCCGACAGTCGGTTTCTTTCGCGACGGCAAAAGTCTGCCATGGTGAGGATCCCGGACGCGGGCATGATCGGCGGAGCACAGATTCAACCGCTGTTTGGTTTCGGGCGGTTCACTTGTTGAATCGTTGAACCGCTATAAGGTCTTGATTTCACGTAGTTTCGGGCGGAATGCGCGCTTACGAAGAACTGCGCAAGAAAAAAGCCGCCCTCGCTTTTGCGAGTGGCGGCCTTTTCCTGGGAGGAAGTCAGAAAGAAAGAGCGATCAATAAGCCTTGCAGTGCTTGTTGCCGGTGTGCTTGTGGCTGTGCTTCTTGAGATCTGATCTCACTCAGCCTCATCGTCCGGCGTCACCCCAAGCAGCTCCAGAGCGTTGGCCAGCGTCCTGATGCCTTGCGCCTGCTTGCGCTCGGCACAGAAGCGGATGGCTGTCTTCTGCAGCGTCGTTGCTTCGGCGACCTCGGCTGTCTCTGCCTTGGTCTGGATGACTTCGTCGAGTTGATGACTGAGCAGGTCGCAGTGCTCGCTGCGGGTGATGGCGGCTTTTGCTTCCGACGGTCCGATCGCGGTGACGGCAAGCGACATGCCGAGCAGGGCACCCGTCCATCCGTTAGAACCTCGTTGCATTGCCGGTAACATCCGTTGGCGTTGTGCCGCGACCATTCCGGCTGCAGCGGGGATGCTTATGCCAGCCAATCTTTTCGCCAGTTTTTCCGAACTGTTGAATCTTGTTTCTGGATTGTGTCCGGGGACGGTCTTGGTTTCTCCCACAAGAAGGAGGGAAGTGCCCCCGCTGCGGCGCTTGCGCCTCTTCCTCTTGCGCCCGCCATCGCGTATGGCCCCGGGGAAAATCCTTCCAAGTTCCAAGCTCCCGGAAATCGCATGATCAGACTGGAAAGCATCAGCAAGCAGAATGGCCGTCAGCTTGTCTTCATCGAAGCATCGGCGGCGCTGCAGAAGGGCGAGAAGGTCGGCCTCGTCGGCCCCAACGGCGCCGGCAAGACGACGCTGTTTCGCATGATTACCGGGCAGGAACAGCCCGACGAAGGCCAGGTGCAGGTCGATCGCGGGGTCACCATCGGTTATTTCAGCCAGGATGTCGGCGACATGGAAGGCCACAGCGCGGTGGCCGAAGTGATGAATGGCGCCGGGCCGGTGAGCGACGTGGCGGCTGAGATGGCCGCACTCGAGGCCGCCATGGCCGACCCCGACCAGGCCGACCAGATGGACGATATCATCGAAAAGTATGGCGAGGCGCAGCACCGTTTCGAGGAGCTCGACGGCTATGCGCTGGACGGCCGCGCGCGTGAGGTGCTCGATGGCCTGGGTTTCAGCCAGGAGATGATGGACGGCGATGTCGGCAAACTCTCCGGCGGCTGGAAGATGCGCGTGGCGCTGGCCCGCATCCTTCTGATGCGGCCCGACGCCATGCTGCTCGACGAGCCGAGCAACCATCTCGACCTCGAAAGCCTGATCTGGCTGGAATCCTTCCTGAAGAACTATGATGGCGCATTGCTGATGACCTCGCACGACCGCGAGTTCATGAACCGCATCGTCAACAAGGTGGTCGAGATCGACGCCGGTTCATTGACGGCCTATTCCGGCAATTACGAATTCTACCAGCAGCAGCGGGCGATCGCCGACAAGCAGCAGCAGGCGCAGTTCGAGCGCCAGCAGGCGATGCTGGCCAAGGAGATTGCCTTCATCGAGCGCTTCAAGGCGCGCGCCTCGCACGCCGCCCAGGTGCAGAGCCGGGTGAAGAAGCTCGACAAGATCGACCGCGTCGAGCCGCCCAAGCGCCGCCAGACGGTGTCCTTCGACTTCCAGCCGGCGCCGCGCTGTGGCGAGGATGTCGTGACGCTGAAGAGCGTCCACAAGGGGTATGGCAGCCGCAGCATCTATGAGGGGCTCGATTTCCAGGTCCGCCGCCGCGAGCGCTGGTGCATCATGGGCGTCAACGGCGCCGGCAAGTCGACGCTGTTGAAGCTGGTCGCCGGTGCGTCCGAGCCCGACGCCGGCACCGTGGCGCGCGGCCCAAGCGTCAAGATGGGCTATTTCGCCCAACACGCCATGGAATTGCTGGAAGGCGAGCGCACCGTGTTCCAGACGCTGGAGGACGCGTTCCCGCAGGCCGGCCAGGCGCCGCTCAGGGCACTTGCCGGCTGCTTCGGCTTTTCCGGCGACGAGATCGAGAAGAAATGCCGGGTGCTGTCAGGCGGCGAGAAGGCGCGGCTGGTGATGGCGCTGATGCTGTTCGACCCACCCAACCTGCTGGTGCTCGACGAGCCGACCAACCATCTCGACATCGCCACCAAGGAGATGCTGATCACGGCACTCTCCCAGTACGAAGGCACCATGCTGTTCGTGTCGCACGACCGGCATTTCCTGGCGGCGCTTTCCAACCGCGTGCTGGAACTGACGCCCGAAGGCATCCACACCTATGGCGGCGGCTATACCGAATATGTCGAGCGGACGGGGCAGGAAGCGCCGGGGCTGCGGAGCTAAGGGCGCCGAGCCACTACCCCGCGGCCAGCCATTTGCGCGACTGGGCGAAGGTCTTGAAGGCCTTCGCCTCCATCGGGCGGCCAAGAAAATAGCCTTGCAGGATATCGCAGCCAAGCTCTTTCAGGATGCGCGCGTGCTCCATCGTCTCGACGCCCTCAGCAACCACTTCGATGCCGAGCGATTTGCCGATCTCGATGATCGACGACACCAGCTGTCGCTGCGCGGTTGAGCCGGTGATGGGCGTGACCAGTTGGCGGTCGATCTTGAGGCGACGCGGCCGTAGCTTGAGCAGGGAGACGATCGAGGCATAGCCGGTGCCAAAATCGTCGATCTCGATGTCGATGCCGAGCTCCTTGATGTGCTCGATGTTCCAGGTGACCAGATCGTCGTTCTCGTCGAGGAAGATGGACTCCACCAGCTCGAACGACACCGTTCCTTCCTTGATGGCGAGCTCGCGCAGACCCTTGATCAAGTCCTTGTCCTCCAGGCGCCTGGCCGAGACGTTGACCGAGACACGCGGGATGTTGAGATGGCTGCGCGACCAGCGCTCGAAATTCTCCAGCGCATCCTTGAGGACGATGCGGTCGATCAGCGCCACGACATTGAGCTCTTCGGCCACCTTGAGATAGGCGTCGGGGGCCAGGATGCCGCGTCGCGGATGCTTCCAGCGCGACAACGCTTCGACGCCGACGATCTCGAGCGTCCTGGCGTCGAACTGCGGCTGGTAGTAGGCGACGAATTCATCCCGCTCCAGCCCGCCCAGGATCTCGTCGGCGACCTGCTTGGTCCGCACGATCTCGCTCTGCAGTTCCTCGTTGAAGAACTCGTAGCGGTTGCGGCCACGGCCTTTCGCCCGGTAAAGCGCGAGATCGGCGTTGACGAGCAACTGCTTTGCGTCGACGCCGCTGTTGGCGGCAATGCCGATGCTGACCCCGAACCGGCACTGATGGCCCCGGTAATAGACAGGCTGGCGCATCTCCTCGATGATGCGGTCGGCGAGTGCCGAGAGCTCGTCGTCGTCACGCCCATGGCTCACAACAACGAATTCGTCGCCGCCGATGCGCGCAACGAAATCGCCAGAGCCGGCATTGGCCTTGATGACCTTCGAGGCATGCATCAGCATGGCGTCGCCCGCTGCGTGACCGAGCGTGTCATTGATCTGCTTGAAACGGTCTAGGTCAAGATGCAGCAGCGCCATGCGCTCGTGTTGGCCGGTTTCGGCCAGCATCTCGTCGAGATAGCGGCGGTTGGGCAGGCCGGTCAGTGAATCGTGCAGCGCCACATGCTCGATATGCGCCTTGGCGAGCTTCAGCTCGGCGTTCTTCGATTCCGACAGCTGGCGCTCGTGAATGAGGTTCTCATTGAGCAGGACGTCGCTGGTCACATCCCATTCGGCGCCGATCAGCTTGGGCGTGCCGCCGATGTCCTGGAAGAAGCTGGCGCGCGTGCGCACATGACGGACGGCGCCGTCGGGGCGCAGGAGCCGGTATTGCGAGAAGTAGGGGCCTTTTGTCGTCGCGGCCGAATCGAAGTCCTGCTTTGCCCGCTCGATGTCCTCTGGGTGGATCGCCAGCGCCCAGTCGTTGTAGCCGCGTGGCTTGCCGTCGGCCGGCTTGCCATAGATTTCGTTGACGCGGTCGTCCCACAGCAGTTCGTTGGTGGCGAGGTCGTGCTCCCAAACGCCGATGCCCGAGGCGTCCAGCGCCAGCTCCAGGCGACCGGACAGGCGCCTCAACTCGGCGTCATTCCTTTGCCTTTCGCCAAACAGCCGCCCGGCCACCAGGATCGGCAGTACCACCAGCGAGCCGGCAAGTGCCATGAGCGCCCGCAAGGTCCACTGATTTTTCGGTGCCGCTGGCCAGCCGTCCTTGGGGATGGCCGAAATCTGCCAGGAACCCGAAGGCAGCTGCACATCGGCCGCTACGGGATTGCCGGCGACGACAGTGCCGTTGCCGAAGAAACGTTCGCCCCCGCCGCCCAACGCATCCTTGCCGGTGAGCGCGACATCGATGTCGAGATCGGGATCGGCCAGTCCGCTCGCCGCGTAGAGCCGGTCAACATCGACAACTGCCGAGACAATGCCCCAGAAGCGGTCGCCGCCTCCCGCCGTCGGCACGAAGACCGGGATGCGGCCGATGAAGCCGCGCCCGCCTTGCGCCAGCTTGACCGGTCCGGCAAATACCAGCACGCGCTGGTCGCGCGCCCTGAGCGCTGCCAGGCGTTGCTCCTCGTTCTTGCGGTAGTCGAGCCCGATTGCCTTCTCGTTGCCTTCCATCGGGTACATCAGCGAGATGACCAGGTCGGGCGCGCCGGCGATGTTGTGCAATTGCGATTTCTGCTCGAACAGATTGCCTGCGAGCGACGCAAATCTCTGCTGGCCCATGTAGGGCTCTGTAACGATGGCCGAGACGAGCCCCTGAACAAGCTGGAGATTGCCGTTTATGTTGCCTTCGAGCTTGGCGCGGATGACGTTGACCTTGGCCAGCACATCGGCGCGCGCCAGTTGGTCGGAGACCTCCCTGTTCTGCTGGTCGGCAACGACGGCGCAGACCATGAGCACAACAAAGGCTATTGCCGCCGGCAAGTTGGCGGAAGAAAATACGGCCTGTCTCAAGCGGCCGAGACTGTATCGCGTTGTGGCCAATTCGACCCGGGTACCTTTGCTGGACAATAGCTCGTCGGTCGATCCTAGTAGCAAACGCTTAAATTTAACCTTCCAGGCCAGCCTGAAGTTTCAGCATCGTGCCAATGCCGGCATTTCAGCCCGCAGGCTGAACCAATGCATAGCGGGCTGACGCCGTTTGGACTTCTTCACGGTCAATGCCGGCCGCTAAAGGTTCGCCTTAGAGAAGATGCGCGATGCCCAGTCGAGGAAGACGCGAAGCCGCGGCGAGAGCTGCCTGTTTTGCGGGTAAAGCGCTGACAGCGGTGTCGGCGAGGGCGGGTAGTCGGCCAGCACCTCGACGAGCGTCCCATCGGCAAGGTCCTTCTCGAAGCGATAGCGCGGTGCCTGGATGAGGCCAAGTCCAAGCCGTGCCAGATCGGCGGCGGTGTCGGAATTGTTGGCGGCGACGCGGCCCGGCAACCGGATATCGCGGGTCTTGCCGGCGACGGTGAATTCGAAGGGAAGGGTCTCGCCGGTGCGCGACGAGACGAAGCCGACTGCCTGGTGACCGTCCAACGCATCGGGGGAGATCGGCATGCCGTGGCGTTCGAGATAGGCGGGACTAGCGCAGGTGATCTCGCGGATCATCGCCAGGCGCCGCATGATCATGCCGCTGTCGGGGGGCTCGCCGACACGTATCACGCAGTCGACGCCCTCGCGCACGAGATCGACCAGCCGGTCGCTCTGGCCGATCTGCAAGTCGATGCGGGAATAGCGGGCGAGAAACTCGGGCAGGCGCGGCAACAGGAATGTGCGGGTGAGCAGCGTGCTGGCGTCGATGCGCAGCAGCCCGTAGGGCTCGGCATTGCGGAAGGCGGCCTCGGCATCCTCGATCTCGGCGAGGATGGACAGGCAGCGCCGATAATAGGCCTCGCCGTCCTGCGTGGCGTTGACCTGCCGCGTCGTTCGCTCCAGCAGGCGCGCRCCGAGATGCTCTTCGAGCCGCCGGATCGCTTCCGTCGCGGTTGAGCGCGGCAGGCCGAGATCTGCCGCGGCGGCGGTGAAGCTGCGCCGCTCCAGGACGCGAACGAAGAGCCGCATGGTGTCCAGACGATCCATGGTCTTTGTTCGCAGTTTCCGAATAGTCATGTCAATAGGCGACTGATTATCCGGAAGATGGCTTGGCCTATATCCGTGTCACCAACAACGCGGAGACACTTCCATGACAAATCAGCAGACAGATACAGGCACTCAAACCAGAACGGCGATCGTAACCGGCGCCTCCAAGGGCATCGGTGCCGCCATCGCGCGGCGGCTCGCCGGCGACGGTGTCGCCGTCGTCGTCAACTATGCACGCGGACGCGCGGAGGCCGAACAGCTTGTCCGGGCGATCGAAGCCGACGGCGGCAAGGCGATCGCCGTGCAGGCCGATATCGCCGATCCGGCCGGCCTCACCAAGCTGTTCGATGCCGGCGAGATGGCGTTTGGCGGCATCGACATCCTCGTCAACAATGCCGGCATCATGAAGACGTCGCCGATCGCCGAGACCGATGACGCCTCGTTCGACATGCAGGTCGCGATCAATCTCGGCGGTGTATTCCGCGGCATGCGGGAAGGCGCGCGCCGACTTCGCGACGGCGGTCGTATCATCAACTTCTCAAGCAGCGTCGTCGGCCTCTACCAGCCGGGTTACGGCGTCTACGCCGCCACCAAGGCAGGCGTCGAGGCGATGACCCACATCCTGGCCAAGGAGCTTGGCGCGCGCCGTGTCACCGTCAACGCGGTGGCGCCCGGCCCGATCGAGACCGCCCTGTTCACGGACGGCAAGAGCCAGGCGCAAATCGAGGCCATCGGCAAGATGATCCCGCTCGGCCGGCTCGGCGAGCCCGAAGACATCGCCGGGCTGGTGTCGTTCCTGGCCGGGCCGGATAGCGGTTGGGTCAACGGGCAAATCATCCGCGCCAATGGCGGCGTGGTCTGAGGAGACAATCATGCAACAGACAATTTTGATCACAGGCGCTTCCAGCGGCTTCGGCGCGATGACGGCGCGGGCGCTCGCAAGCGCGGGCCACAAGGTCTACGCATCGATGCGCGATCCGTCGGCGCGCGGCGGTGCGGCGGCCGCCGAGATGGAAAAGTTTGCTCGTGATGAGGGCGCGGCGCTTTACCCCATCGCGCTCGACGTGACCTCTGACGCCTCGGCAGAGGCGGCAGTCCGGCTGATCGTTAGCGAGGCCGGCCGGCTCGACGTGCTGATTCACAACGCCGGACACATGGGGTTTGGACCGACCGAGGCTTTCGCGCCCGAACAGCTGGCGCAGCTCTATGACGTCAACGTCGTCGGCACACAGCGCGTCAACAGGGCGGCCTTGCCGCATATGCGCTCTCTTGGCAGGGGCCAGATGATCTGGGTCGGCTCGAGCAGCACGCGCGGCGGCACGCCGCCCTTCCTCGCGGCCTATTTCGCGGCCAAGGCCGGCATGGATGCACTGGCGCAGAGCTATGCGCTGGAACTCGCCCGCTTCGGCATCGAGACGACCATCGTCGTGCCGGGCGCCTTCACCAAGGGCACCGAGCATTTTCATCATGCGGCAGCGCCGGCGGATGCGGAGCGCGCCGCGCTCTACTGGTCCGGCCCCTACACCGGCGTCGATCAGCAGGTGCTGAAGGGGCTGGCCGCACTTGAGCCAGCGGATGCCGATCCGACTGATATCGCGGCGGCCATCGTCGACCTCGTGGCGATGCCGCACGGAAGGCGTCCGCTGCGCGTGCACGTCGACCCCGCTGACGATGGTGCGGCGGTCGTCAATGGCGTCGCCGATCGTGTCCGCGCGCAACTCATGGAACGGATCGGTCTTGCCGACCTGCTCCATCCGACTGCTTGAACCCAACCCTCAAAGACCAAGGAAAACGATCATGCCATTCGCCAACATCAAGATGCCGCAGGCGGCTCTCTCCAAGGCGCAGAAGGAAGACCTCATCCATCGAACCACGGCAATGTTCGTCGACTTTTTCGGCGAAGGCGTCCGACCCTACACAATGGTGCTGGTGGAGGAAGTCGCCGATGGCGGCTATGGCCGTGCCGACGAAGTCTTCGTCGTGCCGGAGGCCTATCGCGCGAAGGAGTAGCGCCCGAACCGACCTTGCGCTGGGYAGCTGCCCGGATCAGGGCTGAAGTTCCCTCCGTCTCGGCCTTGCCTGGACGGAGGGTGCCTTTTCGCAAACAGAGGCCTTCGTCGCGCTTACTTGCCGGCCATGTGATAGGCAAGCTCCTGGGCCTGGGCGAGAAGTGCCGGGAAGACCGGCTCGCCCGGCAGGTGCTGGCCTATGCAGGCACGATAGTCGGCGTCACCTTTCTCCCAGGCGGCATTGGCGGCGTCATACGACTTTTGGTCCTTGAGGTCCGAGGCTTGGTAGGCCTCCTGGAACTTCTGGGCGGCGGCGTCCGCCGAGGCCCACAAGGCGTCGCAGGCGGCGATCTTGGGAACAGGCGGTGCCGCGGGGGCCGAGGCGATCATGACGCTGTTGCCCTTGACGAGCGTGACGATGACCTGCTGGTCGGGGTTCGGTCCTATGTCCTGCGCCCAGCCGCCGAGCCGCGCAAAGGCGATGTCGGCGCCTTCAGGCTTCTTGAGCGGGAAGTCGAGCGTCCCCGTGAACGCGGCGTCGCTGTTGATCGCCTGGGTGTAGAAGGCATCGAGCTTAAGTGCCGCATCGATGCCGGTGGGCAGTCTGAAGCTCGTATCCATCTCGGCGGCTTTGGACTGGAGCCAGCGCTCGAGAAGACCCCGCGTCGTTGCCACCAGGCTCGGGCCGTCGTCGTCATTGGTGTAGCGCAACCCGTCCAGCATGCCGAACCCGATATCTGCATCGCTCAGGCTTTCGAGATTGATCGTGCCGGTTGCCGGAAAACCTGAAACCGCCAAGGGGCCGAGAAGAGCGGAAAGCCGCTTTTGCAGATCGGCCAGCGCTTTCGTCCCGGCGGCATCCAGCGCTTCCACGGGTTCGTTTGCGCTTTCCAGCGCTGCGATAGCGGAAATCGCCTTGTCGCGTGCGGCGATATAGTCGTCCTCCGGCGAGGCGGCGAAAGCCGCTCCGGTCGCGAGTGCGAAAACGATCATCCAGACCAACCGCATGACATAGCCCCCTTATGGCGATCGACAGATTGGGAGCCATCGAGCAGCTTTGCGGCTATTGCGCGGCAGTACCGTCGACGCCAAGCATTGTATGCGTCGGCCGGCCCTCCGCTGGCGCTCCGGGCGTTCGTTGTTCGGAAAGCCAAGCAATTGGCTTTCCGTCCGCTTTGCGGACCACGCCTCACCCCTTCCGCTTCTCCACCTCCGCCTTCCTCAGCAAGAACCGCTGGATCTTGCCGCTCGGCGTCTTCGGCAATTCGGTGACGAAGTCGATTTCGCGCGGATAGGCGTGGGCCGAGAGCCGCTTGCGGACATGCTGCGCCAGTTCCTCGGCCAGTTCCGGGCTGCCGCGAAACGAAGATGCAAGGATGACGAAGGCCTTGACGATCTCGGTGCGCTGCGGGTCGGGCACGCCGACAACCGCTGCCTCGTTGACCGCCGGGTGTTCAATGAGCGCGCTTTCGACGTCGAACGGGCCGATGCGATAGCCCGACGAGGTGATGACGTCGTCGGCGCGGCCGATGAAGCTGATCGACCCGTCCGGCTCGAACTCGACCGTGTCGCCGCTGCGGTAATAGCCGCCCGAAATCGCCGAAGTTTCCGCCTGGTGATAACCGTCGAACCAGCGCAGCGGCGAGTTGGCGATGTCAACGGCGAGGATGCCGGGCTGGTTCGGGCCGAGCTCCTGGCCGGCCTCGTCCAGCACGACGATGCGGTAGCCCGGCATGGCAAAGCCGGCCGAGCCCGGGCGCACCGGGTGCGACAGGCCGTGATGGTTGTTGACCAACATGCCGTTTTCGGTCTGGCCGTAATGGTCGTGGATCGGCACGCCGAGATGGGCGTCGAACCAGCGGATGACTTCCGGGTTGAGCGGCTCGCCGGCGCTGCTCACCACGCGCAGCCGGCCCTTGATGCGGGCGGCGGGAGCCGCGCCTTCGGCCAGCAGCAGGCGGAAGGCGGTCGGCGAACCGGCGAGGCTGGTGACGCCGAGGCGCTCGATGATGTCGTAGGTGCTGTTGGCGGTGAAGGCGCCCTCGTTGAAGGTGGTGGCGATGCCGAGCAGCAAGGGGCCGGTGATGGCGTAGTAGAGGCCGTAAGCCCAGCCGGGATCGGCGATGTTCCAGAAGACGTCGTCGGGCCGCAAACCGATCGCATCGCGCATATAGGCGCCGAAGGCCAGCAGGGCGCGCAGCGGCACCGGCACGCCCTTGGGCAGGCCCGTCGTGCCCGAAGTCGACATCATCATGAACAGGTCGTCGCCCTTGCGCATGACCGGCTCGCAGGACGTCGATGCGGCGGCAAACGCGGCGCGGAAATCGATGTCGCCCGCCGGCAAGGTCTCGCCAGGGGCAAGGATCGTCGCCACGCGGGGGCAATCCTCCACCTCGTCCAGCTTGCCGCGATTGGCTGTGTTGGTGACGACGAGTTTTGCACCGCTGGTCTTCAGTCGGTGCTCGATAGCTTTCGGGCCGAAGGCGGTGAACAGAGGCTGGTAGACCGCGCCGATGCGCCAGGTGCCGAGGATAAGCGCCACAAGTTCGGGAATGCGCGGCAGCATGCCGGCGACGACATCACCGGGGCCGACGCCTGCTTCGTTGAGTATGTTGCCGACGCGCGCCGACATATCGCGAAGATCATCGAAGCTGAATTCCCGCAGCTCGCCATTGGCGGAGATCGCGCGCAGCGCCAGTCGGTTTTGCCCGGCGTGGCGATCGCAGCATTCGACGCAGGCATTGATGCCAGTCGAGGGGTCGCCATGAAGGCGCGCGACTTCATCTTCGATACGAAAGCGCTGAACGGCATCCGCGTAGCGCGGCAAGCCGGCCGAAGCTCCAACCATCGCAGCATGCCTCCGTGGTGGCGTCCTCGTGGACCATCGTCATTGCCGACAGGATAGCCAAGATCACACTCATGGTCGATGAGGTGATCGCCGCGAGGCTTGATGCAAACGGGGCAGGGGCTCGCCTTCCCGCTTCGGGCGCCAGGATCGCGCCGAGGGGTATCCGGCCCCGAGCGCTCTTCATCCTCTGGCCCTAGAGGCCGAACCAGCGCGAGCGGCGGCTCGATCCAAAAGTCTCCTTGTCAGCGCGCAGCGCCACCGAGGGCTCGTAGTAGGTGCCCGTTGGTGCTGGGCCTGAGAAGAAATCGACCTCGACCTTGCCGATGCGGCCGCCGCCGAACTCGATATAGCAGGTGCCGAAGCCGTCATAGAGCGAGCCGCTGCCGCTCTGGCGCAGTTTTGCGATGAGCCCGGTAGCAACGGCGCGCGCCGCACCCTCGGCGAACACGCCGGCCTTGGGCGTGCCGGTGTTGGCGCCGTCGCCGACCGCATAGACATTCTCGTATCTCGTTTCGAGCGTACGCGGATTGACCGGGATCCAGGCGTTCTCGGCCATGCCGCTTTCCAGCACCACTGGCGGCACGCGATGCTTGGGAACACCGAGGAAGAGATCGAACGGCATTTCCGTGCCGTCGTCGAGCACCGCCACATTGCGGGCATTGTCGACGGAGGCGACGCGCCTGCCGGGGACAAACTTGATGTCGCGTTCGGCAAAGGCCGCCAGCAGCGCTCGCGAGGTGTCGGGCGAGGGTGGTACCGGGCTGCCAAGCGGCAGCACCAGGGCGATCTCGCAGGCCTCTCGCACGCCCTGCCTGACCAGATAGTCGTGCAGCATCAGCACACATTCGCTGGGTGCCGGCGGGCACTTGTAGGGCGCCCCGCAGACGCCGACCATCGCCTTGCCTTTTCTGAAGGTCGGCAGCACGTCGCGCAGCCGCTCCGCTCCCGCCACGGTGTAGAACTCGTTGGTTCCCGAAAGCCCTGGCGTGGCGTCGAAATCATATTCGGCACCCAGCGCGACGACGAGGTGGTCGGCGTCGAACACGCCGTCATTGGTGGTCACCCGGCGCCTTTCGGGATCGATCGAGGTTATCGTGCGCTTCAGCATCCTGACGCCGGGCTTGGCGTAGCTTTTGTAGGGCAGGCGCACGGCCTGCGGCGTCTTCAGGCCGAACATCACGTCCAGCTTGGAAAAGCCGAACACGAAGGAATCGCTCTGGTCGATCAGCGTCACGTCGATGCTGTCGCCCATCGCTTCGGAAAGCAGCGTCGTCAGTTCCAGGCCGCCGAAACCAGCTCCCAGCACGACGATGCGCGGTTTGCTTGCAGTGTTCATCTTTGTTCCCACCAATGTTTCCCGGTTGATCGATCATTCCCGTCGTGGCGGCGGGACTTCCCGTGTCCTCGCCGCCCAAATGTTGGCCGTCCAAGTCCAGGTAGGTTGGTCGATATCAGGTCAGGACTGGCTGCGGCACGATGCGGATGTAGGGCTTCGGCTCCTTCCAACCTTGCGGGTAGAGTTGCTTCGCTTCGTTGTTCGACACCGATCCCGCGATGATGACGTCGTCGCCTGGCTTCCAGTTGACCGGCGTCGCCAGCCGGTGCTTGGCCGTCAGCTGCAAGGAGTCCACTACGCGCAGCACCTCGTCGAAGTTGCGGCCCGTCGTCATCGGGTAGGATATCACCAGCTTGATCTTCTTGTCCGGGCCGATGACATAGACGTTGCGCACCGTCTGGTTGTCGGCGGCGGTGCGTCCGTCGGCGCTGTTGCCGGCCGACGCCGGCAACATGTCGTAGAGCTGCGAGATGGCGAGCGTCGGGTCGCCGATCATCGGGAAGTTCGGCGCCATGCCTTGCGTCTCGGCGATGTCCTTGGCCCAGCCAGCGTGCTTCTCGACGGGGTCGACCGAGAGGCCGATGACCTTGACGCCGCGCTTGTCGAACTCGGGCTTGAGGCGCGCCATGTAGCCGAGTTCGGTGGTGCACACCGGCGTATAGTCCTTGGGGTGGGAGAACAGGATGCCCCAGCCCTTGCCCAGCCATTCGTGGAAGCTGATCGTGCCTTCGGTGGTCTCGGCGGTGAAGTCGGGGGCGATGTCTGCGATACGGAGTGACATGGTTGCTTTCCTTTCCGGTTGGAATTCGATTGCGAGGGCAAATTAGGAAATCTATGTTCCGCGAGCGTTCCCCGACGCTCCCCGGTTGGTGACGGCTCTGGCACCCCAGGGCTGGCTTTCCTGATGGTGCCTGTATGCGCGTTTCGATCCATCTGCTCGGCCGCTTCGCCGTCAGCGTCGATGGTCGCCCGATCCCGGCGGCCGACTGGCGGCGCGACCGCGCCTCGGCCCTGGTCAAGCTGCTGGCGCTCAGGTCTGCCCACCGCATCCACCGCGAGCAGGCCATGGAAATTTTCTGGCCCGACGCCGATCCCGAGGCGGCCGGCGCCAATCTGCGCAAGGCCATTCATTTCGCGCGCCGCGCGCTGGGAGCCCACGACCTGATCGAGGTGAGCAACGACATCGTCTCGCTTGCCCCGCATGCCGAGCTCGAGATCGACGCCGAAAGCTTCGAGGCCGCCGCCAGGGCGGCGCTGCGAGGTGGTGACCGGAGCGCCTATGAGCGCGCCGCCGACCTTTATGGTGGCAGGCTTTTGCCGGACGATCTTTTCGTCGAGTGGCTCGACACACCGCGCGCGCAATCGCAGCAGCGCTACAGCGATCTTTTGCGCGCCGGCGGCCTATGGCAGCGCCTGATTGCGCTCGACCCTGCCGACGAGCAGGCCCAGTGCGCGCTGATGCAGGCGGCACTCGATGCCGGCAACCGTGTCGAGGCCATCCGCCAGTTCAACCAGCTGCGCGACAACCTGCACGCCGAACTCGGCGTTGGGCCGAGTGCGGCGACCATCGCCCTTTACGAGAAGGCGCTGGCCCTCTCCGGCGCCGCGACCGTCAACCCGTCGGAGCGCATCCGCACCTCGCTCGCCTGGGGCCTGGTGCATTTGCAAAGCGGCGAGTTCGACAAGGCAAGCGAGATCGCCAGGCACACCCGCGACCTGGCGCTCGGTGCCGACCTGCCGCGTGAAGTCGGCGAGGCGAGCGCGCTGCTCGGCATCGCCTCGATGATGCGGGCGCAGTGGCCGCAACTGTTCCGCACCGAATTCATCGAATGGGTTCGCGCCAAACCGGCCTTCGTGCAGCATGTCTTCGATGGCCACCTTTGCCTATCTGAATTCTGCCTCTGCAGCGCCTCGGGCCATGCCGAAGTCGCAGGCCTTGCCCGCGAACTGCTCACCGTGGCCGAGGAGGCCGGATCGAATGCCGGTCGCGGGCTTGCCTGCCTGCTTCTGGGCGAGGCGGCGCTGTTCTCGGGCGACCTCGACGAGGCCGAGCGCCACCTGACCGAGGCCGAGCGGCTGCTGCTTGAGGCGGACGCGGTGGCCGGCCGCGTGCTCGCCATAGAGCGGCTGGCCGAGATCGCGCTCGAGCGCGGCCAGAAATGGCGCGCCAGCCGGCTCATCCAACGCGGTCTCACCGACGCCGAACGCTCATGGCTGTCCCCGCACCTGATCATGCGCATGCAGGCACTGGCCGTGCGGGCGGCGGCGACACCCAAGATGGTGGCGCAGGAGATCCTCGCCGGCGACCGGCTGTTGACCCACGGCGCCTGCCAGCCCTGTTCGATGGCGCTGCGCACGGCCTCTGCGATCGCGCTTGCCGAGGCGGGCGAATTGGACCAGGTCGACCGCCGCCTGAACGACGCCGAGCGCATTGCCGGCATGTGGCATGGCGGCCCCTGGGCGGCCGCCCTTTGGGAAGCGCGCGGCGTGCAGCGGCGGGCGCAGAACCACGAGATCCGCGCGCTCGCCGCCTTCGACGAGGCGGCCTCGCGCTATCAGGAACTCGGCCGCCCGCGCGACCAGGCCCGCTGCCTTGCCCGCATGGGCTCCGAGGGTTGACGGCAGGACCCGACTACGCGCGCCATGACGGATGGCGCGTGGGCTGGCCTCACCCGCGTGTGCCTGTATGATCGCAAGGTGAATGCACATAGAGGAGGCTCGCTCATGCGGCTGAATCGGAATCTCCGTCATCGGAGGATCTGGCATTGGAGCATCTGGGCCCTCATCGCCGCCATGGTGCTCTGGCCGCAGACGGCGCCGGCCGACGGCATCACGCCGGAGCGGATCACGGCTGCCCTGCCCAAGCTTGAAGCGCTCGCCGAGGCGGCCGTCGCGGACGGTTCCGTACCCGGCCTCGCCATCGCCGTCGTGCACGATGACCAGGTGATCTTCATTAAGGGGTTCGGCCATCGCGAGGCCGGCAAGCCCGAGGCCGTCGACGCCGACACCGTGTTCCAGATCGCATCGCTTTCCAAGCCGGTCTCCGCCACCGTCGTGGCGGCGCTGGTCAGCGACGGGATCGTGTCCTGGGATTCGAAGATCGCCGACCTCGATCCGGCCTTCCGGCTGGCCGATCCCTATCCAACCAGCCAACTCACCGTCCGCGACCTGTTTTCGCACCGCAGCGGACTGCCCGGGACCGCCGGAGACGACCTCGAGGACATTGGCTACGACCGCGCCGAAATCCTGCATCGCCTGCGGTTCGTCCCGCCATCGTCGAGCTTTCGCGCCGGGTATTCCTACAGCAATTTCGGATTGACGGAGGGTGCCGTGGCGGCCGCGATGCCGACAGGCAAGCCCTGGGAGGAGGTCGCCGAGGAGAAGCTCTACCGTCCGCTTGGCATGGCCTCGACCAGTTCGCGCCATTCGGACTTCGTCAAGCACACGAACCGCGCCGCGCTTCATGTCAAGGTCGATGGCGCCTGGGCCGCGAAGATAGAGCGCGATCCGGATGCGCAGGCGCCCGCCGGCGGCGTCAGTTCCACCGCACGTGACCTCTCGCAATGGGTGCGCCTCATCATCGGCAACGCCGTCTACGCCGGCAAGACACTGATTGCCGCCGATGCGCTGGACCAGACGCATGTTCCGCTGATGGCGCGCGGCAACAATCCCGTCTCTGGAGGTGCCTCGTTCTACGGCCTCGGCTGGAATGTCGAATTCGGCCGCCACGGCCTGAGCTGGGGCCACGCCGGCGCCTTCAGCGTCGGCGCGCGCACCCTGGTTACAGTCTTCCCGAAGGAGAAGCTTGGCATCGTCATCATCACCAACGCCTTTCCGACAGGCCTGCCGGAGGGATTGTCCGACAGCTTCGCCGATCTCGTCTTCGACGGCACGGTCGAGAAGGACTGGGTCAAGGCGTGGGACGATATCTATGCAGGCCTGTTCGGCCCGGCGGTGGCGGCAGCCAAGGCCACCTATGCAGCGCCACCTTCCCCGACGAGACCGGCCGGACCGGCCAGCGCCTATGCCGGCCGCTACGCCAACGACTTCATCGGCGACGCAATCGTGTCGAAAGCGGGAGACGACCTCGTGTTGAGGGTAGGCCCGGCTGCAGCCCGGTCCTATTCATTGACCCATTTCGACGGCGACATTTTCCTGACCTTTCCAGATGCCGAGACCCCGGACAGACCAACCGGCGTGAGCTTCGTCGTCGGCCCGGACGGCAAGGCGTCGGCCATGACCATAGGCTTCCTCGACGACAATCATCTCGGCACTCTTCAACGCGTGGGCGACTGACCGTCAAATCGAACAGTGCCGGCGGCAGCTCAAGGCGCCGGGCCGTACTGGAGCAGTTTGAAGCAATCGCCGTTGCCCGACTTCGCCTGCGTCAGGAAGGGTTTGGACCGGTCGATCCATTCCTGATGCGACCTCGCATCGGCTTCGATCGCATCGACCGGTGCAAGGCCAACGAAGCTGCGCCCGTGGCTGAAGAGCCAGCACGCACGGCCGAGAAACCTCCTGCTGCGCTGGCGCAGGAGATCGGCATCGTAGAAGACGTCAAGCACCTCGTGCTTGATCTTGCGCCCCGTTTCAGGATTGGCGATCGCAAGCTCGACCGGCTGGCCGCCGATCGCATCCTGCAGGTCCTTGTAGTCGAGGGCGAGCTGGGTGGTGGCATATTTGATCTCGCTCTCGTCACGCACGATGTCGAACCACAGCGTGGGGTCGAGCTCGTTGACGACGAACGACGATTCGAAATCGCGCGACAGGTTGAGGACGTCGAAGTCCCGGACGTCGATGTCGCGCTCGACCAGCGCGATCTCGCCGACCTGCTTGCCGAGCTCCGCCCCCTGCGCTCCGATCGCGGCGTTGGTTCCACCAAGTTCGGGGCTGACATAGGCCCCGCCTTCATCCAGCAGAGCGTCGAATTGGCCAAGCGATCCGACGATGGGGGCGCCGTGGGCGATGCGTGCCGCCAGCTTGGCCAGAACTTGCTGGAGTTCCGCTTCGCGTTTGCGCTGGTCTTGGTAGTTCTGCTGGAAAAAGAAGATGAACAGCGACACGCCGATGCCGATCAGGATCACGCCCAGCTGCGAAAAGATGTTGCGGTAGTATTCCAGCAGCTTTTCGCGGTGGCGCACGTCGTCGCGCACGCTGTGGGCGACGCGCAGATTGACGATCAGCGACAGGATCAGCAGGCCGGCGCCAACCAGGATGAGGCCGCCGATGAGCAGGTAGCCATGGCCCGTATTGAAGTCCATCTGTTTTCCCTGAAACCCCCGGACTGCGCAGAATAGTGCCATTTTGCTTAAATACCTATGGGCTCGCTTCGACGGGCCTGCGGCATGCAGGTGGTTGACCCGCCTGGCCATCCGGCCGATAGCTCCGCCAGAAATTACCCCGAGATATCAGATGACTTCAGACGCCAACCTCTCCGATGCAATCGAGCGCATCGACACCTCCGACGCCACTTGGCAGACCGACGTTCGCGCCGGCGTGCGCCATGTGCGCGAGCTCGCGTCCCTGCCGCTGTCGCCGGGCGAGCGCGCGGCGGCGCAAGCCGCGGCCGCGAACCACAAGGTGCGCATCCCCAAAACCTATCTCGACCTGATCGACTGGAACGACCCCGCCGATCCGATCCGGGCGCAGGTCATCCCGTCGCCGGACGAACTCGTGGAGCAGGACGGCGAGCTAGACGATCCGATCGCCGACCACGCGTTCAGCCCGGTGCCGCGGCTGACGCATCGCCATGCCGACCGGGTGCTGTTGTTCCCGACCTATCAATGCGCCGTCTATTGCCGGTTCTGCTTTCGCAAGGAATCGCTGACCTCGATCGGCCGCGGCTATACGCGCGAGGCGCTGGAGCCGGCCTTGGCCTACATCGCCGATCACCTCGAAATCCGCGAGGTCATCCTGACCGGCGGCGATCCGCTGTCGCTGCCGGACAAGGCGCTGGCTGAAATCCGCGCCCGGATCGATGCGATCGCGCATGTGCGTCTCTTACGCATCCACACGCGCGTGCCGGTGGCGCTGCCCTCGCGCATCACGTCGGGGCTGGTCACGGCCCTGCAGGGCCGGCTGATGGTCACGGTCGTCACCCATTTCAACCATCCCCGGGAGATCACCGAGGCCACGGAAGCTGCCTGCCGCACCTTGCGGCAAGCCGGCTTCGTGCTGCTCAACCAGAGCGTACTCTTGAAAGGCGTCAACGACACGGTCGAGGTGCTGGAGGAACTCTGCCGCGAGCTGATGTACCGGCTCGGCGTCAAACCCTACTACCTGCACCATGGCGACCTCGCGCGCGGCATGGCCCACCGCCGCACCACCATCGCGCAAGGCCAGGCGCTGGCCGCCGCGCTGCGCGCCCGCCTGTCGGGCATCTGCAACCCTGTCTATGTTCTCGACCTGCCGGAAGGCGGCGGCAAGGTGCCGATCGGGCCGTGTTATGTCGAGACGCAGGACGGCACGGACTGGCGCATTCGCGGGCTGGATGGCGAGGTGAGGGGCTATGCGGAGCTTGTCGGCGGCCCCTAAGCTTGGGCTCCTCGCCCCAACGGAGCGGGGGAAAGGCGGCCGCGAAGCGGGCGAAGCGGAGGCGTCGTAGAGCTCTGCCTTCTCAAGAGCGCATTTGCTTAGGTCAGCGCCATTCCCCTCCAGTTCGGCTTCGCCGAGCCACCTCTCCCCCATGACATGGGGGCGAGGAACCCAAGCCTTGTGGCCACTGAGCACTTGAATTCGATTATTTCATAAAAATCTTGCCGCGCCGGGAATAAAGGCCCGCCCTGCCGGGTCTTCCCTTCAGCGAGGCCATTCGCCCGGCCCCCAACCCGAAGAAACGAAACAAGGACCTACGAAAATGACCAAGCTCGCTCTCAGCGTGGCTGCCATGCTGCTTGCCTCGAGCGCTGCCTTTGCCGGCAGTGACCACGGCGCAAACAACGCCAATTCACCGGTCGCTTCCGTCGACACCAACGCCACCGCGTCGATCCTCTACATCGCACCTACAGACGGCGTCGACACCAAGGTCACGACCGGGCCGCGGCACGCGACGATGCAAACGCATGCGAGCGAACCAGGCCAAGGCATCTGGGGCCGTTGAGTTCGCCAGGGGTCAAGACCCGAATCCCAACGGTTCGGACTCAACCACATCGGGATGGCCTGGGGCTTGGCCCTCCGTAATCCCTTCCGCACCCACCAACAGAGGAGACCACCATGTTCAGCATGACACGACGCACACTGCTTGGATCCGCCGCTGCCGCTGCCGCCTTCGGCCTTGCCGGCAAGCTTGAATTCACCCGGCCGGCCTTTGCCGAAACGCCGGTGGAGCCGACAGTCGGTTTCTACAAATACAAGGTCGGCGACATCGAGATCACCGCCATCTACGATGGCATCTGGCGCAAGCCGCATGACCCGGCCTTCATCAAGGATGTTTCGGTCGACGATACCAAGGCAGCACTCGCCAAGGCGGGGCTGACCACAGACTTCATGCCCATCCCGCTCACCGTCGTCGTGCTCAAGATGAACGGCAAGCTGATCATGATGGATGCCGGGTCTGGTGTCGGCCAGTGGCAGACCAACGCCACCCACCTGCCGGCCAACATGGCTGCAGCCGGCATCGACTACAAGGCGATCGACACCATCATGATTTCGCATTTCCACCCCGACCATGTCTGGGGCCTGATGGAAAAGGGCACCAACGCGCCGGTTTTCCCGAGTGCCGAGCTCATCGTAAACGCCACCGAATACAATTGGTGGACGGATCCCGGCCGGTTGGCCAAACTGCCCGAGGGCCGCAAGCCAGCGGGCAAGCGCATCGCCGAAAACTTCCCGAAATGGAAAAACTGGAAGCTGGTCGAGGACGGCGCCGAGGTGGCGCCCGGCATCCACATCATCGCCGCGCCCGGCCATACGCCCGGCCACTCGGTCTACCTGGCCAACTCCGGCAAGGAGCAGATCATGATCTCGGCCGACACCATGTATGTGCCCGCCCTTCTGGCGCCGCATCCAGAATGGCAGGGTAGCTACGACCAGGACGGGCCGACAGCGATTACTACGCGCCACAAGATCATCGACCGCGTGATTGCCGACAACATCCGCATCTCGGGCTCGCACTTTCCATTCCCGGGCACCGGCGTCTTCGTCAAGGACGGCAACTCCTACGGCTTCACTCCGGTCCAGATCTGAGGCTGTTTGGAAACTCTACTCTGGCGGCCATCTGAAGGCGTTTTCTGCACTTCCGTTGCTCACGGACCGGACGTCCGCTGCGCTACGGTTCTCGAAACCACCATCAGCTGACTCGCCAGAGCGAATTTCGAAACGGTCTTCTCAACGCTAGCACTCAACCCAAGCGAGAAAGACAATGAAACATTCTGTTTTTGGCAAACATGCCCTGTTCGGCCTGCTCGGCGCCGTTGCGGTGCTGACCGTGGTTCCGGTCGCGACCATCATGCCCGCCTATGCCGTCGACGACATCGAGGGCGCTGACGCGCCTGACCTCACCGCCGTCAAGGCCAAGATCGAGGCCAAGGACTATACTGGCGCGCTGGCCCAGCTGCGCGACCTGGCGCAGGACACACAGCAGCCCGACGTCTACAATCTGCTCGGCTTCACGCTGCGCAAGACCGGCGACTACAAGACCGCTCTGACCTACTACACCAAGGCGCTGGAGCTGAAGCCCGACCACAAGGCCGCCCGCGAATATCTGGGCGAGCTCTATGTCGAGACCGGCGACATGGCCAAGGCCAACGAACAGCTGGCGTCGCTGGAGAAACTCTGCCCGGCCGGCTGCGAGGAACTGTCGGACCTGCAGAAAGCCATCGACACCAAGGTGACGAAGTAGGGCCCAGAGGGCTGTTCCTCTCCCCCACGAATGTGGGGAGAGGTGGCTCGGCGAAGCCGAGACGGAGAGGGGCTTGGCGCCGCGCCATCCTCTTAAGGACCATAGTTTGGGCGCTCGTGGCTGGCGCCCATTGCCGGAGCCGGCATCCCCTCCCTTGCGCTGGCTCCGGCCTTTTTCAATCAGACGCTTGGCAGCGCCATTGCGCCTGTCCGACCGGACGCGGCGCCTGCCTGTTAGAAAAATTGGAGCCCGACCATGACACCGACTGAACTTGCCGCGAAGCTGCACCTCCTCGCCACGAAGCTATACGCTGGGGATGTGACCCTCCTTGCCGGCCGCCTGCTGCTTTCCCTGCTCTTCCTGCATGAAGGCCTGACACTGGCCACCCATTTCGACGGCGCCGCCAAGGCGATGGCCGCGCTGGGCGTCAGCCTGCCACTGTTTGTTGCCACGGTTGCGCTGCAACTGGGGGCAGGGCTCTCGGTCGGGCTGGGCCTTTTGACGCGGCTGGGCGCCATCGGTCTCGGCCTGTTCTGCCTGGCAACGGCGACACTCTTCCACACCAACTTCGCCAACCAGAACGAATTGCTGCATTTCGAAAAGGATCTCGCCATTGCTGGTGGCATGTTCGTGCTGGCCATATCAGGCGCCGGCAGGATTTCGCTGGACAGGGTGCTCACTGGTTTCGTGAAGCCTCGGCGTGGCGACAAAGACACGGTCGACGCGCTCATGGCGGCCTATCCCCAACACGGCGAGACCATCCTGCCAATCTGAAAGTGCCATGACATTGTGCTCCCGGGCAGCGTTCGGCGCGCTTTGCGGCTGCATTCAACGCAAAATTCCACGTTTGCGGTGGTTGGTACCACGCGCCGTCCCACGCCGGTGCAAACACCACGCCCCTATGAATTGGCCAACAGCGCACGAAGGACCAACACGACCGTACGCTGAAGCCGCCGCCGCAAATCCGTAGGCATCGCGGTTGGCTGGTTTCGCCCGAGAGCAATCAAGGGAAGGCCTCATGAACGCGGTGCGGGCGGCGCGTGGCGGCCAAATGTCAACTTTCAAAGATGGAGCTTGAAATGAAAAAGATCGTTTTGGCGATTGCCACGGTTTTGCTTGCCTCCGGCACGGCCTTCGCCGGTAGCGACAACTATGGCACGGACTACATCCCTGGCCCCGACGCCTATCCGAGCAGCAGCGTCTACCATTCGATGGGGTCCGATGGCGCCAACGCGCTCGAGCTCGGCGGCACGAAGAGCATCGGCACTACCGACAGCGCGCCGGCCCCGGGAGGAAGTGCGAACTCCGACATGTCAGCCGGCTATGGCCAGGGAATCTGGGGGCACTGACAACAAGGCCGGCCGGGAACGGCCGACATCCAGGCGGTGGGCTCGCCCGCCGTCTGGAATGACGTCGTGGCAAGCGCTGCCCAGCGCCTCGCGCCATCCCAGCAACGGGGCAATGATCACGCAGATTTTTTGGATCATTCGGACAGGTGCGGCGTTCCTCCCTGACGCAACGGAGGAATGATCATGGGCGACGAACGGCACGAGAAGATCCAGCAGCGAGCATACGAGATCTGGGAACGCGAAGGCGGCGGCGATCCCGAGCGGCACTGGCATCAGGCCGCGGCCGAGATCGACCGGGAGGCGGCGCTGCCGCTGACGGCCGGCGATTTGCTGCCCGAAACAAGCGAGATCGCCAGCTCAGACGTCCTGGCCGTCGAGGCGCTGGCAATGCGCACCGGCATATCGGGTGACGAGGCGCAGGAACTGATCGACAGGCTGGGCCACGACCGCGCGGCGGTCGAGCAAGCCGCGCGCAACCTCAGGGGCAAACGGCGGTCCTAAGCAGGGAGAGCCAGATGATCAGGAAACTCAAGGACGGAAAATACCGCCTCTATTCGCGCAAGAAAGACGAAAAGACCGGCAAGCGCCGCAACCTCGGCACGTTTGATACGCGGGAGGCGGCGGAGAAGCATGAACGCGAGGTACAGTATTTCAAGCGGCACTGAGGGGTAGCGGGTCACGATTGTCACCCATTTCCACCGTCCGCACGAGACCTAAACCGCCCCCCGGTCAACAAACGCCAGGACGACCACGCGCGGGGCAACGCAGTAAGCGAGGCTGAGCTTGCGGCCGCCTTTGGTCGTCGCTCGGCCTGCGTTGAGGTCCACTTCTATGTCCTCGTAGCCCAGGACCTGCCGATCGAGCGGATAGACCGCCTTGTAGACCGCTTCCTTGGCGCAAAACAGCACGCGACCGGCAAGATGCGGGTCCGCGGCGTCTGTGCGGTCCGAACGGGTTGCAACGAGCGCGAAAATGTCGTCGGGCAAGGGTTGGGCGGGCTCGACATCGATGCCGAGGCCGCCGATGTCGGCAACAGGCGCAACCGCCGCTACGGCCATTTCGTCGTCATGGGCGAGCGAACCGGTTATCCCGCCGGGCCAGACCGGCGTGCCGGATGGCGCGCGCAGGATGGCGAAGTCGTTGACACCAACATCCGCCAGCAGTCCGTGTGCGATCCAGCGGGCCGCTCCGCTTGCGCGCCGCATGGCCGGCTGGCGCGCGGGGATGGAGCGTGCTTCCTCGGGCAGCAGGTGGGCCTCGTCTCCGTCTTGTATGACCCGGCATCCGATCCGGACACTTTTGGGCGCGATGGCGACCATCGCCTGCAGCAGGGATGTTTGCGCAAGCGCGCTTTCAGGGGAGGGCGGCCGCGTCAACGATCATCCGCCGCGAAGGCGAGGTCGGCGATCATTTCTCCATCCTCGTCGAGCCCTTGTTCCACGAAACCGGCGGCACTGTAGAGCTGTCGTGCGGCTTCATTGTGCGGTTCGTAGCAGATTGAAACGTGCCTGATGTGGCCGAGCTTTCCGATTTCGTCCAGCACTTCACGCAACGCAGCCTTGCCGTAGCCTCTGCCCTGCCAGGTGCGGTCGATCATGAAGCGGTAGATCCGCGCCTCGTCGTCATCCTGCGGCGCCTCGTACATCAGGAAGCCGACGACACGATCCCCAGCCATCACGACGCGGGGCCGCGCGTCGCTGTCAGACATGGCTTCGTCCAGGGACTCTGCATTGCTGGCAACGAAATCGATCTGGTCCGGAGCCAGTTGCAGGGACATGACCAAGGCCTGGTTGGCCTTGGTCAGGGAGGCGAGACGAATTTCTGCGGCTTTCAAGCCGATGCCCTGGAGCCATCGTCCGTGACCGGCTCCACGAACCGATGCAGTTTGGCCGGGTTGCCTCGCCAGATGGAGTTGGGCTCCAGCACTTCGCCCTTCATGACGAAGGAGTCGACATCGACCACCGATCCTTCACCCATCACGACGCCGTAATGGACGAATGCGGAAGGTCCAAGCGTGCAGCCCTTGCCGATGCGGATGTAATCGGACTTGAACGCGCCTTCTTCCAGCGAATGGGCCTGGATGACGCAGCCTTCATTGAGCGTGACGTCATCGCCGATTTCGACCAGCGAACGCTCGGTCAGGTTGCTGCCGCCGTCGTAGACCCGCTTGCCGACCTTGACGCCCAGCATGCGCAGGATCATCGGCCGGAATGGCGTGCCGGCAAACAGGCGCACGATCGGCGAATCCGCAAGCTTCCAGTGGCGTTCATGGCGCCAGAAGGCGACGTCGTAGATCGTCGTCATCTGCGGCTTCAGCCTGCGAAAACCAAGGCTTGCCCGCTCGACAAGGATGTAGAACGGAATGGTGATCGCGGACGTCAAGAGCACGGCGACGAAGAGGGCGACCTCCGCCCATTCGGTATAGTAGTTCAGCGCGCGGTCCCAGATCGCCAGTGTGGCGAACAGCATGACCCATTGCGTTGCCACGAACAGCAGGATCGTCACCATGTTGTGGCGGTTCTTGAGCGGTATGCGCCGGCGGCGGTCGTCCTCGTCGACACCGGCGATGAGTTCCTTGTCGCGGTTCACCATGCGCGGGATTTCAAAGGACGGCGAACCGAGCAGGCCGACATTCTCGCGCAGTGGCCCGTCGATGGGGATCATCACCTTGGTGCCGAGCAGGACGTTGTCGCCCGTGCGTCCATCCGGTGGGTAGTAGATGTTGTTGCCGAGATAGTTGCGCTCGCCTATCCGCGTCTGCTCCAGCCGGAATGCGGAGGCGGACTTGTGCATGTTGATCATGAAAAGGCCGTCCGACACCATGGTCTCGGTGCCGATCTCGCACAGGAGCGGGTTTTCGTGCTGCTGGTTGCTGCCGAAGTTGGAACCGGTCTGCACCACCTTGTTGAGGTTCCAGCCGATGGCGCGCATGTAGTGCACGATTGCCGAACTGTCGCCGAACAGGAGGCCGAGCACGCGGGAGTTGCTCGAGAATTCGGCGACCGTCTGTAGCCAGTAACGGAAGCCGTAAAGCGTGTAGGTGCGGCCGGGCTTCAGGATCAGGCTGAACAGGCGCGGCACCAGCGTCGCCGCGAGAAAGGCCACGGCGATGTAGCCAAAAAGTGTGACCGTGGTGCCGATCGCGACAATGCCGATGGTCTCCTGGTAGTCGTCGCCGACGTTCTCCCAATAGCTGTGGAACAGGAGCGGCAGCGGGGTGACGATGGCAAACAGGCCAATCAGCTGGACCGCTTCGAAGAGGAAGCGCCGGATGTTGGAAGGATCGACATTGCGCACCTTGCAATAGTCCGCCGTGGTCGGCACGGCTGGCGATCCATGCCAGCGTTCGCCGTCGGGGATGCTTTGCCCGCGGTGCAGCGAGGACGAATGGCCGAGCTGGGCGCCGTCGCCGATGCTGGTGTCGATGTCGAGCGTCGAGCCCACCCCGACGAAGGCATCGCGGCCGATGGTCAGCGGGCCGGTGTGGATGTAGCCGGACTGGGCCCTGAAGCCGAGGATCATCGATTCCTTGCGCAGGATGGTGTTGGCGCCGATCGAAATGAGGTCCGTGCAGACGGGCACCGATTTCGATTCGATGACGGCGTTCTTGCCGAGTTTGGTGCCGAGAAGCTGTAGATAGAAACTGTAGAGCGGGCTGCCCCGGAACAGCACGACGGGTGCGGTGCGGATCAATGTCTTGACGACCCAGAAGCGGAAGTAGCGCAGGCCCCAGATGGGAAACGCCTCGGCCTTCCAGCGGCCGATGAGGACCCATTTGGCGATGACGGCGAAGCCCGACATCCCGAAGAATACGGCGGCCGAAAGCGCCACGCAGCGCAAATAGAGCTGCAGCGGATTGTCGAGCGCGTCATACATCCAGTTGAGGCCGTCATTGAACGCCCACAGCGCCACATAGCTGTAGAGTCCGTAGAACAGGAGCTGCGCCGCGCCGCAGGTCCAGTAGGCAAAATTCGACGCCTTGCGGGTGAGAACGCGCTCATTGGTGGCCGTCGTCATCCCTTCCGCCACGCTTAGGTGTTTGGCGAGGCGCGCCACGGTCGGATAGAGATAGATGTCGCGCATCGACGTCGTCGCCCATTCCTTCCTGGTGCGCACGCGCGCGCAGAAATGGGCCATGAGCAGCGAATTGGCGCCGAGATCGTCGAAGAAGTTGTCCTCGACGGACACTTCGTCGAATTTCAGCACCGCGGCCAGTGCGTCGGCCAGGAAACGCTCGTCGTCATTGCCGGGCGGCACCATCGCGCGATCGGCCGAAAGCCGAAGGCTTGTCGGTTTCGGCAACTGGCGAAGGTCGACCTTGTTGGAGACCGTCATCGGGATCGCCGGCAGTTCCTCCAGATAGGAGGGCACCATGTAATCCGGCAGGCGTCGCTTCATCACCTGGGCGAGATCGGCGCGGGAGATCGCCGGCAGGCCGGGTTTTGGTGCGTAATAGGCAACGAGTTCGACGCGGCCGGGCTCGATCTCCCAGGTGGTGACGGCAGCCTGCGCGATCTCCGGCTGGTCCAGCAGCACCGCCTCGATCTCGCCGAGTTCGATGCGATAGCCGCGGATCTTCACCTGGGTGTCGATGCGCCCGTTATACTCGATCTCGCCCTTGTCGTTGATGCGGCCAAGGTCGCCCGTCCGGTAGATGCGCTGCGACGGGTTGTTGGGCAGGCCGACGAAATCGGCGATGAATTTCTGGTGCGTCAGATCCGGCCGGTTGAGATAGCCGACCGCAAGCCCGATGCCGGCGATGCCGATCTCACCCAGTTCACCCGGCTCGGCAAGCTGCGGCAGCGAAGCGTCGAGAATGACGATCGAGTAGGTCGGCAACGGCGCGCCGATCGTCACCGGACTGTCGGGCGTCAGCGCGCCCATGGTTGCGGTGACGGTGGCTTCGGTCGGGCCATAGGTGTTGAGAATCTGCCGCCCCGGCTTCGACCAGCGCACCACCAGATTGTGCGGGCAGGCCTCGCCGCCCACCAGCAGCGTGCGCAGGCTGGGCACGTCGCTCGCCATGGACGACAACAGGGTCGGGCTGCAGGCCATGCAGGTGATGTCATGGAGCCGCAGGAAATCCGCCAGTTCCTCGCCGACGAGAGGCATCTGGCCTGGCGCCGGCACGACCGTCGCGCCGGCGACAAACGGCACCCAGATCTCTTCCGAGGAAAAGTCGAAGGCGATGGTCATGCCCTGATAGACACGATCGCCCGGCCGGTATCCGTAGGATGCGGCGGCGACGCGGATGAAGTTGACGAAGCTCTGGTGCTTGATGACCACGCCCTTGGGTTTGCCGGTGGTGCCCGAGGTGTAGAGGATGTAGCAGGTGTCGTCCGATACAGCGGTCCTCGCATCCGGCTTCAGCGGCGCGCTGGACTGTTTGGAGATCTCGGTGGCGGCGCTGTCGATCAGCAGGTGGGGAACGGGCAGTTGATCGGCTCGCGACGCGTAGGCGGCGATGGTGACGATCAGGCTGACGCTGGCGTCTTCGATGATGAGCGTCATCCGCTCCTGGGGAAACGCGGTGGCCAGCGGCACGAAGGCCGCGCCTGCCTTCATCACCGCCAGCACGGCAACATAGGTCTCCGCCGACCGGTCGAGAATGAGCCCAACCCGGTCACCCCTTCGCACGCCTCGCTTGACCAGCAGGCGGGCGAACTGGTTGGCACGGTTGTCCAGCTCCTGATACGTCCACACACGCCCGTCGGAGATCACCGCCGGCAACGCGGCAAATGTCTCGGCGAGCTCTTCGAAGACGGTATCGAGCCGCTCACCGGGTTGCCCCTGCCGGGCAAAGTCGGCGCCCGTCAGGACCTGGCTGCGCGCGCCCCTTCCGGAGCCGTGAGCGGCCTCCACGAGCGTATCGACGATTGCCAGGCCAGTTTCCGGTTGGCTGTCCGGTCTTGCCGCGTCCAGTTCGGCGATATCGAAACCTTGGTCCATGTCCATTCTTTCCCGTCTTGGCCGAGCAACGGCTACCGCAGCCGTTTCCGGCCGCCGCGGGAGGTTATGCCATGCGATCTTTTCGCCAGTTTTTCCGAACTGTTGAATATTGTTTCTGGATTGTGTCTGGGCGCTCTTCGTACCCTCCGCCTCAGGGCTCCGAACTCAGGTCAACAGGCCTGTCGACGGCCACTCCGGCGGTGTCGGCAGCTTTTGTTCCGGCGGCTTTTCGATAGGAATTTATTCTTGACGTGGTGAGGGCAACTATGCTACACATTTGTCCATGGTGCTGATTTGCGCCAATGACCCGCCGCGCAGGCGGGTTTTTGCGTTTGATGCTTCGTCAACCAACGCGCTGGCGCCTGAAGGAACCCGTTAACTTGGATTTGTTGCGCTGCTGTCCCTTATTGGTCCTTGGGGGGAGGGTGAAGCCTCCGCCGTCGATCTCCACGGCGCCCCCTTCGCGAAGCGGCCGAGAAGCACGAGCGCCAGGTGCAGTATTTCAGCGGCGTTGAGGGGAGGGGCTGCCGAACCTTGCGGCGCCGGGAAGGAGTTCGAAAACAATCGAACGCAACCTGAAGCCAAATTGAGACATAACTGAAACACATAGGCGCGACAGGCGACATGCATGCGAAACACCCCGGGCGCATGGTCGAGGCTCACCCCAGACCAGAACCAGAGGAGCGCGCCGATGACACCCGACCAGATTCGACTTGTCCAGGATAGTTTTCGTGAGGTCGTCCCGATCCGTGCGGCTGCCGCCGCCTTGTTCTATGAACGCCTGTTCGCGATCGACGGGACTCTTCGGGCGCTGTTTCCGGTGAGAGACATGACCAAGCAAGGCGCCAAGCTGATGGCGAGCCTGGGCTTCGTCGTGCATGGACTGGATCGTGCCGAAACCATTCTGCCCACCGTGCGCGAACTCGCCAAGCGTCACGTCACCTACGGTGTTGAAGAGCATCATTACCCGATCGTCGGGCAAGCGCTGATCGAGACGCTGGCGGCCGGCCTCGGCCCCGCTTTTACACCGGCGGTGCGGGAGGCCTGGGAGGCAGCCTACGGCTTGCTCGCGAGTGTCATGATCGCGGCCGCCCGTGAGGTCCAACTCGCGGCGTGAGGGCTGGCGCGCACGATCTGACGACGCCCGGAATTGTCATGCGTGCACGGCGGCGAGAAGCATGAGCGCGAGTTGCAGTATTTCAAGCGGCATTGAGGGGTCCAACTGTTCGCCGGGCAAGCCGCAGGCCTGGCGGCGACGCTCTACTGCGGCGTCCCTGCACTCTGCCAAAGCCAGATTGCGAGCGAGCCGGATCGCCCACGGATCTGTGTTTCCACGGGTCCTTTCAGGGTACCGGATTTGAACAACGCGCAGTCGCTTCCGGCGGCATCGAGCATTTTGTTGCTTACCGCGACTTCGGCATCCTGGTCGGCTGCGATCTCCATCAGGCGGCTGGCAACGTTGACCGTGTCGCCTATGGCCGCGATGTGCTGACGGCCTTCGCCGCCGAGCCGAGAGGCTACGATCGTTCCGTGGTGGGCGCCAATCTTGAAGCCGAGCCGGGATGCGGTCGATGCAGGCAACGACGCCAGCCAATCGTTGGTGCGGCTGGAGAGCCCCACACAGCAGCGGGCGGCATTGGAGGCGTCATTTGCCGCCGGTTCCGGCAGGCCGAACAGGATCATGGCTCCGTCGCCCATGAAACTGGTGACGACGCCGCCGCAATTCGTCACTTCTTCGCCGACCAACGCATGAAAACTGTTCAGGAGTTCGCGTGTGGCGATCGGTCCCAATGTTTCACTCAATCCGGTGAAGCCGGACAGGTCGATGAACAGGATGGCGGCGTCTGTCCGGACGGGCTCCGAGAGGAAGTCGCCATGCTTGGCCAGCCACTCGCCCATGCCTGGGGCTTCGACGCGTTGAAGCAATTGGCTCTGCGTTGCGAAAAATTGCGCCCGGCTCCTGCCCAGCCAAAGCTGCGTGGCACCGAACAGGATGGCCGGCGGAATGGCGGCGGTCATCGGCAACGCGGCGCTCAGCCAGATGTGGTGCAAGAAGGCGGTCATGTTGACCACCAGCCAGATCAGGACCACGCCGGCGACCGCCGCGAGGCCGCCGGCGTTTCGCCGCCATGCCAACAGCCCGACAAGGACCATTGGCAGCACCACCGCAAAGCCGGCATCGGCAAGCCGGACATACTGGTCCCGCACAACTGCGTCGCCGGCCATCAGATGGGCAATCGCCGTCGACATGACTTCGACGCCCGGGAGGATGGGATCGAACGGTGTCGGGTAAACATCGCCGGTGCCGGTTGCAGTGGCTCCGATCACCACGATTCGATCCAGGATAGTGCGGGGATCGAGTTGGCCATCCAGCACGGTCGCCGCGCTGATCGTGCGGATCGTGCCGCGCGGGCCATAGAAGGTCAGAGGCAGGATGTGACCAATGTCGGTCCGGATTGAGCGTCCGCCCAGCGATAGATGATCGGCTGCGATTTCTGGATCCCCTCCTGCTGCCATGGCGGCAACACGCAAGGGGAAAGACGTTTCCAGCCGATCTCCGGCCCGAAACAGCAACGGCACGAAGCGGGGCGTTCCCGTCTTGTCGGTGGCCACGTTGACGACGCCGACAGCTGCGGCATCCGAGAATGCTTTCAGCGGCCACAGAAACCGCTCGGCATTCGGTACGCCGGCGATGGGTCCGTCGCCCTTGGCCACCGTCCATTGTTCGCCTCCGGGATAGACCGCCGCGGCAGCGATGACGCTCGCACTCCCGCTCAGTGAACGCGCGAGCGCCTCATCGTTGTCTTTTTCCCCGGGATCGACCAGCAGCAGGTCGAGCGCAATGGCTTTCGGTCCGAGGCGCGCGATCGTATCGACAAGCCGGGCAAGCGTGGCGCGGCTGAGGGGATAGGCACCCTCGCGCCGCACCGCTTCGTCGTCTATCGCGACGATGGTGATCAGCTCCGGCGGCTTTGCCGTTCCTCGAACGAGCGTTCGAAGATCGGTCATCGTTGCTTCGACGCGATCGAGAAACCACAAATTGCCGCGCCAGTGCGCGAAGCCCAGGCCGGCGCCCCAAAGACCCGCCAGGATGAGCGCGATCAGCGTCGGAAGCGTTCGCCGGCTCACCGCGGCTCACTGGCCGAAACGGGCCAGCAAGGCGGAAACGCGCTTGGCGGGCCAGCGCTTGACGGTCAGCGGTCCTGTTCCGGCCGTGACGTCGACGCCATCGCCCGGCGCCAGCACCACGCCGGCTCTCGACGCGGGCCGGTTCACGGCGACGCGGCCCCTGAGGACGAAGACAGACGTCTTGCCCCCGCCGACGTCGACCGCCCATTTGGTGCCTCGCGCCGCGGCGATCGCCTGCGGGGTGACAACCGCGAAGCCAGCCGGGATCGAGCCGGCTGGAGCATCGAGCAGCAGCGCCTTGCGCCGCAACCTGACCGTATCGACCTTGCCGTTTCGATCGCGGTCCGCCAACGTGAACCGAGCCCCACCTTCGACAATGATGGTAAGGCCTTCCTGACACCTCAGGATCTGTCGGGACGTGCCGCCCTCCGGCGCGAACGCACACCCCGCGCCCTGCGCCAGGGCGGCATCCACCCAGAAGACACCGACAAACAGGCCAGCCACCAGGCTACGGAAAAATCGGTCCCTTGCGCTCATCGACGTCCCCCTTGCTCTTGCAAAAACCTCCGGCAACAAAATCTGGCGCCGCCAGCCTGACGGCACGCGTGCGAACCGGCACTTGCAGCCGTGTTGAGCTAAGACAGCAGAATGCCGACCGGCGATCCTAGCACGACAAACCTGCTCCGACACCAAGCAAGACCCCGGGTGGCGATGCGAATGTCGATCAGGCGGCGACGTTTGCCGCCAACGACACGGTCGAGGTGCTGGAGGGACCGGCAATGACGGAGCGCCCCACGCAAGAAGGGCGGAAAAACCCGGCAAGCGGGAGGGGCCTTTCGACACTCGTGAGGCGGTCGAGAAGCACGAGCGTAGGGTGCAGGCGTGAATTGACGTTCGTCGCGGCGAGCGGCGAGTCAAATTTCACTGACCATTATTTTGTTGAAGTCGGTGCCGATCGGAGAGCGTCTACAGTCTTGGGTTCGGACCAAAAGTGGACAGACCGTTGACGGCGGACTGAAGCAACGCAGCATTTTCCACTTTGAGGCGAAATAATTCTCAACTATGGTCCGCCAAGCTCAAGGCAGTGGGGATTGCCGATGGTTTTATCACGCAGGGGGGTCGTGCTCGGCGGCCTGGCGCTGGTCGGGGTCGGTGCAACCGGCAATATTGTTCAAGCCGCGACGGCAAAATCCTTTTTCGCCGGTACCGCCATTGACAACAATTTTGTCTATCGCAAGACCAACTTCGCCAAGATCGACAAGAGATGGCATCGCCAGATCGTCAAGTATTTCAGCAGCGAGCCGGTCGGCACCGTCGTGGTCGATACCCGCCACCACTTCCTCTACCTCATCATGGAAAACAAGACCGCCATCCGCTACGGCGTCGGCGTCGGCAAGGAGGGCTTCAAATGGTACGGCCGCGCGACGATCGACCGCCGCGCGCTGTGGCCGCAATGGGTCCCGCCCCCCGAAATGCGTAAGCGCAGGCCGGAGCTACCGCCCATGATCGCAGGCGGCGCGTCCAACAATCCGCTCGGGCCGCGCGCGCTCTATCTGTACCGCGACGGCGCTGACATCGGCTACCGCCTGCATGGCACGCTGGAGCCATGGAGCATCGGCACCGACGCTTCCAGCGGCTGCATCCGCATGTTCCCGGAAGACATCATCGACCTCTACCAGCGATGCCCGATCGGCACCGCGGTGGAGGTCCTGCCGCACATCGCCGACCAGGCGCCCGCTTCCACCACTGTCGAATGATTGGCGCCTCATGAGCCGCATGATTGAAAACACGCGCCGGCTGCTCGCCGCCAGCCTGCTGGTGCTGGCCGCATCCTGCTCGACCAGCAACACGCTGGCCCCTCCCACGCCCGACGTCACCAACGCCGAGGTTGCCGGCTTCCAGAACGTGCAGCCGGGCAGCGAGGAGGATTTTATCCTCAATGTCGGCCGCCGCATCTATTTCACGCAAGGTTCGGCCGCGCTCGATTCTGTCGCCAAGGCCACCCTCGACACCCAGATCGCCTGGTTGGCAAAGAATCCGCGCTGGCTGCTCAAGCTGCAGGGTTTCGCCGACGATCCTGGCGCGAGCGAAACAGCGCTGTCGCAGAAGCGCGCCGATGCGGCGATGGACTATCTCGCCGCCGGCGGCATAGACCGCAACCGCATGTGGGCCAAGGGCTACGGCAAGGACAGGCTCGTCCGCGACTGCCCCAACTCCGCCTGCAGGTCGCAGAACCGCCGCGTTGTGTCTAATTTGCGCGATGAGAGGGACGAGTCGTAGGGGCTGCTGTTTTGCTTGTCACCAAATCAGAGTCTTACAACGCGACGACGGCATGGCTGCTTTGCGCCTCATGTCGGCCGAAGAGACTGGCTTGACCGCTGTCACCGGCGCCACACCGGAGCGGGAATCTACCCGTCTCTGCACTCCTACCTGTATCATCCGCCGCCGCCCGCTTTGGATTCCGGCATGACTTGCAGCAACGGCTGCGGCGACACTGCGATCTCTCCCGTGAAGGGCCGATCGTGGGCGAGAATCAAGAGAACGGATGCCGCCACGCCCGTCGCAAAACTTCCAAGAGCGATCGCCGATGCCATTCGGTTATCGCTGTGAACGATCGCGATCGCGAGAAGAGCACAGAAGGCTTGCAGGATCAGGCAGGCCCACTTCGTGGGGTTGACTTGCGCGGAGCTGACGAGAACCCGTTGGCGACGCGCCTCGAAGGCGTCTTCAAGCCACCTCGTCATCTCGCGCTGCGCGATCTCCTGGCCGGGATTGCTTGGCGTCAAAGCCAGCGTCGTCCGCAGCGCCTCGTTAAGCGCAGGCGGGATTATAGTGACGGTCGCCGCGCCCTCGGCCATCAGTGGCCACTCCTGGCTCGTCGTTTGCTCGATATAGCTGTGCACCAGCGTCCGTAAGCGCGCCTCGGGCTCGCCGGGAAAGCTGCTCGCCAGAAGCACGACCGACCGCAATGCACTGGCCTCGCGATTGACTGCCGCATTGGCGTGATCGTTGTCGCTCCAGACCTGAGCCGCGGTGAACGCCACAAACAGGCCAAAGATGATACCGAGCGGCGGCAACATGCCAGGCGAAAGCGCCTTGAATGACCGCGCCGTGGAGCCCACAGACAGAGCGGCGATGCCTTGGTGCAAGATGAACGCGACGATATAGGTGGCCCCGAACACGACGAGAGCCATCCAAGCGAGTGGAAGAGTATGCAACCAGCCACTCATAGCAGCGCCTGCCCTCCTGAGAATTCGTCGTCAGGCGTTTGTAAGGCCGTCGTTCCACTCGTGGCAATGCCACAGTGTTCCATCCTGTCAACAAACTCTATGCACGGGGGCAATCGGCTGCCCACGCCGATCGAAAGACCTGCTTCATAATCGCGTCGGAGGGGTGCTTTCGAGGGGAGGATTCCCAATTGCCCGCCAATCGATCCCGCCTGGACTCCTATTGCAGGTCAGGTTGGTGTTTTGCGCTTGGGGCGGGCTGCTTCACAATCTGCTGCCGTCAGCCTGTGCTTGCCAACCGGCACTTGCAGCCGCGTTGCGCAGAGGGGTGCCGCCCGGCGATGATTGCACGACAACCTGCTCCGACACCAAGCAAGGCCCCGGCCGCGATGCGAATGTCGATCAGGCGCCGACGTTTGCCGCCGATGACACGGGTCGGGGGCTGGAGGGGCGGGCAGCTGACGGACTGGCTCGGCGTAGAAGCCTGCACCACGGCGACCTTGTGCGGCATGCCGCACCCAGTGCAATATTTCAAGAGGCGGTGAGGGGTTGAGTTGTTCGTAATTACCTTAGTCTGGCGGCCGCGATGGCGATACTACACGTTAGACTATTGCAACCACCCTGAAAGACCCGTTGTACATTCAGCGGAGACGTTCATTCTCAGTGCGACAAATGACAGCTTAGCGCCGATCTCGGTCATTGAGGGCGCGCATGCCGTTTCCTGAAAGCCGACGTTCCGAGCGGCCAGGCAGGCGGTCGCGGTTGCGCCAGAGAACGAACCGGACAAAGGGCCCTTATCCTTTGCGGTGTAGTTGCTTCCGATCGGTCGCCTTGGCTGTGCCGCGAAATACCTGTACGCAGAAATCAGAACCGAATAGACCATTCGGAAGCTGGACGGACGCGAAATGGCGCGAATCAAGATTGTCCATACGACCGAGTACACCTACCGCAATCCGGTCGGCCTTTTGCGTCACCGGCTGATGGTGCGGCCCGACGACAGTCACGACTTGAGACTGCATCACGCCGATCTCAAGATGGAGCCGGAGCCAGCCTCCATCTACTGGAAGCACGACACATTCGACAATTCCATCTGTTTCGTCGAATGGCCCGAAACGCTCAGGACCAAGCGCCTAAGCATCATCTCGACGCTGGATCTGACGCATCATCCCGAAGGCCCGCTACTCCCGCAGTACAGCCTTGAGACCGCGGCTGAAAAGTTCCCGCTCTCTTACACCCAAAGCGAAACTGCTGATCTTGGGCGTCTGACCGGACTGCAAATGCCGGACACGGACCGCAAGGTTGAGGCCTGGGCGCGTCGCGCGGTCGCCGAGGCCGGCAGCACGAACACGTTGAAGGTATTGGAGGCGATGACTCGCGCCATCCAGCAGCAGTTCCGCTACGGCGCCCGCCGCGAGGAAGGCACGCAGACAGCCGTGCAGACAATCGAGCTCGGCACCGGTACCTGCCGCGACTTCGCTGTCCTGATGATGGAAGCGCTGCGAAGCTTCGGCTTGGCCACCCGCTTCGTCACCGGGTACCTCTACGATGACACCTCCGGCACGACCCGCGGAGGCGGTAGTACGCACGCCTGGTGCGGTGTCTATCTTCCGGGCGCCGGCTGGGTCGAGTACGACCCGACCAACGGGCTGGTCGCAGGCGCCAACCTGATCCGCGTGGGGGTGACCCGCGAAGCTTCGCAGGCCCTTCCAATCTCGGGAGGCTTTGTCGGCAGCGCGGGAGATCCGACTGGCCTGCATGTTGACGTATCAGTCTCCGCAGTTCCAATACGGTAAGGCATCTGTGATTGTAGGTAGTCTTCTCTTGGTGCGGTGTATACGCAGCGTGGCTCGGTGTCATATTTGACTTCAGCCAAAACAGATGAGGGAAGACTGGCCAGGCGAGGGGCCCGAAAGATCACAATTCTCATGATCGCAGGTCCCTGCAAGGGCGGGGCTGGGCATCTTCGCGCCACCGTTGGATGCGGCCGGCAACAGCGTCATGGGGCAGGTCATGGCTTCCAGTCCAAGCCCGAAGCGTGAGGAACGCCGCGAGCGCCTCAAATGGGCCAGCTTATGGAAGACTTCTGCGACCCTGCTGGTGGGGATCCTGACTCTCGGATAGCTTTCCACCGAAGGAATGCCTTCCATTCCGCGGCCTACCGCCAGAACGAGTCACGATGCCTTCAATTGAGGTAGTCGCCTGCGCAGGTTGGTTGCCGTTGAACAGGGACGCAAGATGAATGCAGAACTCGCGCTTGTCCTCGCCCTACTGGTCTCCGCGATTGTCATGTTCGCGGTCAATAGGCCAAGGCTGGACGCCGTCGCGCTTATCATGCTGGTGGCGCTACCTTTTACCGGCGTGCTGTCGATCGGAGAGGCGCTGGCGGGCTTCAGCGATCCGAATATCGTCCTCATCGCGGCTCTCTTTATCATCGGCGACGGATTGGTGCGGACAGGTGTCGCCCAGCGGCTCGGCGACTGGCTCATTGCAAGAGCGGGATCAAGCGAAGTCCGGCTGACCGTGCTCCTCATGCTGGTCGTCTGCTCGCTGGGCGCCACAATGAGTTCGACGGCGGTAACCGCGATTTTCATTCCCGTCGTACTGCGTATTTCGCAAAGCACCGGCATAGGCCCGGGACGGCTGATGATGCCACTCAGCTTCGCTGCCCTCATCAGCGGCATGATGACACTCGTGGCCACCGCGCCCAACCTTGTCGTCAACAGTGAGCTCGAGCGGCACGGTGTGCCAGGGTTTGGCTTCTTCAGCTTCACACCGTTTGGCCTTCCGGTTCTTGGTCTTGCGATCGTATACATGATCTTTGCCCGACGCTGGCTGCCTGTCGAAAACGAGCAGAAGACGCCCCAACAGGCGACCTTCGGGACGTGGGTGGAGGAATACAAGCTTGCTCATCGAGAGCGACGAGTGAAAATTTCCGACCGTTCTCCCTTGGTCGGACAGAATTTGGAGCTGTTGGACTTGCGAAGCACGTCTGGTGCCAACATTCTGGCGATCGAGCGCAGTCATAAGTTCCGAAAGGAAATTCTCAGGCCTACCGTCAAGACAGAGTTGCAGGCTGGCGACATTCTCCTGATCGACCTAACGGCTCCCGGCAGTAAATTCAAGGAGCTCCAGGCGCGGATGGTCCTGGAGGATTTGCCATTGAGCGGCGGCTATTTTGCGGATCGATCGCAAGAGCTCGGCATGGCTGAGGCCATCGTGCCGCCGACGTCGGAACTCATCGGCAAGACGGTGGTGGAGTCCAAGCTGCGGACGCACTTCGGGGTAACGGCTGTCGGCCTGAACCGCGGCGACGGCCCGCATACGGACAATCTCCTGGCCGAGAGGCTCAATACCGGTGATATGTTGCTGGTGATCGGACCCTGGAAGGAAATCGAGCGGTATCGGACCGACACGAAAGATCTCCTCGTCATCAAACTGCCCGTCGAGATCGAGGAACGGCTTCCAGTCCCAGGAAAGTCATTGCACGCGGTGATTTGTCTCCTTTTCGTCATCGGCCTGATGGTCAGTGGCATCGTGCCGAATGTGCAAGCGGCCCTCATCGGCTGCCTTCTCATGGGTATGCTCGGCTGCGTCGACTTCGCGAGCGCCTATCGATCAATCGACTGGAAAACGATCATCCTGATCGTCGGCATGTTGCCGTTTTCTGTCGCTTTGGAGCGAACTGGCGGCGTCGACCTGGCGGCGGAAGGCCTGAAGAATCTCACCGCCGGGGCCGGAAACAGCATTGTCCTTGCAATGCTCTTCGCCATCACGGCTGCTCTGGGTATGTTCATCTCAAACACGGCAACCGCGGTGCTGATGGCTCCAGTCGCCCTTGCTGTGGCCCATGAATTGGGTGTGTCCCCCTATCCATTCGCCATGACCGTCGCGCTGGCGGCTTCGACAGCCTTCATGACGCCTGTTTCCTCGCCCGTGAACACGCTGGTGGTTGCGCCGGGGCGCTACTCGTTTGGGGACTTTGTCCGCATCGGCGTTCCCTTCTCCGTCATCGTCCTGATCGTGAGCGTGATCCTGGTTCCGTTGCTCTTGCCCTTTTGAGGTCACGCCAGGCACGATCCGCGTGAACGCGGTCCGGAAGCTGGCGGTCATCATGCATGCCATGCTGAAATCGAGTGAACTGTTCAGTCGGACGACCTACAGCATAAGTTTTTACCGTCGATTGCGCCGAGACGTCCCTGCCGGGACGTGAGCTGGCCATTCCGAGAACAGGCGTTGCACCGTCAAGCCATCTTGACGCGTGCGCTTCGTACAGTGGAAGGGCCGTTCCGTGGAGACTCATCATGCAGCGACATCATATCGACTGCGAAGACGACCATGCTCCCGGCATACGACACTTCGTGCGGCAAAAAGGGCTTGCATTATCGGCTGCGATTAGACGACGCCGGACGGCACCCGAAACCCTTCAGCATGTCGGTCGTAGAGATCAGCTTCGCCGCGTTCTGAAAGCAGATGATGTGGATGGCTCCCGCTCCCGGCATCTGAGTGCCAAAGTGTGGATGCTGTCAAAGCGACCACGAGCCAAGGGAGCCACCCGTCATGGATATTATCACGATCGGCCTGGATTTGGCCAAAAGCGTTTTTCAGGTTCACTGTATTGATGCGGTGGGCGATGTTGTCGTCCGCAAGCCGCTGCGCCGCCGGCAGGTACTGCCCTTCTTCGCGAAGCTGTCGCCCTGTCTGATCGGCATGGACGGCATGGA